>NZ_QLLC01000009.1 GCF_003350205.1 Brevundimonas bullata | reverse complement strand
AACCACAGGCGCCCGCTCGTGCGATCCACCGAGAAGGCGTCGTGCCAGGTTCCGCCGTCGGCACTGACTTTGAGCCTCAGGTCGTCGTCGCCGACCAGGCCCAGCTCGGCCCGCCCGCCCCAGCCGCTCTGGAACAGCAGGGACAGGACATCGCTCGCCCCCTGCTTGTTAAAGGTGAAGCGCAGGTCGCCGTCGCCGCCGCTCTCGCTCTCCAGCGCCGTCCACAGCGCCTTGTTCAGCCGGGCGGCGATGACGTTGGTCGCGTCCGCCTCCGTGTTCACGCCCAAACGGGTCAGGTTCTGCAAGGCCGTGACCGGCTCCGCGCCTGTCGACAGCGGTGCCCAGTCGCCCGCCCGACGAACCATCACCTCCTCGCTATCCAGCACCACGGCCAGCAGACCGTCCGGCGCCGGGACCACGATCCAGCCCCCGGCCTCGGCCCGCATCAGACTGCCTGCCGGTCGCCCGCCCCAGTCCGCGCCGGTCGCGCCGGATGGTAGGATGTAGAGCGCGCCGTCTGCGGGCGCGGCGGGTTGGGCCGTCACCGTGCGGCTGACCACCGCCGTCTGGGTCAGGGCATCCAGACGCGTCAGCGCCTCATTCAAGGTTACGTGTTTCTGCAGTTGTCCGGCGGCCAGATAGGGCAGGCCCAGCCGCGCGCTGGCGTCGTCGCTCATCGAATGATCTCCAAAGATTGGAGGACCAGTCTGCTCAGCCCCGCCGCCACGGCGCGTTGAAGGGACGCAGCGAACGGCAAACCCGGTAAATTCCCGGCATTGGCCCCTCAGATTGTGCGCGAGGTTCCTGGTCGAGCACGCAGCGCTCGACACGCGCCGCCCCGGTCGGATAGGCCAAGAGCGCGGTCCGCCGCGTTTGCTCCGCGAGGACGTTCGTTTGATCTCACCCTTGAAGGCCGCGATCCACCTGGCGGCGCTGGGCCTGCTGGCTGCGCCCGCCGCCGTCGCCTTGGCGGCGCTGACCCGCATCGGCCATCGCTGGACCGATATTCTGGCCCAGTTCCCAGCCCCGGCCCTGGCCGCGACCCTGGTTCTGAGCCTGCTCTATGCCGTGCTGCGGCTGCGGCCAGCCATGATCGCGAGCCTGGCTGTCACCGCGCTTCTGATCCTCGCCGTCTGGCCCCAATGGTTCCCTCGCGGCGGCGCCCTGCCCCGCGAAGGCGCGCCGACGCTGACCCTCTATTCCGCAAACCTGTGGGCCTGGAACGAAGACGTGGAGGCGATCACCCGGTCCATCGCCGAGGCCGACCCCGACATCGTGGTTTTGGTCGAGCTCGGCGACGCGCCCTCGGCTCAACTGGATCGCGTGCTGGCGGGCTATCCCCATCGCGTCCTCAACGCCCGCGTGGACCGGCCCAGCGGCGCGGCGCGCGCGGCCATCGCCTCACGCTATCCCCTGACCGCTGTCCCCGACCGGCCCGATGGCCTGGTCTCGGTCGCGGCGGTCGCCCAGACCCCGCTCGGCCCCGTCAACATCATCGGCGCCCACCTGACCCGGCCCTGGCCCTTCCAGTATCAGTGGGGCCAGATCAACCAGGCGACGGCCCTGGCCGCCATCCGCCGCGACATGACCGGCCCGGTCATCGCGGCGGGCGATTTCAACAGCGTGTCCAGCGCCCGGATCGGTCGTCAGATTCAGGCCGAGACGGGTCTGATCCCCGCCCCTGGCTGGCCCGGCACCTGGCCCTCGGCGGCGCCCTCAGCGGTCGGCATGACCATCGACCAGGTCTGGCGCTCGCCCGATCTGGCCCTGCTGGAGCGCAGGCTGGGCCGCAAGACCGGCTCGGACCACCGCCCGGTCGTCACCCGCTTTACGCTGGCGGCAGAAGCGCCCTGATCCGATCCTCGTGGCCGTGGTCAGGGAAGTCGTCTCCGATCCAGCCGTCCTCAAAGGCCTTCAGCACCCGCCCCGTCTCCGGCCCCGGCTTCAAGCCCAGCCGCGCCAGATCACGCCCGCCCACCGGCATGGTCGGGCGCACCCAGGCCTGCGCCAGAGCCACCAGTCGCCGCGCGCCGTCAGGATCACCCCCCGCCGCCCAGGCGCGCATGATGCGGTCCTCGAAGGCCTGACGCCCGTCGCGATAGATCAGCGCCCGTGCCTGGGCGTCGGTCAGGCGCGTGGTCGTCTCGCCACTGACCGCCTCGACCAGCCGGTCGCGCTGGGCGTTGGACAGGCGCAGAGCGCGCGCAATCTCAGCGACCCGCGCGGGATCAGCGGGCAATAAGGCCGACAGCCGCAGCACCGCATCCCCGCTCAAGTCCGTCATCGCCTCGAACAGCATCAGATCAGTGGGTTGCCTCAGCACCCGCCTCAGCACCCCCGCCGCATCCATCAGCCGCCCCGCCGGACGCGGATCGGGCGCGGCCAGCAGCTTCAACAGTTCCTTGGACACCCGCTCCGCCGACAACTGCTCGACGCCCTCGGCCAGGGCCGCACAGGCTGCCACCGCCGCCGCATCGGGCGCGCCCCGCCCGTACCAGGCATAGAACCGATAGAAGCGCAGGATGCGCAGATAGTCCTCGCGGATGCGGCCCTCGGGTTCGCCGACAAAGACGATCCGCCCCGCCATGGCGTCGTCGAACCCCTGGCCGGTGGGGTCCAGAATGACGCCGTCCGCATCGGCATAGAGGGCGTTCAGCCTGAAATCGCGCCGCCCCGCATCCTCGCTCCAGTCCGTGGTGAAGGCCACCGTGGCGCGTCGCCCGTCGGTCGAGACGTCCCGGCGCAGGCTGGTGATCTCAAACGGCTGATGCTCCGAGATCGCCGTCACCGTGCCGTGCTCGATGCCGGTCGGGACCGATCTCAATCCCGCCGCCTTCAGCGCCGCGACCACGGCGTCAGGCGTCAGGGTGGTGGCGATGTCGATGTCGTCGATGGGAGCCCCGATCAGGGCGTTGCGCACGCAGCCGCCGACGAAGCGGGCGCAGTCCGGGCCGCCCCCCGCCGCCAGCGCCGCCATGACCGCCCGCGTCGCCGGGGCCGTCAACCAGTCCTGACCTTGCAGCCGATGGCTCACGCGGCGTCCTCGGCCGCCGCCGACAGGGGCTCGATTTCGTCGCCGTAAAGGCGTCCGAACAGGCCCTTCAGAATGCCCGCCGTCACGCCCCAGATGTAGCGTTCCTCGAACGGCATAGCCCAGAACCAGCGCCGCGCGCCGCCCTCGGGATCATAGAAGTCGCGGCGGTGATTGACCGGGTCCATCAGGAAGTCCCACGGCACCTCGAACACCTCGGCCACCTCGTCCGGCGACGGCTTGACCTGCGGCGGGGCGGTCAGCCAGCCGACCACCGGCGTGACCAGAAACCCCGTCCCCGTTTCATAGGGATCGCCCATCCCCACCAGTTCGACCACGCCGGGGTCCAGCGAAACCTCTTCGAAGGCTTCGCGCAGGGCCGCCTGTCCCGCCGTCTCGCCAGGGTCCAGCCGTCCGCCGGGAAAGGCGATCTGGCCGGTGTGGCTGGCCAGACTGTCCGAGCGCCGCGTCATCAGCACCGTGGGGCCGTCGTCATGCATGATGATAGGCACCAGAACCGCAGCGGGCCGCAGTTCGCGCGTCGGCCGCGCCGCGCCCGGGTTCAGGTCGTAGTCCGAGCGGATGGCCGTTCGCTCGGGGCTCCAGGACTCCACTGGGTCCAGCCGGGCCTCCAGCCGCGCCCTCAGACTGTCGCAGCTCATTCCAGTGCTCCCAGAACGAAGGCCTCGCCGCCGGACCGCACCCGCAGTCGCCCCTCCGCCGCCTCGGCCCGGTCGACCAGCTCATAGAAGACCGGCCGCGCGATCCGCGCCCACAGATCGGCCCGAACATGGACGCGCGGCGCCGGTTCGCCGGTCGCGGCGTCGGTCTCGACAATGATCGGATGGTCCGCCCCAGCCTCGACCACGTCGCCCACATCGGTCGTGAAGCGCAACACGCCGTCAACCGCCTGCATCGTGATCGCCCGGAACGGCAGGTCCTCGACCCTGATCTTCAGCTTCTCGACGGGCGTGACCAGATGATAGCCGTCCGGGTCCTTCCTCAGCACGGTCGAGAACAACCGCACCAGTTCCGTCCGACCGATGGGGGAGCCTTCGTGCATCCACACCCCGTCAGCGCGGATCAGGATGTCGATGTCGCCGCAATGCTCGGGATGCCAAAGATGCACTGGCGGCAGCCCCCGCCCCGGCGCCTGACGCGCGGCTTCAGCCACGCTGGACAGGCCCGACGATGTCTCTGGGTTCGTCATGAGCGAACTATGGGGCGCGTCGCCCGGCAAAGGAAGGTCGAACGGCCCTCAGGCGACCGGATGAACCGGACCGACCGGCGCGACATCCGTGATCGGCAGCCACATGATCCGACGTCGATCCACCGGCCCGCTGAAGACGGCGTCTGGCGCGGCCACAAAGCCGAAGCGCGAGAAATAGGGCGGGTCGCCGATCAGCAGGACGCCGTCCAGTTTCATCGCCCTGGCCTCCTCGACGCAGGCCTGCACCAGTTCCGCACCCAGCCCGCCGCGACGGCTGGATGCATCCACAGCGATGGGACCGAGGAAGATCGAGCGCGCCTCGCCCGCCATGATCGACCACAGGCGCACCGAGCCGATCAGCCGCTCGCCCTCGAAGGCGGTGAAGCCGACGGCCAGTTGAGCGGCCTCCCGCAGCCGCTCCGCCGTCTTGGCGAACCGACCGGGACCAAAGGCCGCCAGCACCAGGGCGTCGATCGCCGCCGCATCCCCCGATCGTTCTCGCTCGATGCGGACGGGGGCGGCGGACTCGACGGAGACTGGGAGGGCGACAGCGTTCATGCGCGGCGCCTAGACCCCCAGCCCCCTCGAATCAATCGCGTTCGCGAGAAATCAGCCGGCTTTCGAGAAATCCGGGGCCCGTTTCTGGCTGAAGGCCATGAAGGCCTCCATCGCTTCGGGGCTGCGCATCTGCGAGCCAAAGGCCTGGGCCTCGCGCTGCATCAGGCCCCACAGGGCCTCCGCGTCGCGCATCAGGGCCTTGGTCTTGCGGATCGAGTTGGGCGCCCGCTGGGCCAGCTTGTCGGCCAACTGGCGCGCCGTGGCGTCGACCTGATCGGCCGGAACCGCGCGGTTGGCCAGACCCCAGGCCAGGGCCGTCTTGCCGTCAATCGCCTCGCCCAGGGCGAACAGTTCAAACGCCCGCTGGTGGCCGACGGTCGCCGGCAACAGCAACGACGACGCCGCCTCGGGCGCCAGGGCCAGGTTGACGAAGGGAACCGACAGCAAGGCGTCCTCGGCCACCACCACCATGTCGCAATGCAGCAGCAGGGTCAGGCCGATGCCCACGGCCCGTCCCCGCACCGCCGCCACGGCGGGCTTGTCCAGATCAGCCAGGGCCTTGAGGAAGCGGAACACCCCCATCTCGACCAGATCGCCGCTGCTCTGCGAGCCCAGGGCGATGAAGTCGGCGATGTCGTTGCCGGCCGAAAAGGCGTCGCCCTCGCTGCGGAACAGGACCACGCGCACGGCGTCGTCCACCTTGGCCCGCTCAGTCGCCTCGGCCAGGGCCGTGTACATGGCCTGGGTGATGGCGTTCTTCTTGTCCGCCCGGTCGAAGATGACCGTCAGGACGCCGCCGTCCAGTTCGACCTTGATGTGTTCGCTCATTTCGCCGCCTCCGTCAGTGTCCACCAATCGACGCCCGCCTCATCACGGTCACGCCGGGCCCGCCCCTCGCGGGCCAGATAGTTCAAGTGCGCGATCGCCTCACCCGTCGCCATGCTCAGCACCTCGTCGCCCACCGGGCGCGCGAACAGGGCCGAGAAGACGTCAACGGCGCGAGACGGCGTCTTCAGCGTCCGCTCCAGCCGCTTCAATGCGGTCTCATGCCCCCGGATCAGGGCCTCCAGCCGGGTCGTGACGCCGTAAAAGGGCTCGCCGTGCGACGGCAGGACGAACAGGTCGCCCGGCAGCCGAGCCTTCAGCGCCTCAAGCGAGCGCAGCCATTCCCCTAGGGGATCGCCCTCGGGCTCGGTCGGCCAGACGGAGACGTTCGAGGAAATGCGCGGCAGGATCTGATCGCCGGACAACAGGACGCCGTCGCGCTCACGCCACAGGCAGACGTGCTCGGGGCTGTGTCCTTCGCCGATCACCACCTGCCAGTCGTCATCGCCGATACGCAACACATCGTTTTCCGTCAGACGCATATAGGCCGAAGGCATGGCCGCCACCGCCTTGCCGAAACCGCCATAGCCGGTGCGCCAACGGGCGATCTGCTCTTCGTTCCAGCCCGCGGCGCGATAGAAGACCGCGCCCTCGTCAGGGGCCGGCCGGCCCTCGTCGGCGATCAGCATCCGCGCCGTCACATATTCAAGCCGCGACATCAGCAGCGGCGCATCGAACCGCGCGCACAGCCAACCCGCCAGGCCGATATGATCGGGATGCATATGGGTGCAGATGACCCGCTTGACCGGCTTGCCGCCCAGCGGCCCGACAAACGCCGCCTCCCAGCCCTCGCGTGAGGCGCTGGTCTTCAAGCCTGTATCCACTAGGGTCCAGCCGTCGCCATCCGCCAGGGCGTAGACATTGATATGGTTCAGCGTCATCGGCAGCGGCAGGCGCAGCCACAGCACCCCCGGCGCGACCTCGACCGCCTGACCAGCCTCTGGCGGCGGTCCCGACGGATAGGTCAGGCCGCGCAGGGTCGTCGCCGCCTCGTCACTCATCACGCCGTCCGCCAAGTCAGTCTCCAATCGCAACTGATCGACATAAGCGAATTGCGCCCGTCAGGTCCAGCGGCGCAATCCAAGGCCACGGCCGCGCTTGACCGCTCATCCCTGGAGCGTCATGGATTTCACGATTTCTTGAGGCGGAGGAGCCCCTTTCGTGACCATCAAACATTTGAGCCAGACCCTGTGCGTCGCGGTCGCCCTGTCGCTGACGACGCTCACCCCGGTTCTGGCGGCGTCGCCCATGGACCAGCGCGCCCAGCGTGAACGCGCTAACGAGGACGACTCAGCGAACCAAAACCGCTCGCGTCAGGACCGCCGTCGCGCTCGTGAAGCCGCGCCCGATCCGGCTGCCGCCCTGGCCGCAGCGCAAGGCTTCCTCACCGCAGCCAACAAGGACTGTCAGGCGACCGAAGCCAAGCTGCTGGGCCAGACCGCGGAAAAAATCAGCCTCTACGAAGCCGTCTGCGCCACCGGCCCCGGCTATATCATCATCGGCTCCACCCCGCCTGAGGCGCTTGATTGCCTGATCCTCGCCTCCCAGGCCGACAAGAAGCGTCAGGCGGACCCCGCCGCCGACGTCGGCACCGTCTGCACCCTGCCCGCTAACGACAATGCAATGGCGGTCTTCACCGCCTATGCCCAGGAAGCCGGCGTTCCGTGTCAGGTGGATCAGGGCGCTGTGATCGGCGCCACGTCGGATGGTAGCCTAGTGTACGAAATCGGCTGCGCCGGCGTCGACGGCTACAGAATTGAACGCGCCGCATCCGGCTGGGAGAAAACCGAGTGCCTGCAGGTGCTGGTCCAGAACGCCACCTGCACCTTCACCACCCCGACTGAGCAGGCCGCGACCGTGAAATCGTGGTTGGCCGGAACGGACGCCGCCGCTTGCGACGTCCAGCAGGTTCGCCTGATGGGCCAGAACGACAATGGCCGCTTCTATGAAGCCTCCTGCGCTGCTGGCGACGGCTTCATCGCGCGCACCGACGCCGCGCACGCCGTCCAGCAGATATATCCGTGCGCCGTGGCTGAAAAAATCGGCGGCGGCTGCAAGCTGACCACGACGCCTCCGGCTGCGACGCCGCAAGCCTAAGCCAGGCCTGATCGTCGAACGAACAAGACGCCGCCGGAGCGATCCGGCGGCGTCTTTGTTTTCACCAACCCCTTCACGGTGAACGCGGCTCGCCTTAGCCTTGGGGCCATGCGCATCGCCACCTGGAACGTAAACTCGGTCAACGCCCGCCTGCCCACCGTGCTGGCCTGGCTGGAAGCCGCCAATCCTGACGTCGTCTGCTTCCAGGAGATCAAATGCGTGGACGAGAAATTCCCGCGCGAAGCCTTCGAGAGCCTGGGCTACAACGTCGAGACCCACGGTCAGAAGACCTATAACGGCGTCGCCATCCTGTCGAAATTCCCGCTGTCCGACATCCGGCGCGGCCTGCCCGGCGACGACGCAGACGAACAGGCCCGTTATCTGGAGGCCGTCATAGAGGCCCCGGTTCCGGTGCGCGTGGCGTCCATCTATCTGCCCAACGGCAATCCCGTCGGCACGGAGAAGTTTCCCTACAAGCTGGCCTGGTTCCAGCGTCTGCAAGACCACGCCAAGGCCCTGCTGGCCTATGAAGAGCCGCTGGCCCTGTGCGGCGACTACAACTGCATCCTGACGCCCGACGATGCGGCCAAGCCCGAGGACTGGGTCAACGACGCCCTGTTCCAGCCGGAAACGCGCGCGGCGCTGAACGCCATGAAGTGGCTGGGCCTGTCTGACGCCCACGAGCTCGGCGGCGAGCCCAAGGGCACCTACACCTTCTGGGACTACCAGGCCGGCGCCTGGCAGAGGAACAACGGCATCCGCATCGACTACGCCCTGCTGTCGCCGCAGGCCGTTGACCGCTTCCGCGCCATCGAAACCCACCGCGAGGCCCGCGACATGGACAAGCCCAGCGACCACGTCCCCGTCGTGGTCGACCTCGATCTGGACGCCTGACCCATGGGCGAGACGTTCAGGGTCATCCTGCTGATCGCCCTGACCGCCGCCTTCCTGACCACGGGCGCCCTGATGCTGTCCTGGTGGATGGAGCCAGACCGGCGGCTGAAGCGGGCGCTGATGAAGACCTTGGGGGTCAAGGCCGACACCGAGGCCCTGTCCCCGGCGCAGGGCCGCGCCGCCGGTCTGGATTTCGACGGCGGCCAGGTGGTGGTGCTATGGAAGCGCGGTTCACAGGGCCTGGTTTACGCCTTTGACGAGGTCGAGGGCGGCGAGATCATCGTCGACGGCCATGTCGTCGCCCGCGCCCGACGCGGCGCCGTGCGCAAGGATCTGGACATCGTCGTGCCCGAGGCGGAACAGGTGGTCTTACGCCTCATGTTCGACGATACGCGCAATCCAGAGTTCGAACTGGCCCTGTGGAACGCCGACCTGCCGGCCTCGACCGGCTCTCCGTCCGAGGCGCTGCGACTGGGGCGCCGCTGGTTGTCGCACGTCGAAGCCTTGATGAAGCGCTGATCGCCCTTCGCGCCCCCCTTCCCGGCCTCGTCGTGGAAGGCTAGAAGCCGCCTCTACTGTTTACTGTGTTTTCAGGAGCCCGCCGTGGCCCGTCTCTTCGACGCCTACATCATCGCAGACTGGACCGCCGCCGAAGGCAAGAAGCTGGGCGAGCAGACCCTGTGGGTCGGCGTCGCCAAGCGCGACGTGCGTTTCCGCCTCTATACCGAGACCCACAACGTCGCCACGCGCGCCGAGGGCGAAGCCCTGATCGCCGACCTGCTGGCTGAACACAGGAAGCGCGGCGACCGCGTCCTGGTCGGCTTCGACTTCGACTTCGGCTTCCCCGCCGGCACGGCTGCGCGTCTCAAGCTGGACGGTCGGCCGTGGGAGGCCATGGGCAAGTTCCTGGCCGCCAACATCGTCGACAAGGCCGACAACACCAACAACCGCTATCAGGTCGCGGCCAAGATGAACCGGCTGATGACCGACCAGCCCTGGCCCTTCTGGGGCGCGCCCGCCAGTCAGGCCCAACGCTGGCTGACCACGACCAAGCCGCCCGAAGGCGCCGGCGCCGACATCCCCGAATTCCGCGCCACCGAAGTCGCCGCGCGCAAGGACAAGCTGCCGCCCAAGAGCGTCTGGCAGATGCACGGCGCGGGCGCCGTCGGCGGCCTGACCCTGCTGGGCGTGCCCATGCTGCGCCGCTTGCTGGACAAGCTGGGCGCCTCCGCCGCCGTCTGGCCCTTCAACACCGGCTGGCGTGAATTGACCGAGGCCGACGTCGAACCCCTGTCGGCCGTCGTGGTCGAGGTCTGGCCCGCCCTGTTCGACGCCAAGCGCAAGATCAACGGCGAAGGCGTCAAGGAATACAAGACCCAAGCCCAGGTCCGCACCGCCGCCGAAGCCTTCGCCCAGATGGACGACGCCGGCACGCTGCAAAAGGCCTTCGCCCCGCCGAAGACGGCCGACGAGGCCCTAGTGGCTCAGGTCGAAAGCGAAGAAGGCTGGATCCTGGGGGTCTGAAGACCGGGCCTCAGACGCTCCTCGCCGGCTCAAGGCAAGGAGCGTCGCCGGCCTATTTCAGAACCGGCAGCTCGATATAGGACGCCTGATCGCCGGCATGGTGCACGGCGTTGTCTGCGACCACGCCGTTACGCTCCGTCTCATTCGCTCCCCCCGTGTTCAGGTTCCGCACGAACTTGGGGAAGTTGGAGCTGGTCACTTCGACCCGGATACGGTGGCCGGGCTGGAAGGTGTTGCTGATGGTCATTGGGGTCGGCTGAACGGTCGCCACCTCACCCGGCGTCAACATGGCGGGCCGATCGAAGCCATTGCGATAGCGCGCCCGGATGATGGTGTCGCCCAGGATGTAGGCTGTGCCGTCAGGCGCCACATCCACCAGCTTGACCGCATAGTCCGTGTCCGGCGCCGAGGAAGACACCTTCAGCACGGCGTCGACAAATCCAGTCACCTGCATCGGCTGTGTCAGGACGTCCGAGGTATAAACCAGCACGTCGTTTCGAGCCTCGATCTGACGCTGGTCATAGGCCCCGGCGAGAACCAGACCGCCATTGCAGCAGTCGCCGCCGCCGATAGTCTGAACCGGATTCATCGGATCATAGCGATATCGGTCCGGCGCCTCGCCTGCCGGCGGAGCCTCCAGGCTTAGACGGCCATCGCCGTTCAGACTGTTGGCGCCACCGCTCGAGCGTAGGTACATGCGCACGGTCTTGACCTCCGCGGGCGGCCATTGCGCCGCCGACCGCCAGCGGTTCTCGCCCATGTTGAAGTACTGGACGTGCGGCGTGCTTTCCGAAAACGCTCCGCGCTCGCCCTTCAGCCAGCGGTCGAACCAGGCATGAACCATGGCGTCGCTGTCAAAGCTGGCGTCCCCCAGATCGCGATCACCCGATCGGAAATTCGGCCCCAGTGCGGCAAAGGCGCAGTGGTTGTTCGGCCCGACCACCACATACTGATTGGCGGCCGCCTCGGCATCCTGGGTGGTGGAGCGCGCATGGTTGAACAACTCCATGTTCGGCCCGATCGAGACGTCATACCAACTGTTGAACCAGAGCGACGGCACGCCCCAGCCCATGTCATCGTGATAAAGACCGCCCTCGCGCCAGGCCGGGTCCGCCGGCGTGCGGGCGATCAGCGTTTCGAAGGTCGCGGGCGGCTCGCCCAGATCCGCCAGCATCTCGCTGACAGGCAGGTGACGGATCTGGCTAGACCACTTCACCTCAGGCTTCTTGGCGTCCAGATCGTTGTAGCGGACGATGCGCGCCCGCTCTTCCTGATCCAGGCCAGAGGGAATCTGTGCACGCTGAGGATTGTCGACGCCATACAGCCAGATGAAGAACAGGTTGCGCGGCACGCCGCCGGTGTACCAGTTGCCCTGCTCCTGGAAGCGACCGACCTTGCCGATCCCGGCGGCCGCCGCCTGCGGCACCATGGCGGCGTGGGCGGGATGGTTCTGCGCCGCCAGGGCCAGTTGCCATTCAGCCGACGACGAACAGCCCAAGGTGCCGACCTTGCCGTTCGACCAGGGTTGCGCCGCGATCCATGTCAGCGAGTCATAGCCGTCAGTCTGCGGATAGCCGAGGATTTCATACTCGCCCTCCGAGAAATAGCGCCCCCGCTCGTTCTGCACCACAAAGGCATAGCCACGGCTGACCCAGGTCAGGGCGTTGCGCGTGGTGCGCGGGCTGTAGGCCAGTTCGTTATAGGGCGTCTTCCACAGGATGGTGGGCAGAGGCCCCTTAGCGTCCTTGGGTCGATAGACGTTGGTGGCCAGGCCGATCCCGTCGCGCATCGGCGCCATGACGGCCATGTCCACAATGGCGATACGCCCCAGCTCCGTCTGAGCCGCCGCATCGCTGTATCTTCCATAGTCCTGCGCCGACGCCGCCATAGGCGCCATGGCGATCACCCCGGCCACGACAGCCGCTACGATCCTGTTCATGTCTCGCTCCCCCTCGACTTGAAGGCAGCAAGATAGGTCCGGTTGACCAAATGCAGCAACCTCGTTCTCAGAGCCTCAGCCGGTCAGGCCCGCGCCTCGCCCGTAATCTCGACGTACATCCGGGCGATCTCTTCCTGACGCGGACAGGTCAACTAGTTAGCCCCAACGACGCTCCCAAGACATAATATTGAAAGGCGAAGCTTTGTGTGGTCGTGTTGCTCCATGAGCGCACGTTCCACTTTTACTAGAGGCCACGCCTTACCGCGTCTGGCCTGGCTTCTGTTGTTCTTCAGCGCTTGGTCCCTAACCGCCCTGCCGACCGCCCATGCCGATGACGAGAACTGTCGGCAGGTCTCGCCGACCGTCTTCTCTATTCAAGGCGAGATCGACGACGCCATGGCCGCCTGTGTGGCGGCGCGCTTTCAGCCCACGACGACCGAGCTGGTCTTGAACAGCAGCGGCGGTTCCGTTGAAGCGGCTATCGCCATCGGTCGCCACTTTGAACGGCGCCGCCTCAGCATGCGCATTGGCAAAGAGTGCAGTTCGTCATGCGCCAACTACTTCCTGCCCCTGGCTGGCCGTTTGGAGGTTGAGCCCGGCGCGCTGATCGTCATTCACGGGGGCATGGACCCCATGCTGATTGCCGAGAGCCGCAGCCAGGGCGATCCTGAAGAGGTGGTGACAGCCCTATCCCAGCTTGCAGAGTTGCAGCTGGATTTCGCCCGAAGAAATGCAATCCACCCTGGCTGGCTGCTGTATCGAAATGCGGAGGGCACAATAGCGGACGCCCTCGACGGGACCTGGGGAGAAGCCTCCGACGCAACTCGCGCCTATATCGTGGAAGAGAAGATGGCGCGCAGTTGCTTGGCCGGCGTCGAAATCGTCCCCTTCCAGGAGGCGCTGGATCAAGGCCCTCTGAATCCCCAACGCGCCCCACGCCTGCATCAACAAGGCATCGCCCGTTCAGCCAGCGTCGCCTGCAACAGCATGGGCTGGGACGACGTCCTGCGCCCTAGCCTATCAGCACCCGCGCCGCCGCTCGCGCTTCGTCCGTGATCTCGGCGCCGGACAGCATCCGGGCGATTTCTTCCTGACGGGGATGGGGTTCCAGGACGTCGATGGAGGTGCGGGTGTGGCCGTCGTGGTCGGCCTTGCGGACCTTCCAGTGGGCGTGGCCGCGTGAGGCGACCTGAGGGCTGTGGGTGACGACCAGGACCTGGGCCCCGTTTGACAGGCGTTGCAGACGGCTGCCCACCGCCTCGGCCACGGCGCCGCCGACGCCCTGATCGACCTCGTCGAAGATCATGACCGGCTGGCGCTGGTCCTCGCGGCTGGCCAAGGCCGCCTTCATGGCCAAGGCGAAGCGGGCCAGTTCGCCGCCCGAAGCCACGGTGTCCAGGGGCCCGAAGGGCGTGCCGGCGTTGGTGGCGACCTCGAAGCGCACGGTCTCGACGCCCAGAGGGCCGCGACGGCCTTCGATAGGCTCCAGGGTCACGCGGAACCGGGCACGATCCAGCTTCAGCGGCCCCAGCTCGCCCATGACGGCGGCGGTCAGGCGGTCGCCCGCCGCCTCGCGCGCCGAGGTCAGCAACATGGCGGCCACGTCATAGGCCTCGATCGCCACGGCCACCTCCCGACGCGCATGGGTCAGGGCCTCGGCGCCATTCTCGATCAGACGCAGTTGTTCGCGCAGACGCACGCGCAGGCTCGGCAGGGCGTCGACCGTCGTGTTCAGTTTTCGCGCGGCGGCGCGCAGGGCGAACAGCCGCTCCTCGGCCTTGTCCAGACGACCCGGTTCGAAGTCGAAGGCGTCGGCGGCGGCGTCGACCGCGGCGACGGCCTCGGTCGCCTCGACCAGGGCGCGGTCCACCGCCTCGGCGGCCAGGCCCAGCTTGATGATGATGAGGTTGTCGCCCTCGGCGCCCGCCTGAACCGCGCGCTGGCGGGCGTGTTCGACGGCGCGCAGGGCCGAGGCCAGACGCTGGCTCAGCTTGTCCCCGCCCAGCAGGTTGCGGGCGTCGGCCAGATCGGCCACGGCCTTTTCCGAGGCGCCCAGGATGGCGCGTTCGCCGGCCAGTTCGGTCTCCTCGTCCGGCTGCGGGTCCAGAGCGTCGAGGTCGGCCAGGTTGAGGGCGATCTCCTCGGCCTTGGCGGCGGCTTCGGCGGCGGAGGCTTCCAGCGCATCCAGACGCCCTTGCGCGGCCTTCAGCCGTTCAGCGGCGGCGGCTACGCCCGACAGCTGGGGCTGCAAGCCGCCATAGTTGTCCAGCAGGGCGCGGTGGGTCTTCCAGTCCAGCAGGCCCACCGTCTCGTGCTGACCATGCACCTCGACCAGCAGGGCGCCGATCTCGCGCAGGGCCGTGACGCCCGCCGGTTGGTCATTGACGTAGGCCCGGCTGCGGCCGTCGGCCGAGACGACGCGGCGCAGGATCAGCTCCTCGCCCGGCGCGACCTCGAAGCCGCGCTCGGCCAGCAGGTCGATGACGGCGGCGTCGTCGGGGGCGGTGAAGACGGCGGTGGCGACCGCCTGCTTGGCGCCGGCGCGCACCAGCCCCGCGTCGCCGCGCGCCCCCAGGGCCAGACCCAGGGCGTCGAGAATGATGGACTTGCCGGCCCCGGTCTCGCCGGTCAGCACGGTCAGGCCTTCGCCGACCTCCAGGTCGAGGGCGTCGACGAGGACGACGTCACGGATCGAGAGTGTGGTCAGCATGCGCCAGCTTGATTCGACTTTACAGCCCAGTGTAGCCGGAAACAGAAGGGGAACGCAGCGTCTTTCCGCAGTTCCCCCTCAGATCAGGCCCCGCCGGGGATGATCCGCTGCAGCCAGCTTTCACGCTTGGCTTCCGGCTGGACATCCGGGCGCTGGCCGCGCTCGGTCAGCAGGGCGTAGGCTTCAGCGTACCAGGGGCTGCCCGGGTAGTTGTGGCCCAGGACGGCGGCGTTGCGGGTCGCCTCTTCGGCCAGGCCCAGGGCCACGTTGACCTCGACCAGACGATACAGGGCCTCGGGCGTGTGCGAGCTGCGCTGGAAGGCCTCATTGTTGATCACGGCCTTGTAGCGGTTCAGGGCCGCCAGCGGCTGGCTGGCGCGCTGATAGAAGCGGCCCACGGCCATTTCCTTGCCGGCCAGCTGGTCGTTGACCATGTCGATCTTGATTCGGGCGTCGGTGGCGTAGGCCGTATTGGGATAGCGACGCGCCACGTCGCGCAGACCGACCAGAGCGGCCTCGGCATAGCCCTGGTCGCGACCCACATCGACGATCTGCTCGAAGTTGCAGATGGCGCGCATGTAGAAGGC
The DNA here is from genome assembly GCF_003350205.1 of Brevundimonas bullata. GTDB lineage: Bacteria > Pseudomonadota > Alphaproteobacteria > Caulobacterales > Caulobacteraceae > Brevundimonas > Brevundimonas bullata. The sequence continues at coordinate 93,690 of NZ_QLLC01000009.1, read as the reverse complement.
GTAGGCCGCCGACGGATTGCCGGGGAACAGAGCGATGAAGCGGTCAGCCGCCGCGATCGCGTCCTGATAGTTGTTGTTCTGATAATAGGCGTAGACCTGCATCAGGATCGCGCGGCGCGACCACTCCGAATAGGGATGCTGGCGTTCGACTTCCTGGAAATAGTCGATGGCGTCGGACCAGCGCTTGGACTGCAGGCGCTGATAGCCGGTGTTGTAGAGCGCCTCGACCGGGCGCTCTTCATAGGCCAGCTTCTGACGGGGCTTGGTTCCGGCGCAGGCGGAAACCGTCAGGGCGGCGACGGCGACCGTCATCAGGGTCAGGCCGGAACGGAACTTCGAAGCGGGCAAGGGCGACCTCTTAAGATGCCTTGGTCACAGCGCACCCCCGGTGCGCCGCTGTCGTTACGGCGACCTCTATAGCAGCGACTGCGACCATGCCAATGCAGCGAAATCCGTCATGACGGGTTGATGCAAAGCGATCCGCTGCTAAAGAGCGCGTCCAGAAACGACTGCGCTCATTGGCGCAGCGATGACGGCAAAAGGATGACCGGTAATGAAGCTGCTCTCTGGCAATTCGAACCGGACTCTGTCCCAGGCCATCGCCAGCCACCTCGACATGCCGCTGACCAAGGCTCAGGTGAAACGATTCGCCGATAACGAGGTTTTCGCCGTCATTGAAGAGAACGTCCGCGGCGAGGACGTCTTCATCATCCAGTCGACCTCCTATCCGGCCAACGACAACCTGATGGAGCTGCTGATCATGACGGACGCCCTGGTGCGGGCGTCGGGGCGGCGGATCACGGCGGTCATGCCCTACTTCGGCTATGCGCGTCAGGACCGGAAGACCGGCGGGCGCACGCCCATCTCGGCCAAGCTGGTCGCCAACATGATCACCCGCGCGGGCGCTCACCGCGTCCTGACGATGGATCTGCACGCCGGTCAGATCCAGGGCTTCTTCGACATTCCGACCGATAACCTGGTCGCGACCCCGGTGCTGGCCCAGGACATCAAGGACCACTATCCGCGCGGCGACGACCTGATGATCGTCTCGCCCGACGTCGGCGGCGTGGTGCGCGCCCGTTCGCTGGCCAAGCGCCTCGACGCCGATCTGGCCATCGTCGACAAGCGCCGCCCCAAGGCGGGCGAGAGCGAAGTCATGAACATCATCGGCGACGTCGAAGGCCGCCGCTGCATCCTGTTCGACGACATCGTCGATTCGGGCGGCACCCTGGTCAACGCGGCTCAGGCCCTGATTGACCGCGGCGCCACCGAGGTCTCGGCCTATATCAGCCACGGCGTCCTGTCGGGACCGGCGGTTCAGCGCGTCACCAACGGCCCGCTGAAGGAGCTGGTGATCACCGATTCCATCGAACAGCCTGACGAAGTTTTGAAGTGCGGAAAGATTCGCACCGTATCCGTGGCCCCTCTGATCGGCGAAGCTATCCGCCGCATCGCCAATGAGGAATCGGTCTCGAAGCTGTTCGATTAACCTTCGAATAACCATTCCCTCAGCGATATAAGACGCTTCAGTATTCTCGGGCGCGCTTCTGCGCGCCCCGCGTTCGATTAGAGGGAAGTTCGCCGATGTCCCAGGCCTTCTTGCGCCGCGGCCTGTCCGTCGCCGCCATCGCCGCCGCCGCCATTCTGGCCAGCTGCTCGACGCCGGAGCCGGTCGCGCCGCCTCCGCCGCCGCCGACGCCCCTGCCGGCGGTCAGCCTGAACGAGAGCGTGGCTCAGGCCGCCGCGATCTATGTCTCGTTTGTGCGTGAGGTCGGCACCATCCAGGCCGGCTTCCCCGACGCGGAATCGATCCAGGCCGCGATCCGCAAGGGTGCCGCCTATGAGCCGGCCCAGTTGTCGCGCGGCATGATCGCCTACGGCTCCATCCTGGCGCTGCAGTCACCCGAATATGTCGCGGGGGTGCGCCAGTTCGGCTCCACGCCGGCCCTGCGCCAGCAGATGATCGCCAGCATCGTGGCCGACCCGGCCTATGCCGCCACCCTGCCCGGCGCAGACGCGGCAGCCGGTCTGATCACGGCGACCATGGGCAAGGACATCGCCTCCCTGACGGCCCTCGCCGAGGCCGTCGAAGGCGACGCCTACACGATCCAGGAGCGCCGCGATCCGCGTCGCCGCTGGGCCGTCACCCCCATCGCCAACCGGGATACGCGCCTGCAAAGCGCCAAGACCCTGTCGGCGGCGCAACTGCCGTCCGCCGAGGAAAGCGCCCGTCTGTTCGCCGCCGCCAACAGCGGAACGGGCCTGAACCTGACCCCCGCCAAGCGCAGCGCCCCCTTCACGCCCGCCATGGTCAACTCCCTGGCCATCGCCGCCTTGGCCGCCCTGGGAGCCGCAGGCGACGACGCCAAGCCCAATACGGACGCGTTGACGAACGAATCAAACAACGAATTCTGCACCAGCATGTCCAAGCTGATGCTGTTCCAGTGCCTGGCCGCCTCGCGCCCGAGCTATGAGGACATGTTCTGCGCGGGCCGCCACATCGTGCGCGATCTGGCCATCTGCACGGCCCAATATACGGGCCCCATGCCGGTTGCGACGACGCCGACCGTGACGGTCGCTGAAACCAATCCCACGCCGGGAAGCGGCATGAGCTGAGGCGATGGCGGGCTGAAACCGACCGGGGCGGTTGCGTCCTCCCCCTGATCCGTGTAATAGCCCGCCCTCTTGAATTCGAGGGTTCATGACCCCGCTGCGCGGGCCCCGGTTGGCGCGGCGTTACTGTTGTTATTGAGGCGAGCCCGATGGCCGAGATCATTCTGAACGTTGACGTCCGCGAAGGCGCAGGCACCGGCAGCGCACGCGCTGTTCGTCGCTCGGGCGCTGTGCCTGGCATCCTGTACGGTGGCGACAAGGCCCCCGTCTCGATCTCGGTGAACGAGAAGGACTTCCGCAAGTCCCTCTACACCGGCAAGCTGCTGGGCCACCTGGTGACCCTGAAGTACGGCGACGAGACCCAGCCGGTCATCGCCAAGACGGTCCAGTTCGACCCCGTGTCGGACCGCCCGCTGCACTTCGACCTGATGCGCGTCGACGCCAACGCCCCGGTCAAGATCGAGATCGCCGTTCACTTCAAGAACGCTGACGAAGCCCCCTTCACCCGCGCCGGCGGCATGCTGGAAATCGTCCGTCACTCGGTCGAAATCCTGGTCGCCGCCGACCTGATCCCCGACGAGCTGGTCGTTGACCTGAAGGGTCGCGAAATCGGCGAGAACATCCGTATCTCGGACATCGACCTGCCCAAGGGCGCGACGACGGTCATCGCCGACCGCGACTTCATGATCGCCACGATCAAGAACTCGGCCGCTGGTCAGTCGGACGCCGGCGACACCACCGCCGAAGGCGAAGCAGAAGCCTAAGAGTTTTCTTCGTCGGAAGATTTCAGCCCCGCCCGGTTCGCCGGCGCGGGGCTTTTCTTTGCCCGGATCAGCGGGCATGAGGTCCGCATGATCATCATCGCCGGTCTGGGCAATCCGGGCCCCAAATACGAAAAGAACCGCCACAACATCGGCTTCATGGCCGTGGACGAGATCGCGCGTCGCTGGCGCTTCGGTCCTGAGCGGGCCAAGTTCCAGTCCATCATCAGCGAAGGCGAGGTCGACAGCGCCGACGGCCCGGTCAAGGTCCTGCTGATGAAGCCTCAGACCTATATGAACGAGAGCGGCCGCGCGGTCGGCGAGGCGGCGCGCTTCTACAAGATCAAGCCCAGCGAAATCATCGTCTTCCACGACGAGATCGACCTGGCCCCCGGCCGTTTCCGCATGAAAACCGGCGGCGGCGCAGCGGGTCAGAACGGCGTCCGCAGCCTGATCAGCCACCTGGGCGCCGACTTCCGCCGGGGCCGCATGGGCGTCGGCCATCCGGGCGAGAGCCACCTCGTCATGCCCCACGTCCTGGGCGACTTCCACAAGGCCGAGAAGCCCTGGCTGGACGCCCTGCTGCAAGCCTGCGCCGACGCCCTGCCCTTCGCCGTGGCGGGCGACGACGAACGCTATCAGGGCGAGGTCATGCGCCTGGCCCCCGCGCCGAAGTTCAGCCCCAGGCAGGCGGCGCGGGGGGAGTAAGCCCCTCTCCCGATGGGAGAGGGCTTGAGCGCCCGAGAGCCGGAGGCGATCGGCTGCGCGAAAGGGTGAGGGTTCGCGGCTCCAGTCGGCGTGAGCCGTAGCGATGTCTGCGTGAAATCAGCCGGGAAGCGCGCCCACGTTCGAGCGACGGCTTTCAGCCGACATCGACCGTCGCCCCTCACCCTTTCGCCTTGCCAGTCGCTGCGCTCCTGGAGGCTCAAGCCCTCTCCCATCGGGAGAGGGTGGCATTCTTCAATCCGTCGTCGTCCACGCCGCCTTCAGCGTCGCCGCGCCATTGGCGGGCACGGTCAGGGTCCAGACCGGATAGCCGGTGTCGTCGATACGACTGCGGATCGACTGGCTGCGGATGCGGAAGCCGCGCGACATCGCCGCGTCGGCGACCAGTTCGACGGTGACGGGCTCGGCGCGGGCGTTGGTGACGGTGGTCTCGATCTCGGAACGGTCCGTCGTCACCGCTCCGCGCGTCGAGCTGGTCGACTTCACCAGCCGCGTCTGCACCCGCACGTCGGGCGATTCGCCGAACGACAGACGCACCGGCAGGCCCACGCCCTTGTCCTCGAACCGGTCCTGACCGGCCAGCAGGACGCCGCCCGCCCCGTCCGGCTGCATCACCGCCACCGAGCCGCCCGGCAGGGCCAGGCCGAGCCCGGCAGCTTCTTCATTCCTGAGCTTTAACACGATGCCAGTCGGACGGGCTTCGTCGTCGTTGTTCAGCACGCTGGCGCGATAGAGCCGCTCATAGGCCACGCCCTCGCGCTCCAGAAAGCGCACCTGCTTGGTCTGGCGCGCTGCCACGGTGGTCGGCTCCGGCAGGGTGTAGATCTTGTAGTCGCCCAGTTCACCCTGACGGGCGACGCGGTTGCCGGTGACGATGACCTCTTCTCGAACCCTTAGTGCCGACGGAGCCGGCATTGGCGGCCCGCTGTACTCGACCCGGTCTTCCTTCAGGGCCGCTCCAATGTATGCATTGCCGTAGTCCTCGCCCGATCCCAAGGTCGTCGTCCCCTGCGGCCAGCACTGGTTCTGCTGATAGCGCACCACCGGCTCCACCGGCACGGTCCCCGCGTCCTTCCTCAGCGTCCCTGCCACCACCTGCACCGGGGCGTCAGGGAAGCCCGTCCCGCCGAAGTTGGCCAGCGTCACCCATCCGGTCAGGTCCAGCGTCCCGTCCGACGGGTCCAGACGCGCCACATAGTCCGCCGACCACTGCAGCCCCGTCGCCAGATAGGCCAGGGTCACGGTGTGGCGCCCGGCCCGCTCGGCCCGCGTGCGGACCGACAGCACCGGCTGGTCGCCCAGCCCCTCGGGCATGCGGTCGAAGATGACGCGCTCGGTCTGGCCGGAACAGTCCAGGGCCTCGAACCGGCCATCGATCTCCAGCACCGTGCCTTGCGCCCCCGCGCGGATCACGGCGGCCTTTTCGACCTGTTCGCCGGTTGCCGGGTTGGTGCGGACGACGCGCACCACCTCGCCCACCGACTTCTCCATCAGGCTGGCGGGCGACAGCAGGTCGAAGTCGGCGTTGCGCTCGACCACATGGGCGGGCAGGCCCTCCAGCACCGCGCTCTGCGGCACCACGCCAGTAGCCAGACCCCGGAAACGGATGATCCCCTCGCCCGCGGGCAGATCGACGGTGCGCGTCTCGACGATCAGGGCCAGGCCCTCACGGTCCAGCCGGCTCCACGGCTGACGCGACTGCTCCATCAGGGCGACCGTATCGACCGGCTGGTCGCGGTAGATGACCACGGTCGCCGTGTCCGGGCGCGCGGAGACGCTTTCGGTCTGCGCCCACACCGAGGGCGCCAGGACGGTCAGGGCCGTGGTGATCGCCAGAAGGCGGCGCATCGGATCAGCCGCCGGTCGTGATGGTCGCGGTCAGCTTGGTCTCGCCGTTGGCCGGCACAGGCACGCGCCAGACGACAGTGCGGGCGTCGCGCATCTCGCCCTCGATGCTCTGATCGCTCAGCTCGGTGTCGCGGCCCAGACCGCGCTGGCGCACCTCGACCGTCACCGGCTCGGGCCGGGCGTTGCGGACCGTGTATTCCATCGCATAGCGGGTGCGGAAATAGTCCACCAGGCGCTTGGACGTGCGCTCGGACGAGACCAGACGCGGCTGCACCGTCACGTCAAAGGCGTCTCCGGTCGTGACCACGATCTCGGACCCGGCGGGGGAGTGATCCACCTGATCCTCGCCGATGAAGCGCGGCTCGCCCGCCTCGTCCTTGACATAGACGCGCATGACCCCCGCCGGCAGGGCGAGGGCGGCGTTGCCCGATCCATTCAAGAAGATGACGCCGACCTCGGCCGCGACCGGCTCCTCGAAGGTCTGGAAGCCGTCGATAACGTTCAGATAGCGCTTGGTCGCGGGCACGCCCGCCGCGTCGATCAGGCCGACCTGCTTGGTCTGGTTGTTGGCGACGGTGACGGCTTCCGGCAGCGGATAGACATAGACGTCGGCCAGGGCGCCCTGCCCGCCCGTCTGCGTGCCGTTGCCGCGCTGGCCGGGCCGCACCACGCCGCGCGGGTTGTAGCCGCCCTGGTTGATCAGGTTGACGTCGCCCGCCACCACCCGCGTCTGGGCGTTCGAGAAGGTCGCGCCGGAGTTGTTGGTGATGGTGATCCAGCCGGTCAGGTCCAGCTTGCCGGCCTTCTCGTCGAACCGCGCGACATAGTCGGCCTTCCACGCCAGGCCGGTGGTCAGATAGCTGAGCGTCGTCTCGCGACGGCCGGCGCCTTCGGCGTCCAGGGTGACGCTGAGAGTCGGGCGCGGACGCAGATTTTCCGGCACCCGGTCAAAGATGACCCGCGTCGGCACCCCGTCGTCGCGCAGCACCTCGATCCGGTTGCCGATCTGCAAGACCACGCCCTGATTCGCCGCCAGGACGCGGGCGCGCTCGGTGGTCTGCGCCCCCGAGCCGGGGTTGGTGCGGACGATGCCGATGTCGCCGCCGACGGCGCTTTCCATCAGCTTGCCCGGCGTCAGCAGGTCATAGTCGAAGTTCTGCTCGACCACCGACAGGCCGCGTCCCGACAGGCCGACCGTCTCGGGCCGGATGCTGGCCGACACGCCCGGAAACTCCTGACGCGAGCGCCCGGCGGGCACGTTCAGGTTCCGCACGTCCTCCACCAGGGCGATGTTCTGATTATAGACGGTCAGGGAGACGCGGTCGGGACCGCCCGGCCCCTCCTCCACCTGTTGCGCCCCTGCTTGAGAAGGGAAGACGGGCGCGGCCAGCAGCATGGCGACGGCGAAGGGTCCGAGTGCGCGGATCATGAGGTCTTCCCTGAGCGTTTCGGGGGCCACGCTGACACGGAGAAACGGCCGTTGTCGAGGGTGCGCGGCGTCCCGTCGCTCTAGCTTCACATTGCGGGAAGGTTTAAGCCCCGGCCTGTGACCCGGTCCCAGAGTGAAAACTGGTCGATTGCGCGCTCGCTGGCCTTCCTGGCCGCGACGTTCGCCATCGTGATCGGAACCCTGCTGCCGTTCGCGGCCCTGGCGGCCTCGGTTCCCGGTCAGCCCATCGTCATCTGCTCGGCCGAGGGGCCGCAGACAATCCAGACGGGCGGCGTCGACGGCCCGGCCAAGCAGCACGTCGGGGCCAAGTGCGCCGCCTGCGTCATGCCCCTGCTGGCCGCCCTGCCCGAACCGCCGGCCCCCGCTCCAGCTCCCGCCGTCCGCATGGTCGCGCCGGTCGCCTATGCGCCCTTCCGCGTCAGCCCTCCGCCGCCGGCCCGCGCCCCGCCGCGCCCGCCGTCCACCGCCCCTCCCCACGCCTGAAAACCAGACCTATCGACGCCGCGCGCCTGCTGACGGGCCGCGCGGCTGCATTTCTGTTTTCAGGATTCCAGTTTCATGTCTTTCAAGACCACTGCGGCGCCGTGCGCGCTGCTCATCGGCGCCTGCCTGGCGCCGAGCTTCGCCTTTGCCTCCGACCTGCCCGAAAGTGACGGCCCGGCCACCGTCGTCGACAGCATCATCGTCACTGGCCGCCGCAACGCCGAGGACCCCGCCGTCGTGGCCGAGGCGCGCGACCGTCTCAGCCGCACCCCCGGCGCCGTCGCCGTCGTCTCGGCCGAGAGCTATGCCGACCGCTTCGCCCAGGGCTTTGCCGACACCCTGAGGAACGTCCCCGGCGTCCTCGCCCAGAAACGCTATGGCGAGGAAAGCCGACTCTCCATTCGCGGCTCCGGCATCGCCCAGGGCTTCCACCAGCGCGGCGTCCTGTTCGCCCAGGACGGCGTGCCCTTCGCCGACGCCGACGGCTTCTCCGATTTCCAGAGCGTGGACGCGCTGAGCGCCCGCTACATCGAGGTGTGGAAGGGGTCGAACACCCTGCGCTTCGGCGGGGCGCAGCTGGGCGGGGCGATCAACCTGGTCACGCCGACGGGCCGTACGGCGCTGCAAGAGAACCTGCTTCAGCTGGAAGGCGGCAGCTTCGAATCCTGGCGCGGCCACGCCGCCATCGCGCGCACGCACGGCGATTGGGACGTCTACGCCGCCGTTACCGGGATGCAGAGCGACGGCTGGCGCGACCACAGCGAACAGTCGCAAGGCCGGCTGACCGTCAACGCCGGGCGTTCGTTCGGCGAGGACCGCGAGGTGCGCCTGATCGCCCAGGCGGCGGACATCAAGCAGGACATCCCCGGCGCCCTGACGCTGGATCAGGCGCTGAAGACGCCGCGCATGGCCTCGACCTCAGCCCTGACCGGGGATCAGGCCCGCGACCTGACGGTCAAGCGCCTGACGCTGCAGACGCGCTGGCGCTTCAACGAGACCACCCTGTTCGAAGGCGCGGTCTGGGGCTGGGAGAAGTCGCTCTATCACCCGATCTTCCAGGTCGTGGATCAGGAAAGCGCCACGCGCGGCGCCTTCGCCCGCATCGACTGGACGGGTCAGGTCGCGGGTCTGCGCGCCGACGCCTTCTATGGCTTCAGCTGGCGTGACGGCGACCTGGACGCCCTGCGCTATGTCAACATCGCCGGTAATCGCGGCGCCCTGACGGCCAAGGGCAAGCAGGAGGCGACGGGGCTGGACGTCTTCGCCGAGGGGCGGCTGTTCGTCACCGACCGGCTGGCCCTGGTGGCGGGCGGGTCCTGGGGACGCGCCACGCGCGACTATCGCGACCACCTGGCCCCGGCCAATGACGACAGCATCGACTACGACTGGTTCTCGCCGCGTCTGGGCCTGTTGTGGGAAGCCGAAGACGGCGCCCAGGTCTTCGCCAACGTCACCCGCTCGGTCGAGCCGCCGACCTATGGGGCCTTGGTGCAGGCCCCGCTGGCCGGCTTCGTCCCGGTCGAGGTTCAGGACGCCTGGACCGCCGAGATCGGCACGCGCGGACGGCGCGGCGCCTTCGCCTGGGACCTGACCGCCTATCGCAGCCAGATCGACGGCGAGATGCTGAACTTCATCACCGGCCCGGACATTCCCGCCGCCACCTTCAACGCCGACAAGACGATCCACCAGGGGATCGAGGCCGGTCTGGACTGGCGCCTGCCCGTAGAACTGGCGGACGGCTCCCTGCTGCTGCGCCAGACCTGGACCTGGAGCGACTTCCGCTTCGACGGCGATGCGCGCTGGGGCGACAACCGCCTGCCGGTGGTGCCCGAGCATCAGTACCGGGCCGAGCTGACCTGGCGTCACCCCTCCGGCGTCTTTGTCACGCCTTCGGTCGAGTGGCGGATCAGCAGCCCCTATGTCGACTACGCCAATAAGGCGAAGGCGCCGAACTATGCGGTGTTGGGCTTGACCGGCGGGTTCAACATCGGGTCCCACGCCTCGGTCTATGTCGACGCCCGCAACCTGACGAACGAACGCTACGTCGGCGAGTTCTCCGCCGTGACCGTCGGCGACGCATCCAGCGCCGTCTTCTTCCCCGGCGAGGGACGCTCCGTCTTCATCGGCGTCAGGCTGGCCTACTGATGGGCCGTCCCGCCAAAAGCAGGGGCGAGGCGCCGGACATCATGTCCGGCGCCTATCGCGCGGTCTGGCGCTGGCACTTCTACGCCGGGGTGCTGGTCATGCCCTTCCTGATGCTGCTGACGCTGACCGGGGCTCTCTACCTATTCAAGGACGAGATCGATCAGGCCGTCTATCGCGCCATGATCCAGGTCCCGCTCAGCGCGCAGACGGCCGATCCCGATCAGTGGCTGGCGGCGGCGGCCCTCGCTGGACAGGGACGAGCCGCGAACGTCTTGGTCCCGGCGCAATCCAATCAGGCCGTGCGCATCCGCGTGGATCGCCCGGACGGTTCGCGCCGGACCGTCTTCGTCGATCCTCATACGGCCCGCGTCACGGGCGTCACCGCCTATGGCGGCGTGACCGAGACGATCAAGACGCTGCATTCCCTCAGCCTGGTCGGCGGGCCGGTCGGCAAGGCGCTGAACATCCTGGTCGAGATCGTCGCGGGCTGGGCCGTCATCCTGTGCGCCACCGGCCTCTATCTGTGGTGGCCGCGCCGGAGAACAGGGGCGGTGCTGCGGCTTCAGGAAACCGATGCGGGTCGTCGCCCTTTCTGGCGCGACCTGCACGCCGTGACCGGCTTCTATGTCGGCGGGGTGATCATTTTCCTGGCGGTGACGGGCATGCCCTGGTCCGCCGTCTGGGGCGATCAGTTCATGGGGGTGATGCGCGGCACAGGTCTGGGCCGTCCGCCCGCGCCCGCCGCCGCCAGCCCCTGGAGCCATGCCAAGCCGCACGACGCCCCGGCCGGCGTGGGCTGGACGCTGGAGAAGGCCGTCCTGCCCGCACCTGCTCACGGCCATGCAGCCCCCAGCCTGAGCCGCGTGCTGGAAACCACGCGTGAACGGGGCCTGCCCCGCCCCTTCACCGTCAGCATCCCGCAATCGTCCGACCTGGCCTGGACCGTCGCGCGCCAGACGCGCCAGGCCGAGGACGCGCGCAGCCTCTATGTCGACGGCGCGACCGGGGCGGTGAAGGCCGACCTGCGCTGGGAACAGTTCGGCCTCATGGCCAAGGGCTTTGAGTGGGGCATCGCCGTCCACCAGGGGATGCAGTACGGCTGGATCAACCGCATCCTGATGCTGGTGGGCTGCATCGCCGTCTGGGTGCTGGCGATCAGCGGTCTGGTCATGTGGTGGAAACGTCGCCCGCCCAGCCTGTCGCGCCGTCGCCTGGGCGCCCCGCCCTCGCCCCCCGGCGCTCGCGCCCGAACCGCGGTGCTGTGCATCGTCATTCCCCTGTCCATCCTCTATCCCTTGACGGGACTGAGCCTTGTGGCCGCCCTGCTGCTCGATCGAGTCGTACGGACGTTCGCCGGGTCCAAGACCGTCGCCTCCTAGAAAGGAACACCTCGATGAAATCCCTGTTCGCCCTGGCCGGTCTGTCGGCCGCCGCCCTGACCCTGGCCGCCTGCGGTCAGCCGGCGGAAAAGCCCGCTGACGCCGCCGCCGTCCCCGGAACCGTCACGGTCGCCGACGCCTGGTGCCGCCCGACGCCGAACGGCGCCAAGGCCGGCGGCTGCTACGTCACCCTGACCGCCGAGTCCGACGACCGCCTGGTCAGCGTCTCCACCCCTCTGGCCGACACCGCCCAGATCCATGAGATGAAGATGGAGAACGGCATGATGAGCATGAGCGAGCTGAAAGACGGCCTGCCCCTGCCCGCCGGTCAGAAGGTCGAGCTGAAGCCCGGCTCGACGCACATCATGCTGATGGGCCTGCGCGACCCGCTGGTGGACGGCGGCGTCGCCTCCTTCACCCTGACCTTCGAGAAGGCCCCGGCCATCGGCGTCCACGCGGCGGTCAAGCAGCCGCCGGTGGTGGATTCGCAGGAGTAGCAGCGGCGTCCCTCTCCCGATGGGAGAGGGCTTGAGCGCACGCGAGCGTCAGCGAGCGTTCTTGCGCGAAAGGGTGAGGGTTGGCGGCAGCCGTCGGCGCAAGCCGCCGCGGCGCCGCTCACGCCGACTTACAGGTAGCCCCCTCACCCTTTCGCCTTTTCCAATCGCTTCGCTCTTGGAGGCTCGAGCCCTCTCCCAACGGAGAGGGTTCAGACACCGCCGCACCTGACAAACAGCCCCGAACCGGCTAAAGGCTCGCGCTCACGAGGAATCCCATGGCTCTTAAAGTCGCGATCGTCGGCCTGCCCAACGTCGGCAAGTCCACCCTGTTCAACGCCCTGACCAAGACGGCGGCGGCTCAGGCCGCCAACTATCCGTTCTGCACCATCGAGCCGAACACCGGCGACGTGGCGGTCCCGGAGCCGCGCCTGGAGGTGCTGGCCGGCATCGCCGGGTCCAAGGAGATCATCCCCTCGCGGATCACCTTCGTGGACATCGCCGGTCTGGTGCGCGGCGCGTCCAAGGGCGAGGGCCTGGGCAACCAGTTCCTGGCCAACATCCGCGACTGCGACGCGGTGGCCTTTGTCGCGCGCTGCTTCGTCGATGACGACATCACCCACGTCGAAAACCGCATCGATCCCATTTCGGACCTCGAGATCATCGAGACTGAACTAATGCTGGCCGACCTCGAAAGCCTCGAGAAGCGCGTCGTCAACGTCGAGAAGAAGGCCAAGGGCGGCGACAAGGACGCCCAGCAGACCCTGCGCCTGATCAACCTGGCCCTGACGCCGCTGCGCGCCGGCAAGCCCGCCCGCGTGGCCCAGGTGGACAAGGAAGACGAGAAGGCGTGGCACATGCTGCAGCTTCTGACTTCCCTGCCCGCTCTCTACGTCGCCAACGTCGACGAGGCCTCGGCCGACAAGGGCAATGAGCTGTCCGACCTGGTGGCCAAGCGCGCCGCCGAGGACAACGCCAACTCGGTGGTCATCTCGGCCCAGATCGAGTCGGAAATCGCCGTCCTGGACGACGAGGAGCAAAAGGAGTTCCTTGAGACCCTGGGTCTGGAAGAGCCCGGCCTGAACCGTCTGATCCGCGAGGCCTACAAGCTGCTGGGCCTGCAGACCTACTTCACGGTCGGCCCCAAGGAAGCGCGCGCCTGGACCATCCCCGTCGGCGCCACCGGCCCGCAAGCCGCCGGCGTGATCCACACCGACTTCGAAAAGGGCTACATCCGCGCCGAAACCATCGCCTTCGACGACTTCGTCGCCCTGAAGGGCGAAGCGGGCGCCAAGGAAGCCGGCAAGATGCGCGCCGAAGGCAAGGCCTATGTCGTCAAGGACGGCGACGTCATGCACTTCCTGTTCAACAACTAAGACTGTCACAGGGGTCGGTTAGAAAATCTGACCGGCCCCGCAGAAAATCTGAAATCCCATTGCCGTTCGGGGTTTGCTAGCCTCGGGGAATGAAGGCGCGGTTTCCGCGTCATACTCCCCGGGGATTTGCATGAAGTTCGACACGCTCGCCGTCCACGCCGGCTATACGCCCGACCCGACGACCAAGTCCGTCGCGGTGCCGATCTATCAGACCACCAGCTACGCCTTCGACGACACCCAGCACGGGGCCGACCTGTTCGACCTGAAGGTGGCGGGCAATATCTACACCCGGATCATGAACCCGACGTCCGACGTGCTGGAGCAGCGTCTGGCGGCGCTGGAGGGCGGGATCGCGGCCCTGACCGTGGCCTCGGGCATGGCGGCCATCACCTACGCCATCCTGACCATCGCCGAGGCCGGCGACAACATCATCGCCACCGGCGCCCTCTATGGCGGCACCTACAACCTGTTCGCCCACACCCTGCCCCAGTACGGCATTGAGGTGCGCTTCATCGACGCCGACGACATCGCCGCCGTCGCCGCCAACACGGATGACCGGACCAAGGCGGTCTTCTGCGAGTCCATCGGCAATCCGCTGGGCAATGTCGTGGACTTCGCCGCCCTGGCCGATGCGGCCCACGCCCAAGGCCTGCCGCTGATCGTCGACAATACCGTGCCGACCCCCTACCTGACCCGCCCGATGGAGCACGGCGCCGACATCGTCGTCCACGCCCTGACCAAATACATCGGCGGCCACGGCACGAGCATCGGCGGGGCCATCATCGACAGCGGCAAGTTCCCCTGGGCCGAGCACAAGGCGCGCTTCCGCCGCCTGAACGAGCCCGAGGTGTCCTATCATGGCGTCGTCTATACCGAGGCGCTGGGTCCCGCGGCCTATATCGGCCGGGTGCGGACCGTGCTGCTGCGGAACACCGGCGCGGCCATCTCGCCGTTCAACAGCTTCCTGATCCTGCAAGGGCTGGAGACCCTGGCCCTGCGCATGGACCGGCACGTCGAGAACGCCACAGCCGTGGCTCACTATCTGAAGGGCCACCCCAAGGTGAAATGGGTCAACTACGCCGGCCTGCCCGACCACCCCGGCCACGCCCTGATCCAGAAGTATTTCGGCGGCAAGGCCTCGGGTCTGCTGACCTTCGGCGTAGAGGGCGGCCGCGAGGCCGGCGGGCGCTTCCAGGACGCGGTCAAGCTGTTCACCCGCCTGGTCAACATCGGCGACGCCAAGTCCCTGGTCTGCCACCCCGCCTCGACCACCCACCGCCAGCTGTCGCCCGACGAGCTGAAGAAGGCGGGCGTGACCGAGGACACCGTCCGCCTGTCGGTCGGCATCGAGCACATCGACGACCTTATCGCGGACCTGGAACAGGCCCTGGCGGCGGTCTGACCGCCCGCCTCACCTCGGCAATGAAAAGGCCCTCCGCCCTGCAAGGGCGGAGGGCCTGAACATGAATCCTCGATCTGGACCACGCCTGGTCCCCGACCGAGGGGCATACCGAAGGCCCTATTTCCGCGCCGCGTCGCTCGTCGCGCGGACCTGACCGAACTCGGATGTCGGCTTCCAGGTGGGCCATGCATCGCTGTTGGCCAGTTGCAGACCCAGGCGATACAGCAGCGTCAGGTTCTGGACCGCCGAACGCAGGTCCCAGTCGGCGGACCATTCGTCGCTGGGCTTGTGATAGTCGGCGCCGAACCTGGCCTTCCACGCCGCCAGACCGGCCTCGCGCCCGCCGTCGACCCAGTCCACGCCGTGCCATGGCATCAGGGCCGGGACGCCCGCGCGGGCGAAGGGGAAGTGGTCGGAGCGGTAATAGAACCCCTGCTCCGGTTGACCGTCGTCGGAAACATAGCGGCCTTCCTTCTCGGCCAGGGCCTGAAGATCGTCTTCAAGGCTGTTCTGCCCCTTGCCGAAGATCGGCACGTCGCGGGTCGGACCCGACAGTGGCAGCATGTCGATGTTGATGTCGGCCACCGTGGTTTCCAGCGGATAGACCGGATCGGCGACATAGGCGTAGCCGCCCAGCAGGCCCATTTCCTCAGCCGCCATATGGGCGAAGACGATGGTGCGGTCGGGCGCCGGCGCGGCCTTCAGCTGACGCGCCATCTCGACCACGCCGACCGTGCCCGAGGCGTTGTCCCAGGCGCCGTTGAAGATCTTGTCGTGGCCCGCGGCGTTCTCGTTGACGCCGACGTGGTCCCAGTGGGCCGAATAGATGATGGTCTCGTTGGGACGCTTGGTCCCCGGAATTTTGGCCAGCAGATTGTGGGTGCGCAGGGTGTCGATGGTCTCAGAAACCTCAATGGACACACTCATGCCAGGCATATCGGCGGCGCGAAAATCGCCACTGCCCAGGCGCGAAGCGAGAACCGCCATATCCAGCCCAAGCGCCTTGGCCGTATCCGCATGAATCGCGGCCGAGAACTCCAGATCCGCAGAACCAGGCGCCTGGGTACGGGTGCGGCCCGCGCCCTGAACGCCACGCGTCCAGGCCCTGTCCGCCGGTGCGGCGTTGATGATCGTAATGACGCCTACGGCGCCACGGCGCTTGGCTTCATCCGCCTTGTAGGCGCCGGATTCATAGTTGGTCGTATAGACGCCGTTGAAAAGGTCGCCGTCCGGCTCCCCGGCGACGACGACGACCACCTTGCCCGTTACATCAAGATCGCCGTAGTCGTCCCACCCGCGCTCGGGCGCATGGATGCCGTAGCCGGCGAAGACCAGGCCCACATTGGCGATAGAAGCCTGACCGTCATTCGTTGCTGCGCGCAGGGTGATGTCGGTTCCCGGCGTCAGGACATGGACCTGACCGTCCGCGCCGGTCCAGCTGGCCTTGGCGGCGTCCGCGACGGGGGTGTAGCGCTTCAAGTCGATGACCTGCAGCCACTGGCCGTTCGGGCCGCCGGGGGCCATGCCCATGGCCTCGTACTGGGCCTGCAGCCATTCCAGCGTCTTCTTCTCGCCATCCGTGCCGGGATAGCGCCCCTGGAAGTCGTCAGCGCTGATGGTGCGGATTTCGTCCGACAGGCGCTGGGCCGAAAAGTCCTGCGCCGCCGCCGAACCGGCGACGAGCAGAAGAGCGGCGGCGGCGACGCCGCTGATGAACCGACGATGCATGGAAACTCCCTCGCCCTCCCCACGGGGCTTTGATGCAAACTAATAGGGCGACCTCGCAGGAGGCCGCCCCTTACATTTTTGTCATGTTCCGCGAAGGCGGGTCAGACCTGGCCTAGTTGCGCTGGTCGGCGCTGACGGCGCGGGCCGGGCCGAATTCCGAACCCGTCTTCCACTGCGGCCAGTCGCGGCTGTTGGCCAGGGCCTGACCGGCGTCATAGACGACCTCCAGATCCTGGATCATGCCGCGATAGTCCCAGGTCGGCTCCCATTCGTCGGCGGCCTGGTGATAGCGTTTGGCGCCATATTCAGCCGCCGCAGCCAGACGCGGGGCGATCGGTTCGTCGATGTAGTCGCCGGTCGAGGACAGATAGGCCATCGGCACCCCGCGCTTGGCCAGCGGGAAGTGGTCCGAACGGAAGTAGATGCCCGCGCCCACGCCGGCATTGCCCTCGAAGCCACGGCCCTGGGCCGCCGCCAGGGGGATGACCCGCTCGTCCAGTTCCGAATGGCCATAGCCGGTCACGCCCAGCTTGCTCATGCGGCCCAGCACGCCCATGGCGTCCAGGTTGAAGCCCGCCACCGTGGTTTCCAGCGGATAGAGCGGATTGGCGGCGTAGAACTCCGAGCCCAACAGGCCGCTTTCTTCGGCGGTGAAGCTGATCATGACGATGGTGCGCTCGGGGCGCTTGCCCGCCGACCAGTGGCGCGCCAGCTCCAGCAGGCCCGCCGTCCCCGAGGCGTTGTCCACGGCGCCGTTGAAGATGCGGTCGCCGCTGGCGTCCGGCTCGCCCATGCCGATGTGGTCCCAGTGGCCGGTGTAGAGGATGGTCTCGTTCGGGTAGGTCGCGCCCTCCAGCTTGGCCACGACGTTGTGGGTGGTGATCTGATCGGTCTTCACATCGAAGCTGGCGTCGATGGTCGCCCCCTTCAGCTCGACCGGCTGGAAGTCGCGGCTGCGGGCCTTGATCTTCTCCTGCTCGAAGTCGAGGCCGGCGTGGCGGAACAGGTCCACGGCCACGTCGCGCTGAATCCAGGCCTCCATCGGCACGCGCTCGGCCGACGGGTTCTGACGCACGATGTCGAACTGCGGCACGGACCAGGAGTTGGCCACCGTGGTCCAGCCGTAGGAGGCGGGCTTGGTCTCGTGAACGATCAGCACCCCCGCCGCGCCCTGACGCGCCGCCTCTTCGTACTTGTAGGTCCAGCGCCCGTAATAGGTCATGGCCTCGCCGCCGAAGGTGTTCAGCGCAGGCTCCTCGAAGTCGGCGTCGTTGACCAGGACGACGATCACCTTGCCGCGCACGTCGGTCTTGAAGTCGTTCCAGCCGCGTTCGGGGGCGTTCGTGCCGTAGCCGACGAAGACCAGGGGCTTGCCGCGCAGGTCGACGCCCTCGCCGGGCAGACGGGTGGTCATGGTGGCCTGCTGCCCCTGCACGAGCGGCTGGGTCCAGTCGCCGACCTTGATCTGGCCGCTCACGTTGGAGACGGTGAAGCGGTTCAGGCCGACCGCCTGGGTCCAGCCGCCGTTCTCGCCGCCGGGCGCGAAGCCCGCCGCCGCATACTGCTGGCTCAGATAGTCGATGACCTTCTGCTCCGCCGGGGTGGCGATGCCGCGCCCCTCGAAGCTGTCGTCGGACAGCACCTTGATGTCGTTGGAGATGCGCGCCGCATCGAAGTCAGGGGTCTGGGCTCCAACGTTCGAGGCCAGGGCGGCGGCGAACAGCAGGACGGCGGCGGACGACATCAGACGCATGGAAACAGACCCTCGGCCAAATCAGAGCCTCGGACCCTATCGGTCGAAATCCGGCGAGTCGATGCGACCTGTTCCGCCTGCGGACACGAAAAAACCCGCCGGATCGCTCCGGCGGGTCATCTCGTCTCGAAGCTGCATCACCCTTAGTGGGCGACGCCCTTCCAGATGCGGCGATAGCTGGCGTAGGTGATCCCTGCGAACAGCAGCAGGAAGATGATCACGCCAAAGCCCATCTGCTTGCGCTCGGTCGCCTTGGGCTCGGAGGTCCAGGCGATGAAGGCGGCGACGTCCTTGGCCATCTGATCGACAGTGGCTTCGGTCCCGTCGTCATAGGTGACTTGACCGGCGCGCAGAGGCGCGGGCATGGCGATGAAGCCGCCCGGAGGCACGTGCCCCTCGCCTTCCCAGAACGGGGTCAGATCGCCCGCCATATAGGGGTTGTAGTGCTGGGCCGAGGTCATCTTCAGGCCGGCCGGCGGGGTCACATAGCCCGACAGCAGCGAGTAGATGTAGTTGGCGCCGTCATGACGGGCCTTGGCCATGACCGACAGGTCCGGCGGCATGGCGCCGCCGTTGGCCGCAGCCGCAGCCGTGGCGTTCGGATAGGGGTTGGGGAACTTGTCAGCGGTGGTGGCGTCGCGCATCAGCGCCTCGCCCGTTTCGCTGTCGATGTCCGGGACCTGGGCTTCCTTGGCCAGAGCCTTCACGACGGGGTTGTCGTTCGGGTTCGGGTATTTGGGGTTCCAGAACGGCCCGTGCTTGTCGCCCAGGTTACGGAAATGCATCAGGTCCATGCCGTGGCAGGAGGCGCAGACCTCCTTGTAGACCTTGTAGCCGCGCTGAAGCTGGCCCTGATCATAGGTGCCGAACGGCCCCTCGAAGCTGAAGTTGCCCTCGCGCGGATGCTTGGCGCCCCCGGCGGCCATCGCCGGAGCGGCGATGGCGACCAGGCCGACAGCGGCCGTCAGGGAAACCAGGATCTTGCGGAAGGACACGGTTTTCTTCTCGTTCGAAATCATCGCGCTCAGCCCTTCTGCTCGGTGACGGGCAGGACCGGCTCGGAAATCGTGGCCGGGACCGGCAACGGCTTCTCGCGCAGGCCGAGGAACGGCATCAGCACCAGGAAGAAGATGAAGTAGTAGGCCGTCAGCAGACGCGTCAGCCACAGGTAGGAGTTCAGCTGACCGTCAAACAGGTTGAAGCTGGGCATGCCCGGAACGACCGGAGCATCCGGCAGCTGACCACCGCACCAGCCGAGGCCGAAGCAGACGAACAGGAAGATGATGAAGCAGGTGCGCATCGTCGGGCGGTAACGCATGGAGCGCACCTTGGACGTGTCCAGCCAGGGCAGGACGAACAGCACGCCGATGGCGCCGAACATGGCCACCACGCCGCCGAACTTGTCGGGGATGGCGCGCAGGATCGCGTAGAAGGGCAGCATGTACCATTCGGGCACGATGTGCGCCGGGGTCTGCAGCGGGTTGGCCGGGATGTAGTTGTCGGCGTGGCCCAGGGCGTTCGGCTGATAGAAGACGAAGACCGCGAACAGGATCAGGAACAGGATGATCGCAAAGCCGTCCTTGACCGTGAAGTAGGGGTGGAAGGGCAGCATGTCCTTCTTCTGACGGTCCTTCGGGATCAGGATGCCGACCGGGTTGTTCTGACCGGCGGCGTGCAGGGCCCACAGGTGCAGCACCACGCAGCCGGCGATGACGAACGGCAGCAGGTAGTGCAGCGAGAAGAAGCGGTTCAGCGTGGCGTTGTCGATGGCCGGACCGCCGCGCAGCCAGATCAGGATCGGCTCGCCGATGACCGGAATGGCGCCGATCAGGTTGGTGATGACCTCAGCGCCCCAGAAGGACATCTGGCCCCAGGGCAGGACGTAGCCCAGGAAGGCGGTGGCGATCATCAGGAAGAAGATCAGGCAGCCGACGATCCAGATCATCTCGCGCGGCGCCTTGTAGGAGCCGTAGTAGAGACCGCGCAGCATGTGCAGATAGACGGCGATGAAGAACATCGACGCGCCGTTGGCGTGGACGTAACGGATCAGCCAGCCGCCGTTGACGTCGCGCATGATGCGCTCGACCGAGGCGAAGGCTAGGGCCGTGTTCGGCGTATAGTGCATGGCCAGAACGATGCCGGTGATGATCTGCGTCATCAGGCACAGGGCCAGGATGCCGCCGAAGGTCCACCAGTAGTTCAGGTTACGGGGGGTCGGCAGGTTGGCGTAGTCCATGCCGAAACGGATGATCGGCAGGCGGGTGTCCATCCACCGCTCAATCGCGGTTTTGGGGACGTAGGTGGATTCGTGATCGCTCATGGGTCCTCTGTCCGTCCTCAGCCGATTTTGACGCGGGTGTCAGACATGTATTCGTAGTTCGGCACCACCAGGTTCAACGGCGCAGGTCCCTTACGAATACGGCCCGAGGCGTCGTAGTGCGAACCGTGGCAAGGGCAGAACCAGCCGCCGAAGTCGCCCGTCCCGAAGGTGGGGACGCAGCCCAGGTGGGTGCACGAGCCGATGACGACGAGATACTTCTCGTGGCCGGCCTTGGTGCGTTCGACATCGGTCTGCGGCGGCGAGCCGACGGCGCCCTCGGCGGACACCTTCTGGATCTCGGCCGGGGTGCGGTAACGCACGAAGACCGGCTTGCCCTGCCATTTGATGACGACCTGCTGGCCTTCCTGAACCTTGGTCAGATCGAATTCGATCGACGCCAGGGCCAGGGTGTCGGCGGCGGGGTTCATCTGGTTGATCAGCGGCCAGGCCACCATCACGCCCGCACCGACTGCGGCGGTGCCGGCAGCGATGTGGATGAAGTCGCGGCGGGTGGCGTCGCCGCCCCCGTGTTGGCCATCAGGCCCTTCAGCATTCACGACCGATTCGGCCACGCTATCACCTCTGCAGTCCCGATCGCCCGCCCCGGGAGGGGGATGGTCGTCGGCATGGATCGTCTAGCGGAACGGTGAAAGTCGCCTGCGGCCCTGATTTCGCCACCCTCTCTGCAAGTCGCTGACGCAACTTGCGAAACGGTCGCAATAATGGCCGCGACAAAACCCCGCCCCGCGCGTATGAGGGCCTTAGAATGCGTCTCGCCCTTTTTCAACCTGACATCCCGCAGAATGTGGGCGCCTGTATCCGACAGAGCGCCTGTTTCGGCGTCGAATTGCACGTGATCGAGCCCGTCGGCTTCCGTTTCGACGACCGCGCCATGAAGCGCGCGGCGCTGGACTACGGCCCGCTCAGCCACATGACCCGCCACGCGGACTGGGAGGCCTTCCAGCGCGACCGCGCGCCGGGGCGGCTGGTCCTGTTCACGACCAAGGGCGCCACGCCCCTGCCCGATTTCGAATTCCGGCCCGACGACGTCCTGCTGTTCGGCAAGGAAAGCGCCGGCGCCCCCGACTATGTCCACGCCGCCGCCGACGCCCGCGTCTTCATCCCCATCCGGCCGGAAACACGCTCGCTGAACCTGTCCGTCAGCGCGGGGATCGCCCTGTGGGAGGGGTTAAGGCAGTTGGACGGGTTGCCGGTGCGCTCCTGAGGCCGACCTTAACCACGCCGATTCACCGAACGCCAAATGGTGAAAGGCAGACTGGTCAGTTCACACGAGTGGACCCATGCCTATGCAAGCCTTCCTCCGGGAACTGACATCAGCCGATAACCTGCCGCTGTTGCTGGCCTTGATCGCACTTCTGGGGTTCCTGGCCGGGTTGAAGGTCGGCGCTAGAAGTCGTTTGGGCCGTCGTCCCAGCAAGGGGCGATGGCGCGCAGGAATGAAGCTCGTGAACACTGACGCCCCAACGGCTCCCAGCGACCGAACTGATCCCGCGGCGCAACTCACCACCGTCATGAACGCCGAGTTTCGCCCCAAGCGATTGATGTCCAAGAGCGAGGCCCGCGCCTTCCTGCAGATTGAACGCCTCCTGCGCGGCCATCGCATGGGCTGGCGCGTGATGGCTCAGGTGTCTTTGGGCGAGGTCCTGACCTCTGCCGACGCCAAGGCCTTCGCCGCCGTCAACAGCAAGCGCGTGGATATGCTGGTCATTGCCCGCGACGGACATCCTCTGGCGGCCGTAGAGTTCCAGGGCTCCGGACACTATCTCGGCACAGCCGCCGCTCGGGACGCCGTCAAGCGGGAAGCGCTGCGGCGCGCGGGGGTCGACTTCATCGAAGTGAAGCCCGACCATTCCGATGAGGATCTCGCCTTCGAAATCGCCCGCCTAGTTCGCCTGAAAGCCCCGTCGGCTCCGCAGCCCGCCTGACTCCTACTCCGGCGCGCCGTCGTTCGGCAGTTGCGCCAGGTTCGGGCGCTGGCCCCGTTCAGCCGTCGCGGCGCGTTCCACCGCGCGCATGGTGCGCAGCAGGTTCTCGCCCGAGATCTTGCGGATGTCGGCCTCGGACCAGCCGCGACGCATCAGCTCGGCCAGGATGCGCGGATAGGCCTCTACGCTCTCGACGCCCTCCGGCAGGCTGTCGACGCCGTCGAAGTCCCCGCCCAGACCGACATGGTCGATGCCCGCTACGTCGCGAACGTGCTGGATGTGAGCCACCACGTCGTCGATCGTGGCCTTGGGCGCCGGGTTGGCGGCGATGAAGGCCTCCATGCCCGCCTTGACCGCAGCCGGATCACCGGGGTTCAGGGCCGACAGCCGAGACATCTCGGCCGAACGCGCGGCGCCCGAGGCGCGCACCGCCTCGCTGATGAAGCCCGGCACGAATGTGACCATGACGATGCCGCCGTTGGCCGGCATCTGGCGCAGCACGGCGTCGGGCACGTTGCGCGGATGGGCCGTCACTGCCCGCGCCGACGAGTGCGAGAAGATCACCGGCGCCGTCGAGACGCGGATGGCGTCGGTCATGGTCTCTTCCGAGACGTGGCTCAGGTCCACCATCATGCCGATGCGGTTCATCTCCTTGACCACCTGCTCGCCGAACGGCGACAGGCCGCCCCACTTGGGCGCGTCGGTGGCGCTGTCGGCCCAGGTCGTGGTCTTGGAGTGGGTCAGGGTCATGTAGCGGGCGCCGGAATCATAGAACTCGCGCAGCAGGCCCAGGGAATCGTCGATGGAATAGCCGCCCTCCATGCCGATCAGGCTGGCGATGCGGCCCGCCTTGTGGATGCGGCTGATGTCGTCGGCGGTGGTGGCGATCTCGAACACTGAGGGATAGGCGGCGGCGATACGCTTGACCGTGTCGATCTGCTCAAAGGTGGCCTTGGCCGCCTCGACCGGCTCCAGGCTGGCGGGGACATAGACCGACCAGAACTGCGCCCCGACGCCGCCCGCGCGCAGACGCGGGATGTCGGTGTGAAGCCGCGTCGTCGCCGCCAGATTGGTCGCCAGATCAACGCGATAGGGGTCGTTGCCGAAGCCCTGACGCAAGGCCCAGGGCAGGTCGTTGTGACCGTCGATCAGCGGGGTGCGACGCAGGATCTGCATCACCCGCTCCTGCCCTGCGGCGTCGCCCCCCGATTGCGATTGAGCCAGAGCGGGTCCGGCCAGGACAGCGAGCGAAGCGGCGGCGAGCAAGGCGGTGCGGATCATGGAAGTCCCCTCAAAACTGATAAGGCCACGCTGGCACAGGCGGGGCGTCATGGGAACCGGGTCTGATCTGGATCAAGGCTCTCTTTCAGGCCGGGGCGCATGAAGTGCGCATCGCACACTGTTCACAAAGGCCGCCCGTCATGGTTGAAGCCCTGATGATCCAAGACACCCCTACCCTTATGGTCGAGCATCGCGAGCGCGCCCGCGTCTGGTTCGAGACCCTGCGCGATCAGATTCACGCCGGTTTCGAAGCCCTGGAGGACGCCGCCCCCGCCGACCTCTTCCCCGGCGAACCGGGCCGCTTCGTGCGCACGCCCTGGGAGCGCAAGGAGGGCGGCGGCGGCGTCATGGGCATGATGCATGGGCGTCTATTCGAGAAGGTCGGCGTCCACTGCTCGACCGTCCACGGCGCCTTCCCCGCCGACTACGCCAGGAACGTGCCCGGCGCCGAGGAAGACCCGCGCTTCTTCGCCACGGGCATCAGCCTGATCTGCCACCCGGTCAGCCCGCGCGTGCCGGCGGTGCACATGAACACCCGCCTGATCTCGACCACCAAGACCTGGTTCGGCGGCGGCGGCGACCTGACGCCGGTGCTGGACGCGGACCGTCGCGACGACCACCCCGACACCCTCGCCTTCCACGCGGCGATGAAGGCGTCTTGCGACGCCTATGACCCCGCCTGGCACGCCAAGTACAAGCAGTGGTGCGACGAGTATTTCTTCCTGCCGCACCGCAACGAACCGCGCGGCACCGGCGGCATCTTCTACGACCACCACGACAGCGGCGACTGGGAGAAGGACTTCGCCTTCACCCAGGACGTCGGCAAGGCCTTCCTCGACGTCTATTCCAGGATCGTCGCGGGCCGCATGACCGAGGCCTGGACGGCCGCGGAACGCGAAGAACAGCTGATCCGTCGCGGCCGCTACGTCGAGTTCAACCTGCTCTACGACCGCGGCACCATGTTCGGGCTGAAGACCGGCGGCAACGTCGAGTCGATCCTCAGCTCCATGCCGCCCGTGGTGAAGTGGCCCTGATCTAGGCGACCTTCGACCGCTCGCTCAGCGCCATCACGCGAGCGATCCCGTC
The DNA here is from genome assembly GCF_003350205.1 of Brevundimonas bullata. GTDB lineage: Bacteria > Pseudomonadota > Alphaproteobacteria > Caulobacterales > Caulobacteraceae > Brevundimonas > Brevundimonas bullata. The sequence goes on along the minus strand of NZ_QLLC01000009.1, from coordinate 68,899 downwards.
GAACAGGGCGGCCAGGGTCAGCGGCTTGGTCAGATGGCCGTCCGCCCCCGCCGCCCGACCCGCCTCGATGTGCTCGGCCATGGCGTTGGCGGTCAGCATCAGGATCGGCGTCGGCGCCCGGCCCGACTGCGCCTCGAAGGCGCGGATCGCGGCGGTGGCGGTCAGCCCGTCCATCACCGGCATCTGCATGTCCATCAGCACCAGGTCGAAGCTCTCGCGCTTGAAGGTCTCCAGCGCCTGCGCCCCGTCCTCGACCGCGACCAGCTCCATGGCCGTCGCGCCCAGCATGATCTCGATGACCTTGCGGTTGGCCGGATGGTCGTCCGCCAGCAGCACCCGCAGCGGCTGTTCGCGCACGTCTTCGACCGGTTGAACCGCCTCGGCAGGCTCGACCGAGCCTTGAACCGGCGGTAGCGAAATCTCGAACCAGAAGCGGGAGCCCTCGCCCGGCCTGCTCTCGCATTCCAGCCAGCCGCCCATCAGCCCGACCAGTTCCCGCGAGATGGCCAGCCCCAGCCCCGTGCCGCCGAAGCGCCGCGTGATCGAGCCGTCCGCCTGCTGGAAGCGACCGAAGATGCGCGCCTTCTGTTCCTCGTCGAAGCCGACGCCGGTGTCGGTGACGGTGAAGCGCACATCGCCTTCCAAGCCCGGCTCGACGGTCAGCGTCACCTGTCCTTCGGCGGTGAACTTCAGCGCATTGCTGACCAGATTGGTCAGGACCTGACGCACGCGCACGGCGTCGCCCTCGACCAGTCGATCCAGCCCCGGATCGACATGGGCGACGACCGCCACCCCCTTGGCCTCGGCGGGGATGCGCCACAGGGCCGCCACGTCGTGCACAGCCCGCCCCAGATGGAAGGGCGCGGCCTCGATCGTGACCTGACCGGACTCGATCCGGGCGCTGTCCAGAATGTCGGACAACAGCCGTTCCAGCGTCGCCCCGGACGAGCGGATGACCTCGACCATGTCCTGTTCGTCGGGGTTCAGGTCACGCTGGGCCAGGGCGTCGGCCATGGCCACCACCCCGTTCAGCGGCGTGCGGATCTCGTGGCTCATATTGGCCAGAAACTCGCTCTTGGACCGATTGGCGTCTTCGGCGCGACGGCGCGCGCTGCGCAGTTCCGCTCCCTGCCGCCATTGCCAGATCAAGGTCAGCAGGGCCGACAGCATGAAGACCACGCCGATGCCGACGATCCAGTTCTGCCAGCGGATGACCGTGCGCTGCAGCTCGGTGTTGGCCCGCGCCGTGTCCAGTTGCTGGCGCCGCCGATCCAGCTGCTCCTGAATATCGCCCGTGACCTGACGGATGCCGGCGCTGAACCGCTGCGAGGTCTGGACGTCCCGTTCGCGCTGATAGGTTCGCAGCACCTGATAGGCCTCGGTCGACCGGCCCTGCGCGAACAGAAGCTCCGCCTCGACCAGGGCCACATGGGAATCCACCCCGCCCAGGCCGTCGAAATGGCGCAGTTGATCAAGGTCGCGCCGCGCCCCGTCCACGTCGCCGGTCCGCGCCCGCGCCACCGCCCGCAGCGGCAGGATTTCCAACCTCAGGAAGGCCGCCACGCCCAGGTCCTCGCCATAGGGGGCGAGACAACTCAGCACGTCCAGCGCCTCATCCCTGGCGTCCGCGACCTGGGCGCACAGGGCCGCGTCATAGACCATCAGGTTTTCCAGCCCGGTCCTCAGGCTCAACCGACGGTGTGCGGCGTAGTATTCCTGCGCCCGCGTCAGATCGCCGACCTGAACCGCCATCTTGGTCAGGTTGTAGAGGCTGTCGAAATCGGGGCGTGGGTAGGCCGGGTTGGCGTAGTCGATCTCGAACCGGCGGAAGGCGATGGTGGCCCCCACCACGTCGTTCAGCTTCATCAAGCCCATGCCGGTCATCTCCCACAGGCCGGAATGGGCCGTGGCGGCATAGGCGTCCTCGTCGGGGATGTCGGCCTCGGCCTGATTGAGCAGCTTCAGCCCCTCGCCGACCCGGTCCTGATCCATCAGGGTCAGGGCCGTCAGACGCGCGGCGTGGGCGCGCACGAACCAGTCGACGCCATTGACGACCATCCGATTCATTTCGACATCGACGTTCAGGTCGCCCTGATCATAGCGGGCGCTGAGGTCGTTCAGATGCGCGACCTGGATGAAGCGCTGATCGCGTTGCGCCCGCGCTCTTTCTTCCAGACGGCGGTTCCAGAAGGCGGCGCGCTCGAACTCGCCCTGGTTCTGAACGATCCATACGACGTGATAAATCCGGTTCAGCCCCTCGCGGTCGCGGCGCCTGTAGGCCGCCTCGCCAAAGGCTTCCAGCTGGGCGAAACTCGTCCGCGAGGCGCGCGTCTCCACGGCCCGCAGCAGATCCGCAGGCGGACCCTCGTTTGGCGTCGGGGCCTGGACCTGGGCCTGGGCCAGACCCGGCGACAGCAGAATGGCGATCGCGAGGACCGCGGCTTTGATGGGCGACATATCACTTCCGAACTGACGCCCCAGAATGGCACGCCAGAAGTTAGCGTTCAGCGAACGCCCCGCCCCTCTTGTCAGATGCCGCTGCCGTCCGCCTCGACCGGCGGCGGGGTCAGCAGCAGATAGGCCCGGATCCAGGCCGTCAGCACCGCCCGATCATTGGCGCCTTCCAGGCTCAGCAAGGCCTCATCCGCCAGATCATGCGGGATGCGGTCGCCGCGCCGCCCCTCGATCAGGGCGGCGGCATAGGCCGGCTGGAACTCCGGGTGGCACTGGAAGCTGACGGCGTCCTCGCCCCAGGCCAGACCGGCGTAGGGGGTGAAGGGGCTGGAGGCGATCACCCGTGTATCGGGCGCGACGGCGACCACCTGATCCTGATGCGACACCGGAATGGCGATGGAGGGCGCGCGCGGGTGCATCCACGGCTCATGGCTGAGCACGTCATAGCGATGCAGACCGACGCCCCAGCCCTTGTGCGACTTCTCGACCTTGCCGCCAAAGGCATGGGCGATCACCTGATGCCCGAAGCAGATGCCCAGCAGCCGCGTCTTGCCCCGCGCCGCCCGCAACCACTCCACCAGAGGCGAGATCCACGGCAGATCGTCATAGACCCCCGCCGCCGAGCCGGTGACGATGGCCCCGGTATAGATCGACGGGTCCTCCGGCAGATGCCCCGACTGCACGTCAAAGCGCACGGTGGGCACGTTCTCGCCCATCAAGGCGCGGAACCGTGCGGGATAGTCGTCGAAGGCGTCCCGCAGATGCTCGGGCGGGTGGCCGGTTTCCAGAATGGCGATACGGGTCATTTCGGCGTTTTCCAGCGGGGAGAAGGAAGCGTCTGCCTCTGGATTGGGGTAGAAGTCGGACGATTGCAACGAGGCCGCCCTTCATGTCCGCCGACGCGACCGCCGACACCCCTGTCGTCCTGATCAATATCTTCAAGTGCGACGCGCGCCGTCAGGACGAGTTGATCGAGCATCTGACGACCCTGGCCCAGGTCCAGCGCGCCCTGCCCGGCTTCGTCTCGGCCACCCTGCATCGCGGTCTGAACGGGCGGGTCGTGGCCAATCACGCCGTCTGGGCCAGCGCGACGGACTGGAAGGTCATGACGCGCCACCCCGAAGTCGTGGCGGCCATGGGACCGATCCTGGCCATCGCCACCTTCGAGCCCCACCTCTACGAGCCTGGCGAGGTTGTCGAGGCCTGACCGGCTCGCCTATCAGACCCCGCCAATCCCCATGTTTCATTGGGATCGACGGCTTCTAGGGGCGTTTTGCGCGACCACGTCTCGGGTCGTGCCAGGATGAAGGGGTTCTTTGACATCGTCGCAGCCCGCCGTCCGCCTCGATCCTTCCCGCTCACGCGGTGAAGGGGGCGCCCCACCTGCCGTCATCCTCGGGCTTGACCCGAGGATCGGGCTATCCGTCTGCGCGACGTCGGCAAGGTCGAGCGCGCCAGACTTCCATCCTCGGGTCAAGCCCGAGAATGGCGGCGGACAACGCAGGCGCTCCGAAGCCCCCGCCTCGCGCCTCCCCCACGCCCGCCTCGCCATTGCACCAATTGCACTGTTTTTTTTCAGATCGCAGTGCAATCCACGGCCTCAGCCCGCGCGCCAGACCTCGGCCCGCGCGCCAGCCTCGCCCAGGGTCGCGGCCACCCAGCCGCAGATTTCGGCGGCCGCCGCCTCTGCGCCCGAGGGCGGATTGACCACCGTCATGGTGCAGCCGTTCATCTTCATCGGATTGTTCAGCGGGCGCAGGCGCGCCTCGGCCACCAGCACCCGCCCGACCTTGGCTTCTTCCAGCCGCCGGATAAAACCGTCGAAGGTCTCCATGTCCTTCAGCGGGGTCCAGATCGCCACCGTCGCCGTGCGGTCGTGGCGCAGGATGGCGGCGGCGGTCTCGGCCGAGCGCACATAGTCGTCGGGCCGCTCGAACGGCGGATCGATCAGGACCAGAGGCCCCTTGGTCGCCTTCGCCGCCTTCAGCGCCTCGACATAGCCGTCGCCTTCACGCCCCTCGGCGGCAGGCCAGTCGGCCAGGGCCTCGGCCAGCATGGCCTGGACCGGCGGGTTGAACTCGAAGCCCAGATAGCGGTCGCCATCGTTCAAGGCCCGCGCGATCAGCAACGGCGAGCCGGGATAGAAGCGCGCGCCGCCGTCCGGGTTCAGAGCCGCCACCTCGGCCGCCAGGGCCTCGATCAGCGGCGGCCGGTCCTCGGCGGTCATCAGGCGCGCCACGCCCGCCTCGGCTTCCTTCGACCGCGCCCCGTCGCCCGACAGGTCGTAGAGGCCAGCCCCCGCATGGGTGTCGATGACCGTGACCGGCCCCAGAGCCTCGGTCCGGGCCTGCCGCTCCTTGAGCAGCCACAGCACCAGGGCGTGCTTGACGAGGTCGGCGAAGTTTCCAGCGTGAAAGCTGTGACGATAGTTCATGCCGCTCCGTCCTCCGCCCGGCGCTCGCGGTCAAGAGGAACCCGGTAGGCTCACGGTCCGTTGGTCGTCGCATCTTCAGGATCACAAGCCATGCCCGACGGCGCCGCCCGCCTTCCGACCGCCCCGGACATCCCTGAGGGACTCAGCTGGTGCAATGACGACAGCCTGGGCCTCACCCGTCGCCGCTCGGGCAAGGGGTTTTCCTATCGCGACCGCGACGGACAGCCCATTCGTGACGCCAGGACGCTGGACCGCATCCGCGCCCTGGCCATCCCGCCCGCCTGGACCGAGGTCTGGATCTGCCCGCGCGCCAACGGCCATATCCAGGCGACGGGCCGCGACCTCAAGGGACGCAAGCAATACCGCTATCACCCCGACTGGACCCGCCACGCCGCCAACGCCAAGTTCGACCGCCTGGCCGCCTTCGCCCGCAAGCTGCCGAAACTGCGCGAGCGGGTGGAACAGGATCTGGCACGACGCGGGCCGTGCCGGGACAAGGTGCTGGCCACCGCCGTCCGCCTGCTGGAGATCACCCTGATCCGCGTCGGCAACGCCGAATACGCCCGCCAGAACCGCAGCTTCGGCCTGACCACCCTGCACAAGCGTCATCTGGAGGTGGACGGCGCCGCCCTGACCTTTGAGTTCCGCGGCAAGAGCGGCAAGGACCACCGGATCAGCGTCCGCGACCAGCGCCTGGCCCGCACCCTGCGCACACTGGAGGGCCTGCCCGGCCAGCATCTGTTCAAGTATCGCGACGGCGACGGCGACCTGCATGCCGTCACCTCGGACGACGTGAACGCCTATATTCGCGACGCCCTGGGCGAGCAGTTCTCAGCCAAGGACTTCCGCACCTGGGCCGGAACGGCAGCCGCCGCCCGCGCCCTGCGCGACATGGAGCCGCCGACCTCCCCCACCGACGCCCGGCGCAAAGTCACCCTCTGCGTCAAGGCGGTGTCCGGCCTGCTCGGCAACACCCCCACGGTCTGCCGCGCCGCCTACGTCCACCCGCGCGTGCTGGACCTGTTCGAAAACGGCGGCCTTGCCGAAGCCCTGCCCGGCGCGGAGGCCAAAGGCTTCGAGCCCCGCCTGATCCGGCTGCTGTCGCCCCAATGAAATGACGACCGCGCCCAGGTTCGGGGCAGGCCGGACACGAAAAAGCCCCCTGCCTTGCGGTCAGAGGGCCTTGGGTTCGCTTCAGGCGCGGATCAGTCGGCCCAGTTCAAGACGACCTTGCCCGACTGGCCCGAGCGCATGGCCTCGAAGCCCGCCTCGAAGTCCTGATAGGGCATCTGATGGGTGATCAGCGGCGTCAGGTCCAGACCGGCCTTCAGCAGGCCCAGCATCTTGCGCCAGGTGGTGAACATCTCGCGCCCATAGACGCCCTTGATGGTCAGGGCCTTCAGGATGATCGCGCCCCAGTCCGTCTCCATCGGCTTGGACGGAATGCCCAGCATGGCCATGCCGCCGCCCATGATCAGGGTGTCGACGCACTGCTTGAAGGCGATGGGCGAGCCCGACATCTCCAGCGCCACGTCGAAGCCGACCTTCAGGCCCAGCTCGTGCATGACGTCACGCAGGTCTTCCTTGGTGGTGTTGACCGTGCGCACGCCCGGCGCAACCTTTTGCGCAAGTTCCAGACGGAAGTCGTTGATATCGGTCAGGACCACGGTGCGAGCCCCCGCGTGGCGCGCGACCGCAGCGGCCATCATGCCGATGGGACCCGCGCCCGTGACCAGCACGTCCTCGCCCAACAGGTCGAACTGCTGCGCCGTGTGCACGGCGTTGCCGAAGGGGTCCAGGATCGAGCCGATCTCATAGGGGACGTCATCGGGCAGTTCGATGACGTTGAAGGCCGGGGCCACCACGAACTCGGCGAAGGCGCCCTGACGGTTCACGCCGATGCCGCGCGTGTCGGGGTCCAGGTGGAAGTGACCGGCGCGGGCGGCTTCGGAGTTCAGGTCGATGACGTGACCCTCGGCCGAGACGCGCTGGCCGATCTTCAGTCGGCGATCCACGTCCTTGCCGATGGCGACGATCTCGCCGGCGAACTCGTGGCCGGTGATCATCGGGACGGGCACGTTCTTCTGGGACCACTCGTCCCAGTTCCAGATGTGGATGTCGGTGCCGCAGACGGCGGTGCGGTGGACGCGGATCAGCACGTCCTCGTCGCCCGCCACGGGAATCGGGGCGTCGATCAGCTCAAGGCCGACGTCGGGCTTGGTCTTGGCCAGAGCCTTCATCATGTCCGCCATCAAATCACTCCCAGTTCTTTACCAGCCGTCGTGAACGCCGCCACGGCGGCGTCGATCTGTTCAAAGGTGTGGGCGGCCGACATCTGGGTGCGGATGCGGGCCTGGCCGCGCGGCACCACCGGGAAGCTGAAGCCGATGACGTAGACGCCCAGTTCCAGCATCCGCGCCGCCATATCCTGCGCCAGCTTGGCGTCGCCCAGCATGACGGGGATGATGGGGTGCTCGCCCGGTTGCAGGGTGAAGCCCGCCTCGGTCATGGCCGAGCGGAACCGCGCGGCGTTGGCGAACAGCTGGGCGCGCAGGGCGTCGCCCTCCTCGCCCGCGGCGATGCGAATGGCTTCTAGCGACGAACCGCAGACGGCGGGCGCCAGGGCGTTGGAGAAGAGATAGGGCCGCGCCCGCTGCTTCAGCAGGGCCACGACATTGGCCTTGGCGCAGATGAAGCCGCCCATGGCGCCGCCCAGAGCCTTGCCGAAGGTGCCGGTGACGAAGTCCACCTCGACGCCGTGATGAGCATATGAGCCGCGCCCCTTGTCGCCCAGGAAGCCGGTGGCGTGGCAGTCGTCGACCATGATCAGGGCGCCGTACTGGTCAGCCAGGGTCCGGATCTCCTTCAGCCTGGCGATATAGCCGTCCATCGAGAAGGCGCCGTCGGTGGCGATGATGATCTCGCGCGCGCCGTCGGCCCGGGCCTGCTTCAGTTGGGCTTCCAGATCGGCCATGTCCGAGGTGGCGAAGCGATAGCGCTTGGCCTTGCACAGGCGCACGCCGTCGATGATCGAGGCGTGGTTCAGGCTGTCCGAGACGATGGCGTCCTCGGCCCCGAACAGGGGCTCGAAGATGCCGCCGTTGGCGTCAAAGGCGGCGGCGAACAGGATGGTGTCTTCAAAGCCGAGGTAGTCGGCGATGGCGCGTTCCAGCTCCTTGTGGATTTCCAGCGTGCCGCAGATGAAGCGGACCGAGGCCGTGCCCGCGCCCCACGTCTCCATCGCCTTGATGCCCGCCTGGGTCACGCGCTCGTCGCCGGCGAGGCCGAGATAGTTGTTGGCGCAGAAGTTCAGGACCTCGCGGCCGTTGACCGAAATCACCGGCCCCTGACGCGAGGCGATGACGCGCTCGGGCTTGGTCAGGCCCTGGGCGTCGATGTCGGCCAGTTCGGCGGAGATGCGGTCGTAGAAGACCGTATTGGTGCTCTGGGTCATGATTTCTCCGCTACGCTGAATTCAGGCAGGTTTGAACCCCTGATTTCAGGCCGCAGGGGCAGGTCTGGCCGAAGCCTCGCTTACCGGACGAAATGGGCTGACGCGAATTTGCCTCCCGCACGCGGTCAGGGCCAGCGGGAGCGTGACCAAGGCCGTATCGCCGGGGGTCGTCAGGCGCAGGGTCTTGGCCTCGGGACAGGCCTTTTCGCCCTCGGCTTCATGCGGCACGACGTTCCAGGCCAGATCGAAATAGGCCTTGGACCGGGGCTTCAGCGCGACCGGCGTCGACGTCATTCCCTGCGTGAAGTAACTCCCCGGCTCCTGCACCGCCTTGACCGCCGTCAGGACACGGTCGCCCGCATCGGCCAGCGTCACGGTCGGATAGCCGGTCAGGCTGCAGGTCTGCGTCCCGACATTCTGCAAGGCCAGGGTGGTGAGGCGATTGCCCATGCCCGCGTCGCCGCCCTCGACCGACAGCCTTAGATTGGTCCCGATGCACGGCGCCTCGGGCGACGGAGCCAGCGCCGGGACCGGGCGACTGCAACGCTCGATGATGGTCCCGCCTGTCGTATCATTCGGCGACAGTCGGCTGAGGGTTCCGCTTTCCTGCCCGTCGCGGCTGGCGGTCCACCATTCCAGCCCCTGCCCGGCGTAGCGCGCCCCGCTGGCCGAGACGGCGCTGGCCAGGACATAGTCACGACCGTCATAGGACACCCGAGCCGTCTCCGTGTCCGGGTAGGTCACAGTGACCACCTTGCCGCTCTCGCAGGCATAGCCGACGGCGGCGGCGAGCGGGGCGACCGGCGCCTCGACCGGAGCGGTCGTCGGCGGCGCCTCCTGCGAACAGGCGGCTGCGGTCAGGCCGAGACAGGTTATCAGCGCAACGGCGGTACGGGTCATGGTCGGCCTCTCTGAGGGTGTCCCGTCCGAACGCCGCTCTTCGTCAAAGGCTCCGCTTGTCAGGAAATGCAGCGAGGCGGTTGCGTAGTGATACACTATAACATATCAAGTTCGCGACATTGTAACGGGGATGCGTGCCTTGCGACTTCAAACCTTTCTGCTGACCGCCGCCGGGGCCGCCGCCCTCTCCTGCAACGCCTTTGCGGCTGACGACGTCATCCAGACCGCGCATCAGGACGAGCCGACCGAGATCGCCGATGTGGTGGTCCGCGCCCTGCCCCTGGGCCGTGCCGGCGACGACGTAGGCTCGCACGTCGCCCTGCTGAGCGGCGACGAACTGGTCCACCGCCGCCAGTCGACCCTGGGCGACACCCTCAGCAGCATTCCCGGCGTCAACTCCGACACCTTCGGCGGCGGCGCCAGCCGTCCGGTGGTGCGCGGCCAGGCCGCCCCGCGCGTCAAGGTGCTGAGCGAAGGCGCCGGTCTGATGGACGCCTCGGAAGTCTCGCCCGACCACGCGATCAGCGGCGAGCCGCTGCTGCTGGAAGGCATCGAAATCCTGCGCGGTCCCTCGGCCCTGCTCTATGGCGGCGGCGCCATTGGCGGCGCGGTCAACCTGCTGGACAAGAAGATCCCCACCCGCATCCCCGCCAACAACGGCGAGGGCGTGGTCGAATACCGTCGCGGCTCGGTCGACAACGAAGAGGCTGGCGTGGTCGGCCTGACGGTCGGCGCAGGCAACTTCGCCGTTCGCGTCGAAGCCGCCGCGCGCAAGGCCGACGACTACAAGGTCCCGGACTGGGACGAACCGCGTCTGGACGGCTCCTACAACGATACCTCGACCGCGACGCTGGGCGCCTCATACATCGGTTCGCGCGGCTATCTGGGCGCGGCCTATACCGAACAGACCAGCCGTTACGGCCTGGCGGGCCACACTCACGAATACGAGGGCTGCCACCCGCACGGCGACCATCTGCATTGCGGCGGTCACGATGATCACGACCATGACGGCCACGATCATGAGGAAGGCGAAGAGCACGATCACGACCACGGCGTGCCCGAGGTCCGGCTGAAGAGCCGCCGCGTCGATCTGCGCGGTGAACTGCGCGATCCCCTGCCCGGCATCGAGAACCTGCGTCTGCGCGCCGGCTACACCGACTACCAGCATCAGGAACTGGAAGAAGGCGTCGTCTCGACCACCTTCACCAACGAGGGCTATGACGGCCGCATCGAGGCCCAGCATCGCGAGATCGCCGGCTTCAAGGGCGTGGTCGGCCTGCAACTGAGCAAGAGCGACTTCGCCGCCGTCGGCGAGGAAAGCTTCCTGGCCCCCAGCACGACCAAGAACACCGGCCTGTTCGTGATGGAGGAATATGAACTGGGCGACTGGCACCTGGAAGGCGCCCTGCGTCAGGAATGGCAGGAGGCCTCGGCCATCGGCCTGGCCGACACCGAGCACAAGCCCTTCTCGATCTCGGGCTCGGCGGTCTGGCACTTCATGCCCGGCTGGTCCGGCGCCGTGTCGCTGTCGCGCTCGCAACGCGCCCCCTCGGCGCAGGAACTCTATGCCGACGGCGTCCACCTCGCGACCAACACCTATGAGATCGGCGACAGCGGCCTGGACGTCGAAACCGCCAACGCCCTGGAACTGACGCTGCGCAAGACGGCGGGGTCCACCACGGCCTCGGTCAGCGCCTATCACTACGTCTATGACGACTACATCTTCGCCCGCACCCTGGATCAGTTCGAGGACTTCCGCCTGATCCAATACAGCCAGGCCGACGCGACCTTCACCGGGCTGGAAGGCGAGGTGCGCCAGCAGCTGACCCCCTGGCTGTCGGCCACGGTCTTCGGCGACTATGTGCGCGGCGAGCTGAAGGGCGACGGCGGCAACCTGCCCCGCATCCCGGCGGCGCGCCTGGGCGTCCGGGCCGAGGCCTTCGCCGGGCCATGGTCGGGCGACGTCGAATATAGCCGCACCTTCAAGCAGAACGACATCGCCGCCTTCGAGAGCGAGACGCCGGGCTACAACATGGTCAACGCCACCGTGGCCTATGACGTGGAACTGGCCGGGGTGAAGTCTCAGATCTTCCTGCGCGGGACCAACCTGCTGGACGAACTGGCGCTGAACCACGCCTCCTTCCTGGCCGAAACCGCCCCGCAGCGGGGCCGCAACCTGGTCTTGGGTGTTCGCGCCCGCTTCTGATTTCATCGGAGCCGAAAAAAGAAGGGGCGGCGTGCGACGGACGCCGCCCCTTTCTGCGTTAGATCACTGTCGGGCCTGCTGTGACATTTCCGCGTCATTACAGGCTGTTAATCTGACGGAGATCGTCCCGCCACTATTCGGCGCACATCGGTCTTCAAGCAGGTCGACGCCCCAAGCTTCCGGTCTAGCCAGGACTCTTCATGTCACCCGTCGTTCTGCTTCTCGCTCTCGCCTCGCTCGATCCCAATGCGGAGACGACGCCCGCGGTCGCGCCGCAGACCCAGACGCCCGCCGTCCCTGCGGCTGAAGAGCAGGAGGCCTATGACCTGGGCGAGATCCAGGCTGTGTCGAGCCGACGCCGGGGCGCGGCCCTGGGCGACTATGAGCCCGAGCTGGTGCTGGATGAAGAACAGCTGAAGGCTTACGGCGCCAGCAGCATCCAGGAGTTGATGACCCTGCTGGAGCCGGTGACGCGCAGCTCGCGCGGCGGCGCGCCGGTCTTCCTGGTCAACGGACGGCGCATCTCGGGCTTCCAGGAAATCCGCGGCATCCCGCCCGAGGCCATCGAACGCACCGAGATCCTGCCCGAGGAAACCGCCCTCTCCTATGGCTACAGCGCCGATCAGCGCGTGGTGAACTTCGTGCTGAAAGCGAACTTCCGCTCGCTGACGATGCAGGCCAGCGTCCGCCGCCCGGATGCAGGCGGCCGCACCGTCAGCGATCTGGAAAGCAATATCCTGCGCATCGCCGGCAAGCAGCGCACGACGCTGGATCTGGAATACGAGAACGACACGCCCCTGTTCGAGACCGAACGCAATATCCAGCGGGAAGACGGCGACCCGACCGCCTACCGCACCCTGCTGGCCAAGCAGGAACAGGCCTCGGTCGCCGGTTCGCTGGTGCGCGACCTGAACGACACCACCGCCCTGACGCTGAGCGCCAGTCTGGAGGACACCTCGCGGCTGTCCTATCAGGGCCTCCCGAGCGTCCAGTTGGCCGTGCCGCCGTCGACGGTGACGGAAATGCTCTACCTGAACGCCCCCGACGCCCTGTCGCGCACCACCGACACCCTGGCGGGCAAGGTCGGGGCCCTGGTGGACGGCTATCTGGGCGACTGGCGCTGGACGCTGACCGGCGGCTATGACCGCACCGAAACCAAGACCCGCACCGGGCGCGGACTGGATCAGGACACGCTGCAAGCCGGGGTGACGGCGGGCGTGATCGATCCGTTCGGCGACGCCGACAAGGCGCCGCGCCTGCCCTTCGACACCGCCCGATCCGTGTCCAGCAGCGGCAATCTTGAAGGCGTCATCAACGGCACCGCCTGGGAGGGCCCTGCGGGCGCCCTGACCTCGACCTTCAAGGTCGGCTTCGACACCCAGACCCTGGATTCCGAAAGCCTGCGTTATGATGCAGACCTGAAGACCAGCGTCTTCTCGGAGCGCTCGCTGTCGCGCGACCGGACCAGCGCATCGGGCAACTTCAACCTGCCCATCGCCAGCCGCGACCGAGAGGTTCTGGGCGTGCTGGGCGATCTGTCGGCCAACCTGAACCTGGCCTATCAGGACCTGTCCGACTTCGGCGGGCTGAGCGCCTATACGGTCGGCCTGAATTGGTCGCCGTGGACCCCGCTCAACTTCAACGTCAGTTGGGCCGACGAACAGAGCCCGCCGTCGATATCGCAGTTGAACGACCCGACCATCTCGACGCCGAACGTGCCGGTCTATGACTTCCGCACCGGCCAATCGGTCAACATCACCCGCATCGAAGGCGGCAACGCCGGCCTGTCCGAAGAGACCAAGCGCGTGCTGAAGCTGGGCTTCAACCTGACGCCGCTGAAGGACAAGGACCTGCGGCTGACGGCCAACTACACCCGGACCGAGGTCGAAGGCTCCATCGCCGCCTTCCCGACCATCACACCGGAACTGGAAGCGGCCCTGCCCGAGCGCTTCACCCGCGACACGGACGGCAATCTGCTGTCCATCGACGCCCGCCCGCTGAACTTCCAGAAGGCCGAGCAGCAGGAAATCCGCTGGAGCCTGAACTTCTCGACCCCCTTCGGCAAGCCCGACCCGGCGGCGGCCGGACGCATGGGCCGCGGCCCCGGCGGACCCGGCGGTGGTCCGGGCGCGGGCGGTCCTTCCCCCGGCGGCGGCGGCATGCGAATGGGCGGCGGCGGACGCGGCGGGCGTGGGGCCGCGATGCAGCCCGGCCAGGGCCGGTTCAACGTCTCACTCTATCACACCTATCGCATTCAGGATGAAATCACGATCCGCGACGGCCTGCCGGTGCTGGACCTGCTGGACGGCGCCGCCATCGGCGCGCGCGGCGGCCAGTCGCGCAACGAGGTCCAGTTCCAGGCCGGCCTGTTCAAGAGCGGCATGGGCGGCTTCCTGAACGCCAACTGGAAAGAGTCGACGCGGATCAGCGGCGGCTCGTCGCCGACTGACGACCTGACCTTCTCGGACCTGACCACGGTGAACCTGAACCTGTTCGCCGACCTGTCGTCGCGTCAGACCTGGGTGGCGAAATACCCGTGGCTGAAGGGTGCCCGCGTCAGCATCGGCATCGAAAACCTGTTCGACCAAAGGCTGGATGTGCGCGACGGGCTGGGCGAAACGCCCCTGTCCTATCAGCCCGACTATCTGGACCCCCTGGGCCGGACCTTCCGGATCAGTCTGCGCAAGATTCTGTTCTGATCCTCCCTGCCGTCATTCCGGGGCGCGAAGCGAACCCGGAACCCAGACGCAAGGGTCTTCTCCGCCCATGCCATTGAAGCCGCCGCCCGGGCCCCGGATTGTCCCTTCGGGCCATCCGGGGTGACGGCAAAGGGCCGGATCGCAGCCAAGAAAAAAGGCCCGGTCATCGACCGGGCCTTTTGACTTCAGTGCGCCTCTTTCGGCGTTTCCATCAGCTCGATCAGGACCCCGCCCATCTCCTTGGGATGCAGGAAGACGACCGGCGTGCCGTGGGCGCCGATGCGCGGTTCGCCCGTGCCCAGGATGGTCACGCCCTTGGCGCGCACCTGAGCAATGGCGTCGTGGATGTCGGCCACCTCGAAGCAGACGTGGTGCTGGCCGCCCTTGGGGTTCTTGGCCAGGAAGCCGGTGATGGGGCTGGTCTCGTCATAGGGCTCGATCAGTTCGATCTGGGCCGTGGGGGTGTCGATGAAGCAGACCTTCACCCCCTGGGCCGGCAGGTCGAACGGCTCGCCGATCTTGGTCGCGCCCAGGATGTCACGATACAGCTTGATCGAGTCCGCGATCGACGGCGTGGCGACGCCGACGTGGTTCAGGGCGCCGATCATCACTTCGTCTCCGCAGGGGCCGGCTGGGCATAGCCCAGACGCTGGTTCAGCTTTTCGATCAGGTCTGCCGCCGTCTCGGCGATGACCGAGCCGGGCGGATAGACGGCGGCGGCGCCCATATCCAACAGGGGCTGCACGTCCGACGGCGGGATGACGCCGCCGACCACGATCATGATGTCCTCACGACCCAGCTTGGCCAGTTCGGCGCGCAGTTCGGGAACCAGCGTCAGGTGCCCCGCCGCCAGCGAAGAGGCGCCGACCGCGTGGACGTTCTTCTCGACCGCGTCCCTGGCGGCCTCGGCAGGCGTCTGGAACAGAGACCCGGCGGTAACGTCGAAACCGATGTCGCCGTATCCGGTGGCGACGACCTTCTGGCCCCGGTCGTGGCCGTCCTGACCCAGCTTGGCGATCAGGATGCGCGGCGGGCCGCCGTCGTTTTCGACGAAGGTCGCGACCATGTCGCGGGCGCGGGCGACCTTGGGATCATTGCCCGCCTCCTTGCCATAGACGCCCGAGACGGTCTTCACCGTGGCGACGTGACGCCCAAAGGCGGCCTCCAGAGCGTCAGAAATCTCGCCCACCGTGGCCTTGGCGCGGGCGGCCTGAACCGCCAGTTCCAGCAGGTTGGCGTTTCCGCGCGCGCCAGCCGTCAGAGCTTCCAGAGCCGCATCGGTCGCGGCCTGATCACGCTCGGCGCGCAGGCGCTTCAGCTTCTCGATCTGGGCGGTCAGAACGGCGGCGTTGTCGACCTTCAGCATCGGAATGTCGTCGGGCGTATCGTTCAGATAGCGGTTCACGCCGACCACGGTCTGCTTGCCGGTGTCGATGCGGGCCTGGGTCTTGGCCGCCGCCTCTTCGATGCGCAGCTTGGGGATGCCGGCCTCAATGGCCTTGGCCATGCCGCCCGCCGCCTCGACCTCGGCCATCAGGGCGCGGGCGCGCTCAGCCAGATCGTGGGTCAGGCGCTCGACGTAGAAGCTGCCGCCCCAGGGGTCGATGGTGCGGGTCAGGCCCGTCTCCATCTGCAGCAGGATCTGGGTGTTGCGCGCGATCCGGGCCGAGAAGTCGGTCGGCAGGGCAAGCGCTTCGTCCAGGGCGTTGGTGTGCAGGCTCTGGGTCTGACCGCCCGCCGCCGCCATGGCCTCGACCATGGTGCGGGGCACGTTGTTGAACACGTCCTGGGCCGCCAGGCTCCATCCCGAGGTCTGGCAGTGGGTCCGCAGCGACAGCGAGCGCTGATCCTTGGGCGAGAACGTCTCGGCGACCTTTTCGGCCCACAACAGGCGGCCGGCCCGCATCTTGGCCACCTCCATGAAGTAGTTCATGCCAATGGCCCAGAAGAAGCTGAGGCGCGGCGCGAACCTATCCACGTCCATGCCCGCGTCCACGCCCGCCTTGATGTATTCCAGACCGTCCGACAGCGTGTAGGCCAGCTCGATCTCGGCCGAGGCCCCGGCCTCCTGCATGTGATAGCCGCTGATGGAGATCGAGTTGAACTTCGGCGTCTCCTGCGCGGTCCAGGCGAAGATGTCCGAGATGATCCGCATCGAGGGCGCCGGCGGATAGATGTAGGTGTTGCGGACCATGAACTCCTTCAGAATGTCATTCTGAATGGTTCCGGTCAGGGCCGCGTGCGGCACGCCCTGTTCTTCTGCGGCGACGACATAGAGAGCCAGGATCGGCAGGACGGCGCCATTCATGGTCATGGACACCGACATCTGATCCAGCGGGATGCCGTCGAACAGGGTCCGCATATCCAGAATGCTGTCGATGGCCACGCCGGCCATGCCGACGTCGCCCTTTACCCTGGGATGGTCGCTGTCATAGCCCCGGTGCGTAGCCAGATCGAAGGCGATGGACAGACCCTTCTGACCCGCCGCCAGGTTGCGGCGATAGAAGGCGTTGGATTCCTCGGCGGTCGAGAAGCCCGCGTACTGGCGGATCGTCCACGGATTGCCCGCGTACATGGTCGGATAGGGGCCGCGCATATAGGGGGCAAAGCCCGGCAGGCCGTGGATGGCGTCCAGACCGTCCAGCGCCTCGGGACCATAGGCCGTCTGGACCGTCAGCCCCTCGGGCGTCAGCCAGGGATCGCGCGTGGGTCCGACGCCGGTCGTGGTCAGGTCGAGTTCGACCTTGGTGAAGTCGGGGAAGGTGCTCACTGGGCGGCCTCCTCGGACGCGATCTCAAACGGCGCGGCGAAGCGCACCGGGGTCAGGGCGCCGTGGCGCACCGGGACGAAGGCGGGATCGGCGGCCTCGACAGGGGCCGGGCGCGGATCGGGGTCGACGTATTTGGTGACGCCGACCATTTGGCGGGCGCCGTCCTTCAGCGCGGCCTCCAGCTGGCCGCGCGCGCGTTCGACGCGCGGCTGGATCAGGTGGTGCTTCAGGGCGTCGACCACGCCGCCTTCGGCTTCGATCGACTGGAACTCCTTCCAGCCCGCCTCGGCCAGATCGCGGGTGCGGCTGTCCAGGAACCAGGAGCCGGCGGCGGGATCATCCACCCGGCCCAGATTGGCCTCTTCCATCAGCACCAGCTGGGTGTTGCGGGCCTGACGCCGGGCGAAGGCGTCGGGGCGGCCCTCGGCGCGGGTGAAGGCGTCCAGCACCACCACGTCGGCGCCGCCGACGGCGCCGGCAAACCCGGCGGCGGTCAGACGCAGCAGGTTGGGCCAGGGATCGCGCGCCGACAGCATCCGCCGCGACGAACGGGCCTCGATGATGGCGGGGGTCTCATGGCCAAAGGCCTTGGAGACACTGGCCCAGATCAGACGCATCGCCCGGACCTTGGCCAGGGCGTCGAAATATTCAGCGTCGACCGAGACGCCCAGCACCACGCCCTTCAGCGCCTGTTCGGTGGTCAGGCCGGCCAGGACGGCGGCCTTGACGTAGGCGACGGCGCTGGCGGCGGCGAAGGCCAGTTCCTGCCCCGCCGAACCGCCGGCCTCATGCACCACACGGCCTGAGGCGAGGAAGAGCCTGGCCTCAGGATAGGTCCCGGCCAGACGCGCGGCGGCCTCAGCGGCCTCGGTCACGGCGGCGTCGATCTCGCCTTTCCCAGATTCGGGCCCGACTTCGGCAAAGGCCGAGATGGGGTCCAGGTGGAACTGCAGCTGGGCGCGGGGCGAACCCTTGGCCACGGCCGCCAGAGCCTCGGCGGCCTTCACCCCGTCAAAGCCTGCGTCCAGCGCCACCGGCGCCAGTTCCAGAGCCACGCCCTCGAGGGCGGCGGCCAGCGCCGTCTCGTCCGTCGTGAACGCGCCCTTCAGCACCACCGAGGCGGCGCCGTTTTCAAGGTCGGTCAGGACGGCGGCGTTGACCGCCGCCGCCTCGTCGCCCTCGACCAGTGTGCGCAGGTCCCACGCCCGCCCCTCGGCGTCCGTCGTGCGCGGCGCACGAAGCGCCTGCACCCCGGTCGCGTCGGCATAGAGCGGCCGGATGATCAGGCCGTCGGCGTCGAGGTGCAGCAGGCTTTCGATCGCCCGCCCCTTCAGCGCCTTCTCGGCCTGTTCCCGCCACTCCAGCGGGCTCGGCGTGGGAAAGGTCGTCATCTACGCAAACTCCACCAGCACATCGTCGGCGGCGACCGGATCGCCCGCCTTGGCGCCGACCGCCTTCACCACGCCGTCGTGCTCGGCCTTGAGGATGTTCTGCATCTTCATGGCTTCGATGATGGCGACGGTCTCGCCCGACTTGACCTCCTGACCCACGGTCACGGGGATGTCGACGACCAGACCCGGCATGGGCGACAGCACCAGTTTCGACGTGTCGGCGGCGACCTTTTCCGGCAGGCGCTGATACATGGCGGCGGTGCTGGGCGTCAGGACGCGGACGCGGGCCTTGGCCGCCCGGTGACGAATGTCGAAGCCGTCGGGCGCGCGCTTGACCTCGGCGGTGAAGGGTTCGTCGTCCAGCACGGCGCGGAACTGGGCCATGCCCGGACGCCAGTCGATTTCCGACAGGGTCAGGTCGCGATCATCCAGCGAAATGACCAGATCCTCGGCCTCATCGTACGACAACGACACCTCGTGACCCTCACGCCCGATCAGGACGGTCCAGTCGGTGCGTTCCGAGGGATCGCCCGCCTGCTCGGCCAGGACCTCGTTCATCGCCGCCGCCACGGTGATGAAGATGTCCTTTTGCTCTTCGCTGGGTTCCAGACCGCGGAAGCCGTCGGGGAACTCGTCCTTGATGTAGCTGGTCGACAGCTGCCCGGACTTGAAGCGCTCCTGATCCATCACCGCTGACAGGAAGGGCACGTTGTGGCCGACGCCCGACAGGTGGGTGTCCTCCAGCGCGCGGGCCATGCCGGTGACGGCGGCGTCGCGCGTCTCGCCCCAGGAACATAGCTTGGCGATCATGGGATCGTAGAACATGCTGATCTCGTCGCCCTCGCGGACGCCGGAATCATTGCGGACGGTGTAGTCCCCCTGATCGCCTTCCTCGGGCTGCTCATAGCGCACCAGACGGCCGATCGACGGCAGGAAGCCGCGATAGGGGTCCTCGGCGTAGATGCGGCTCTCGATGGCCCAGCCGTTGATCGACAGGTCTTCCTGCTTGAAGCCCATGGTCTCGCCCGCTGCCGAACGGATCATCTGCTCGACCAGATCGACGCCGGTGATCAGCTCCGTGACCGGATGCTCGACCTGCAGACGGGTGTTCATTTCCAGGAAGTAGAAGCTGCGGTCCTGCCCCGCCACGAACTCGACCGTACCAGCCGAGTCGTAGTTCACGGCGCGCGCCAGGGCGATGGCCTGATCGCCCATGGCCTTGCGCGTCGCGTCGTCCAGCAGGGGCGACGGCGCCTCTTCGATGACCTTCTGGTTGCGGCGCTGGATCGAGCACTCGCGGTCGAACAGCGAGACGATGTTGCCGTGCTTGTCGCCCAGCACCTGAATCTCGATGTGGCGCGGATTGACGATGAATTTCTCAAGGAAGACCCGGTCGTCGCCAAACGCGGTCAGGGCCTCGGCCTTCACGGCCGCAAAGCCCTCGGCCATGTCGGCGTCGGAATGGGCGACGCGGATGCCCTTGCCACCGCCGCCGGCGCTGGCCTTGATCATGACCGGATAGCCGATCTCATTGGCGATCTTCACCGCCTCTTCGGTCGATTCAATCAGGCCCATGTGGCCCGGCACGGTCGAGACGCCCGCTTCAGCCGCGAACTTCTTGGACGTGATCTTGTCGCCCATGGCCTCGATGGCGTGCGGATTCGGGCCGATGAAGGTGATGCCCTCGGCCTCCAGACGACGCGCGAACACCGGGTTTTCCGACAGGAAGCCAAAGCCGGGGTGGACCGCCTCGGCGCCCGACTGGCGCACCGCGTCCACGATCTTGTCCTGGATCAGATAGGACTGGGCGGCGGGCGACGGCCCGATGTGGATGGTCTCGTCGGCCATCTCGCAGGCCAGCGAACCGGCGTCCGCGTCCGAGTAAACGAGCACCGTCTTGATGCCCATCTTGCGGCAGGTCTTGATGATGCGAACCGCGATCTCGCCCCGGTTGGCGATGAGAATTTTGGAGAACATGGTCAGATCCTGAAGGCGTTTGCTTTCGTCATCCTAGGCCCTGTGCCTAGGATCCAGATACGCGAGGCCGACTGTTCATTCACGTCGGCGGATCTGGACCCTCGCCACAAGGGCGAGGGTGACGGTGAAAGGGGGTATGGGGAATGGTCAATCGAGACGGTCTGATCGGCGTCTACATGATGGCGAACCGGATGCACGGGGCGATCTACATCGGCGTGAGCAGCGACCTGATCCTGCGAACCGATCAGCATCGGCGGGGCGTCGTCGAAGGCTTCACCCGACGATACGGGTTGAAGCGCCTGGTCTGGTACGAAGCCCACGAAAGCATCGTGGATGCGATCCAGCGGGAGAAGTCGCTGAAACGCTATCCCCGCGACTGGAAGACCAATCTGATCGAGCGGATGAATCCCGACTGGTCCGACTTGTATCCGGCGCTGGTGACGGGCGGAGCCGAGTCGGCGCCGAACGTTGAGGCCTATCGCGACTGGACGCCCGCCGAACAGGCCGCACCTGACTTGCGACCGCTGCCGAAGAACTGGCGAACGGACGAAGACTGAGCGTCCACTTCCTTCCGTCATCCTAGGCCTTGTGCCTAGGATCCAGACACGCGACGTCGCCGCAGAAACGCCACCGATGGAGTCTCTGGATCCTCGGGACAAGCCCGAGGATGACGCTGAGTGTGTGCGGAAAGCAGCCACGATCAACCTACAACGGGATGTTGTCGTGCTTCTTCCAGGGATTTTCCTGGGTCTTGTTCTTCAGCGTGCGCAGGGCCTTGATCAGGCGACGGCGTGTGCCGTGGGGCATGATGACGTCGTCGATGTAGCCCAGGCCCGCCGCCACGAAGGGGTTGGCGAAGCGTGCCTTGTACTCGGCCTCGCGCGCCGCCAGGGCCTCGGGATCGCCGGCTTCCTTGCGGAAGATGATCTCGACCGCGCCCTTGGCGCCCATGACGGCGATCTCGGCGGTGGGCCAGGCGTAGTTGACGTCGCCGCGCAGGTGCTTGGAGCTCATGACGTCATAGGCGCCGCCATAGGCCTTGCGCGTGATGACCGTCAGCTTGGGCACGGTGGCCTCGGCATAGGCGAACAGCAGCTTGGCGCCGTGCTTGATCAGGGCGCCGTACTCCTGCTTGGTCCCCGGCATGAAGCCCGGCACGTCCACCAGCGTCACCAGCGGAATGTGGAAGGCGTCGCAGAAGCGGACGAAGCGCGCTGCCTTGCGGCTGGAATCGATATCCAGCACGCCCGCCAGAACCTGAGGCTGGTTGGCGACGATGCCGACGCTCTGGCCGTCCAGACGACCGAAGCCGCAGATGATGTTCCGGGCGAAGTCGGCGCCGATCTCGAAGAAGTCGGCCTCGTCGACCATCTTCAGGATCAGCTCCTTCATGTCGTAGGGCTGGTTCGGATTGGTCGGGATCAGGGTGTCGAGCGACGCCTCGTCGCGATCCGGCTCGTCGTAGCTGTCGCGCACCGGCGGCTTTTCGCGGTTCGACAGGGGCAGGAAGCCGATCAGGCGGCGAACCTCGGACAGGGCCTCCAGATCATTCTCGAAGGCGCCGTCGGCGACCCCCGACTTGCCGGCGTGAACGCGGGCGCCGCCCAGGTCCTCGTGGCTGACCACCTCGTTGGTGACGGTCTTCACCACGTCCGGGCCGGTCACGTACATGTAGGACGTGTCCTTCACCATGAAGATGAAGTCGGTGATGGCGGGCGAATAGACGTCGCCGCCCGCGCACGGACCCATGATGACCGAGATCTGCGGAATGACGCCGGAAGCCAGCGTGTTCTGCAGGAAGATGTCGGCGTAACCGGCCAGGCTTTCCACGCCCTCCTGAATCCGCGCGCCGCCCGCATCGAACAGGCCGATGATCGGCGCGCCCGCCGTCAGGGCCATCTTCTGGATCTTGACGATCTTGGCCGCATGGGCGCCCGACAGCGAGCCGCCGAAGACGGTGAAGTCCTTGGAGAAGACATAGACCAGACGCCCGCCGATGGTGCCGCGCCCGGTGACGACGCCGTCGCCGGGGATGCGCTGCTGATCCATGCCGAAGTCGTGGCTGCGATGCTCCACGAACATGTCGGTCTCTTCGAAGCTGCCTTCGTCCAACAGGACTTCGATCCGTTCGCGCGCGGTCAGCTTGCCCTTGGCGTGCTGGGAGGCGATGCGCTTTTCACCGCCGCCCAGTTTGGCGGCGGCGCGACGGCGTTCAAGCTCCTCGAGGATGGCCTGGCTCATGGTTTGGGCTGCTCCCTGTAATCTTTGGTGATCACTGAGACGCTTCGTTGCAAAAAGGCAATCGCAACTTTGCAAAAGGGGCGTAAGTGCGTAAGCCTGCCAAGGTCGACGGGCTGTTTTGCAAAGTTGCGATGGCGGAAAAACTCTACCTCGGGGCCAAGGTGCGCAAGCTGCGCGAGGCGCGCGGCTGGACGCTGGAAGCCTGCGCCGGGCGGCTGGCCCTGTCGCCTTCCTACCTGTCGCAGATCGAGACCAATCAACGCCCGGCGACGGCGCGGGTTCTGATCGCCCTGACGCGGGCCTTCGACGTGGACGCCAGCCTGTTCGATCTGGACGGCGACGCCCGCCTGATTGCCGATCTGCGCGAGGCCGTGACCGACGTGGCCGGTCACGCCGAGGCCCCGTCCGCCGTCGAGCTGAAGCAGGCGGTGACGACGACGCCGCGACTGGCGCGTCAGTTCCTGGCCCTGCATCAGGACTATCGACGCCTGGACGAGCGGCTGAAGACGCTGAACGAGACCCTGGGTCGCGACGAGCGGGCGCAAGCGGCGCCTGCCCTGCCCTACGAAGCCGTGCGCGACTTCTTCCACTATCGCGACAACTACATCGACGTTCTGGATCAGGCGGCGGAGGCGCTGGCCGAGCAGCTGGGGCTGGGCGCGGGCGGCCACCCGGAGCGCGATCTTGAGGCGGCGCTGAACGACCTGTGCGGCGTGCGCCTGGCCACAGGCGAAGGGCGCGGGGCCATGCGGCGCTTCGATCCGGCGGCGCGCATCCTCTATATCGACGCCAGCCTGCCCGGCGCGACGCGATCCTTTTTGATGGCGCATCAGCTGGTCCTGCTGCGTTTCCACGACCTGATCGAGCATGAGCTGGACCGCGCCGCCTTCGACATTCCCGCCGCGCGCGACGTCTGCCGTGTGGGTCTGGCCAACTATGCGGCGGGGGCCCTGCTGCTGCCCTATCGCCGTTTCCTCGAGGCGGCGCGCGAACTGCGTCACGACGTGGACCGGCTGCGGAACCGCTTCCACGTCAGCTTCGAGCAGGTCTGCCACCGGCTTTCGACATTGCAGCGTCCAGGCTGGCGCGGCGTGCCCTTCTACTTTGCGCGGGTGGACATGGCCGGAAACATCACCAAGCGGCACAGCGCCACCCGGTTCCAGTTCGCCCGCTTCGGCGGCGCCTGCCCGCTGTGGAACGTGCATGAGGCCTTCGGCGCGCCGGACCGCATCCTGGTCAACCTGTCGGAGATGCCGGACGGCTCACGCTACATCTGCATCGCCAAGAGCGTGTCCAAGCCGGGCGGCTCCTACCTGGAACCCGACCGTCGCTACGCCCTGGGCCTCGGCTGCGAGATCGAACACGCGGATCAGCTGGTCTATGCGGCCGGCCTCGACCTGAACGGCCCGCCGACGCGCATGGGCGTCAGCTGCCGCATATGCGAGCGCACCGACTGCGCCCAGCGGGCCTTCCCGCCCATCGACCGGACCCTGCGCGTGCCGGAAAACGAGCGCGGCGTCATCCCCTACACCCTCAGCTGAGGCTCAAAAGAAAACCCCGCCGGGCGGACCGGCGGGGCTTCAGTTTATCCGGGGCTGGAAACCCTAGAAGTTGGCGGTCACGCTCAGCGTCACGGTGCGCGGCGCGCCGTAGAAGCCGATGACGGAATCCCCGGTGACCGGCAGCGGGAAGTTGTAGCCGCCGGCGCGATAGCGTTCATCAGACAGATTGCGGCCCGCCAGGCTGACCCGATAGCGGGCGTCTGGCGCGGTCCACATCAGGGTGGCGTCATAGAGCCAGTACGACCCCTGATCGAGCAGGGGAATGGCCTCCTCGAACATCTGGGTCGCCCCACGATACGAAGCCATCGGCGTGAAGATCAGCGAGCCCCGATCACCCAGATCAAGGCTGTAGGGCAGCGCGATATTGGCGGTCCAGTCAGGCGTGTTCTGGAAGTCTCGCTTGTCGGCCATGTTCTCCCGCAGCCCCGTCGCACGATTGAAGGTGACGAAGTCGTTGAACTTGGCGTCCAGGTAGCCGAGCGTCAGGCGCGGAATGAAGTTGTCGGTGACGCGCGCGCTGGCCTCCAGCTCCCAGCCCCAGATCTCGCTGGAACCCGCATTGTCGACGAAGCTGACGACCGAATCCGGCGGGATGAAGAACTGCGAGGTGATCTGCTGGTCGGTGTAGTCCGACTTGAACAGGGCCGTGGCGAAGTTGATGCGACGGTCCAGCAGCGAGCCCTTCAGGCCGATTTCATAGGTGTCGACCAGTTCCGGCTGATAGCCTTTGACGGTGTCGGGATAGAGCTTGGCGTCGCCGCGCATGTCGAAGCCGCCCGACTTGAAGCCGCGCCCGTAGGAAGCGTAGCCGGTCAGTTGCGGCGTGAACTTGTAGCTGGCGCTGATGCGCGGGGTGAACTCCGAATAGGTGTCCGAGTTGGTGTAATCGGTCAGCGGCGCGCCCAGCGGGACGGCCGTGCTGTTGCCGAAGAACGGGCTCTTGACGCCCATATAGTTTTGGCGAAGTTGGTCGACGCTCTTCTTGTCCCTGGTCCAGCGACCGCCGACCGACAGCGACAGCTGGTCCGTCAGATCGTAGCTGAAGTCGGCGAAGACGGCGAAACTCTCGGTGTCCACCTTGCCGCCGGTATATGTGGTCACAGGGAAGGGAACAAAGACGCCCGGCGAGACCTGCGACACGTTTTTTCCAAGGACGGTGTCGAACGCACCCTCGGCCGAGGCGTCCATGTAGAAGACGCCCGCCACGCCCTGCCAGCGCTCGCCCTGGAACAGCAGCTGGAATTCCTGCGTGAACTGGCTGTCGGCGTAGTAACCGGGGATGTCCAGGTACGGTTCAGGCAGGCCGTCGAAGTCGATGCCGTCGCCCTTGGTGTCGCCGTCACGCCAGGCCGTGACCGACTTCAGCGTCACAGCGTCGTTGACGTTCCACTCGCCGGTGAAGGACAGGCCGCGCGTGCGCACATAGCCCTCGTCGCCGATGCCGGCGCGGGTGTCATAGATGCCGTCGGTCATCGGCGCCTTCAGGCGATAGCCATGACGGGCGTTGGACTCGTCCTCCGTCATGTCGCCGGCCAGGCGGAAGAAGAGGTCGTCGGTCGGCGTCCATTCGACACTCAGACGACCCGCCGTGACGTCCTTGTTGTAGTGCTCCGCGCCCGTGGTCAGGTTCGTGCCATAGCCGTCGCGCGTATAGCGGGCGACCGCGCCGCCGATGCGCAGGGTGTCGGTCAGGGGCGTCGAGCCCGAGGCGATCAGGTCGACCTGATTATAGCTGCCATAGGCGCCCTTCAGCGTCAGCTCCGGGTCCTGCCCCAAGCGCTTGGTCACGTACTTGATTGCGCCGCCAATGGTGTTGCGGCCATAAAACGTGCCCTGCGGCCCGCGCAGGACCTCCAGACGCTCGATGTCGAAGATGTCCAGCACCGCGCCCTGCGGACGGGCCACATAGACATCGTCGACATAGAGGCCGACGCCGGGCTCGAAGCCCCACAGCGGGTCCTGCTGGCCGACGCCGCGGATGAAGCTGGTCAGGGTCGAGTTGGTGCCGCGCGCGATCTGGACCGTGGCGTTCGGGGTCTGCTGTTGCAGGGTGGTGATGTCGGCGGCGCCGGTCTGTTCCAGACGCTCGGCGCTGACGGCGGTGACGGCGACCGGCACGTCCTTCAACGACTCTTCACGGCGACGGGCGGTGACGACGATGTCGTCGATGCTGGAGGCCTGTTCGGTCTCCGCCTGCTGGGCGAAGCTCGGCGCTGCGCACAGCGAGGCCGTGATGAAGACGCTGGTCATCAGCGCCAGACGCAACTGTCCTGTCGTTCGCATTCTCGTTTCCTCTCCACGCGCGGTCGTTTGGTCGCCGCTGATCTGTGTTGGCCAGACGGTGGTCCGTGAATGGCCCCGCTGTCAACATCATTCATTCTTGCATGAATGAAGTTTCACGTAGCGGCTCGACAGCCGGGCGAGCGTTGTTCATTCTCAAGTGAACGAGCGCGGCGAAGATCGCGCCTCAAGGGACGGAATTATGGATCAGATCAATCTGGCCGCGACCGCGCCTGTCGCGCACACGCTGTCCGGCGACCTGCGCGGGCGTCGCGAAGGATCGGCGAACGTGTTTCGCGGCGTGCCCTACGCCGCCGCCCCGGTGGACGAGCTGCGCTGGCGGGCGCCGCGACCGTTTCCGGCCTGGGACGGCGTGCGCGAAGCGGCGGAATTCGGTCCCTCCGCCCTTCAGGCCGGTCCCGCCGACGTGGCCGACATCGTCGCCATCGGCGGCGCGCCGGAACCGACCGGCGAAGACTGCCTGACCCTGAATGTCTGGGCGCCCGCCGAGACGAGCGGACCGGCGCCGGTCATGGTCTGGCTGCACGGCGGATCGAACCGCATGGGGGCGGGCTCCCTGCCCTTCTACGACGGCGCGGCCTTCGCCGGCGACGGGGTGGTGCTGGTCAGCGTCAACTATAGGCTGGGCCAGCTCGGCTTCTTCGCCCACCCGGCGCTGACGGCCGAGGCCGCGCCCGACGAACCGCTGGGCAATCAGGCCCTGCTGGATCAGATCGCGGCGCTGGAATGGGTGCGTGATCACATCAGCGCCTTCGGCGGCGATCCGGCCAACGTCACCCTGTTCGGAGAGTCCGCCGGGGGGCTGGACATCCTGGCCCTGATGACGGCCAGGCGGGCGCGCGGCCTGTTCCACAAGGCTGCTGTCCAGTCCGGCGGCGGCTGGCTGCCGGCCACGCCGCTGAAGACCGCGCACGAGCGCGGCGCAACGGCGGCGACCGCGCTGGGCCTGACCCACCCTGACGCCGCCGCCCTGCGCGCTCTCGCGCCCGAGCATCTGACAGCGATTGAGGGCGCCTTCGGGCCGGTCATCGACGGTCGGTTGCTGGACCGCGACCCGATCAGCGCCTTCGCGCGCGGCGACTTCGCCGACGTGCCGCTGATGATCGGGGTCAACAGCGGCGAAGATTCCCTGCTCAACTACGGCGGCGGGCTGAAGCGTTTCGGCCAGCTGATCAAACCGAACGCCAAACTGGCCGCCCTCTATCCCGAGGCGAACGGCCACGAGGAGCAACTGATCCGCCTCGGCTTCCGTGACTTCGCCTTCGCCGCACCGGCGCGCTGGGTCGCCTCGCGTCCGCGCCGGTCGAAGGCCTGGCTCTACGCCTTCGACTATGTCGAAGAGGCCCGGCGCGAAACCATGCCGCGCGCCAGTCATGCGGCGGAAATCTTCCACGTCTTCGAGACCCTGGACCGCCGCCCCGACGGCGCCCCGCCCGCGACAGAGGCCGACCGCGCGATCAGCGCCGCCATGCACGCCCGCTGGGTCGCTTTCGCCAGGAGCGGCGTCCCCGGCGCCGACTGGCCCGCCTATGTCCCCGCCGACGACGCCTGGATGGTGTTCAACGACACGCCCGGCGGCGAGGTGAAGCGCGGCTGGTGGAAGGCGGCGCTGGACCACCACGGGCGCAAGGGGAAGCTGCTGATCCTGCTGCTGCGGGCGCGTGATCGCCTGCGAACCCTGTTCTCGTCTAGACTGCGTAAATGACCACGACCGAGACCAAGCCGCGCGCCAAGGCCAAAGCCAAGGCGCCGCCCAAGCCCAAGGCCCAGCGCCGCGAGGAGACGACGACCCGTATCCTCGATGTGGCCGAGGCCCTGTTCGCGCGCGACGGCCTGCACGGCGTCACCCTGAAGGCCGTGGCCAAGGAGGCGGGGGTCGATACGGCCCTGCTGCACTATTATTTCGACGACAAGAACCGGCTGTTCTCGACCGTCTTCGGGCGCCGCGCCGAGGTGGTGAACAGGCTGCGCCTCGATAGTCTGGACCAGTATGAGGCCGAGCACGGCGACGCCATGACCGTGCGCGGCGCCATCGACGCCTTCCTGCGCCCCCTGTTCGTCCTGTTCGACAACGGCGATCCGGCCTGGCTGAACTATGCCGCCCTGGTGGCCCAGGTGAACAACACCCCGGTCTGGGGCGGCGACACCATGCACAAGCATTTCGACCCGGTGATCGAACGCTTCATCGGCGTGCTGAGACGCATCGCGCCCGAAACGCCGCCGCGTCAGATCTACTGGTTCTATCACCTGCTGTCGGGGTCGCTGACCCTGTCGCTGGCCCAGACCGGCCGTATCGACGTCCTGTCCGGCGGCCTGTGCAAGTCCTCAGAAATGGGCGCCATCTGCGACGCCATGGAGGCCGTCTTCACCGGCGGCTTCGAGGCCATCCGGCGCTAACCCAAAGAAAAACCCGACCTCAAGATCTGAGGTCGGGTTCCGGTCTCATCAGCCCATCGTCGGAATGACGAAGGAGCTGTCCGCGTGTTCCAGTTCGCTATCAGGCCAGCGGGCGGTGACGGTCTTGGTCTTGGTCCAGAAGCGCAGACCTTCCATGCCGTGCTGGTTGATGTCGCCAAACGCCGAGCGCTTCCAGCCCCCGAACGAGTGATAGGCCACCGGCACCGGGATCGGCACGTTGATGCCGACCATGCCGACGTTGACCCGGGCGGCGAAGTCGCGGGCCGCGCGGCCGTTCTGGGTGAAGATGGCGACGCCGTTTCCGTACTGGTGCTTGGACGGCAGGCTCAGCGCCTCCTCGAAGCTGGCGGCGCGCATGATCTGCAGCACCGGGCCGAAGATCTCTTCCTTGTAGGATTCCATCTCGGGCTTGACGTGGTCGAACAGCGACGGGCCGATGAAGAAGCCCTTCTCGTGGCCTTGCAGGCTGAACTCGCGGCCATCGACGACCAGTTCGGCGCCTTCTTCCACGCCCTTGTTGATCCAGCCCAGGACCTTGTCCTTGTGGGTCTGGGTGACGACGGGGCCGTAGTGGGCCTCGGCGTCGGTCGAGACGCCGACGCGCAGGTTGGGGATTTCCGAGACCAGACGCTCGCGCAGTTCGTCCGCCGTGCGCTGACCGACCGGCACAACGACCGGCAGGGCCATGCAGCGCTCGCCTGCCGAGCCATAGGCCGCGCCGGTCAGGTCCTTGATCACCTGATCCATGTCGGCGTCGGGCAGGACGATGCCGTGGTTCTTGGCGCCGCCCATGGCCTGGACGCGTTTCCCGTGCTGGGCGCCCATCTGATAGACGTAGTGAGCGATGTCGGACGAGCCGACGAAGCTGACGGCGTGGATGTCGGGGTGGGTCAGTATGGCGTCGACCGCCACCTTGTCGCCGTGGACGACGTTCAGGACGCCCTTGGGCGCGCCCGCTTCCATCATCAGTTCGCCCAGACGCACCGGCAGCGACGGATCACGCTCCGACGGCTTCAGGATGAAGGTGTTGCCGGCGGCGATCGCCATGCCGAACATCCACATCGGGATCATGCCGGGGAAGTTGAACGGGGTGATGCCCGCCACCACGCCCAGGGGCTGACGCATGGAATAGACGTCGATGCCCGGACCGGCGCCCTGCGTGTATTCGCCCTTCAGCGCGTGCGGGATGCCGCAGGCGAACTCGATGACTTCCAGGCCGCGCTGGATATCGCCCTTGGAGTCGGCGATGACCTTGCCGTGTTCCGAGGACAGCAGCTCGGCCAGCTCGTTCATATTGGCCTCGACCAGGCGCTTGAACTCGAACATGACGCGGGCGCGGCGCTGCGGATTGGTGCTCGACCAACCCTCGAAGGCGGCCTGGGCGGCCTGAACCGCGCGGTCCATTTCGCTGACGGTCGCCAGCTGGACGCGGGCCTGAACCTCGCCGGTGTTGGGGTTGAACACGTCGCCGAAACGGCCCGATGCGCCGTCGAAGGCCGCACCGTCGATTAAGTGGCGAATGTCGCGCATGGAGGCGTTTCCCTGTGATGTCGTTATTCGTTCCAGCATGGCCTAGCAGACCGCCGCGAGACTACCCATTGCAATCTTGCATCCTATGCTGTGCATTCGTGCAATGTTCGACTGGGACGACGTTCGCATCTTCATCGCCGCCGCGCGGGCGGGTTCGCTGGCGACCGCAGCCCATCGGCTGGGCATAGACGCGGCCACGGTCGGGCGGCGCGTGGCGCGGCTGGAGACGGCCCTGAAGTCGACCTTGGTGGTGCGCTCGGCGTCTGGGCTGCTGCTGACGGCGGCGGGCGCGCAACTACTGGAGACGGCGCTGGACGCCGAGAGCGCCATGGAGGCCGCCGAGCGGGTGACGCGGCCCGACCTGATCGCCGGCACGGTGCGGATCAGCGCCTCGGAAGGTTTCGGCGGCGCCGTCCTGGCCCCCGCACTGCCCGCCCTGCTGGCGGCGCACCCGGGGCTGAACATCGAACTGGCCGCCAGTTCAGGCTTCCTGTCGCCCAGCCGCCGCGAGGTGGACATGGCCATCACCCTCAGCCCCGCCGCCAGCCCGCGCTTGATCGTCGAGCCGCTGACGCCCTATCAACTGGCGCTCTACGCCGCGCCCGAACACGTCGCCCGACATGGCGCGCCCGACAGCGTGGACGACCTGCCCCGCTTCGACATCGTCGGCTATGTCGATGACCTGATCTATGCGCCCGAGCTGCATTATCTGGACGAGATCCGGCCCAACCTGCGCCCCCGCCTGGCCTCGTCCTCGATCCGGGCGCAGCGAGACATGATTGCGGCGGGTGGCGGCGTCGGGGTCCTGCCCTGCTTCCTGGCCGAAGGCCTGACGCGGATACTGCCTGACGCCGTCCTGATCGAGCGCCGCTTCTGGCTCAGCACCCACCGCGAGGTCCACGGCACGGCGCGGCTGAAGGCGGCGCGGCGCTGGATCAAAACCCTGTGCCAGACAGCTGCCGACCGTCTGTCGCCCTATTAAAGGCCCAGCAGGTCCGACCAGCGCCATTGGCCGGTCCCCAGCGCCAGCTTGGGCGCGCCGGGATCGTCGCTGAGCGTCACGACCACATAGCCGCGCACCGTCTGCGACTTGCACTCGCGCGGCGAGAACCCGACCACGACGGCCACGGCCTGACGCACGCCCGCCAGCCCCTTGCCCTCCTGGCCGGGGCTCAGCACCCAGTCGCCGTTCCAGATGACGATGGCCCGGCCGCGCGCACCGGACTCGCGATAGGCCTCGGTCAGGCGGGCGCGAATGCGCGGGTCGTCGCGCAGGGCGTTCTGCAGGCGCTCGACCATGTTGCAGACCCCGCCCGAGCCAGATCCAGAGCCTGAGCCCGACCCGCTGCCGGACCCCGTGCCCGTTCCGGTCCCGGCGCCGCTGCCGACGCCGGAGCCCCCGCCCGCTGTCGTCGCCCCGGCCAAGGCGCTGTCGCCCAGAAAGACATAGGAGACGCTGGGCGTCGGCGCGGTGATAGGCACCGGCTCCACCGTCGGCGAACGCGGCGTCGGGCGGCTGGGGCGCGGCGTGGGGCGGGCGACCGGCGCAGGCGCGGCCCTGGCGGGGGTCTTGACCGGCGTAGGCGCAGGCGACGGCTTGGGCTCTGGCGTCGGGGCGGCGGCGGGCTGGCCGCCCCCGGCCTCCTGTTCAGCCGGTTCAGGCGCGGGCGGCGGCGGCAAGGGCTCGACCAGTTCGACCTCCACGGCCTTCCACTCAGGCGGGAAGACCGGCGTCTTGACCGGCGCAGACAGGATCAGCGCCAACACCAGAAGATGCGCGGCGATGCTGATCACGATCGTCATCGCCCGCGCGCCGCGACGCCTGCGCGCGCGGCCGGCTGCCTCAGGCCTCGTCATTCAGACCAGGCCCGCCGCTTCAGGCACTCAACCGTAGATCGTCTCGCCATCTGTATTCCGCAGTCGATCTCATCGCTCAAGATCGTCATTTGAAAGGATCAGTCGCTCGCGTCAGGATCATGGCGCTCGAGATACAACGCACGAGGAAGGCAAAAAACGCAGATATTTGAACTTTTTCTATGGTTAAGCTGGCACCTTTTCTTTTGTTGCGCGTCTCTACCGCGCCGTTCCTGTTCCAACGGGTTCCGCGTACGCACATCCGGGACTAGCGCCCCGGCACGAAGGAGACTTAACTTGATCAAACTCACATCTCGAGCGGTGGCCGTGACCAGCCTCGTGCTGATCGGCGGCCTGGCCGCCAGCGGGTGCGCCAGCCACCGCTTCGTGCGTGACAACGTCGCCGTGGTCGATGAACGCGTGACCGCCGTCGACAGCCACCTGACCCAGGTCGAAGGCACGGCCGGCGAAGCTCTGGCCCGCGCCAACGCCGCCCACAAGCTGGCCGAAGGCAAGTTCCTGTACGAAGTGGTGCTGTCGGACGACTCGGTGAAGTTCCCGGTCAACCGCGACGCCCTGTCGCCAGAAGCCGAACAGCGCCTGACCGAACTGGTCCAGCGCCTGAAGGCCGAGAACCGCAACGTCTATCTGGAAATCCAGGGCCATACGGACTCGTCGGGCGACACCCGCGCCAACGAACAACTGGGCCAGTCCCGCGCCGAAGCCGTCCGTCGCTTCCTCAGCGACCAGGGCATCGCCCTGAACCGCATGGCCACCATCTCCTATGGCGAGACCAAGCCGGTGGCGCCGAACAATACGCGCGAAGGCCGCGCCCAGAACCGTCGCGTCGCGATCGTCGTCCTGAACTGACCTACGGGCGGCGGCTCACAGCGGGGCCGCCGCCGCAATACCCGCTGGAGCGCCCATGGCGCCCTGCACAGTCTCGCCGGATGAAACCGCCGGGCGCTCAAGTCAGGCCTGCGATGCGCTCCATAGCCTTGATGTCGAAGTGCGTTTCCAGAACCGTCGCGATCCGGTCCAGAGCCTGATCGACGCGCGCCGTCTGATCGCCCCCGTCGCTGACCGCGCCGAGCTCCGCCAGCAGGGCTAATCGCGCCTCGGCCTGATCGAACAGACCGTGGACATAGGCGCCGCTGATGCGCCCGTCCCCAGACACCGCGCCGTGAGGCCGTCCGTCGATCCGGGCGAAAGGCCGCGCCGTGTCCGGCCCCTCGGTCACGCCGATGTGGATTTCATAGCCCTCGACCGCCGCCGCCGACGCCGCCAGCTCTCCTTCGACGCGCCGCAGCACCTTGTCGCCCGCCAGCACCGTATCGACCTCCAGCAGCCCCAGGCCCGGCGCCGATCCCGGTGCCCCCTCGGCGCCGTCGGGGTCGCTGATGCGGCGGCCCAGCATCTGATAGCCCCCGCAGATTCCCAGCACCCGGCCGCCGCGCCGCACGTGGGCGTGGATGTCCACATCCCAGCCCTGCGCTCGCAGGAAGGCCAGGTCAGACAGCGTCGCCTTGGTCCCCGGCAGGATGATCAGGTCCGCATCGCCCGGCAGGGCCTGCCCCGGCGGCACGAAGCCGAAGTCCACGCCGGGCTCGTGCCTGAGCGGATCGAAGTCGTCGAAATTGGCGATGCGTGACAGCATGGGCACGGCGATGCGCACCCTCCGCCCCGCCCTGCCCTGTGACGCCCGATCCAGCACCACCGCATCCTCGGCCGGCAGGGCCCGCGCATCGGCCAGCCAGGGCGCCATGCCCAGATCGGCCCAGCCGGTGCGGCGCACGATCTCGGCCCGCCCCTCGTTGAACAGGGCAGGATCACCCCGGAACTTGTTGATCAGAAAGCCCTTGATCATGGCCCGATCTTCCAGGTCCAGCACCGCGTGGGCCCCGACCAGCGCGGCGATGACATGCCCCCGATCAATGTCGCCGACCAGGGCCACCGGCACGTTCGCGGCGCGCGCAAAGCCCATGTTGGCGATGTCGCCGGCGCGCAGATTGGTCTCCGCCGGGCTGCCAGCCCCCTCGACGATCACCAGGTCGGCTTCGGCCTGAAGACGCCGGAAGCTGTCCAGCACCACGTCCAGCAGGGCCGCCTTGCGCGCCTGATAGCCCGCCGCCTGCCAGACGCCCTCGACCCGCCCGCGCACGACCAGTTGGGCGCCCGTATCGCTCTGGGGCTTCAGCAGGACCGGGTTCATGTCCACCGTCGGCGGCGTGCGGCAGGCCACGGCCTGCAAGGCCTGGGCGCGACCGATCTCTCCTGACCGCCCTTCGGCGTCGGGGGCAGTGACGGCGGCGTTGTTGGACATGTTCTGCGGCTTGAAGGGCCGCACCGTCAGGCCGCGATTGGCGAAGACCCGGCACAGGCCCGCGACCAGCACCGACTTGCCCACGTCCGAGCCGCAGCCCTGAATCATCAACGCCGCCATACGGCCTCCTCTGCGACTTGGCGCATGAAACAAGCCCGGATCAGGCTGTCAGCCGGTATCCGACGCCCGGCTCGGTGGCGATCAGGCGAGGCTGGGCCGGGTCCGCCTCCAGCTTCTGACGCAGTTGTCCGATGACCACGCGCAGGTACTGGGTGTCGTCGGCGTGGGCCTTTCCCCAGACGGCGGTCAGCAGGTCGCGGTGGCCCACGACCTTGCCCGCATTGCGCGCCAGATGGGCCAGGACGTCATATTCCTTGGGCGTGACCCGCACGGCCTCGCCCGCACGCGTGATCAGGCGGCGTTCCAGATCGATGACCACCTCCCCCACCGTCAGAGGCCCCGTCGCCTCGGCGCGCGGCGCGGCCTGGCGCAGGTTGGCGCGCACGCGGGCCAGGAGTTCGCCGACGCCGAAGGGCTTTTCGACATAGTCGTTGGCCCCCAGATCCAGGGCCGCGATCTTTTCGGCCTCCTTGTCGCGCGCCGACAGGATGATGATCGGCCCGGCATAGAACTCGCGGGCGCGGGCCAGCACGTCCTTGCCGTCCATGTCGGGCAGGCCGAGGTCCAGCACCACGGCGTCGGGGCTCCACAGGGCGATGCCGCGTAGGCCCTCTTGCCCGCTGTCGGCGCGGCGCGGCTCATAGCCGGCGGCGTCCAGCGCCGGCGACAGGAAGCGATGGATCTGGGGCTCGTCGTCTATGACGAGAATCTGGGGACGAACGGCGGCCATGCGGCAGACCTTAGAGCAGGCTCGGGTGGGTGACGACGGCCTTGGGCAGGCTGATCAGAATACGGGTTCCTTTTCCGTCCATAATCGGGCTGGCGGCGGCGATGCGGCCGTTCATGGCCTCGACGAAACCCTTGGCGATGGCCAGACCCAGGCCGGCCCCCTTGGTGCGGTCCGACGGCTCTTCCATGCGACGGAACTTGTCGAAGACACGTTCCAGTTCGGCGGTCGGGATGCCCTTGCCCTCGTCCTCGATCGAGATGACCACCGCGCCCCGGTCCTCATAGGCGGCCAGCTCGACCGTCGAGCCGTCGGGGCTGTAGACGATGGCGTTTTCCAGAATATTGACCAGGGCCTGTTCCAGCAGCCCCTGATCGACCATGACCAGGCTGAGCTGAGCCGGGAAGTCGCGGGTCATCTTGCGCGCGCCTAGACGTCGCGCCACCCGCTTGCCCGCCGCGTTCAGCACGTCGCGCACGTCGACCCAGTCGGCGCGGATGTTCAGCCCGCCGCCCTCCAGCCGGGTCATGTCCAGCAGGTCGCCGACATAGCGGCTGAGCCGCTCGGCCTCCTCGCGGATCGACAGCAGCAGGTCGGCGCGGACCTCGGGCTTCAGCTTGTCGCCGAGATCAATCAGCGTGGTCGAGGCGCCCAGGACCGTGGACAGGGGTGTCCTCAGGTCATGGCTGACCGAGTTCATCAGCGCGCCCCGGAAACGGTCGGTGCGGCGCAGGGTCTCGGTCTCGACCGCCTGACCGGCCAGGTCGGCGCGCTCGACCGCGACCGCGCCCTGATCCAGCAGGGCCAGAGCCAGTTTCTCCTCGTCCGAACCGGGCGACAGGGCCGCCGCCTCGATCCCCGCCACACCCGCGCGGTCTCGCACGCCTTGCAGCGGACGGAAGGTCCAGCGCGCCTGCGGCAGGGTGCCGGTGCCGTGCCCCGCCGGTTCGCCCTTCTCCCAGGCCCAGCGCGCGGCGGCCATGGCCTCGGCGTCCAGCGGGGTCTTGGTCGGCGCGCCGGCGACCAGGGTCAGTTCGTCGTTGACGGGCAGAAGCACCACGGCCCCCGCCCCCGCCGCCGCCGCCGTCTGCTCGGCCAGGATGCGCGCGGCGGTGGTCCGGTCGCCGACGCCGGTCAGGCGCTGGCTGGCGGCCAGCAGGGCCGACACGGCAGAGGCCCGGCGCTGCGCCGTCTTCGCCTGCTCTCGCACCCGTCCGGCCAGGAAACCTGTCGTCAGGGCCACGGCCCAGAAGACGATCAGGGTCAGGAAATCGGTCGGCGAACCGATGGCGAAACTATATTTCGGCTGAAGAAACAGGAAGTTGTAGGTCAGGAAGGCGACCGTCGCCGCCGCCAGGGCCGGTTTCAGGCCGTAAAGCACCCCCGCCGCCAGCACCGCTGACAGGTAGATGACGCCCAGATCGACACGCTCGAACGTGCGGTCCAGCAAAAGGGCCAAGCCTGTCGCCGCCACGACGCAGGCGGCGCCGACCGCATAGCCGCGCCAGCCGCCGGTCAGACGCAGACGCGGCTCCCGCAGCGTCTTCTCCTCCAGATCGACCCCGTCGGTGATGACGTGAACCGCGACGCCGCGGGCCTGGCGCAGCAGTTCCGCCGCCAGCGACCGCCCCAGCCATTCGGACAGGCGGCTGTCGCGCCCCTTGGCCAGAACGATCTGGGTGACGTTGTTCTGATGGGCGTGATCCATGACGGCGCGCACCACGTCGTCGCCGCTGAGGACCACCGTCCGCCCGCCAAGCTGTTCCGCCAGCTTCAGCGCGTCCGACAGCTTGCCCGCCGAGCCCACGCCGTGCCGCGCGCCCGAGGGCCGGTCGACGTGGGTCACGGTCCAGGGCGCGTCCATCATCATGTCGGACAGCCGTCGACCGGCGCGGACCAGGGGCGCGGCCATGGCGTCGCCGGCGATCAGGACCAGAATCCTCTCGCCCGCCGCCCACGGCCCCGGCACCCCCTGCTCGCGCAGTCGCGCCACCAGCTGATCGTCCACCGTCTGGGCCGCGCGGCGCAGGGCCAGCTCGCGCAGGGCCGTCAGATTCTCGACCTTGAAGAAGTTGTCCGAGGCCAGCCGCGCCGTCTCCGGCACATAGACCTTGCCCTCGGCCAGCCGCTTGCGCAGCTCCTCCGGGGTGATGTCCACCAGTTCGATGTCATCGGCGCGCGACAGGGCGCTGTCCGGCACGCTTTCACGTTGCCTGACGCCGGTGATCCGCAGCACAACGTCCGACAGGCTTTCCAGGTGCTGGACGTTCAGCGTGGTCCAGACGTCGATCCCGGCGTCCAGGATCTCCTCCACGTCCTGCCACCGCTTGGGATGACGCGAGCCGGGGGCGTTGGAGTGGGCGTATTCGTCGACCAGCAACAGGCCGGGGCGGCGCGCCACGGCGCCGTCTAGGTCGAACTCCAGCAGGGTCCGGTCGCGATAGGCGATGGGGCTGCGGGCCATGACCTCCAGCCCGCGCAGCAGGCTCATGGTCTCCTTGCGGCCGTGGGTCTCGACCACGCCGACGACGACATCATCGCCCTCGGCTTTGCGGCGGCGCGCGGCGCGCAGCATCTCATAGGTCTTGCCGACGCCAGGCGACATGCCCAGAAAAACCTTCAGCCGCCCACGCTTTCGCGGGGCGGCCGGGGTCTTGTCCGTCGGGAGGATGGACGGCGCCATCAGCCCTCCGCGGCGGGACGGGCGAAGCGCGCGTCCAGCGCCATATTGGTCAGCAGCACATTGACGCGCGGCTGGCCCAGCACGCCGAATGTTCGGCCTTCGACATGCTGTTCGATCACCTTGCTCACCTCTTGCACGGCCACGCCCCGCGCCTGGGCGATGCGGGCGGCCTGAAGCCTAGCGTAGGCCGGAGAGATATGCGGGTCGAGGCCCGAAGCCGAGGCCGTCACGGCGTCGGCGGGGATAACCGCCGCGCCCATTTCGGCGCGCAAGGCATCGGCGTCCGTCTTGACCCGGGCGATCAGGTCCGGGTTCAGCGGGCCCAGGTTGGCGCCGGACGACGACGAGGCGTCATAGCCGTCGCCCGCCGCCGAAGGACGCGGATGCAGATAGACCGGCTCCGCAAAGGTCTGGCCGACCAGGGCCGAGCCCACGACCTTGCCGGCCTTGTCTCGGACCAGGCTGCCGTCGGCTTGCTCCGAGAAGACCGTCTGGGCCACGCCCGTCACCGCGAACGGATAGGCGACGCCCAGAACGCCGGTGAACAGGGCGATCATCACGACCGCCGGACGGATGTGGTTCAGCATCAGAAGGTCGCCTTCACGCTGGCTGCGACGCGACCGTCATAGGCGGCGCCGAAGTCGTGTTCGTCGGTGTCGAAATAGCGGACGTCCAGCGCAAGATGGTCGGTCAGCTGATAGGCCGCGCCCAGGTTCCAGGTGGTGTAGTCAAAGTCAGACGACACCCACTGGCGCCCGACTGCCGCCGAGATGGTCCACTTGTCGGCCGGGCTGATCGCGCCGTTGATCTCGGCATAGGTCGCCTCGTCCTCGGACGCGCCGAAGAAGTCCGGCGAGTAGTAGATCGCCGCCCCCAGGGTGGCCGGGCCGACCGCGCGCGAGGTTGCGGCCTTCAGCTCGACATAGTCATAGTCGGCCCCGTCCGGCTGACCGGCGTAGAAATAGCTGACCACGCCGAAGTCCCAGTTGAAGCCGCCGAACTCGGGCCGGACGCCGGCGTAGAGGTCGATCTCGGCGTCGGTGTCGGCGTCCCCGGCGAAGGAGACGTTACCGGCCCAAGCGCCGGCGTAGAACAGCCCCTGGGTCACATCGACCCCGGCTGAAATCGCCGGATCGCCTTCGGTCTGGCTGACACCTCGGAAGACATAGTCGGAGCCGACGGCGGCGTTGAAGGCGACCTCAGGGCCAGTCTTTTGCGGGGCCGCGTCCTGGGCCTTTGCCGGGGTGCTGCACAGCCCCAGAGCGATGATGGCCACCAGGCAGGCGCCGCCGAACAGGGCGTCGTTGGCGCCCGAGACCTTCGAAGAGTTACGTTTACGCATGAGAGTTTCCTTGACGTCTCAGGGCGGGCTTCAGGCCAGGCCGAGAGCGGAGATGACGATGTCGATGAGCTTGATGCCGACGAAGGGCGCGATCAGACCGCCCAGGCCGTAGATCAGCAGGTTGCGGCCCAGCAGCTTGCCCGCCCCCACAGCGCGGTACTTCACTCCGCGCAGCGCCAGCGGGATCAGGGCGATGATGACCAGGGCGTTGAAGATGACCGCCGACAGGATGGCGCTCTCCGGGCTGGACAGCTTCATCACGTTCAGCGCCGCCAGCGACGGCAGGCCGACTACGAACATCGCCGGGATAATGGCGAAATACTTGGCCACGTCGTTGGCGATGGAGAAGGTGGTCAGGGCTCCGCGCGTGATCAGCAGTTGCTTGCCGACCTCGACGATCTCGATGACCTTGGTCGGGTCGCTGTCGAGGTCGACCATGTTGCCGGCCTCACGGGCGGCCTGGGCCCCGGTCTGCATGGCCACGCCGACGTCAGCCTGAGCCAGAGCCGGGGCGTCATTGGCCCCGTCGCCGCACATGGCGACCATGCGTCCCTTGGCCTGTTCGGCCTTGATCAGGCGCATCTTGTCCTCGGGCGTCGCCTCGGCCAGGAAGTCGTCGACCCCGGCCTCGGACGCGATAGCCGCCGCCGTCACCGGGTTGTCGCCGGTGATCATGACGGTGCGCAGACCCATGCGGCGCAGGTCGGCGAAGCGCGCCTTCACGCCCGGCTTGACCACGTCCTTCAGGTGAATGACCCCGACCAGGACGTCGTTCTCGGTCACGGCCAGAGGCGTGCCGCCCGAGCGGGCGATGCGGTCCACGGCGGCGCGGAACTCGGCGGGTGCGGCGTTTTCGGCCATGCCCAGGGATTTCAGCACGGCGTCGACCGCGCCCTTGCGCCACGACTGGCCGTCCGCTTCCAGACCCGACTGGCGGGTCACGGCGCTGAACGGGATGGTCTTGGCCCCGACAGGCAGGTCGCCCATCACGCCGGCGTTGCGGCCCAGCTCGACGATCGAGCGGCCCTCCGGCGTCTCGTCCGCCAGCGAAGCCATGACCGCCGCCCGCATCGCTGCGTCGGGACGCACGCCCGGCACGGTGATGACCTCAGTGGCCATGCGGTTGCCGAAGGTGATGGTGCCGGTCTTGTCGAGCAGCAGGGTGTCGACGTCGCCTGCCGCCTCCACCGCACGGCCCGAGGTCGCCAGCACGTTCACCTTCAGCAACCTGTCCATGCCGGCGATGCCGACCGCGGACAGCAGTCCCCCGATCGTCGTCGGGATCAGGGTGATGAAAAGGGCGCCCAGGACGATGGGGTCCAGCTTGATCCCGGAATAGGCGCCGAGACCCAGCAGGCTGGCCACCGCGATCAGGAAGACCAGGGTCAGCCCGGCCAGCAGCACCGAAAGCGCCAGTTCGTTCGGCGTCTTGCGACGGTCCGCGCCCTCGACCATGGCGATCATGCGGTCGAGGAAGGCGGCGCCGGGGGCCGAGGTGATGCGCACCTTGATCCAGTCCGAGACGACCGTGGTGCCGCCGGTGACGGCAGAGCGGTCGCCGCCGCTTTCGCGGATGACGGGGGCGCTTTCGCCGGTGATGGCGGCCTCGTTGACCGAGGCGACGCCTTCGATGATCTCGCCGTCCGACGGGATGACGTCGCCGGCCTCGACCAGGACGATGGAGCCGATCTCCAGCTCCCCCGCCGGGGTCGGGACCACCGTGCCGGTCTTCGGATCGACGATCAGCTTGGCCTTGGTGGTGACGCGGGTGGCCCTCAAGGAGTCCGCCGCCGCCTTGCCGCGCCCTTCGGCGATGCTTTCGGCGACGTTGGCGAACAGGACCGTGGCCCACAGCCACAGCGCCAGCTGGATGGCGAAGCCCGCCGCCAGGCCGCTGGCCACCGCCACGACCGCCGAAGCGGTCGCCAGCAGGGCGACGATCCAGGTGGCGAAGATCACCGGGTTGTTGAGCAGTTTCGTCGGGTTCAGCTTGACGACGGCGTCGCCGAGCGCCCGGCCGAGCATGGCCCCGGACAGGCCGCCCGCAATGGGTGACGCCCCTCTTTGGAGGGATGGGGAGCTCGACGGATCGAGCGTGACTTGGGTCATAAGATTATCCGATCAGAACCGGGCCACGACCTGAAGCATGTCGAAATGCTCCACGATCGGACCCAGCGAGAGGGCGGGGAAGAACTGCAGGCCGCCGAGGATCAGGATCACCCCGATCAACAGGCCGATGAACAGCGGGCCATGGGTCGGCAGGGTCCCGGTCGAGGGAGCCAGCTTGGGCTTGGCGACCAGGGCGCCGGCGACGGCCAGAACCGCGATGGCGGGCACGAACCGGCCCAGCAGCATGGCCAGACCCAGGGTGGTGTTCCACCAGGGGGCGTTGGCGGTCAGACCCGCAAAGGCCGAACCGTTGTTCCCGGTCGCCGAGGTATAGGCATAGAGGACCTCGGACAGGCCGTGCGGCCCCTTGTTCAGCAGACCGGCCAGGGCTTCGGGCAGGACCGCAGCCACGGCCGAGAAGCCCAGCACCGACAGCGGCACGACCAGAACCGACAGCATGGCGAACTGAATCTCGCGCGCCTCGATCTTCTTGCCCAGGTATTCAGGCGTGCGACCGACCATCAGGCCCGCCACGAAGACCGCCAGCATGGCCATCAGCACCATGACGGCGATGCCCGAACCGATCCCGCCGGGCAGGATCTCGCCCAGCTGCATCAGGAACATGGTCACAGCCCCGCCCAGCGGCATGTAGCTGGCGTGCATGGAGTTGACCGAGCCGTTCGAGGCGCCGGTCGTCTGGGCCGCCCAGGCCACGGAGGCCGGGACGCCGAAGCGGACCTCCTTGCCCTCCATATTGCCGACCGAGGTCTCGACCCCTGCGGCGACCAGAGCCGGCGCCGGCTGGCTTTCGATGACGTAGAGCGCCGAGCCGGCGGCGCCCAGCA
This sequence comes from Brevundimonas bullata, assembly GCF_003350205.1. Classification (GTDB taxonomy): domain Bacteria; phylum Pseudomonadota; class Alphaproteobacteria; order Caulobacterales; family Caulobacteraceae; genus Brevundimonas; species Brevundimonas bullata. The sequence goes on along the minus strand of NZ_QLLC01000009.1, from coordinate 26,559 downwards.
GCAGGATCGCTGCGATCACCAGGGCGCGCACGTCCTTCTTGGCCAGGACGCTGCGGCCAAAGGCGAAGAAGGCCGCCCAGCCCAGGACGTTGATGCTGATCGCCGTGATCAGCGTCGTCAGCGGCGTCGGGTTCTCCAGCGGGTGGGCCGAGTTGACGTTGAACACGCCGCCGCCGTTGATGCCCAGCTGCTTGATGGCCAGCTGGCTGGCGGTCGGGAACAGGCTGATCGTCTGCGATCCGCCTTCCAGCGTCGTCGCCTGGGCCGAGGCCGCCAGCGACTGCACCACGCCCAGCCCGGCCAGAACCACGGCCACGATGAAGGCGATGGGGAGCAGGACATAGAGGCTGGTGCGCGTCAGGTCGGCCCAGAAGTTGCCGACGCCCTCGCCGCGATTGGCGATGAAGGCGCGGGCGAGGGCCGCCGCGATCGTCGCGCCGGTGGCCGCCGAGACGAAGTTCTGCACCGTCAGGCCGACCATCTGGGTGAAGGTCGACAGCGTCGTTTCGCCGCCATAGCTCTGCCAGTTGGTATTGGTGACGAAGCTGACCGCGGTGTTGAAGGCCAGATGCGGGCTGACGCCGTCAAACCCCTGCGGGTTCATCGGCAAGACGCCTTGCAGACGCAGAATGGCGTACAGCAGGACAAAACCCGTCAGGTTGAAGGCCAGCAGGGCGCCAGCATAGCCCAGCCAGCCTTGGCTGCGCGTCGGGTCCACCCCGGCGGCGCGATAAAACAGGCCCTCGACCGGCTTGAGCACCGGGTCCAGCCAGGTGCGTTCGCCGTTCCAGACGCGCGACATATAGATCCCGATCGGCCAGCCGAGCATGACGGCGAGGCCGAGGGTCAGGGCGATTTCCGCCCAACCTTGAATGTTCATCTTGAGTCGGCTCCGCTCAGAACCGCTCGGGGCGCAGCAAGGCCGCGACCATATAGGCGGCGATGACGAGGGCGCCGGCGCCCCACAGGACGTTCAGCACCATCGTCACAACCTCTTCAACGCAACAGCGAGGGCGGCGAAGGCCAGGAAGGCCCCGCCGCCAATCGCCAGAAAGATCACATCGGCCATGCCGAAAGTCTCCAGCTCAGTGAGAGCCGGAAGAGACGCCCAGGAGGCCTAAGCGGGCCATGCGGAAAGCCCTGCGCCGCATAAGGCGCGCATAAAGATCAGGCCGCCGCGACGGTTCAGGGCGTTATCTATGGCCACTCGTCAACCTGCCCCGTCGAGCCAGGCGTCGATCTCCGCTGTTTCAGGCCCTGACCGGGTCGCGCGGGGCCGCTTTCCAGAGCGTCCTTCTCAGGCTCGCCGCCCGAGAGAATCGCCTCCAGCTGCGTCAGACGCGACAAACTGTTCTCGGCCATCTCCGGCGCCATCGGTCCGCGTCAGCAGGCGTAACGACGTCAGCCCTCCAGCCTGAACGGCCATGGACATCTCCGGGCGTGTCGGCATCGTGGAGGAATCAGCGCTGCGGCAACGTCATGTGATGAGCGCCCCCGCTGCTGCTTTTGACAGGAACGCCATGATCAGACCGTCCACTTCCGCCGACCGGCGGAGCCCAGTATCGCGTCGACGCCCCATCAGAACCCTGGCCTGGACGGTCGGCTTCGCGGCCTTCGCTCTCAACGGCGCCAGCGCCCTGGCCTATGAGGCCGTCCTGACTGAAGCGCCCGCCGCCGTTGCGGCGCCCGCCACGGCTTCACGCATCACCTCGCCGCAGGAGGCCTTCGGGCACGCGGTCGGCGCTGACTACCACCTGGTCAACTACACCCAGTGGGAAGCCTATCTGAAGACCCTGGCCAGCCAGTCGGACCGCATGAAGCTGGTCGAGATCGGCAAGTCGTCCGAGGGCCGCACCCAGTATATCGCCATCGTATCGACGCCGCAGAACCTGGCCAACCTGGACCGCTATCAGGAGATCGCGCGTCGTCTGGCCAAAGCCGAGGGTGTCAACGAGGAACAGGCCCGCGCCATGTCCGCCGAGGGCAAGGCCGTGGTGTGGATCGACGGCGGTCTGCACTCGACCGAGACCGTCCCGCCCCAGGCCCTGATCGCCGCCGTGCATGAATGGCTGACCGCCGAGGACGCCGAGGCCCTGCGCGTTCTGAATGACACCATCATCCTGTTCGCGCCGCTGAACCCGGACGGAATGGAGCTGGTCTCCAACTGGTACATGCGCAACGCGGACCCGCTGAAGCGCGAGTTCGCCTCGATCCCGGTCCTGTACCAGAAGTACGTCGGCCACGATAACAACCGCGACTACTACCTGTCGGCCATGGCCGAGACGACCAACGTCAACCGCCAGTTCTTCCGCGAGTGGTTCCCGCAGATCATCTACAACCACCACCAGACGGCGCCCGCCGGGACGGTGGTCTTCATGCCGCCCTTCCGCGACCCGTTTAACTACAACTACGACCCCCTGGTCATGGGCACCCTGTCGGAAGTCGGCGCGGCCATGCACAGCCGCCTGATCGAAGAGGGCAAGCCCGGCTCGACCATGCGCAGCGGCGCCAGCTACTCGACCTGGAACAACGGGATGGAGCGCTCCATCACCTACTTCCACAATGCGGTCGGCCTGCTGACCGAGATCACCGGCCACCCGACGCCGAGCCAGATCAGCCTGATCCCGCAGAACCAGCTGGCCCGCAACGACCTGCCCATGCCGGTCGCGCCCCAGACCTGGCATTTCGCCCAGTCGATCGAGTACTCGCAGTCGATCAACCGCGCCGTGCTGAACTACGCCTCGCGCAACAAGGACCGGCTGCTGTTCAACATCTGGCGCATGGGCCAGAACGCCATCGACAAGGGCAATACCGACACCTGGCGCATCACGCCGACCGGCGTTGAAGCTCTGGTCGAGGCGGCTCAGGAACAGGGCGCCGTCGCCGGTCGTCGCGGCGTCGATCCGGCCCTCTATGAGCAGGTGCTGCGTGATCCGGCGCGTCGCGATCCGCGCGGCTATGTCATCCCTGCGGATCAGGCCGATCTGCCCAACGCCGTCGCCTTCCTCAACAGCCTGATCAAGACGGGCGTGGACGTGGACCGCGCCACGCGCGCCTTCACCATCGGCAACACGACCTATCCCGCCGGCTCCTATGTGGTGAAGACGGCCCAGGCCTATCGTCCGCACGTGCTGGACATGTTCGAGCCGCAGGACCACCCACACGACCTGCAGTATCCGGGCGGTCCGCCCGCCCTGCCCTATGACGCCACCGGCTATACCCTGGCGTTGCAGATGGGCGTGAAGTTCGACCGCATCCTCGACGGCTTCGAGGCCCCGACCGAGCGCGTCGCCGACGTCATGGCCCCGCCGCCTGGCAAGATCGAAGGCTCGGGCCGCGCCGGCTGGCTGATCGATCACGCCCCGGTCAACGGCTACATCCTGTCCAACCGTCTGCTGAAGGCCGGCGTGCCGGTCTTCTGGCAGGAAGGCGAGACCCGCGCGGGCCGTCAGACCCTCGCCCCCGGCGCCCTGTGGATTCCGGCCAGCGATGCGGCGCGTCCCATCGTCGAGGCCGCCGTGCGCGACCTGGGCCTGAACGCCCATGCCGCCGCTCGCGCCCCCGGCGGCGACAAGATCGCGCTGAAGCCGGTGCGCGTCGGCCTGGTCGACCGCTACGGCGGCTCCATGGCCTCGGGCTGGACCCGCTGGATGCTGGAGCAGTTCGAATATCCGTTCGAGGTGGTCTATCCGCAGCGTCTGGACGCGGGCGATCTGTCCAGAGACTTCGACGTCCTGGTCTTCGCCTCGGACATGATCCCGGCGGACCTGTCGGCGGCGGCCCAGCGCGGTCAGCCGGAGCCCGAGTCCATCCCGGCCGAGTACCGCAGCTGGCTAGGCCACATCACCGCCGACAAGACCGTGCCGCAACTCGACGCCTTCGTGCGCGGCGGCGGCAGCGTCGTCACCATCGGCTCGGCCCACCGCCTGGCCACGGCCATGGGCGCGCCGGTTCAGGACGTGCTGCTGGGTTCGGACGGCAAGGCTCCGACCTCGACCGACTTCTTCATCCCCGGCGCCGTGCTGAAGACCGAGGTCGACAATCGTCAGCCGCTGGCCTTCGGCGCCCCGGCCCAGATGAACGTCTTCTTCAACCGCAACTCGGGCTTCCGCCACACCGGCGAAACCGGCTCCATCGTCCGCTATCCTGAGCAGGTCGCAGTCGCCAGCGGCTGGGCCATCGGCAAGCAGAAGCTGGCCGGTTCGGACGCTGTTCTGGACCTACCGCACGGCGAAGGCCGCGTCATCGTGCTCGGCCCCGACGTGGTCAACCGCGCCCAGGCCCGGTCCTCGGTCCGCCTGCTGTTCAACGCCCTCTTCTACGGGCCGGCCATCAGCGCGGAGGAATAGAGGTTGCGGCGGCGGCCCTGACCGGGCCGCCCTATCCGCCGTCACCCCGGACGGACCGTAGGGCCGATCCGGGGCCCAGGCGCTTCATCAGACAAGCGACGCGTCAGGTTCAGTCGCCTGGGTTCCGGGTTCGCTTCGCGCCCCGGAATGACGGCAAGGAAGCTAATCACCGCCGCATAGCAAAACGGCCGCCCCATCGCTGGGGCGGCCGTTTCCTTTTCAGCGCCTGAGTAACCTAGGCGGTCGCGACCTGGGGCGCGTCCGGCTCGCCCTCAGGGATGTCGTCCAGTTCGCCTTCCCACTTGGCGACCACGGCGGCGGCCACCGAGTTGCCGACCACGTTGGTGGCCGAGCGGCCCATGTCGAGCAGGTGATCGACGCCCAACACGATGGCGATCCAGGCTTCCGGCAGACCGAAGTAGGTCAGGGTCGCCATGATGACCACCAGCGAGGCGCGCGGAATGCCGGCGATGCCCTTGGACGTCACCATCAGCAGCAGCAGCATGAAGATCTGCTGCGAGACGCTCAGGTGAACCCCGTGCGCCTGCATGATGAACATGGTGGCGAAGGTGCAGTAGAGCATCGAGCCGTCGAGGTTGAACGAATAGCCCAGCGGCAGGACGAAGCTGACGATGCGGCGACGCACGCCGACGGTGGGCAGGGCGTCCAGGATGCGCGGATAGGCGGCTTCCGAGCTGGCGGTCGAGAAGGCCAGCAGGGCCGGGGTGCGGATCACCTTGAACAGCGGAATGACGCGACGGCCCAGAACCGCAGCGGCCGCCAGGAACAGCAGGCCCCACAGCAGGCCCATGGAGCCATAGAAGCCCAGCACGAACTTGGCGTAGACGGCCAGCATCTCCAGCCCCTGCGTGGCGATGGTCGAGGCCAAGGCTGCAAAGATGGCCAGCGGGGCCAGCTTCATCACAAACTCAGTGACCTTCAGCATGATGCTGGCGGCCTGTTCGACCAGGTTCAGCACCGCCGGCGCCTTGTCGTCCAGGGCGGCGACCGCCGTGCCGACGAACAGGGAGAAGACCACGATCTGCAGGATCTCGTTCTTGGCCATGGCGTCAAAGATCGACGTCGGCACCAGGTGCGTCACGAAGCCGTGCAGCGAGAAGGCGTCGGTCGAAGCGGCCGGAGCCGTCGCCAGCGCCGCCTGCGGCAGGTCCATGCCCGCGCCAGGTTGCAACAGCTGCACCATCACCAGGCCCAGCAGCAGCGACACCACCGAGGCGCCGATGAACCAGGTCATGGTCTTGACGCCGATGCGCCCGACCGAGGCGGCGTCTTCCATGTGGGCGATGCCCGCCACCAGGGTCGTAAACACCAGCGGCGCGATGATCATCTTGATCAGGCGCAGGAAGACGTCGGTGATCAGCGACAGATTCGTCGCCGCCGCCGCCGCCTGATCGGCGCTGAGGTACTGGTTGACGCCCCAACCGACCAGCACGCCCAGGATCATGGCGCCGATGATGAGATAGGCGAATATTCGGTTCATATTCAACGTTCCAACTGTACTCGACTCACCCCGCCGGAACATTTCCCCCCGACCGTATGAGCCTCATCCGTTCATACAAAAGCGGGGCAGCAGACGATCGAATGTCCGCTGCCCCGCCTCGTTCAGATCTTAGCTAAAGCCAATCGACCCTCGCGACTAGATCAGAATTCCTTCCGGATCGTCGCATACCACCAGCGACCACGGTTCGAGTGGACGCTGCCGTCATAGCCGTACCGTTCGTTGGCCAGCGGCGGATCTTCGTTGGTGATGTTGCGGGCGCCGACGCGAAGACGCGTGCCTTGCATGCGACCGCTCTCGAACTCGTACTGGACGTAGAGGTTGTGGGTCAGCCAGTCCTCGACGACCCAGTAGTCCTCTGTGCCAGCCAGGTAAGCCGAGGTGTCGTAGTAGTCGCTGACGTAGCTGGAATAGAGGCCCGTGCTCCACGGACCATTGTCCCAGGTCAGGCTCGACGAGGCCTTCCACTGGGGGCGGCCGTTGCGGCGAACCAGTTCCTCGACGCCCGAGACGGTGACGCCCGAGATGACGCCGTCCTTGAGGCCGTCCAGCAGCATCTGGTGGTTCTCATTGGCCTCCTGATACAGCTTCAGCCACTGGCTGACGTTGACCGTCCAGGTGAAGGAACCGACCGGCGTGTCGCGCAGGCTGTAGTGCATCCGGTAGTCCACGCCTTCGGACTCGCGCGGCTGCAGGTTCAGGTAATCGTCCTTGATCGACAGGATGGTCCCGACCGGAGCCAGACCGGCGGCCAGACCGTCGGCGATCTGCTGGGCGTCGGGCGCCGCGCGCACCACATTCTCGTTGAAGCTGCCGATCTCGCGCAGGTAATAGTCCATGATCAGCTGGTTGGTGGCGCCGAAGATGCCGACCAGATCGGTCTGGTTGATCTTCCAGTAGTCCACCGCGAACGTCAGCACGCCATAGTCGCTGGACCACAGCTTGGGCTCGAACACGATACCGGCGCTGAGGTTTTCCGAACGCTCGGGCTTCAGGTCCGGGTTGCCGGCGCGGTTCTCGATCCGCGATTCCGACGAGCAGTACTCGTTGTCGCCCGGCACCCCGATCGCCTTCTGGACAGCGCAGGCGGCGTAGTCGCGGCGCGAGTTCGAGCGCTGGAAGTCCGGCTGATGCAGTTGCGTCAGGTTCGGCGCGCGGAAGCCCTTGGACCAGGCGGTGCGGAACATCAGCCAGTCATTCGGACGATAGGCCAAGGCCACCTTGGGCGCCCCGACCAGACCGAACAGGGAGTAGTCCTCCAGACGCCCGGCGACCTGCATGTCGATCGACTTGACGAAGGGGATGTTCATCTCGGGCGAGACGACCGGGATCGCCAGTTCGGCGAAGGCCGAATAGACGTTGCGCGCGCCCGAGCTGTCGGGGGTGTAGGTCACGCCCATGATGTCCGACTGGCTGACGGCGCCGGCCAGATCGGTGAAGGTGATGGTGCCGTCCAGACGGTCGTCGCGGTCTTCGGTGAAGCTCTCGCGACGCGCCTCGATGCCGGCGGCCAAGCCCACGTCGCCGCCCGGAAGCGTGTAGATGTCGGGGCGCGAGACGTGGAAGTCCCACTGCATCAGCTCGGTTTCCGCCGTGCGGCCGACCCGGACCAGGAAGCTGTCGATGGTGGCCTGATTGTTCACGCCGAAGACGGCGTTGCGCGGATTGTTCAGGTCGCCGCCGACGAAGGGGTTGTAGGCGTCGGGCGTCGTCTTGTTGATGGCGGCTTGCAGGCCGGTCATGCTGACGCCGTCCATTTCGTCTTCGGTCCGCGCCTTGGAGTAGAGCAGCGCGCTTTCCCAGTCGAAGCCGCGGAACTGGCCGCGCAGGCCGCCGACAAAGCGGGTCGTGACGTTTTCAACGTCGACGGCGCGATAGCCCAGGTCAGCGAAGCGATAGTCCTTGATCTCGACCCCTGCGCCCGACAGCGGCACGGAGCCGGCGCCGGCCACGATCAGACCCGGCAGACGCGCGGTGACGCCCTCGGCACCCAGAGGATTCCAGTAGGCGGTCGGCGACATCAGCACGCGCTGGAAGTCCAGCGGCGTGTCCTGCTGACGCTGCGACCAGGTGCTGGCCTGATAATAGCCGATCTCGCCAAAGGCCTCGATGCCGTTGTCGAACTGGTGGTTGATGAAGGTGAACAGGTTGGCGCGATCGACTGCGGAGCTGATCGTCCGCATGGTGTCGAGGTCGTAGCGCAGGTTCTGATCTTCGTTGCCCGTCGCCGTCGTCAACGACAGCGTCGCGTCATCGAAACAGGTGCCGGCCACGAAGCCCGCCGCCACGCAGCCCAGGTTCGTGCCCGGCTGGATGTGGAAAGAGCCGGCGGCCGCCGTCAACTTCTGGCCGTTGACCGTCGTCGTCGCCTTGCCTGGGGCATAGGTGCCGGGATCAAGGCGGAAGCCTTCAGCCCAGGCCGTGACCGAGCTGTAGGAGACGTAGTCCAGACTCGTGGCCCGGTCGCCGAAGCGGTTGATGCGGCCCTCGACGGTGGCGTAGTCGCGCTCCCAGATGAACAGGGCGTCGCGGGTCAGATAGTCGCCCATCACCGAGATGTTGGTGCGACCGTCGTTAAAGTCCCGACCCGCCTGGAAGTTGAAGGAATACTCCTCCATCCCGCCTTCGTCGCGGCCCATGCCCGACTGGACGGTGAAGCCCTTGAAGTTGCCGCGCAGGACCGTGTTGACCACGCCCGCGACCGCGTCCGTGCCGAACAGGGCGGCGGCGCCGTCAGCCAGCACTTCAACCCGCTGAACGCCCATGACCGGGATCGAGTTGGTGTTGACGGTCGTGACCGGCACATAGTTTTCGATCTGGGTGCCGGGGTGGGCCACCAGGCGGCGGCCGTTCAGCAGCGCCAGGGTATTGCCGGTGCCCAGAGCCCGCAGGTCGATTGAGGCCACGTCGCCGCGCGCGCTGTTGATGCCGCCGTTGTCGGTATCGGCGTCGTTGAAGTTGACGTCGCCCGCCTGCGAAATGGCGCGGTACAGGTCGTCGCCGTCCACGGCGCCGATGGCGTCGATGTCCTGGGCGCCGATCACCGTCACCGGCAGGGCTTCGTTGATGCGCGTGCCCTTAATACGGCTGCCCACCACCACGACTTCGTCGACCTGGGCCGCCTCTTCCATCTTTGGGCGCTGACGCAGGACGAAGGTCGATCCCTCGTGGCTGACGATCTCCAGGTCCGTGCCCTGGATCAGCAGGTTCACCGCCGCCTCGACATCCATGACGCCGGTGACGGCGCGGGTGCGAACGCCCGCCAGATGCGCCGTCGGCGCCGAAATCTGAACGCCGGCCTGACGCGCCAGCTCCGTGATGGCCTGGCTGATCGGTTGGGCCGGGACGTCGAACGTCCGATCCTGGGCCATACCGCCATTTGCCGCAAACAACAGCGCCAACCCTGCGGCGCTGCCCGCCAGGCCCTGCTTCCAAGACGCTTTCATAACCCCGACCCTTGTACTTTTTTGGACGTCCGCCGTGCGACGGATCTCCTCCAAGACGCGGGGCGCGCCCGAATCCTCCAAAAAAAGCAATTCGTGGTCGGAATTTAGACCTGACGGCGGCTAAGGCGGATTTCCTCGGCGTTCACGGCCACGTCCAGGTCCAGGCTCCCGGCCGCCGCGCGGGCGAAGCTGACGGGGTCGTTGGCCACGAACAGGCCGGTGATCCGCAGGCTCGCCACCAGGGGATCGGCGGGCACGATGCGGGTGGGATTATAGCGCGCGAACTCCCGCGCGGCGCGCATCAGGGTCTCGTCTTCCAGCTGGATTCGGCCATGGCGCCAGGCCAGCTCCCGATCAGCGTCAATCTCGCCGGTGTGCACCGGCGGCGCGCCGTCGGACAGGAAGGCGCGGGTATTGGCGGCCAGTTCCAGCCCCTCGCCGTGCGGACCGTTCAGCTCGACCTCGCCGCCGAAGGACACCACCTGCAAGGGCGACCGGCCCAGCCGCCGCACCAGGAAGCTGGCGCCATTGGCGATCACCGCCGCCTCGCCCGAACGCACAATAAAGGGGCGACCCGCGTCGGCGACCACGTTGAACAGGGCCTCGCCCGTGTTCAGCACGATCTCGCGCGCCTTGCGGTTATAGCGGACGTCGCCCTCGGACAGGGTGTTCAGCGTCATGACCGAGCCGTCGTCGAGCGGCACGACGCGGGTCTCGCCCATGCGGGTTTCAAACGGCTGAGCCCGCTTCCAGAAGGCGGCTAGCCCCCCTGCCCCGCCGACCGCAATCACCGAGACCGAGGCCGCGATCAGACCGCGGCGGCTCAGCACCGACTTGGGCGCCGGGCGCGTGAAGGGAATGGCCCCGCCCGCCAGGGCCGCCGCCCGGCGACTGTGCACCGCCACGGCTCGCGCCCGCGCAAAGGCGCCAAGACGCCGCACGTCGCCCTCCAGCCAGGCGTCCAGCGTCGCCTGATCCGCCGGGGACAGGGGTCCGTCGTCAAGTCTGGCCGCCCAGAGGCAAGAGGCCCGCTCAACCTCCTGGCTTGTCTGCCTGACCATGAACCTTACCGCGTTGTTGTTTCTCAGACTTAGACGCGACCACCGCGCCAAATCCGCCATTGGCGTAGGCGGCCATCAACAGGCCCAGCCCCTTGGCGATGTGTTTTTCGACCGTGCTTTCCGCAATCCCGGTCCGACGCGAAACTTCCTTCTGCGAAAGCCCCGAAACGCGGCTCAAAAGGAATATCTTTCGCGTTTTTTCCGGCAGCCGAGAAATCATCTCGGCCAGGACCTGAAGCTCGTTGCGGGCCATCACCGTGTCTTCCGGCGTCAGTTCATCGACCGCCAGTTGCAGGCTCTCGACCTCGGCCAGGGAGCGGATCGACACCACGCTCTTGCGGCGCACCCGGCTGACCAGAACCGAATAGGCCGTGCGGAAGAAATAGGCCCGGACGTTGCGGATCTCCGACACGTCGGCGACCGTCACCAGCTTGGCGTAGGCTTCCTGGATGATGTCGTCGACGTCGAACTCGGCCTGGCGCCCACGGCGCAGCCAGCCGCGCACCGCCGGCTCGTGCGGCATCACATGCGTGGCAAGCCACAGCGCCCGTTCGTTAGAAACCCCCATGCCCCGCTTCTGCATGAGGGGGGCTGTGGGATTCAACTTCTATTTTCCACCCGCCCTTCAAAGCGACCCGAAGCCCGCTCGCCAGAGCCAGGCAGCAAAAAGCCCCGCAGGCGGACCTGCGGGGCTTGGCGTTATTGAATGGGGGAGGCCTAGTGAGTCCTGGCCTCCAGACTAGTGATCTCTTCCTTCAGCCTGAGCTTTCGCTGCTTGAGCTCCCTGATCTGGATCGGGTCCGCGGTGGGTCTGCGCGCCTCCTGCTGGATCGTCTCATCCAGCGAACGATGCCGATTTCCCAGTTCGCGAATACGAGCCTCAATGGTCATGGCTTGCGCCTCCATGTCTAAGGGACCACTACACAGAACGCCCGGAACGGCGGCCTGTGGAATCACATTGCAGTGACCCTCCGTCGTTCCGAACACGGAGACTGTGGAAGTCAAAATGGCCGATGATGTGAACTCGACCATACGGAACCCGAAACCGTCGCGGTTGGTCGTTGGAATCTCTGGCGCTTCCGGCGTCGTCTATGGCGCGCGGGTGCTGGACGCCCTGCGCGAACTGGGCGTCGAGAGCCATCTGGTCGTCACCAAGGCCGCCCTGCTCACCTTGTCGCAAGAGACGGATCTGAGCCCAGACGACCTGATGTCGAAGGCGGACGTGACCTACAAACTGGGCGATGTCGGCGCAGCCATCGCCTCGGGCTCGTTCCGCACGCTCGGCATGATCGTCGCCCCCTGTTCTGTTCGGACCATGAGCGAGATCGCCACCGGCGTGACCTCGACCCTGCTGACCCGCGCCGCCGACGTGGTGCTGAAGGAACGCCGCCCGCTGGTGCTGATGGTGCGCGAGACGCCGCTGCACCTGGGCCACCTCCGCACCATGACGGCGCTGGCCGAGATGGGCGCGACCATCGCCCCGCCCCTGCCCGCCTTCTACGCCCGGCCCGATTCGATCGCCGAGATGGTGGATCAGTCGGTCGGCCGGGCGCTGGACCTGTTCGGTCTGGACTGGTCGGCCGTGCGCCGCTGGGAAGGCCTGAAGACCGGGGCGACGCGCGCGTGAGCGACCTGTGGACCTGGACCCTGACGGCCTACAAGGCGCCGGGCGTGGCCGAGACCTGCCTGAGCTTGCAGGACCACCACGAACAGAACGTGCCCCTGCTGCTGTGGGCCGCCTGGGTCGCCGTCACCGACCGCCGCCCGGACGAAGAAACCATCGAGGCCGCCTGCGACGCGGCCCGCGCCTATGACACCGTCATCGTCAGCCAGCTTCGCGCCGTTCGCCGCACGCTGAAGGCCCCTGTCCCCGACATTGACCACGACCACCGCGAAGCCCTGCGCCAACAGGTCAAGACGCTGGAGCTGGACGCCGAGCGCCGCCTGATGCTGGAGTTGGAAAGCCTGGCCCCCGCGCCCTCCGGCGCACCGCGTCGCGCCATCGACGGTCTGGCGGAAACCGCGCGGATGTGGACGCGGGTCGTTCCGCGCCCGGCGCTGACGATCCTGGCGGATCGCCTTCCCGCCTGAGCGCTGGTCGGCTATAAGCAGTAACGTCCGGGGCGCACCATGAACGATGACCAACCCTTCCTGTCCGTCGAGGACAAGCGGCTTCGCGCTGAGCTGAAAACGCTTCAGCAGGAACACGCCGATCTCGACGCCGCGATCGAGGCGCTGAACCTCATGCCCGCCAAGGATCAACTGCTGATCGCACGCCTCAAGCGCAAGAAGCTGGCCCTGCGCGACGAGATCGTGAAAGTCGAGGACCGCATCCTGCCCGACATCATCGCCTAGGCAGACATAGGCTCAGCGGCCCTTCTTCCTCAACCACATGGCGGCGTCGGCTTCGGACAGCCAGACCTCGGGATCGGTCTGCCCCGCATAGGGACGCACGCCGAACGAGCCGCCCAGGGCCGCGCGCTCTCCCTGCCACTGGAAGCCGTCGGCCTCGAGCGTTTCGGCCAGGCGTCGCGCCTTGTCGCGGCCTTCCTCGACCCCGGCGTGCAGCAGCAGCAGCGCGAACTCGTCGCCGCCCAGCCGCCCGACCGCGTCGGATTCGCGCACATTCTCCAGCAACAGGTCCGCGACCCGCACCAGGGCGGCGTCGCCCGCGGCGTGGCCGAGCCGATCGTTGACGCCCTTGAACCCGTCCAGATCGAGATAGAGCAGCACCGCCTGAACGTCGTGACGGCGACAGAAGGCCATGCTGCGGTTCAGCACCGTCATGAAGCCGCGCCGGTTCAGAGCCCGCGTCAGCACGTCGTGGTCCGCCAAAGCCTCCGCCATCTCGGCGCGCGCCGTCAGGGCCGCGACCTCGGCGCGAAGCCGTTCGATCTCGGCGTGCAGATCCACCTCTGCGGTCGGGACGGCCAATGGGCTCAAGTCAGGCTCCGGCGCCGCGAATCAAGGCCGACTCCAGCCCTCGCAGCGTCAGGGATTCTAGCGACCTTGGTTGCGGGCGCAACGCGCGTGCTGTAACGGGCCGCTTTCCGTGTGGGGAGCCTTCGCGCATGACCGCCTCGACGCCACCTGTCGCTATCATCATGGGCAGCCGTTCTGACTGGCCGACCATGAAGCTGGCCGCCGAACGCCTGGATCAGCTGGGCGTCGCCTGGGAGGCCAAGGTCGTCAGCGCCCACCGCACGCCCCAGCGCCTCTATGACTTCGCGACAAACGCCAAGGCCAACGGCCACAAGGTCATCATCGCCGGCGCCGGCGGGGCGGCCCATCTGCCGGGCATGGCCGCCTCGATGACCGACCTGCCGGTGCTCGGCGTGCCGGTCCAGTCCAAGGCGCTGAAGGGCATGGATAGCCTGCTCTCCATCGTCCAGATGCCCGGCGGCGTGCCGGTCGCCACCCTGGCCATCGGCGAGGCGGGCGCCGCCAACGCCGGCATCCTGGCCGCGCAGATCCTGGCCCTGTCGGACCCGGCCTTGGCCGAACGCCTCAGCGCCTTCCGCGCCGCCCAGACCGCTTCCGTCGCCGAAACCGTCGAGGACTGACTTGCCCCAGTTGCCCCTGAGCCCCGGATCGACCCTCGGCATTCTCGGCGGGGGCCAGTTGGGCCGGATGCTGAGCCAGGCCGCCTCGCGCCTCGGCTTCGACGTGGTGATCCTCGACCCCGAGCCCGACTGCCCGGCCGCCCGCGTCTCGCGCGCCCAGATCACCGCCCCCTATGACGACCCCGACGCGCTGCAGGCGCTCGGCCGCCTGTGCGACGTCGTCACCTTCGAGTTCGAGAACGTGCCCGCCCTTTCGGTCGAGCAACTGGCCGAAGCCGGCGCCCTGGTCGCACCAGGACCGACCGCTCTGGCCGTGGCTCAGGACCGGGTGGACGAGAAGACCTATCTGAACGCGGTCGGCGCCGCGACCGTCGACTTCGCCGCCGTCTCGACCCTGGATGACCTCACCACCGCCATCGAGACGTTTGGTCTGCCCGCCCTGCTGAAGACCCGCCGCGAAGGCTATGACGGCAAGGGTCAGGTCTGGATCAGGGACGCCGCCGACGCCGCCGACGCCTTCGACGCCATCGGGCGCCGCCCCGCTGTTCTGGAAGCCGCCGCCGTCTTCAACCGCGAACTGTCGGTGATCGCCGCGCGCGGCCGTGACGGCGCCGTCGCCGTCTATCCTCTGGGCGAGAACATCCACGCCAACGGGGTGCTGAAAACCACCCTGGCCCCCGCCGCCGTCGATGCGAAGACGCAAGGACGCGCCGTGGAGATCGCCTCGGCGGTCCTCGACGGCCTCGACTATGTCGGGGTCATGGGGATCGAGCTGTTCGACATGGGCGCCGATTCTGACGGAAACCCCGAGTTGCTGGTGAACGAGGTCGCCCCGCGCGTCCACAACACCGGCCACTGGACCCAGGACGGCTGCGTCTGCGACCAGTTCGAGCAGCATATCCGCGCCATCGTCGGCTGGCCCCTGGGGCCCACCGAGGCCCACGCCCGCATCGAGATGACCAACCTGCTAGGCGACGAGGTCGAGGAATGGCGCACGTTCGCCGCCGAACCCAACGCCCGCCTGCACCTCTACGGCAAGGCCGAGGCCCGCGCCGGCCGCAAGATGGCCCACGTGAACCGGGTGCTAGGTTCGATCTGATCCGTCATCCCGGAAGCGGCGCAGCCGCTATCCGGGACCGCGATAGACTCAGACGTCTGCATTTTTGGCGGTCCCGGCTCTCCGCTTCGCTGCGGCCGGGATGACGGTTGAGATCAAGTCGAGGGCGTCTCTTCCTTCGCCCCGTACCTCAGCCGTCCCAGCGCTTCCGTGACCGCTTTCAGCGGCGCGTCGAAATCCTTGCCTGCCTTCCACTTCTCGAAGGCCATGACGTTCTCGATGCGACGGGCGACGAAGGCCTCCGCCGCCTCGCGCCCTTCGAACCAGCGCATGGTCAGGGCCGGAATCAGGATGCCGCCCAGGATAGCGCGCTTGGAATAGTGGTTCTGGTCCGTCGCCGTGTCCCCGGCCCAACGCCAAAGATGGTCCGCGCTCTCCCAGGCCAGCTTGAAGCCCAAGTCGATATTGGTCGGCAGACTGAGAAAGCCGGCGCAGCGCTTGGCCGCCTCTATGTCCTCGGCCCCCGCCTCCATCCGCGCCGAGACGGCGGCGGCGATTCGCTGGCGAATCTTCATCGTCTCGGCAGGCGTCGCCTCCAGCGCTTTCAGGGCGCGCGAATCGTGACGCCGCGACAGGAGAACCGCCAGATCACGCGCCCCGTTCGGCAACAGCAGTTCCTCGTCGCCCAGCGACAGGCCGTTGGCCTCGCACGCCGCACGCACCAGACGGCTGTTCCAGCCTAGCGCGGGCGCGCGTTCTATAGCGGCGTCCAGCACCGCCTGCTCCATACGGACAGCCCAGTCGTCCTTGGGCGGGGCGGGTTTGGGATCGGCGGGGGCGGCTTCGGTCATATCCCCAAGATAGTCCTGTCCTTCCGGCATTTCGACCCATCACGATTGCCTGTGTCGATCTGGACAGGCCCCGACTGGTCGTGTATCAGCGCGCCTTCATCCGAGAGCCTTAGTTCTTTCGGTCGAGATTTTTATTTTGTCTGCCCGTCTCCCTTCGAAAGGACGCGGCGGGCGGCCAAAGGAGAGATAACCCTGGTTCAGATTTTCGTTCGCGACAACAACGTCGATCAGGCGCTCAAGGCCCTGAAAAAGAAGATGCAACGTGAAGGCAGCTTCCGTGAAATGAAGCGCCACGTGCACTTCGAAAAGCCTTCGGAAAAGCGCGCCCGTCAAAAGGCTGAAGCTGTCCGTCGCGCCCGCAAGCTGGCTCGCAAGCGCGCCCAGCGCGAAGGCCTGCTGCCGGCTCCGAAGCCGCGCGTTCCGGGCGCAGGCGGCCGGTAATACGGCTCCAGCCCAGGCTGAAAAGATCAAGGCCCGCCCCGGGAAACCGGAGCGGGCCTTTTCTTTGTCTCCCTGAAATCCTTCTCCCCTTGAGGGAGAAGGTTTCACACGCCTCAGCTTCCCCCGCGCACCGCGCCGAGGAAGCTCTTCCAGTTCAGCTTCACGTCCGACAGGGCGCCGGCGCGGAAGGCGCGGCCCGCAACCCAGACCATCAGGGCGGCGAACAGGAACATCCCGATCAGGGCGCCGATGATCTCGATCAGAGGCGGACCGCTGGGCGCGCGCGCCGCCATGACGAAGGGGGTGAAGGGCGGGATCAGGCTCATCACCTTGACCACCGTGGCGTCGGGCGTGCGGATGGCCATCTGCATGACGATCAGCGGCACGAACAGCACCATCATGATCGGCCCCATCAGGGTCTGGGCGTCGCGCGGCGTCTCGCAGAAGGCGCCGATGGCCGCGAACAGGACGGCGTACATCAGATAGCCGCCGACCATGAACAGCAGGAAGTAGATCAGCAGCCCGTTGCTCATCAGCACAGAGCCGATGTCGCCCGCCATATCCGGGGCGGCGGCGATCAGGCCGATTCCCCCCAGCCCGCCCCAGGCGACCAGCACCGTCAGCGTCAGCAGCGCCACGCCAAGCACCTTGCCGGTCAGGATCTCGGTCGCCGAGGCCGAAGACAGCAGGACCTCCAGGATCTTGTTCGACTTCTCCTCCATGACGCTGTTCAGCAGGATCGAGGCGCCGGTGATGATCAGCGACCACAGGATGAAGCCGACCGCCAGGCCGACCACCGTCGGCAGCTTGTCGCGGAACGACACCTCGCCGCCCGACGCCGCCTTGGGCGAGAAGACAGCCAGCTCGGGACGGAAGCGGTCGGTTTGGGCCACCACGGCGGGGTCAATGCCGCTGGCGGCGAAGACCTGACGGCGGTTGACGTCCTTCAAAGCGTCGCGGACGGCGTTCTCGACCGCGTCGTCCGTGGCGCGGGCGGTCCAGACGCGAGCGCCCGGCTGGCCCTCGATCTCTGTCAGGAAGACGACGGCGCTCAGTTTCTGGCCGTCCGGCGCCTCATCGCTGAGGTAGCGGCGCGCCAGGGCGTCGCGGGCCTCGCCCGGCGCGGCGGCGACGATCTCGGCGGGCGGCGCTGCCAGGGTCAGGCTAGGCTTAGGCGCGGTGAAGCCGGCCCCGGCGCGCGGCGCTTCACGCTTAAGGGCGGCAACCCCGGCCTCATAGCCCTGCGTCTCGGCGATCTGGCGCACCCGGTCGCCGCCCGCCACGCCCGCCTCGGGGATGGCGGCCATGCGCAGGGCGTTGATGTCGCCCTTCGCCTGCTCGTTCTCCAGCGACTGCCGCACGGCGGCCGCCAGGCCGGAGCCGGTCGGCGCTTCGTCGACCAGGGCCACCGATCGCGTCGGCTCGGCATGGCTCATCAGAATGGGAATGGCTCCGCCCAGCGCCCCGAACAGGGGGAAGGCCAGCAGCGACAGCCAGAAGCCGACGGTCTTGGCGTAGGCCATGTATTCACGGCGCGCGATCAGAAGGGTGCGGTTCATCGGGCGGCCTCCGCCTTGAGCCCATCGTGGGCGGCGTCTCTGGCGACGCTCTGGTCATCGTCCGGGTGATCGCCGGTCAGGGCGATGAAGGCGTCGTGCAGGGTCGGCTCCTTGATCTGAAACCGGCGCACGTCCAGCCCGGTCAGGAAGGCCGACTTCAGCGCCTCCTGCCCTCCTGCCCCCTGGGCCAGACCAGCCCGAAGGATGCGCGCCCCGTCGTGGTCGTTCAGCACCTCGACGCCGCTTACCCCCGGCAGAGCCGCGACCGCAGCGAGGTCCAGCGCCCCCTCCAGTTCCAGGAAGCGCGGCGAGGTCGCCCTCGCCTGATCCACCGTGCCTTCAAAGGCCTTCCTGCCGCGCGCCAGCAGCACGACCTTGTCGCACAGGCGTTCGGCGTGCTGCATGACGTGGGTCGAGAATAGGACCGTCGCGCCGTCCGCGGCCAACGCCCGGATCATGGCCTCCAGCCCCTGCTGGTTCATCGGGTCGAGGCCGGAAAACGGCTCGTCCAGGATCACGAACTCGGGCCGATGCACGACCGAGGCGATCAACTGGACCTTCTGAGCCATCCCCTTGGACAGCTCCTTCATCTTCTTCTTCTGGGCGTCGCCCAGGCCCATCTGCTCCAGCATCTCGCGGGCGCGCTTGCGGCCCTCGGCCACGGGCAAGCCCTTCAGCCCGCCGAAGAAGGCGATGGCGTCCACCGGCGTCATCTTCTTGTAGAGGCCGCGCTCTTCGGGAAGGAAACCAATCCGGTCGCGCACCTTGCGCCCGTCGTCGGCGCCCAGGATCTCGATCCGGCCCGAGGTGGCGGGCTGCAGCCCCAGGATCATGCGCAGGGTCGAGGTCTTGCCCGCGCCATTGGGGCCCAGGAAGCCGCAGATCGTGCCCTTCTCGACCTCGAAGCTCAGGTCGGACACGGCCTGAAAGCCGCCGTATCTCTTGCTGATCCCATCCAGCGTCAGCGCTGCCGCCATGCCCTATCCTCCAACCGTCAGAGACGAATCCTAACGGTCAGAGACGGGGAATGGAAAGGGCATTTTACATTACGGAACGGTCATCATTGCCGCAGACCCCGACGCGGCGCGTCCTAGACCTTGGGCGCCGTGACTTTCACGTCAAAACTCTGACCCACGACCTTGGTCGGGTTCACCTGACCGCCGTTACGGCGCACCTCGAAATGCAGGTGCGGGCCGGTCGAATAGCCGGTCGAGCCGACCAGGCCGATGCGCTCGCCCGTGGCCACCGACTGGCCGGTGTGGACATCGATACGGCTGAGGTGGCCATAGACGCTGCTCATCCCGTTCGGATGCTGGACCTCGATGAAGTTGCCGTAGCCGCCGGCCTGGAAACCGGCGCGAACCACCTTGCCCTCGGCGGTCGAATAGACGCTGGTGCCCTTGGGCGCGGCGATGTCCACGCCCTTGTGGGCGCGAGCCTTGGCCTCGATGGCCAGCTTGCGCAGACCAAAGGCCGAGTTGATCCGATAGCCCTTCACCGGGGCCTCGAACACAACCTTGCGCATCAGGGGACCAGCGGGCTTGGCCACCGCCGTCACCGGCGGGGCGGCGGGGGCCGACAGATCCTCGACCTTGTCCGGGGCGGGATTGGCGCCGTTCAGCGGCGCGGCGGCCATGGCCAGAACAGCAGCGCCGGCCAGCAGGGTGATCTGACCGACATGAAGCACGAACGGCCGGGCGGCCGGGGGAAGAAAACGCATACGAAACAACAGCTCCTGGCGCTCTTTCAAGCGGGAGGGCCGTCGTGCTCGCGCGATGCGCGGATGGCGGAGAAAACAGTCGCCGACGGCCGGGGTTGTCCTTTTCTGGCATCACACCGGGACCTGAATGGGGCGCCTCGGGGGCGACACGGCGTCGCATCGTGGAACCCAAACGCAAAGGGGCCGCGCGATCCTCGACCGCGCGGCCCCTCTTCGGTTGCTTTCGCCTTACAGCGGCAGGGTCAGCTGCACCCCGCCCATATGGCTGTTGGCCTGATCGCCGAAGCGGCCCTTGTAGCCGATCGAGACCTTCAGGCGGTCCATCACCGTGCCTTCGATCCCCGCCGAGGCCAGGAACTGACCGCCCCAGGGCTGATCGACCTCGCGCGCCAGGATCTTGGCGGGATTGCCGGCGATGCCGGTGCGCACGGCGTCGCTGTCGTCGCTGAGGCTGTCGCGATACCCGCCCTCGGCGAAGAAGCGGAAGCGGTCGACGCCGCCCTCGGCGCGCAGGGCGATCTCGGCGGTCGTGCCTTGCACCGAGCGGTCCTGATAGGCGTACTGGGCCGCGACGCCCTGCTCCATGAAGCCGTCCACGTCGCTGTTGATCCAGGCCACAGCGGCGCGCGGCGACAGGGCGATTCCCCCCATGTCGAACCACATCCCGCCCTGCAGACGCGCGCCGGTGGAAACGCCCCGCGTTGAACCTGTGTGAACGACGGGAGCCAGCGAGGTCAGACGGCTGATGTCGTTGAAATCGTCCTGAGCCACGCCCGCCGCCGCGTTGACGAAGATGTCGCCCGAGCGCCAGCCGCCGTAGAGGTCGAGGCCGAAGGTGTCGAGATCGACGTTCAGGCTTCCTGCGTCCACATCAGCGTTGCGATAGCTGCCGGCCAGGCCGAACTTCATCGTCTCGGTGCCGGACTCCAGGGCGATGCGAACGCCATAGCCGTTGGAGGTCGCCTCGCCGATGGCGCCGCGCGCGTCCGTCTCGGTCCGGTCGGCCAGGGCCGAAACCGAGATCGCGGTCCCCGCCGTCCAGGCGTCGCGCCCCGACAGGCTGGCGGTCGAACCGTCCAGCGCATCCTCGCGGTGCCGCCAGGCCGTCTCGCCCAGGACCGCCGTCTGCGAGCCGAGATCGCCGTAGTAGAGATAGTCGTTGGCCAGGCGCGCGATCAGCCGGTGCCCCGCCGCCGTCGGGTGCACGCCGTCCCAGTAGAGGTAGCCGTCGGGATTGGCGCAGACGGTCACACCGTTGAAACAGGCGTCCTTGGCGTTGGTCAGACCGAAGCGATCCGGGCTGGCCGTCAGGGTGTCGCTGATCTTGTAGAGATCCATCAGGATGATGTTGCTGTTGGCCTGGTTCGCCGCCACCGTCATCAGCCCCGTCTGCAGGGCGCTGTTGAAAGTCGTGCCGGCATAGTCGGCCAGAGGCTTGGCCGGCAGGCCCGGCCCCTGATTGAACTGCGGCGTCGTGCCCAGACGCGGCAGGTTCGTCACCAAAATCGTCCCCGCCCCGGCCGAGGCCACGCTGTTGACGATGAAGTTGATGTCCGCCGCCGCGCTCTGGGCCACCGGGGCGATGGCGCCCTGCGGGTTGGCGGATGCGCCCGCCGCCGGAACAGCTTGGAAGATGTTGTTGGCGCCGCCGAGGATGCTGACAAGATCGCCCGCGCCGAACTTTCCGCCCGCGCCCGTATAGGCCAGCAGTTGGTTGCGCATGCCCGGCGGCGAGGCCGCGCTGTCGGTGCGCGCGCCGCCAAAGGCCAGATTGATGCTGCCCGTCACCGGCGCGCCGGCGGCGTAACGCCCGGCGTTGAAGCCCAGCAGTTCGGTAAACACCGGCCCGTTCGAGAACCGGCCCTGATAATAGGGCGGCGAGGTCGGCGTCGTATTGCCCGTCGCGGCATAGAGGTTGCCGTTGTCGGACAGGCTGTCGCCGAAGACGACCAGACGGTTGTAGCTCTGGGCCCCTGCGGCGCCTGCGGTCGAGACGGCAGCCAGAGTCAGCGCGGCCAGAGCCGCTCCGCGAAGAAGACGAGACATCGGTGTTCCTCCCTCGACCGTCAGTGCGCGGTCGTTATGGAGAGGATGCGCTGCTTCGCCGCGAACGCAAGATGCCCCTAGGGAAGGTGAACGTCGTTCAGTGAAGCATTCGGAAGCGGACCGTGCCCGGCAGGTCACGCAGGACCTTCAGCACCTCGGGATCATAGTCGCGATCCACGTCGGTGATGACGTAGCCGGTGCGCTCGTCCGTCTTCAGATGCTGGCCCAGGATATTGAAGCCCGCCGCCGACAGGGCGCGGTTCAATTCGGCCAGAACGCCCGGCTGGTTCCTGTGGATGTGCAGCAGACGGTGGGCGCGCGACACCTCGGCCAGTTGCACGTTCGGCAGGTTGACGCAGAAGGTGGTGTCGCCCCGGTTCAGATAGCCCAGCAGCCGCTCGGCGGCGAACTCGGCGATGGCTTCCTGCGCCTCCTCGGTCGAGCCGCCGATGTGGGGCGACAGGATGACGTTCTTCAGTCCGCGCAGAGGGCTGTCGAAGGGGTCGGCGTTGGTGCGCGGCTCCTCGGGGAAGACATCGACCGCCGCGCCGGCGACCCGGCCCGACTTCACCGCCTCGGCCAGGGCGTCGACGTCGACGACGTGCCCGCGCGACAGGTTCAGGAACAGGACGCCCGGCTTCATCTTCGCGAACTGGGCCGCGCCGATGACGTCGGCGTTGTCCTTGCGCCCGTCGACGTGCAGGCTGACCACGTCGGCCTCGGCCAGCAGGGCGTCCAGCGAGCGCATCCGCCGGGCGTTGCCCAGGGCCAGCCGCTCCGACAGGTCGTGGAAGATGACGCGCATCCCCAGCCCCTCGGCCAGCACCGACAGCTGCGAGCCGATGGCGCCGTATCCGACGATGCCCAGGGTCTTGCCCCGCAGCTCGCGCGACCCGGTCGCCGACTTGTTCCACTGGCCCTGATGCATGGCCGCCGACTTGTCGGCCACATCGCGCATCAGGACGATGGTCAGGCCGATGGCCAGTTCGACCACCGAGCGGGTGTTGGAATAGGGAGCGTTGAACACGGCCACGCCATGTTCGGCGGCGGCCTCCAGATCGATCTGGTTGGTGCCGATGCAGAAGGCGGCGACGGCCAGCAGACGGTCGGCGTGCTCCAGCACGCGTGCGCTGACATTGGTCTTGGAGCGGATGCCCAGAACATGCACGCCCTTGATGGCCTCGATCAGGTCGTCCTCGTCCAGCGCGCCCTTCATCGTCTCGACGGAGTAGCCCGCCTCCTCCAGCCGCTCGACGGCGGCGGGGTGGATGTTCTCCAGCAGCAGCATCTTGATGCGGTTGCGCGGATAGGACCAACGGCCCGACACGCCCTCCGCGAACAGGACCTCGTCCAGCGAAGCGGCGACGGCGTCGGCGACCTCGATCACCTTGGCCCGGCTGACGACCTCGGTGAAGGCGTAGAAACGGTCGGCGGCGCCGGCCAGCTTGACCTCGGCGTCGGTCCAGCCGTCGCCGACCATGACCACGGGTCCAGTCAGGTTCAACGCCTTGATGACCTCGGGCTTGCCGTTATCACGCGACAGGGGGTTGGCGTCGTCCACGCCCGTCACCCGGCCCTCGGCGTCATAGATCAGGTCGTTGGCCAAGACATGATCGGCGGCGATCCCCAGCCGCGCGGCCAGGGGCGCGATCACCTCGCGGAAACCGCCGGACAGGATATAGACCCGCTCGGCGTGACGCTCGAAGAAGTCCACGTTGCGGCGGATCGAGGCGCTGGCCTCGTCCAGAATACGGTCGCTCAGCGCCTCGACGTGACTGCGGTTCAAGGCCAGCAGTTCCAGCCGACGACGCAGGGCCGTGCCGAAGTCCACCTGCCCCGTCATGGCCTGATCGGTCAGGGACGCGATCTCGGCCTTTTTCGCCGCCGCATCAGGCGCGTCGGACAGGGCGATGTCAGCGAGCGCTTCAAGCGTCTCGATGCGCACCAGGGTGGAATCGAAGTCGAAGATGAAGACGGGCGAAGTCATGCGCCGCACCTAGCCCACCTTCGCACTTGCAGCAATAAAAAGGGGGACCGAAGCCCCCCTTTCCGCATGAATTTTCCAAAACCGTCACAATTTGCCGAAACCGCCTGATCCCTGGCTCTTGCGACGGCTTTCCAGCGCCGCAGCGCCGATGGCGGCGGCGATGGTGGCGACCGCCAGCAGGGCCCCGCCCTCCCTGGCGTGGTCACGCGCGAAATCGCCTGCGTCCTCGGCATAGCGCCGCGCCTGCCGGGCGTAGCGCTTCATGGGCTTGCGCGTCTTCTTGCCCGAATGGTGCAGCCAGTGTTCGGCCTTGGCCCGCGCGTCCTGGCCGAGACGCCCGGCGCGCTCGCCGGCGTAGCCGCCCAGGTCGGCGGCACGGTGGGTCAGGTCGTCGGCCCCGTGCCGCACGCCGCGCGCGATGTCGTCGAACCGATGGCGCAGGGCCTCCGCGTCGAACCAGCCGCGCGGATCGACCCGCTCACGCAGCCGCTCATAGCGCGTCGGGCCTGAACGCTGGGTCAGCAACAGGGCGGCGATGCCCACGCCCGCCAGAACGGCGACCACGCCGGCGGTGATGCCTGGATGTTTGCGGACCTCGTCCACGGCGTTGAACTGTCGAACCATGGGCAATCAAACCTCTTCTTGTCGAAAACTGTCGTCAGGACAGGAGCGAACCGCGCCGAAAGAGGTTCCGCCGTAAACGGTCAAGCTGCAAGCCTCGTCGGCGGATCGGCCCCTCCCCCTTACCAAGGGCGGGTCGCCTCCCTATGTTGCGCCGCTTCCAGACAGTTTCGCCTTTTTCAGGATCTTCGCCGTGACCGATCACGCGCCCGCCGCACAGACCATCAAGGCTCACGCCGACGATTTCGCCGCCGCCTTCCAGATCGAAGGCTGGCCCGTGCGCGGCCGCCTGGTGCGGCTGGGCGAGGTGGTGGACAAGATTCTGTCGGCCCATGACTATCCCGCACCCGTCGCCGGCCTACTGGGCGAAGCCTGCGTCCTGGCCGCCATCGTCGGCTCGGCGCTGAAGTTCGAGGGCCGCCTGATCGTTCAGGCCCAGGGCGACGGCCCGGTGCGCTATGTCGTGGCCGACTACGACACCGCCGGGACGCTGCGCGGCTTCTGCCGCTTTGATCCCGAAGAGGTCGCCCAGGCCGCGGGAGGCGTCGCACGCCCCGGCGCGCAGGCCCTGCTGGGCCAGGGCGTCTTCATCATGACCATCGACCGGGGCGAGGATTTCGAACGCACCCAGGGCATCACCCCGATCGAGGGCGACAGCCTGTCGCTGTGCGCCGAACACTACTTCACCCAGTCCGAGCAGGTGCCGACCAAGGTCCGCCTGGCCGTGGGCGAAGTGACCACCGAGGCCGGAACCTCATGGCGCGCGGGCGGGGCGATGATTCAGGTCATCGCCGGCGACAGCGCGCGCGGCTCGACCGAGGAGGTGTGGGAACGCACCCGCGCCCTGTTCCACACCCTGGGCGACGACGAGCTGATCGACCCGACCATCAGCGCCGAGACCCTGCTGTATCGCCTGTTCCACGAGGACGGCGTGCGGCTGGAGGGCGCCCGGTCCCTGGCCGCCGTCTGCCGCTGCTCCAAGGAACGGCTGGTCACGGTGATGCAGTCCTTCCCCCCCGAGGACCGCGCCGAGATGGTCGAGGACGACGGCATGATCCACGCGACGTGCGAATACTGCTCGACCATCTACAAGATCGACCCGCAAGAGATCGCCGGCTGATCTCCCTTTTTCGGGGTCACTGAGCGAAGGCGGCGGGGCGACGGCTCCGCCGCCTTTGTCCTGTCTGCCCCCTACCCTCGGCGGGCGATCCAGCCCATCCTGACGCCATGTCCGCCCCCCAAGTCATCGCCCATCGCGGCGCGTCCGGCGAACGGCCCGAGCACACGGCTTTGGCCTATCAACTGGCCGTGGAACAGGGCGCGGATGTCATCGAACCGGATCTGGTCATGACCCGCGACGGCCAGTTCGTCGTCCGCCACGAGAACGAGATCGGCGGCACGACCGACGTGGCCGACCGCCACGCCTTCGCCGCTCGCAAGACCACTAAATCCATCGACGGCGTCCAGACCACCGGCTGGTTCACCGAAGACTTCACCCTGGCCGAGTTGCAGACCCTGCGCGCCCGCGAACGCCTGCCCCTGCTCCGTCCCGCCAATACCGCCTGGGACGGTCAGGAGCCGATCCTCACCTTTGACGAGGTCGTGGCCATCGCCCGCCAGGAGACCGTCCGCACCGGACGGGTCATCGGCGTCGCCCCCGAACTGAAACACCCCTCCTATTTCGCCGGCGTCGGCCTGCCGATGGAAGACGCCTTCGTCGCCGCCCTCGACCGCCACGGCCTGACCGCCGCCGACGCCCCCATCCTGATCCAGTGCTTCGAGGTCGGCCCGCTGCAACGGCTCAAGGCCCGCATCGACGCCCCCCTCTTGCAACTGATGAGCGTCATGGGCGGCCCCGCCGACCGTCCCGACCTGACCTATGCCGCCATGAGCACGCCTGAGGGCCTCAGCGCCGTCGCCGCCTATGCGGACGCCATCGGTGTCGAGACCGGCCTGATCCTGCCGCGCGACGGCGCTTCCCGCAGCCAGTCCCCCACGCCCCTGATCCCCGACGCCCACGCCGCCGGGCTCAAGGTCGTGGCCTGGACCTTCCGCGCCGAAAACGCCTTCCTTCCCCTGGAACACCATCACGGCGACGCCCCCGCCGCCCACGGCGACCTGACCGCCTATCTCAAGGCTTTCTACGCCCTCGGCGTCGACGCCGTGTTCAGCGACTTTCCGGGCATGGCGGTCGCGGCGCGCTAACGCCTCTCTTTCCTCCCCACTCTGTGGGGAGGGGGACCGCGTAGCGGTGGAGGGGGCGACGCAAACGCTACCGTCGAGCCGCCCCCTCCGTCTCGTCGGCTGCGCCGCCGATCCACCTCCCCATTCGCTCCGCG
>NZ_QLLC01000085.1 GCF_003350205.1 Brevundimonas bullata | reverse complement strand
GAGGCTGTGTGAAAACGCCTCCAGCTCGAGCGAATTAGGTTAGCCTTCTGAGGTCAGCAGGAGGTGGGGATGAGCCGCTTCGTTCAGGGTGCAGATCGTCGGCAGCCCACGCTGCTTCCCGAGTGTCTCGATGACTATGTGGCTGAGGACAATCCAGTCCGGGTGGTGGACGTCTTCGTCGATGAGTTGGACCTTAGGGGTCTGGGATTCGAAGGGATCACGCCGGCGGCGACGGGCCGACCGGCCTATCACCCGGCCATGCTGCTGAAGCTCTATGTCTACGGCTATCTGAACAAGGTGCAGTCGAGCCGGCGGCTGGAGCGCGAGGCGCAGCGCAACGTCGAGCTGATGTGGCTGACGGGGCGGCTGGCGCCGGATCACAAGACCATCGCCGACTTCCGCCGCGAGAACGCCTCGGCGATCCAGGCGGCCTGCGCCCGGTTCGTGGTGCTGTGCCGTCAGCTGGGCCTGTTCGGATCGGCGCTGGTCGCCATCGATGGCTCAAAGTTCAAAGCCGTGAACACGCGCGACAAGAATTTCACCGCCTACAAGGTCAAGCGACGGATCGAACAGGTCGCCGAGCACATCGCCGGCTATCTCCAGGACCTGGACACGGCCGATCGCCATGAGGGCGAGGCCGTTGAGGCGCGGTCGGGTCGGCTGATCGAGAAGATCGATCGGCTACGCGCCCAGATGGCGATGCTGAAGGTCATGGAGGCCGAGGTTGAGGCGGCGCCTGATGGCCAGGTCTCCCTGACGGATCCCGACGCCCGCGCCATGGCGACGTCGGGTCGTGGCAGCGGGATCGTCGGCTACAACGTCCAGTCCGCCGTCGAGGGCGAACACCACCTGATCGTCGCCCACGAGGTGATCATGACCGGATCCGACCGGCAGCAGCTGGCGAACATGGCGGGTCAAGCCAAGGACGCCATGGGCGTGGAAGGGCTCGATGTGCTGGCGGACCGGGGCTACTTCTCCGGCGAGGAAATCCTGGCCTGCGA
>NZ_QLLC01000084.1 GCF_003350205.1 Brevundimonas bullata | reverse complement strand
CGGGATGAGCGTGTCGGACGCCCAGCGCCTGCGCGCCCTGGAAGACGAGAACGGCAGGCTGAAGCGTCTTCTGGCCGACGCCATGCTCGACAAGGCGGCGTTGAACGATCTGCTGTCAAAAAAGTGGTAGGGCCCGCGGCGATGCGCCAGGCCGTCGCCCATCTGAAGGCGACATTCGGCGTCAGCGAACGGCGGGCCTGCTCTATTATCAAGGCCGACCGCAAATCGGTGCGCTATCGCTCCTGCCGACAGCCAGACACGGCGCTGCGCGAGCGGCTGCGCGCCCTGGCTGTGGAGCGGCGACGGTTCGGCTATCGCCGGCTGTTCGTGCTGCTGCGACGTGAGGGCGAGCCTTCGGGCAAGAACCGGATCTACCGGCTCTACCGCGAGGAAGGTCTGACGGTGCGCAAGCGCCGCTCCCGTCGTCGAGCCATCGGCACGCGGGCGCCGATCCTGATCGAGGCAAGGCCGAACGCCCGCTGGTCGCTGGACTTTGTGCACGACCAGTTCGCCACGGGCCGCCGCTTCCGCATTCTCAACGTGGTCGACGACGTCACCCGCGAGTGCCTGGCGGCGATCCCTGACACTGCGATCTCGGGGCGCCGCGTCGCACGCGAACTGACAGCGCTGATCGCTCGGCGGGGCCGTCCCGCCATGATCGTCAGCGACAACGGCACGGAGTTCACGTCCACGGCCATCCTGGCTTGGGCGCAGGATCATGGCGTCGATTGGCACTACATCGCGCCCGGCAAGCCGACCCAGAACGGGTTTGTGGAATCCTTCAACGGCCGCATGCGCGACGAACTGCTCAACGAGAGCCTGTTTTTCAGTCTGGATCACGCCCGCCAGAAGGTCGCTGCCTGGGCGCTGGACTACAATACCCGCCGGCCGCACTCGTCGATCGGCTACCTCACCCCGGAGGCCTTTGCCGCCAGTCTGACCGCAACAGGCCGATCCGCTGCGCAGTATGAAAGCTGCGCGGCTCGGCCTGTTGCTCACCCCACGCTGCGAGGCGTAACTAACCCAAGGACTCTGGTCGCCGCTGGATGAAAACTCAGAGGCACGTCA
>NZ_QLLC01000083.1 GCF_003350205.1 Brevundimonas bullata | reverse complement strand
ACCCATGGCCGCGTAACTAACCAAAATCAGCCTCCGGCAAACCCGGCGCGGTTCACTTGGCCGTCCCCAGATCCCTCTGAGACCAGCCTGAGCCGACCCCTGTGCCGAGCTCGTAGTATTGCATGGACCGTCACGCAGCGCTGTCGAGCACCAGCATAGAAACGTGCGTATTTTGCGCAGAACGGAGTAGTGTTATCATGCCAAGAATACACCACCCAGGAAGCCTACGATTAGTATGGCAAGATAAAAGAGGTTCGCTAACCCGTTGCTGCGCAACGTGTTCTGGCGATTCTCACGACTTGCGCCGACTTGCGGATTTTTTGAGCCGTAACGGCGCCTTCTGAACCTTGTCCGTAGCGGTCGGATCGGTGAGAATCCGGCATGGTCATCAGGCGGGAAACCAAGCGAGGGGCGCACGAGGAGCGGCGGGTTGCCAAAGCCCGCGGCCGCCGTCAGACCGGACGTATGCCCCGCAACCTCGATCATCTCCCGGCCGGTAAGCACGCTGAACTGGCGTTCGTGGTGGAGGTGCTGACGGCGGGCTTCGACGAGGAGCGTTCGACCCGCTGGGCCAAGCACCTGAAGAACGGTCAGATCCTCCGCATCATCCTCTACGGCAGCTACGCCAGGGGCGACTGGGTCGAGGATCCGGTCGGCCGCTACTTCAGCGACTATGACCTTCTGGTCGTGGTGGCGGACGAGAAGCACGCCGACGTGCTGGAATTCTGGGGCGCCGCCGAGAAGCGGCTGCTGGCGGAGCTGTCATCGGGCGAGCAGCTGCGCACGCCGGTCAACTTCATCGTCCATAGCCAGGCCGAGGTGGACGACGCCCTGACGCGGGGCCGCTACTTCTTCATGGACATCATGGCGGACGGGGTGGAGCTGCTGTCGGCGCCGGACGCGCCCGCCTTCGTGGAGCCGCAGCCCCTGGCGCTCGACGTGGCGCTGGCGGAAACCCAGGCCCATACGAGGACTGGATTCCGAGCGCGGCCAAGGCCCTGAAGGGTGCCCTTATCCGCAGGGATCAGCATTCTCTCCCACTCATGGTTAGGCGGGAATATCCAGGGTTCCCACAATACTGCGCTGGCTGGTGCGGGCTCCCGCACCCAAGCATCACAAAAACCCCCGCAGCCAAAACTGCGGGGGTTTTT
>NZ_QLLC01000082.1 GCF_003350205.1 Brevundimonas bullata | reverse complement strand
TGATCCGCCCCCGTTTTCTGGAGCACCCGAGGCTAGAGTTTTCCGGCCCGAGTCAGGGTGACAGGCTGGCTATGTCACCCGGATTCATCAGCGTGATCGGCGTCTTGTTGCCAATGGCCCCATGGGGCCGATCCTCGTTGTAGTATCTACGCCAACCCTCCAACTTTTCGGCCGCGTCGGCAAGCGTCAGGAACCAGTGGGCGTTCAGGCACTCGGCCCGGAAGCGGCCGTTGAAGGCCTCGATGAAGGCGTTGTCCGTCGGCTTGCCCGGACGAGAGAAGTCCAGGGTGACACCATGGGCGTAGGCCCATAGGTCGAGGTTTCGGGAGACGAATTCCGTGCCCTGGTCGACCCTGATGGCTTTGGGATAGCCGAGCTTCGCGCAGGCCTTGTCGAGCGCTTCCACGACGTTCTCAGACCGGTAGGTGAAACGGGGATCGATCACCGGCGAGAACCGCGAAAAAGTGTCCACCATGGTCAGAATGCGGATCTTGCGACCGGTTGCCAGCTGGTCGTGGACAAAGTCCATCGCCCAGGTTTCGTTCGGCCGCGTCGCCTCACAGCGATCCTCCCGGAGCTTGGCCTTCACCCGCCGCTTGGGCGTCTTGTTTCTCAGTTGAAGGCCCAAGGCTTTGTAAATCCTGTGGGTCTTCTTGATGTTTGTCCGCCAACCTTCGCGCTGGAGGAGCACATGCACCCGGCGATAGCCGTAGCGCACGCGTGTCTCGCAAATCGCCTTGATGCGGGCTTCGAGGCCGGCCTGGTCGGGGCGGCGGGATTTGTAGTGAAAACTCGAAGTGTCCATTTCCAGAACCCGGCAAGCCCGCCGGATCGACACGCCCCAGTCACCACAGACGCCCGCCACCAGCTCGCGCTTGCGACCAGGCCTCAGAGCTTTCGCCGGATGACGTCCTGCAGCATCTCCTTGTCCAACGACAGGTCGGCCACGATCCGCTTCAAGCGACCGTTCTCGTCCTCGAGCTGCTTGAGCCGCTTCATCTCCGTTGGCAGCAGACCATCGTATTTCTTCTTCCAGTTGAAGTAGGTCGCCGGACTGATCCCAGCCCGGCGACAGATCGCCGCCACCGGCACGCCGTCAGCGCCCTGCTTCAGAATGAACGCCTTTTGGACGTCCGAGAAAGCCGATGCTTTCATGGTTTCCGCTCCTTCCCAGCCAGGGAAATCTCAGCGGAAAACTCTAACGTCCCGTGATCCAGTTTTCGGGGAGCAGATCA
>NZ_QLLC01000081.1 GCF_003350205.1 Brevundimonas bullata | reverse complement strand
ATGGCCAAGGAAAAGTTCGAACGTAACAAGCCGCACTGCAACATCGGCACGATCGGCCACGTTGACCACGGCAAGACGACGCTGACGGCTGCGATCACGATGACGCTGGCGAAGGCCGGCGGCGCGAAGGCCATGGCCTATGCGGACATCGATGCGGCCCCGGAAGAAAAAGCCCGCGGCATCACGATCAACACCTCGCACGTGGAATATGAGACGGCCAACCGTCACTACGCCCACGTCGACTGCCCCGGCCACGCCGACTACGTGAAGAACATGATCACGGGCGCCGCTCAAATGGACGGCGCGATCCTGGTCTGCTCGGCCGCTGACGGCCCGATGCCGCAAACGCGCGAGCACATCCTGCTGTCGCGTCAGGTCGGCGTTCCGGCCCTGGTCGTCTTCCTGAACAAGGTCGACATGGTCGACGACGAAGAGCTGCTCGAGCTGGTCGAGATGGAAGTTCGCGAACTTCTGTCGTCCTACCAGTTCCCGGGCGACGACATCCCGGTCGTCAAGGGTTCGGCCCTGGCCGCCGTTGAAGGCCGCGACGCCCACATCGGCGAAGAGCGCGTGCTGGAGCTGATGGCCGCTGTCGACGCCTACATCCCGCAGCCGGAACGTCCGGTCGACATGCCCTTCCTGATGCCGGTTGAAGACGTCTTCTCGATCTCGGGCCGCGGCACCGTGGTCACGGGTCGCGTCGAGCGCGGCATCGTCAAGGTCGGTGAAGAAGTCGAAATCGTCGGCATCCGTCCGGTCCAGAAGACGACCTGCACGGGCGTCGAAATGTTCCGCAAGCTGCTGGACCAGGGTCAAGCCGGTGACAACGTCGGCGTCCTGCTGCGCGGCACCAAGCGTGAAGACGTCGAGCGCGGCCAAGTGCTGTGCAAGCCGGGCTCCATCACGCCGCACACCAAGTTCGTGGCCGAAGCCTACATCCTGACCAAGGAAGAGGGCGGCCGTCACACGCCGTTCTTCACGAACTACCGCCCGCAGTTCTACTTCCGTACGACCGACGTGACCGGCATCGTGCACCTGAAGGAAGGCGTCGAGATGATCATGCCCGGCGACAACGCCGAGCTGGACGTCGAACTGATCACCCCGATCGCGATGGAAGAGAAGCTGCGCTTCGCCATCCGTGAAGGCGGCCGCACCGTCGGCGCCGGCGTGGTGTCCAAGATCGTCGCCTAAGCGATTGATCCGGGTCTTCGGACCCGAACAGTAAGCGTACCGGCCGCTCCTCGGAGCAGCCGCAGTAAAGCGTAACAGAACGGCCCCCGGAG
>NZ_QLLC01000080.1 GCF_003350205.1 Brevundimonas bullata | reverse complement strand
TGAACCGCGCCGGGTTTGCCGGAGGCTGATTTTGGTTAGTTACGCGGCCATGGGTTCAGTTTCCAGAGCTGCGTAGAAGTTGGCCTCGGCTTCTGCTGGCGGGATGTTCCCGATGGGCTCGAGAAGACGACGGTTGTTGAACCAGTCCACCCATTCGAGCGTCGCGTATTCAACGGCTTCCAAGCTTCGCCATGGGCCACGGCGGTGGATGACCTCAGCCTTGAACAGGCCATTGATCGTCTCGGCCAAGGCGTTGTCGTAACTGTCGCCGACGCTGCCCACCGAGGGTTCGATACCGGCTTCCGCCAAGCGCTCAGTGTAGCGAATAGACAGGTATTGCGAGCCCCTGTCGCTGTGGTGAACCAGCCCCATGCCCTTTCCGGGGCGGCGATCATGCACCGCCTGTTCCAAGGCATCGAGAACGAACCCCGCATGCGCCGAACTGCTGACGCGCCAGCCAACGATCTTGCGAGCATAGGCATCGATGACAAAGGCGACATAGACGAACCCCTTCCAGGTGGCGACATAGGTGAAATCCGATACCCAAAGCATGTTCGGGGCCGGAACGCGGAACTGGCGGTTCACCTTGTCCAGCGGACAGGGGGCTTTCTTGTCCGGGATCGTCGTCCTGTGCGGCTTGCCGCGGATAACGCCCTGAATACCCATGCTCTTCATTAGCCGTGCCACGGTGCATCGGGCGACATCGAAACCTTCGCGGCCCAGCTGCCGCCAAACCTTCCGGACGCCATAGACTCGCCAGTTCTCTTCGAAGACACGAAGGATCTCGGGGCGCAGCGCTTCGTCCTGACGTGCCCGATCAGACAGCCGAGACGGATCGGCCCGCTTCGCCAGATGATCATAGTAGGTGGACGGGGCGATCGGCAGTATGTTGCAGATCGGCTCGACCCCGTGCGCATCCCGATGCGCGTCGATGAAACCCACCATCACTTCGATCGGCGGTCGAGCTCCGCCATCGCAAAATACGCTGACGCCTTGCGAAGGATCTCGTTCGCCTGGCGCAGCTCGCGGTTCTCGCGTTCCAGCGCCTTCATCTTCTCGGCCATCTCGCTGGAGACGCCCGGACGCTTGCCGCTATCAACCTCGGCCTTCTTGACCCAATCGTTCAAGGTCTGAGGCGCACAGCCGATCTTCGCCGAAATCGACATGACCGCCTGCCACCGCGATCCATGCTGACCCTCATTGTCCAGGACCAACCGCACCGCGCGGTCACGCACTTCCGGAGAAAACTTGTTCGTTGTCTTGCTCATGATGCTCCACCTTACTCAGGAGTTGGAGCCTCCGGCAAACCCGGCGCGGTTCA
>NZ_QLLC01000008.1 GCF_003350205.1 Brevundimonas bullata | reverse complement strand
ATGCTGATGGTCGCCATGGCCTTCAACCTGCGCCGCTGGGCCGCCCTGCAACCCGTCTGATCAAGCCAGGAATCCGTCCCAAACCCGCCGGGCCGACCCGGAACAGCCCCATCTCACCGCATGAGCCCCCGCCTCACCGCGCCAAGCTAACAGCTGGGCCGTAATGCAACGGTTCCACAAGGGGAGAAGGGTTGAGAGGTGGCTTTTCCTGTCAAATTTCCTATATGTTCTCGGTGTCGGGGCGCGGTGAATTGCGACCTGGCGCGGATGGCGGGCACGCCGTCTTTTCCCTGTCCGTTCGCGGACCCTGAGCCGACGTTTTCATGACCGATCAGACTGACGCCTCGCCGGAATACGGCGCTGATTCCATCAAGGTTCTCAAAGGCCTGGACGCGGTGCGCAAGCGCCCCGGCATGTATATCGGCGACACCGACGACGGCTCCGGCCTGCACCACATGGTCTATGAGGTGGTCGACAACGCCATCGACGAGGCCCTGGCCGGGCACGCCGACCTGGTCCAGGTCATCCTGAACGAGGACGGCAGCGTCACGGTCACCGACAACGGGCGCGGCATTCCCACCGGCATCCACGAGGAAGAAGGCGTCTCGGCGGCCGAGGTCATCATGACCCAGCTGCACGCGGGCGGTAAATTCGACCAGAACTCCTACAAGGTGTCGGGCGGTCTGCACGGTGTGGGCGTGTCCGTGGTCAACGCCCTGTCCGACTGGCTGGAGTTGAAGATCTATCGCGACGGCAAGGCGCATCAGATGCGCTTCGAGCGCGGCGACACGGTCAAGTCCCTGGTGATCACCGGCGACGCCCCGATCCGCACCGAGGGCGAAAAGGCCGGTCAGCCGCTGAGCGGCACCGAAGTCACCTTCTATCCGTCGGTCACGACCTTCAGCCACATCGACTTCGACCTGAAGACGCTGGAGCACCGCCTGCGCGAGCTGGCCTTCCTGAACTCGGGCGTGGTCATCAAGCTGGCCGACCATCGCGGCGCCGAGCCGGTCGAGATCCTGCTGCACTATGAGGGCGGCGTCGAAGCCTTCGTGCGCCACCTCGACAAGTCCAAGACTCCGATCCTGAAGGACGTCATCGTCATTCGCGGCCAGAAGGACGGCATCGAGCTGGACCTGGCCCTGTGGTGGAACGACAGCTACCACGAGACCATGCTGTGCTTCACCAACAACATCCCGCAGCGGGATGGGGGCACGCACCTGTCGGCCTTCCGCACCTCGCTGACCCGCGTCATGGGCGCCTACATCGAGAGCTCGGGCCTGGCCAAGAAGGAGAAGGTCGCGCCGACCGGCGAGGACGCCCGCGAAGGCCTGACCTGCGTCCTGTCGGTCAAGGTGCCGGACCCCAAGTTCAGCTCGCAGACCAAGGACAAGCTGGTCTCCTCCGAGGTGCGTCCGGCGGTGGAGAACCTGTGCTCCGAAGGCCTGTCGCAATGGTTCGAGGAACACCCGGTCGAAGCCAAGCTTATTGTTTCGAAGATCATCGAGGCGGCGTCGGCCCGCGAAGCCGCCCGCAAGGCGCGCGACCTGACGCGGCGCAAGTCGGCGCTGGAGATCAGCAGCTTGCCCGGCAAGCTTGCCGACTGTCAGGAACGCGATCCGGCCAAGTCCGAACTCTTCATCGTCGAGGGCGATTCCGCCGGCGGCTCGGCCAAGCAGGCCCGCAACCGCGAGAACCAGGCCGTCCTGCCCCTGCGCGGCAAGATCCTGAACGTCGAGCGCGCGCGCTTTGACCGGATGCTGTCGTCGGAGCTGATCGGCACCCTGATCCTGGCGCTGGGCACCGGCATCGGCCGCGACGATTTCAACGCCGACAAGCTGCGCTATCACAAGATCATTCTGATGGCCGACGCCGACGTCGACGGCGCCCACATCCGCACCCTGCTGCTGACCTTCTTCTATCGTCAGATGCCGGAGCTGATCGAACGCGGCCACGTCTATATCGCCCAGCCGCCGCTCTATAAGGTCTCCAAGGGCAAGCAGAGCCGCTACCTGAAGGATCAGACGGAGATGGACTCCTATCTGATCGAGGAGGGCTGTTCCGAGGCCGAGCTGGACCTGGCCGGCGGCGAGCGCCGCATGGGGCTGGACCTGCAGGCCCTGGTCCGCGAGGCCAAGGCCTTCAAGGGTCTGGTCGATCGCCTGTCGCAGCGCGCGCCGGCCTTCGCCATCGAGCAGAGCGCCTTGGCCGGCCTGTTCAGCGAGAGCGGCGGCGAGCTGGAAAGCCGCGCGGGCAGCGCCGCCGAGCGCCTGAACCTCTATGCCGAAGAAGGCGACGGTCCGTGGTCGGGCGCGCGCGCCGAACAGGGCGGGGTCATGTTCAGCCGCGTCCGCCGCGCCGTCACCGAGACCATCGTCCTGGACGAACAACTGGGCCGCTCGCTGGACGCGCGGCGTCTGGCCGAACGCGCCGCTGCGTTCGAAGGCCTGTTCGACACGCCTGCCGTCTATCGCCGCAAGGACAAGTCCACGACCGTTCGCGGCCCGCTGGACCTGCTGAACGCCGTGCTGGACGCCGGCAAGAAGGGCCTGGCCATCCAGCGCTACAAGGGCCTGGGCGAGATGAACCCCGAGCAGCTGTGGGAGACGACGCTGGACGTCAACGCCCGCACCCTGCTGCAGGTCAAGGTCGAACACGGCGACGACGCCGACGACCTGTTCGCCAAGCTGATGGGCGACGTGGTCGAGCCGCGCCGCGAGTTCATCCAGGAAAACGCCCTGGACGCCGCGGTCGACGTCTGACGGCGGTCAGGCGTAACGCACGGCGGTCAGCCGCCGTGCTGGCTGTCGATGAAGGCCTTGATGGATGGGCTGCTGGGGGCGGTGGAGCGCTGGTTGTCGCAGGCGATGCTCTTGATATAGGCGCCGAGGCTGTTGGCTGAGGGGCGGTCCCATTCGGCCTCTGGATCGGGGTAACGGGCCTCTTCGGCGCCGCTGGACCCGTACTCGACTTCCAGGACGATGCGGGCCTGATTGGCGGCGCAGCGGAAAGCGTACTCATTGATCTTGTGCGTGTAATCGCCTGCGGTTGCGGGCAGGGGGATGCGCGCGACCCTGATCGTGGTGTCGTCGCCGACCGTGGCGATGCTGGACAGATCCGCGAGATAGACGACGCGAGCGCTGCTGGAGACCGA
The DNA here is from genome assembly GCF_003350205.1 of Brevundimonas bullata. Classification (GTDB taxonomy): domain Bacteria; phylum Pseudomonadota; class Alphaproteobacteria; order Caulobacterales; family Caulobacteraceae; genus Brevundimonas; species Brevundimonas bullata. The sequence goes on along the minus strand of NZ_QLLC01000008.1, from coordinate 120,123 downwards.
ACTCCATTCTTCGGCCGAGACGCTGAAGGCCAGGCTCGCTGCAGCCAGGGCGACCGACGCCGTGATGAACATCTTCATGATTTCCTCCCCAGGATGAGGGGAGTTCACACCCGGCGCGCCGATTTTTCAACTGGGCAGATGCGCCGATGAATCGCCACGATCTGCACCCAGGTTTGCGCCATGACCCGTTTCCTGAAGATGCTCGCGCTTGCCTTCGTCCTGTCGGCCTCGACCCTGGGGGGCATGGGGGTCGGGGGAGCCGCGTCTGCGGCCACGTCGGCCAGGGGGTTCGCGTCGGACCGGATCGTGGTCGAGGCGCGGGGCGAGGGGGCGGATGTGATCCTGATCCCCGGTCTGGCCTCGACCTCGGCGGTGTGGGCGCGCACGGCCCAGGCGCTGGAGGGGCGCTATCGGGTGCATCTGGTGACGGTGCGCGGGTTCGGCGACGTGTCGGCGGGCGGCAATGGCGAGGGCCTGATCGGCGCCCCGGCGGCGGCGGAGATCCGGCGCTATATCGCCGAGCAGGGGCTGGAGCGGCCGGCCGTGATCGGCCATTCCATGGGCGGGCAGATCGCCCTGCGGGTCGCCGCCGACGCCGGGCCGCGCGTCGGTCGGGTCATGGTGGTGGACGCCTCGCCCTTCTTCCCGTCGCTGATCAGTTCTGGGGCGACGGCGGGGGATGTCGAGCCCCTGGCGCGGCTGGCCTATCAGGGGCTTCTGCTGTTCGGCGACGAGGCGCTGAAGACCCAGGCCGGGGCCATGGGAGCGGACATGGGCGGCGCGGCCGACAGCCTGTTCAGCACCCTGGGCTGGCAGGGCGGAGACCGGCGGACCCTGGCCCAGGGGCTGTATGAGGTGATGACGGTGGACTTGCGGGCGCGATTGCCCGCGATCACCGCCCCTGTCACCGTGGTCTATGGCTGGAGCGCCGACGACCGCAGCCCGCGCAGCCAGATCGACGCCCTGTTCCGGGCAAGCTATCGCTCGCTGCGGACGCCGGCCGCCTTCGAGCGCATCGAGGGCGCCGAGCACATGGTCATGATCGACCAGCCGCGCCGCTTCCAGGCGGCGGTCGAGCGCTTCCTGCGCTGAAGGCTCAGCGCGGCTGAAGCTGACGGATCGAGGCCAGCAGGGCCGCGTCGTCGGTCATGTCGCCTTCGATGACATATTGGGGGCGTTGCGGTTCGTTGTTGCCGCGGGCGCGACCGCGATAGACCTTCATCGGCACGGCGATCTGGGCCAGTCCGCTGGGCAGGAACGGCGCGCGCACCTCCATATAGACGGTGTCGGCGGAGGTCTCGCGGCCGACCTGAAGCGCCCCCGCGGTCTTCCACAGATCGACCGCGTCGAGGCAGGCCGAGCCGCAGCTGGAATCGGTCAGAACATAGACCCGGCCCGCCATCAGTTGCAGCGCGGGCGGCGGCGGAACGGCGTCTTCGGGCGGCGCCTCGTTGGCGCTGCGCCAGTAGGGCTGACCTGCGGCCTGCGCCGCCTTCATGCCGTTCACGGCGTCCTCGGCCCAGGCGATGTATTCGGGCGAGCTGTTTGAAGCGCGCAATTGATCCAGGAACTCGGAAATCTGGGCGATATTGCCGTCCGAGGCGCGCCATTCGACGGCTTCGATGGCGGGTTCGGGATGGGCGGCCATCCAAGCGTCGCCCCACAGGACCTGAGCCATCAACTGGCTCCAGTGCGACGAGCCGCCGCCGTTGCCGCGCAGGTCCAGCACCACATAGGGGGCCAGGCGTAGGGCCTCCTGTTTGGTCCTCATGTCCGCGATCAGGGCGGTCAACGCGGCGTGGGTCTCGCTCTTCGGATCGCCGTCGAAAGAGGGCGTCGAGATCCAGAAGCCGCCGTCGTCGAAATGTTTGAGACCGAAGTCGGGCCGGGCGCGCTGGGCCAGCTTGCCGCGCCGGGCGCCCAAATCATCAGGCGTGGCGCGCCAGTTCAGGGCGTAGGTCTGGGGCGCGCCGTCGGTCTCGAAGCGGCACTGGCTCATTTCGCTGACCCATGGGTTCTGGGCGCTGAGGAACTGCCGGTCGCCGTAGAGGCTGCGCTGGGCCTCAAGGAACCAGCGGCCCCGGAACTGGCCGATGCGTTGCTCGGCCAGGGTCTCGGCGGCGACGCCGTCGCAGTCGATCAGTTTGGCGCCCAGGGGCGGCGTCGCGGCGTCGGCCTCGTCCCGGTCGGCCACCACCTGATCGGCGCCGCGATAGACGGTCAGGAAGCCGGGCCAGCGGGTCTGGAAGTTGAAGCCGTCCTGCGTCATGCCGATCTGGACGTGGCCGTCCTCGAAGCTGGCGACATAGGCCCGCAGCGCCCACCACCAGCCGCCCGCGTCGGTGGTCGTCTTCGCCCGGTCCAGCGCGACGGTCAGGCCTTGTTCCAGCCGGGGGCGAAAGGCGGGGTTGAGGGCGTCGTGCACGCCCGGATGACTGTCGACGATGATGTCGTGCAGGCCGGTCGCGTCCTGAACCAGGGTCGCGGACCAGTCGCGCGGCTGATCCATCGGCTTGACCGCCGCCGTCGGCGTTTGGGGCGGCGTTTCGATCTGGGCGTCCTGCGCCTGAACCGCACCGGCCATCGCCAGACAGGCGACGCCTGTCGTCAGAAATCGCTTCATGTCTCTTCCCCCGCTTTTCCGAGGAAGGGTGACAGGATGAACGCTGAAGCTCCAGTTACGCTTTGGTCAGGGGCGGGACTCAGTCGGCCGAGGCCAGAGCTTCCAGCACGCCCTTGCCGTAGCGCTCCAGCTTGCCGGCGCCGACGCCGGAGATGCGGCCCAGGGCGTCGAGATTGCGCGGCTCGTTGAGGGCGATCTCGACCAGGGTCTTGTCCTGGAAGATGACATAGGGCGGGACGTGCTGCTCGGCGGCGCGGTCGCGGCGCCAGGCGCGCAGGACCTCGAAACGGGCGCGGACATCCGTGTCCAGCGCCTCGGCGGCCAGGTTGCGGCCCGCGTTGCGGCGCGGGCGTTCGGCCTCGACCACACGGACGGGCGCCTTGCGCACCTGGATCGGGCGCTCGCCGCGATAGACGGCGCGGACGGCCTCGGGATCGCCGAGCTGGATGATGGGCTTGCCCTCGTTCGGGTCCTCGACCAGCAGGCCCTCGAACAGCAAATGGTCGATGACGTCGCGCCAGGCGGTCAGCGACAGGTCGGCGCCGATGCTCCAGGTGGACAGGTTCGACTCCCACGATTGGACGTCCTTGGTCTTGCCCAGCAGGTGATCGACGACGCGGGTCCGACCGAAGCGTTCGCCGAGGCGCTGCACCGCCGCGAGCGCCTTTTGCGCGGGGACCACGGCGTCGAACGTCGCCGGCGGGTCACCGCAGATGTCGCAGACGCCGCAGGGTTGGGCGTCCGTTTCGCCAAAGTAGCGGCGCACGGCCTGGGGCCGACAGACGGCGCCGTCCAGCATGGCGAACAGCTGGCGCACCTTGCGCGTCTGAACCTGTTTGACCTCCTCGGCCATGGGGCGGCCTTCGAGGCGGCGCAGGGACCAGGCGATGTCGGAGGGGCCGTAGAGGGTGATGCCTTCGGCCGGTTCGCCGTCACGTCCGGCGCGGCCGATCTCCTGCCAGTAGGCTTCCAGCGATCCGGGCGGGTCGGCGTGGATGACGAAGCGGACATCCGGTTTATCGACGCCCATGCCGAAGGCGATTGTGGCGACCATGACGGCGCCGTCCTCGGCCAGGAAGCGCTCCAGCCGCCTGTCGCGATCCTTGGCGTCAAAGCCGGCGTGATAGGCGATGGCGTTGACGCCGCCGTCGCGCAGGGTCTGCGCCACGCGTTCGCAGCCGTCGCGGCTGCCGCAATAGACCACGCCGGACTTGCCCCGCCTTTCGCGAACCAGTTCGACCACGGCGGCGTCGGTGCGGGCGCGGCTGCCGTTGATCTTGCGCTCGGCGGACAGTTGCAGGTTGGGACGGGCGAAGCTGTCGACGAAGACGCGGGCCTCGCCGAGGCGCAGCGAGGCCAGGATGTCGTCGCGGGTGCGGGCGTCGGCGGTGGCGGTGACGGCGATGCGCGGCACGCCGGGGAAGATCTCGGCCAGACGGCCCAGCGAGCGGTAGTCGGGGCGGAAGTCGTGGCCCCACTGACTGACGCAGTGGGCCTCGTCGATGGCGATCAGGCTGAGGTCGATCTCGGACAGCCGCTCCAGCATGGAGCCGGCGGCCAGGCCTTCGGGCGAGACGTAGAGCAGATCCAGTTCGCCGGAGCGGGCGGCGCGCCAGATGGCGGAGCGCTCCTCCATCGACACGCCGGAATCGAGGCGGGCGGCCGCGACGCCCTGTTGCTTCAGGGCCTCGACCTGATCGGTCATCAGGGCGATCAGCGGCGACACCACCAGGCCGACGCCGGGGCGCAGCATGGCCGGGATCTGATAGCAGACGCTCTTGCCGCCGCCGGTCGGCAGCACGGCCATGACGTCGCGCCCGGCCAGAACCTCGGCCACGACCTGGGATTGCAGCCCGCGGAAATCGGCATGGCCCCAGACCCGGCCCAGAACCTCGCGCGCGGCGCTCAGGTCAAGCGAGGCGGGCGGGGCGGAACGGCGGGGGTCAGCGAGCATCGGCGGGTTGTGCCTGATCCGTTCCGGGGTGTCACCCTTGCACAGTTCTGCCGTCATCCCGGACGGCCGCAGGCCGATCCGGGACCCAGGCGGCAGGTCTATGGCGCCGCATCGCCGCAAGAGCAGGCGCCTGGGTCCCGGGTTCTGCTGCGCAGCCCCGGGATGACGAAGGCGCGGGCGCTTCGCGAACAGGGAGGAAAGCGTTATAGGCCCGCCCCATGACCACCATTCTCTATGGCCGCCCGCCGGCGGTGTTCGACGTTCCGACCGGGGCTTTGCAGACCTCGCCCCTGATCCCCGGCTCGACCGCTCTGGAAGACCTCGCCCCAGGTTCGGTGGACGAGGCGATGATCTACGCCCCGCCGGGCGTGGTGGAGCGGCGCTATACCCTGGCGATGGCGCTGCGGGCGCTGAAGGTCGGCGGACGGCTCGACGTCATGGCGCACAAGAGCAAGGGCGGCTCGCGTCTGGGCAAGGAGTTGAAGGACTTCGGTCTGGAGGTCGGCGAGACGGCCAAGGCCCACCATCGCCGCTGCATCGTCACGCGGCCCGAAACGATCGAGGGGCTGGATGCGGCCATTGCGGCGGGCAGCCTGAAGCAGGTCGAGGGGCTGGACGCCTGGTCGCAGCCGGGCGTCTTCGCCTGGGACCGGGTCGATCCGGGCACGGCCCTGCTGGCCGGGGTCATGCCGCCGCTGAAGGGCGCGGGCGCCGATCTGGGCTGCGGCTTCGGCGCGCTGTCGCTGGTGGCGCTGCGGTCGTCGGCGGTGACATCTTTACGTCTGATCGACATCGACCGGCGCGCCATCGCAGCGGCGAAGAAGAACGTCGAGGACCTGCGCGTCAGCTTTGAATGGGCCGATGTGCGCACCCTGCCGACCGAGGGCGAGCTGAACTTCATCGTCAGCAATCCGCCCTTCCACGACGGCGGGACCGAGGATCGGCGTCTGGGTCAGAACTTCATCCGTCAGGCGGCGGCCCTGCTGAAGACCGGCGGCGTGCTGTGGCTGGTGGCCAACCGGCACCTGCCCTATGAGGCCGAACTGAACGCGGCCTTCAAGCGGGTGAAGCCGCTGCTCGACAAGGGCGGCTACAAGATCTTCGAGGCGGTGAAGTGAGCACGTCCTCAAGCAGCCCGAAGGGCGGTAGGACCCCAACAAGCAGGGTGGATAAGCTCTTGGGCTCCATGGGCTACGGCTCGCGGGCCGAGATGGCGCGGATGGGCAAGGCGGGCGGGATCGTGCTGGACGGCGTCGATCTGACGGATGTGTCGAAACGCATCCCGGTGACGCCCGACCTGCCGAGCCGGATGGAGATCGACGGCGAGCCGCTGGACCCGGTTCAGGGACTGGTCATGCTGCTGAACAAGCCGCTGGGCATGACCTGTTCGCGCAAGGAAGACGGGGCGCTGGTCTATGACATCCTGCCGGATCGGTGGAAGCGGCGCGACCCGGCCATCTCGACCATCGGGCGTCTGGACAAGCAGACGACGGGCCTGCTGCTGCTGACCGACGACGGCGACCTGCTGCACCGGGTAATCTCGCCCAAGCGCCATGTGGCCAAGGTCTATCGCGCGACACTGGCGCGGCCGTTGAGCGGAACGGAAGGCGCGCTGTTCGCCTCGGGCGAACTGGTGCTGGAGAACGAGGACAAGCCGCTGTCGCCGGCCCTTCTGGAGGTGGTGTCGCCGACCGAGGCCCTGCTGACCGTGACCGAGGGGCGCTATCATCAGGTGCGCCGGATGTTCGCCGCCGTCGGCAACCACGTCGAGGCCCTGCACCGCGAGCGAATGGGCGGGCTGGTTTTGCCGGATGATCTGGCGCCGGGGGCGTGGCGGCTGCTGACGCCGGAAGAGATTGAGCGGATCTTCGCCTGAAGCCATGCCGTCATCCCGGCCGAAGCGTCAGCGGAGAGCCGGGACCGCCCGAGGCGCCGCCGTCAGTGCTTCCTGCGGTCCCGGATAGCGGCTGCGCCGCTTCCGGGATGACGGCGTGAAAGGGACGGGCGACGCTTGACCTCTCGGCCTCGCTCGCGCACCTCCCCTTTATGACCTTGGCCAAGATTTGCGGACTGACGACGCCCGAGACGCTGGAGGCGGCGCTGGAAGGCGGCGCGGCCTTTGTCGGGGCGGTGGTGTTTGAAAAAAGCCCGCGCCATATCCCGCCGCTGCACGCCGCCACCCTGTTCGACCGGGCGCGGGGCAAGGCGAAGATCGTCGCCGTGCTGGTTGATCCTGACGACGCCCTGCTGACCGAGGTGGGACTGATCCTGCGGCCCGACCTGATCCAGCTGCATGGGCACGAGACGCCGCAGCGCGCCGCCGAGGTGCGGCGGCTGACCGGGGCGGGGATCATCAAGGCCCTGCCGATCCGGACCGAGGCCGACTTCGCGTCTGTGCCCGATTGGGCCGATGTGGCGGACCATCTGCTGTTCGACGCCAAGCCGCCCGAAGGCTCCAGCCTGCCCGGCGGGGTCGGGGCCTCGTTCGATTGGTCGTTGATGCAGAACCGCGCCCTGCCGGCACGCTGGTTCCTCGCAGGCGGGTTGGAGCCGCAAAATATCACCGAGGCCGTGCGGATTTCGGGGGCGCCCTTGGTCGATGTCTCCTCTGGCGTCGACAGCGCGCCCGGTGTTAAGGACGCGGACTTGATCCACGCCTTCCTCGAGGCCGTATCCCGGTCCTGATTTCGTCGCCTTCTCGCGAAAGACTGCCGCTCGTGAACGCAATTCTCCCCAATACCTACGCCTGGCCCGACGCCGAGGGCCGCTTTGGTCCCTATGGCGGCCGCTTCGTGCCCGAAACCCTGATGCCTCTGACCCATGAGCTTCAGGCGGCCTATGAGGCGGCCAAGGCCGATCCGAGCTTCCAGGCCGAGCTGGACGATTTCCTGACCCACTATGTCGGTCGCGAAAGCCCGCTCTATTTCGCCGAGCGGCTAACCGATCACTTCGGCGGGGCGAAGATCTGGCTGAAGCGCGAGGACCTGAACCACACGGGCGCGCACAAGATCAACAACTGCATGGGTCAGATCCTGCTGGCGCGGCGCATGGGCAAGACGCGGATCATCGCCGAAACCGGCGCCGGTCAGCACGGCGTGGCCTCGGCCACCGTCTGCGCCCGTTTCGGCCTGCCCTGCACGGTCTATATGGGCGCGGTGGACGTCGAGCGGCAGCAGCCCAACGTCTTCCGCATGAAGCTGATGGGGGCCGAGGTCGCGGCGGTGACGGCGGGGGCGGCGACGCTGAAGGACGCCATGAACGAGGCGATGCGCGACTGGGTCACGAACGTCGAGGACACCTATTACATCATCGGCACGGCGGCGGGCCCGGCTCCCTACCCGGCCATGGTGCGGGACTTCCAGTCGGTGATCGGCCGCGAGATCAAGCGCCAGTCGCTGGATCGGATCGGGCGCCTGCCCGACGCCGTGGTGGCCTGCATCGGCGGCGGCTCCAACGCCATCGGCGCCTTCCACCCCTTCGTCGACGACGCCGAGGTTCGCCTGATCGGCGTCGAGGCGGCGGGCCACGGTCTGGACACGCCCGAACACGCCGCCAGCCTGAAGGGCGGCCGCCCCGGCGTGCTGCACGGCAACCGCACCTATCTGTTGCAGGACGCCGACGGTCAGATTCTGGAGGGCCACTCCATTTCTGCCGGTCTCGACTATCCGGGCATCGGGCCGGAGCACGCCTGGCTGAACGACCTGGGCCGCGGGGAATATCTGTCGGCCACCGACGACGAGGCGCTGGACGCCTTCCAGATGCTGTCGAAACTGGAAGGCATCATCCCGGCGCTGGAGCCTTCGCACGCCCTGGCGCGCATCGGCGAGATCGCCAAGGACGTGGGGCAGGGCGGCGACGTCGTCCTGGTCCTGTCGGGTCGAGGCGACAAGGACATCTTTACCGTGGCCAAGCATCTGGGCGTGGAGCTTTGAGCATGAACAGTCTTCTGATCGCGGCGCTCGCCGTCGCCGTTTCGCCGACCCTGACGATGGCTAAGACGCAAGCCGCGCCGGTCGCGGCGCAGGCCGAAGCGCCGGCGGCTGCCGCCGCGCCCTCCTTTGGGCCCGGCGTCGCCGCGACCGGGGTGCCGGTCCTGGCGCCCGCCGTCGCTGCGCCCGACTGCGGCGGTCAGGTGCGCAGCCCGGCCTTCTGCGTCACCGCGCAACTGGATCAGGTCAGCGATCTGGCCGAGGCCTATCTGGCGCAGTTCGAGAAGGACGGCTGGCTGCCCGCCGCCGGCGACGACAACCGCGTGGTCCTGATCAAGCGCCGCGAGGCCGGCGGCTGCGACGGCATGCAGATGATCGCCTTCTACGACGAGTCCAAGCCGGCTGAGGCGACCGCGCCCGGCTACCTCGGCTTCGCCACCATCCCCGGCGACGTCTGCGCCGGCCAACCGGCGCCGCAATCCTGATGCTTCTGGCGTCGATGACGGCTGCGGTGGCTATAAGCGCCGCGCCAGCCGATTGGCGGGACAGTTTCGTGCTGCCTGCACTTCCCGACGCCAGGACCGCCACGGACTGTCCGACGCCCGAAGAGACCTCCGACCGTTTCATCTGTCTGACCTTTCCTCGCGAAAAGGCTCGGGATGTAAGGAACGCTCTGTTTGAGGGGCTGAGGCAGGATGGTTTCTACGTCGGGCGCGCGCCGGGGGCGGATTTCGGGTTCCTGAGGGAGCCCGGCTCGAACAGCTGTGAAAGCGGCCTGGGGTTCATCTACATCGTCGAGGGAGAAACCGACCCGGCGAAGACCGCTGTAATGCTGATCGCACTGAGTAATGACACCTGCGGCGACCTGGCGACGGGTGAGGACAATCAATGACGACTGCACGTATCGACGCCCGTTTCGCTGCCCTGAAGGCCGAGGGCCGGGCCGGCTTTATTCCCTATGTCATGACCGGCGATCCCAGCCGGGACGAGGCGCTGGAGATCCTGCGCGGCCTGCCCGCCGCGGGGGCCGACCTGATCGAACTGGGTCTGGCCTTTTCGGACCCGATGGCCGAGGGGCCGCCGATCCAGCGCGCGGCCCTGCGCGGGCTTGCGGCGGGGATGACCCTGCGCGGCACGCTGGATCTGGTGGCGGAGTTCCGTAAAGGCGACGACGCCACGCCGGTCATCCTGATGGGCTATCTGAACCCGGTCGAAAGCTACGGCTACGAGGCCTTCGCCCGCGACGCCGCCGAGGCGGGCGTGGACGGGTTGATCGTGGTCGACTGCCCGCCGGAAGAGGCCGGGCCCATGGCGGAGGCGCTGGATGCGCAGGGCGTGTCGCTGATCCGGCTGGCCACGCCGACCTCGGACGACGAGCGGCTGCAGGTGATCGCGCGCGGCACCTCGGGCTTTGTCTATTACGTCTCGGTCGCGGGCGTGACCGGGGTCAAGGAGGCTGTGGCGGCTGACGTCGCCCCCGCCGTCGAGCGCGTGCGCAAGGCGACTGGCCTGCCGGTCGCCGTCGGCTTTGGCGTCAGGACGCCCGAGCGCGCCGCCGAGATCGCCCGCGTGGCCGATGCGGTGGTGGCCGGCTCGGTCTTCGTCGATGAGGTCGCCGCAGCCCTGGAAGCGAACGAACCCGCCGTCCCTCGCGTTCTGGCCAAGGTCAAGGCGTTGGCCGATGCGGTGAAAACCGCCAGAACTCGTGCTTCGCCCCTTAGTGCTTTCCTTGGGGAAACCGTTTAAAGGCGCGCCCATGCCCGATAAGAATCTCGAGAACAAACCGCGCGGCGGCTGGCTGTCCCGCTTCGCTCCCGGCGTCCGCAAGATCGTCAGCCGGCGCGACACGCCCGACAATCTGTGGGTCAAGGACCCGGACAGCGGCGAGATGCTGTTCCGCACGGACCTGGAGGCGGCCCTCTGGGTCACGCCGTCGGGCCGCCATATGCGGATCAACGCCCCGACCCGTCTGAAGGCCACCTTCGACGAGGGCAAGTTCGAGAGCATCGACACCCCGGACGTGCCGGAAGACCCGCTGAAGTTCTCGGACGGCAAGCCCTATCGCGAGCGCCTCAACGCCGCGCGCAAGGCGGCGGGCCGCAAGGACACCATGGCCATCGGTTTCGGCAAGATCGACGGCGTGGCCGCGGTCGTCATCGTGCAGGACTTCACCTTCATGGGCGGGTCTCTGGGCATGGCGGCGGGCGAGGCCTTCATCGCCGCCGCCCGTGAAGCCGTGAAGCGCGGCGTGCCCTTCGTCTGCTTCACCGCCGCCGGCGGCGCACGGATGCAGGAAGGCGCGCTGAGCCTGATGCAGATGGCCCGCACCACCCTGGCGGTGCAGGAGGTGAAGGCGGCGCAGCTGCCCTATATCGTCGTCCTGACCGACCCGACCACGGGGGGCGTGACCGCCTCCTACGCCATGCTGGGCGATGTTCACCTGGCCGAGCCGAACGCCCTGATCGGCTTCGCCGGTCCGCGCGTGATCGAGACCACGATCCGCGAGAAACTGCCGCCGGGCTTCCAGCGCGCCGAGTATCTGCAGGGCAAGGGCATGGTCGACAAGGTCGTGGCGCGCGGCGATCTGCCCAAGACGCTCGGCCAGATCATGTCCATGCTGATGGGCGGCAAGCGCCAGGCGGCGTAAGCGCCGTCATGGACCCCATTTCGCAGCGCCTTCTGGCCCGCCATCCCCAGCGCATCGACCTGTCGCTGGACCGGATGCGGGCATTGTGCGCGGCGCTGGGCGACCCGCAGGATCGGTTGCCCCCGGTGGTCCATGTCGCCGGCACCAACGGCAAGGGTTCGACCGTGTCGCTCATCCGCGCCATTGCGGAGGCGGCGGGCCTGCGGGTTCATGCCTATACCTCGCCGCATCTGGTGCGCTTCAACGAGCGCATCCGGCTGGCCGGGACCCTGATCAGCGACGATCAGTTGAACGCTATCCTTGATCGCATCGAGGCGGTGTCGGGCGAGGCCACCGTGTTCGAGAGCACGACCGCCGCCGCCTTCCTGGCCATGAGCGAGACCCCCGCCGATCTGGCCATCATCGAGGTGGGGCTGGGCGGCTCGCTGGACGCCACCAACGTCATCGACCGGCCCCTGCTCAGCGTCATCACCCCGGTCGATCTGGATCACGCCGAATTCCTGGGCGACAAGATCGAGGGCGTCGCCGCCGAGAAGGCGGGCATTTTGAAAGCCGGGGCGCGCGGCGTCGTCGCGCGTCAGTCCGAAGCCGTCATGGCGGTGATCGAACGCCGCGCCGCCGAGGTGAACTCGCCCCTGACCGTCATGGGGGTGGATTTCGACGCCTGGGCCGAGCGCGGCGGGCTGGTCTATCAGGATCAGGAGCGCTTCCTCGACTTGCCGGCCCCGGCGCTGAGCGGGCCGCATCAGTTCGACAATGCGGGCGTGGCCGTGGCGGCGGCGCTGGAGCTGGACCTGCCCGAAGCCGTTATCGCCGAGGGCTTGAAAGCCGTGCGCTGGCCGGCGCGGATGCAGCGTCTGACCGCCGGACCCTATGCCGAGCGGGCGCAAGCCGCTGACGCCGAGCTGTGGCTGGACGGCGGGCATAATCCTCACGCCGGACGGGCCATGGCCCGAACCCTGGCCGAGCGTCAGGCAAGGGCGCCGCGCCCCCTGGCGCTTATCGTGGCCATGCTGGCCAACAAGGATGCGGGCGGTTTCTTCGAGGCCCTGAAGGGCGTGGACGCCCAGGTCTTCACCGTCGGCTTTGACGGCGCGGCGGCGGACCCGGCGGCCCTGGCGGCGGTGGCCCAGGGGCGCGGCTTCGGGGCCATGGCGGCGGGCTCGGTGAGCGAGGCGCTGGACCGGGCCCTGGCCCTGGGCGCGGGCCGCGTGGTCATCTGCGGCTCGCTGTATCTGGCCGGCGAAGTGCTGGGCGCCAGCCCCGAGACCTATCCCGTTTAGAGCTTCCGCCGTCACCCTCGGGCTTGTCCCGAGGGGCCATGGCGACTTCGAGCGCTGCGCCGCCATGGTGATCCGAGGTGCATGGCGGAACGATAGGCCCTCGGGACAAGCCCGAGGGTGACGATCGTGGTGTGGGGTTCAGCCCTGGGCCTTGAAGGCGGGCAGGAGGGCGCCGAGGCGTTGGCCCATTTCTTCGGCCATGGCCTGAACCCCGCTCAGCGGGCGCATCATGACCTCGAAGTCGACGATCCGGCCGTCTTCGTCGAAGCGGATGAAGTCGATGCCCTTGACGCTCTTGTCTGCGACCTTGGCGCTGAACTCCAGCACCACGCTGAGGCCGTCGGCGGTGGCGGCTTCGCGGTGGTAGGCGAAGTCGGAGAAGACGCTGGCGGCGGTGCTGACCGCCAGAACCACGGCCTCGGCGCTGTGATAGGCCTTGTGGGCGACCGGGGAGCGGAAGACGGCCTCGGGATGGGTGATGGCGCGCAAGCCCCCCAGGTCCTGGGCGGCGACCATCTGATGCCACTTGGTGAGCGAAGCGGCGGCGGCGGGATGCAGGGTCGGCGTCATGAGCTTTTCCTTCCTCAGAGAGCGGCGGCCAGGCGCACGCCCTGATCGATGGCGCGCTTGGCGTCCAGTTCAGCGGCCACGTCCGCGCCGCCGATCAGGTGGACCGAGCAGCCGCGCGCGACCAGGGCGTCGTGCAGGTCGCGCAGGGGGTCCTGACCGGCGCAGATGACGACGTGGTCGACCGGCAGGGTCTTTTCAGCGCCGTCGATGGTCACGTGCAGGCCGTCGTCGTCGATGCGGCGATAGGCGACGCCGCTGGCGGTGACGACGCCGTGCATCTTCAGCGCGGCGCGGTGAATCCAGCCGGTGGTGCGACCCAGGCGTTCGCCGACCTTGCCGGTCGAGCGCTGCATCAGGAAGACCTGACGCTCCGCCGGTTCGACCTGGGGCGCGGTGCGGCCCCCGGCGGTGCGGTAGTCGGGATCGACGCCCCAGGTGCGGAAGAAGCGGTCGATCGACGGCGGCGCATGCCGCTCGACCAGATATTCGCTGACGTCGTGGCCGATGCCCCCGGCGCCGATGACGGCGACAGACTTTCCAACAGGAACCTCGTCGCGCAGGACGTCGAGGTAGGACAGGGTCTTGGGGTGGTCGACGCCGTCGATCTCGGGCGTGCGCGGGGTCACGCCGGTGGCCAGGACGATCTCGTCGAAGCCTTCGTCGGCCAGATCCTCAGCCTCGGCGCGGGTGTTGAGGCGGACCTTGACCCCGGTCAGGTCCAACTGCTTGCGGAAGTAGCGCAGGGTCTCGCCGAACTCCTCCTTGCCGGGGATCTTGCGGGCGATGTTGAACTGGCCGCCCACCTCGCTCGCGGCCTCGATCAGGGTGACGTCGTGGCCGCGTTCGGCGGCGGTGACGGCGAAGCTGAGCCCGGCGGGACCGGCGCCGACGACGGCGATCTTGCGGGGCGTTTCGGTCGGGGCGATGACCAGTTCGGTCTCGTGACAGGCGCGCGGATTGACCAGGCAGGAGGTGATCTTGCCCGCAAACGTATGGTCCAGACAGGCCTGGTTGCAGCCGATGCAGGTGTTGATCTCGTCGGCGCGGTTCTCGCGCGCCTTGCGCACAAACGCGGGGTCGGCCAGCAGGGGGCGGGCCATCGACACCATGTCGCAATAGCCCTCGGCCAGCAGGCGCTCGGCCACCTCGGGCGTATTGATGCGGTTGGTGGCGACCAGGGGGATGGAGACCTCGCCCTTGAGGCGTTTCGTCACCCAGGCGAAGGCGGCGCGCGGGACGCTGGTGGCGATGGTGGGGATGCGGGCTTCGTGCCAGCCGATGCCGGTGTTGAGGATGGTGGCGCCCGCCGCCTCGATGGCCTTGGCCAGATGCACCACTTCTTCGGCGGTCGAGCCGCCCTCGACGAGGTCCAGCATCGACAGGCGGTAGATGATGATGAAGTTGGGGCCTACGCGCTCGCGGGTGCGGCGCACGATCTCAAGCGGCAGGCGGATGCGGTTCTCGTACGAGCCGCCCCATTCGTCGTCGCGCTGGTTGGTGCGGGCGGCGATGAATTCGTTGATCAGATAGCCCTCGGACCCCATGACCTCGACGCCGTCATAACCGGCTGACTGGGCCAGGGCGGCGCAGTTGACGAAATCGGTGATGGTCTGCTCGACCTCCTCGCCGGTCAGGGCGTGGGGAGCAAACGGGGTGATCGGGGCCTGGATGGCCGAGGGCGCGACCAGGTCCGGATGGTAGGCGTAGCGGCCGAAATGCAGGATCTGCAAGGCGATCTTGCCGCCCTCGGCGTGGACGGCGGCGGTGACGAGGCGATGATGTTCGGCCTCCTCCTCGGTGGTCAGCTTGGCGCCCCAGGGCATGGGGCGTCCGTGCTCGTTGGGCGAGATGCCGCCGGTGACGATCAGCCCGACCTCGCCGCGCGCCCGCTCGGCGTAGAAGGCGGCCATGCGCTCGAAGCCGTGCTCGACCTCCTCCAGCCCGACGTGCATCGACCCCATCAGCACCCGGTTCTTCAGCGTGGTGAAGCCGAGGTCGAGCGGCTTGAGCAGTTCGGGATAGGGCATGGCGGCGGCCTAGTTATGCAATCAGTTGCATAACTAGTATCGCGATCCCGACATTATGCAATGGGTTGCAATGGGGCCGCGGCGTCAGGCCTCGGGCGAAGGCTTCCTGATGAAGCTGGGCAGCAGGCTGGCCACCACCTTGCGGCCGGCGTCGTCGGGCTGGTCCAGCATGGCGCGCAGCGGCGGGCCGATCAGGGCTTCGCCGAAGGCGCTGAGGGCGATGAACAGGACCGCCGAGCCGATGCGCTCGCGCGCCTCGCCGTCGTCGCCCATCTTCTCGGCGATGGCGTTGACCAGATTGTTCACCGCGTCGCGCACCGGGTCCAGATGGGTCAGGTCGCCGGACAGGGCGATCCAGGCCGCCAGCCGTCCGGCGCCGCCTTCAGCGAAGGCGTCGAACACGGCGTTGATCAGCTCCATCGGCGCGCCGTCGTCGGTGCGCAGCCGCGTCACCGCCGTTTCCAGCGCCTGACCCAGGTCCGCCACCATCGAGCCCATCAGCGCCGACTGCAGGCCGGCGGCCGAGCCGAAATGGTGGATCAGATTGGCGTGGGTGACGCCGATGTCCGCCGCCACCGCCGACAGGGTCACTGCCGTGGGACCGCCCGACAACAGCAGGGCGCGGGCGGCGTCCACGGCCTCGCGGCGGGCCTCATCAGGCGCGCGACGGCGACGGCGCGGTTTTTCGAGCTTGGCAATTGACATATGTGTAAATGACATTCATGTAGATAGTTCGTCGTTCTAGGCTTCCGCAAAGGAACCCGCAAGTGCAAGCCGTCTCAAGCCTCCCCGCTTTCGACCTGACCGCTGACGCCTTCGCCCGCCAGCCGTCGCAACTGACCGCCTCTCGCGTTCAGCCGATCCGCGCCCTGCGCGCCATGCGCCGCCTGGTGGCGGACAAGGACGACACCGAACAGGTGTTCGAAATCATGAACGCCCTGTCGGGGCGTTCGCCCGACTGGGGCTACAGTCGTCTGCTGGAAACGCCGGAAGGCGGGGCCCAGGCCTATCGTCGGCTCGAGCTGGCGGACCGATTGCAGGACCGGGCCTGGCTGGCTCAGTTCGCGTCGGGAACGGTCGGCGCCGCCTATCGCGACTTCATCGACGCGCAGAACTTCTCGGCCTATGGCCTGGCCGAAGAGAGCCGCAAGATCGCCGACAGCGAGATCGAGGCGGCCCACCCGCGCGCCTGGTTCGCGCGCCGGATGCGCGACGTGCATGACATCTGGCACGTCCTGACCGGCTATCAGGCCGATGCTCTGGGCGAGGCCTGTGTGGTGGCGTTTTCGCTGCCGCAGACGCGCAGCGCCGGCTTCGGCCTGATCGCCTCGGGCATAGCGGTGCAGTTCATGCGCGCCCGCACCGGATACCCTTGCGCGCGGGCCGTCTTCCAGGCCTGGCGCGACGGGCGTCGCGCCGCCTGGCTGCCGGGCGAGGACTATGAGCGCCTGTTCGCCGAGCCGCTGGACGTCGCCCGCCGTCGCCTGAAGATCCCGACGCCGACCATCTATCAGCGCGTGCCGCCTGCGGTCCGCAACGCCTATCATGGCGGCAAGGGATGAGGGGGCGCGCGGGGGTTCTGGCTGCTGCTCTCGTCGCCGGGGTCGCCTCGCCGGTGATGGCGCAGGACGAGGCCCTGCTGGGGCGCTGGCGCACGCCGGCCCAGAACGGCGTCGTCGCCATCGAGCGTTGCGGCGCGGCCCTGTGCGCCAAGGTGGTGGACGCCGCCGCCCTGCGCGCCAACCCGGATCAGCGCGATGTGCGCAATCGCGACCCGGCCCTGCGGACCCGACCGATCAAGGGGTTGACGGTGCTGCGGGCGGCGTCCGGCGGGCCGCGCGTGTGGAACGCCGGACCGCTCTACGACCCGGACAGCGGTCAGGGGGCGGCGACGGGGACGCTGACCCTGGTCGAGCCCGACCGGCTGGCGGTGCGGGGCTGCATCGCCCGGATGCTGTGCCGGACCCAGAACTGGACGCGGGCGCGCTGACACCGCCGCCCGCTGACGACCGACGACTGTAACGCGAGAGGCCGACGGGGGGACCGTGTCGGCGAGGGGAAGACCGACCATGCTGATCTGGATTGGCGCACTGGCCCTGGGGGCCTTCATCCTGACCCTGGTGCAGGCGCGGATGACGATCTGGAGCGTCGCCGCCGCCGCCTGGATCGCGGCGGGCTGGGGGGCGGAGCTGATCGCGCCGACGACGGCGGCGATCATGGCGGCGGCAGCCGCGCCGGTGCTGCTGCTGCTGACGCTCACGCCCCTGCGCCGCGCCGTCCTGTCGCGCCCGGCCATGGCGGGCTTCCGCCGGATCATGCCGAAGATGAGCCCGACCGAACAGGCGGCGGTCGAGGCCGGCGGCGTCTGGTGGGACGCCGAACTGTTCGCGGGCAAGCCGGACTGGAAGCGGCTGCTGGCCACGCCCGCGCCGAGGCTGACCGCCGAGGAGCAGAGCTTCCTCGACAATGAGGCCGAGCATCTGTGCGATCTGACCAACGACTGGGAGACCACCTCGGTCTGGCAGGACTTGTCGCCCGAGGCCTGGGCCTACGCCAAGGACAAGGGTTTCCTGGGCATGATCATTCCCAAGGCCTACGGCGGTCTCGGCTTTTCCGCCTATGCCCACAGCCAGGTGATCCAGAAGCTGTCGACGCGCTGCTCGGCGGCGGCGGTTTCGGTCATGGTGCCCAACTCGCTCGGTCCGGCGGAGCTGCTGCTGCACTACGGCACGGAAGACCAGAAGAACCACTATCTGCCGCGTCTGGCGCGCGGCGAGGAAATCCCCTGCTTCGCCCTGACCAATCCCTATGCCGGATCCGACGCCGCCTCGATCACCGACACGGGCGTGGTCTGCAAGGGGATGTGGCAGGGCGAGGAGACGCTCGGGTTCCGCATCAGTTGGCGCAAGCGCTACATCACCCTGGCCCCGGTTGCGACGGTGCTGGGTCTGGCCTTCCGGGCGACCGATCCTGACGGCCTGCTGGGGACTGAGGCTGAGCCGGGCATCACCTGCATCCTGATCCCGCGCGATCATCCGGGGGTCGAGATCGGCCGTCGCCACTGGCCGCTGAATGCGGTCTTCCAGAACGGGCCGACCACGGGCGACGATGTCTTCGTGCCGATGGATATGGTCATCGGCGGGCGCGAGCAGGTCGGGAACGGCTGGCGGATGCTGATGGAATGTCTGGCCGCGGGCCGCGCCATCTCCCTGCCGTCGTCCAATGTCGGCATGTCCAAGCTGGCCGTGGGCATGGTCGGGGCCTACGTCGCCATCCGTCGTCAGTTCAATCAACCCATCGGCGCCTTCGAGGGCGTGCAGGAGGCCTTGGCCCGCATGGCCGGGCATCTCTACGCCACGGACGCCGTGCGGCGTCTGGCGGCGGCGGCGTTGGATCAGGGCGAGAAGCCCTCGGTCGTCTCGGCCATCGCCAAGTATCACGTCACCGAGCGCGCCCGCCTCATCATCAATGACGGCATGGACGTGGTCGGCGGCAAGGGCGTCTGCATGGGGCCCGGCAACTTCCTGGCCCGCGCCTATCAGCAGATTCCGGTCGCCATCACCGTCGAGGGCGCCAACATCATGACCCGGACCCTGATCATCTATGGCCAGGGCGCCATCCGCTGCCATCCCTATGTCCTGACCCTGATGCGGACGGCGGGGGCGGGCGAGCTCAAGCCGTTCGACGCGGCCCTGTTCGGCTATGTCGGCTTCCTGTTCCGCAACATGGCGCGGGCCCTGGTCTTCAGCTTGACGGGCGGGCGGTTGATCGCCGCGCCGGGCGGGGCGGCCCCGCAGTTGAGGCGCTACTACCGCGCGGCGACGCGGCTCTCGACCCTGTTGGCCCTGGCGTCGGACCTGTCGATGGCCACCGTCGGCGGTGCGCTGAAGCGCAAGGGCGCCATGACCGGGCGGATGGGCGACATCCTGTCCCAGCTCTTCATCCTGTCCAGCGTGCTGAAGCGGTTCGAGGACGAGGGCCGTCCGAGCGAAGATCTGCCCTTCGTCCACTGGGCGGCGCAGGACGCCCTGGCGCGGGCGGGAACGGCGTGGCGGGACCTGCTGGCCAATCACCCGAACCGGGGCGCGGCCCTGTTCCTGAAACTGGTCGGGGCGCCGTTCGGGCTGAAGGCCTCGGGGCCGGACGACGCCTGCGCCGCCGCTGTGGCCGGTCTGATCCAGCAGCATGGACCGGCCCGCGACCGCCTGGTCGCCGGGTCGTGGACGGCGCGGATCGAGGTTGATCCCATCGCCGCGACCCTCGTCGCCTTTGACCTCTATCCCCAGGTCGAGGCCATCGAGCGGCGGCTGAAGGACGCCATCCGCGCGGGCCGCATCGCTCGCGCCCCGCAGAACCTGACCCTGCTGAACGCCTGGGCGGCGAAGGCCGAGGGGCTGGACCTGATCACCGCCGAGGAGCGCGCCGCCATCGCCCGTTTCGCGGTCTATGCCGATCAGGCCATCCAGGTGGACGATTTCCCCGCCGACTTCGACATCGCCGCCGGGCTGGAGCGGCGACAGGCGGCGGAAATCGCACCCCGCAAGACGACGAAGAAGGCGGCCTGATGAGCGATCGGTATCTGGACTTCGCCAACTCCGGCGTCGGCGGCTGGCTGACGGGGGCGCTGGGCCTGCCGCGCCCGGCGCCCTTGCGTCGTCGCGCCGAGGCGGGGGCGGGCCTGGTCGGGCCTCTGTTGCTGGGGCCGGACACAGACGGGCGTCTGGCGACGACCTTGGGGCGGCTGGCGGGGACGGCGGGTCAGAAGACCCATGTCGAATGGTCGCCCGACGTGCGCTATGGCGGCCTGGTGTTCGACGCCTCGGGCTGCGGCGACGCGGCTGCGGCCCAGGGGCTCTATCGCTTCTTCCACCAGGCCATCCGTTCGGTGGCAGAACATGGCCGCATCGTGGTGATCGGCACGACGCCCGAGCTGATGGCCGACGCCGAGGGCGAGGCGATCCAGCGCGGGCTGGAGGGCTTTGTCAGATCTCTGGCCAAGGAGGCGCGGCGCAGCATCGGCGTCCATCTGCTCTATGTCGCGCCGGGGGGCGAGGACGCCGCCGGGAGCACGCTGGATTTCCTGCTGTCGCCGCGCTCGGCCTATGTCTCGGGCCAGGCGATCCGCGTGGCCGCGCCGGTCGCGACCAGCGAACCGGGGGCGGGGCACAAGGGCCGTCGCGTGCTGGTGACGGGCGCCTCGCGCGGCATCGGGGAGGCCATTACCCGCCTTTTCGTGGCCGACGGGGCGCAGGTCGTCGCCCTGGACGTGGCGGGCGCCGCCGAGGGGCTGTCCGCCTTGTCGGCCGAACTGGGCGTGGACGCGCTGGCGCTGGACATCACGGCGCCCGACGCCGCCGAGGCCATTCTCGCTGATGCTCTGGCGCGCGGCGGCTATGACGTGGTGGTCCACAACGCCGGCATCACCCGCGACCGCACCCTCGCCCGGATGGAGCCGCGCGAGTGGGACAGCGTCATGGCGGTCAACCTGTCGGCGCCCCTGGCCATCACCCGCGGCCTGGTCGAGGGCGGAGGGATGCGCCCCAACGGGCGGATTATCGCCGTGTCCTCGCTGAGCGGCATCGCCGGCAATATGGGCCAGAGCAACTACGCCCTGTCCAAGGCAGCCTGGATCGGGGCGGTGCGGCGGCTGGCACCGAAGCTGGCGGGGCAGGGGATCACCATCAACGCCGTGGCCCCCGGCTTCATCGAGACCCAGATGACCGCCGCCATTCCCTTCGCCATCCGCGAGGCCGGGCGGCGCATGAACAGCATGGGGCAGGGCGGTCATCCGGTCGACGTGGCCGAGACCATCGCCTGGCTGGCGCACCCGGCGTCCGGCGGCGTCAACGGGCAGGTGGTGCGCGTCTGCGGCCAGAGCCTGCTGGGCGCATGACGGCGGCGATCGAGCAGATCGATGCCCCTCTGTCGGGCGCGGCGGTGGTCGGCGGGGCGCTGCGAGGGATGCTGCGCGGCAAGCCGGACGAGGCGGCCCTGCCGCAACGCCTCTTGCAGCGCGAGGTCATGCTGGAGGCCGAGACGGTCGCCGCCTATGCCGACCTCTGCGGCTTTGCGCCCGAACAGGGGGTGCCGATCACCTGGCCGCACATCCTGGCCTTTCCGCTGCAGATGCGGCTGATGCTGGGCGCGGACTTCCCCTATCCGGCTGTGGGGCTGGTGCATCTGCACAACCGCATTCGTCAGCACGCCCGGCTGAACCTCGGCGACCGGCTGACGCTGACGGCGCGGGCGGGGCGGTTTTTGGCCCACGACAAGGGGCAGGCCTTTACGCTGGAGACCACAGCGACGCGCGACGGCGAGACGGTGTGGGAGGGGGTGAGCGTCTATCTGCGGCTCGGGCGTTGCGGGCAGGGCGATCCGACGCCGGTGCTGACCGGCGACGAGGCCGACCGGCTGGTCGAGACCTGGACCGTTCCCGCCGATATGGGCCGTCGCTATGCGCGCGTTTCGGGCGACGCCAATCCGATCCACACCTCGGCCCTGGGGGCGCGGCTGTTCGGCTTTCGCCGCGCCATTGCTCATGGGATGTGGACCAAGGCGCGGGCCGTCGCCGCCCTGTCGCCGCCTGCGCCGCTGGACGCCGCCGAGATCGAGGTCGCCTTTCGCGCGCCGCTCTTCCTGCCGGGACAGGCGGGGCTCTACGCCGGGCCTGCTGGTGATCTCCGTGATTTCGAGGTGCGCGAAGCGACCGGCGCCCGCGCCCATCTCCGGGGTCGGCTGACCCTTTCGTCTGAGGATTCTGTTGCATGCTGACCTCGTCCGCGCCGCGCCGGGTCGCCATTCTCGGCGGCAATCGCATTCCTTTTGCGCGGTCCAACACCGCCTATGCCGAGGCCTCCAATCAGGAGATGCTGACGGCGGCGTTGCAGGGGCTGGCCGACCGCTACGATCTGCATGGCCTGCGGCTGGGCGAGGTGGCGGCGGGGGCGGTGCTGAAGCTGTCGCGCGATATCGCCCTGACCCGCGAGAGCCTGCTGGACACCACCATTGGCCACGACACCCCGACTTATGACGTCAGCCAGGCCTGCGGCACCGGGCTGGAGGCGGCCATTCTGGTGGCCAACAAGATCGCCCTGGGCCAGATCGAAGTCGGCATCGCGGGCGGGGTGGACACCACCTCGGACGCGCCGATCGGGCTCAATGAAAAGTTCCGCAAGGCGCTGTTGGCCGCCAACCGCGAGAAGACCACAGGCGGGCGGATCAAGGCCCTGCTGGGGGCCGGTCTGAGCGCCCCCTTCAAGCCAGAGCCGCCGCGCAACGCTGAGCCGCGCACCGGCCTGTCGATGGGCGATAGCTGCGAGCAGATGGCCAAGCGCTGGGCCATTCCGCGCGAGGATCAGGACGCCCTGGCCGTGGCCAGTCACCGCAACGCCGCCGCCGCCTGGGAGGCCGGGCTGTTCTACACCCTGGTGACGCCGTTCCGGGGATTGAATCGCGACAACAACCTGAGGCCCGACATCGATCCGGCGAAACTGGCGACGATGAAGCCGGTGTTCGACCGGGTGAACGGCACGCTGACGGCGGCCAATTCGACGCCCCTGACCGACGGGGCCTCGACCGTGTTGCTGGCCAGCGAGGACTGGGCCAAGGCGCGCGGCCTGCCGGTTCTGGCCTACTTGCGTACCGGCGAGACGGCGGCGGTGGACTTTGTGAAGGGCGACGAGGGGCTGCTGATGGCGCCCGCCTACGCCGTGCCGCGGATGCTGGCCAGGCTGGGGCTCAGCCTGCAGGAGTTCGACCTCTATGAAATCCACGAGGCCTTCGCCGCCCAGGTCCTGTGCACCCTGAAGGCGTGGCAGGACGAGGACTATGCCCGCACCCGTCTGGGGCTGGAGCGTGCGCCGGGGGCCATCGACATGAGCCGGCTGAACGTCAACGGCGGCTCGCTGGCGGCGGGGCATCCGTTCGCGGCGACGGGGGGGCGCATCCTGGCCAATCTGGCGACCATGATCGACCGGCGCGGCGGCGGGCGCGGCCTGATCTCGATCTGCGCGGCGGGCGGTCAGGGCGTGGTGGCGGTGGTGGAGAAATGAGCGATCTGGCTGTCGAGAGCGCCGCTTCCGCCGAGGCGGACCGGCTGTGGGCCGAGCGGTTCTGGACCGCCCATTACCGCACCGGGGTGCCGGCCTGCATCGAGGATGAGCTGACGCGCTGGACCTCGGTGCAGCAGATGTTCGAGGCGGACTCGCGCCGCTTCGCCGAACGTCCCGGCTACGTCAGCCTGGGCACGGCCCTGACCTATGGCCAGGTGCTGAGCGCGGCCAAGGCCTTCGGCGCCTGGCTGCAATCGGTCGGGGTCCAGCCCGGCGACCGAGTGGCGTTGATGATGCCCAACGGCCTGCAGTATCCGACGGCCCTGTTCGGCGTCCTGTTCGCCGGCGCCGTGGTGGTCAACGTCAACCCGCTCTACACGCCGCGCGAACTGCAGCACCAGCTGAAGGACAGCGGCGCGGTCGCCATCGTGGTGATGGACATGTTCGCCAAGACGCTGGAGCAGGCGCGCGAGGGGACCCAGGTTCGTCACGTCGTCGTCACGGCGATGGGCGACATGATGCCGGGCCTGAAGGGCGTCGCCGTCAGCGCCATGATGCGCCACGTGCAGAAGCTGGTTCCGGCCTGGCGTCTGCCGGACGCGCATCGCTGGAAGGCCCTGATGCGGCGGGCGCGGCGTCTGACCCTGAAGCCGGTCGAAACCAAGCCGGAGGACTTGGCCTTCCTGCAATATACGGGGGGCACCTCGGGGGTGGCCAAGGGGGCCATGCTGACCCACCGCAACATCCTGGCCAATACCCTGCAAGGCCGCGCCTGGGTGCTGGATCAGATCGATCAGGGCGAGGTGATCGGCAACGTCACCATGCTGCCACTCTATCATATCTTCTCCCTGACGGCGAACCTGATGATGTTCACCGGGGCGGGGGGACGGAACATCCTGATCGCCAATCCGCGCGATTCAAAACGCGTGGAATGGATCCTGAGGAAGGAGCGCTTCGTCGGCATGACGGGGCTGAACACCCTGTTTTCCAGCCTGTTGAAGACCGAGGCGTTCCGCAATCGCGACTTCTCGGACCTGAAGCTGACCATCGCCGGGGGCATGGCGACGCAGAAGGTGGTGGCCGAGGAGTGGGAGGCGGTGACGGGGGCGCCCCTGGTGGACGGCTACGGCCTGACCGAAACCTCGCCGGTGGTCTGCATCGGCCTTGTTGATCTGGCGCACCCGGAACGCATGGGCTTTGACGGCACCGTGGGTCTGCCGGTGCCCTCGACCGAGGTGCGGATGCGGCGCGAGAACGGAACCTGGGCCGGGATCGACGAGCCGGGCGAGCTGTGCGTGCGCGGGCCCCAGGTCATGCTGGGCTACTGGCAAAGGCCGGACGAGACGGCAAAGGCCATTTCGGCGGACGGCTGGCTGGCGACCGGCGACGTCGGGGTGATGCAGGCCAATGGCCGGGTGCGGCTGGTGGACCGGATCAAGGACATGATCCTGGTCTCGGGCTTCAACGTCTATCCGGGCGAGATCGAGGATGTGGTGGCCAGCCATCCTCTGGTCGAGGAGGTGGCGGCGGTCGGCGTGCCCGATCCGGTGCAGGGCGAACGGATCAAGATCGTGGTCGTGCCGCGCTCGCCCGAGCTGACGGCGGAGATGCTGATCGCCCACTGCCGGGCGCAGCTGACGGCCTACAAGGTGCCGCGTCTGGTGGAGTTCAGAGCTGAGCCCCTGCCCAAGACGCCGGTGGGCAAGGTGCTGCGGCGGGAGCTGCGGGGGTGAGATGACGGTGCGCTTTCCTCCCCATTTCATGGGGAGGTGGCGCGGACGCGTAGCGGCCGTGACGGAGGGGGTGTCTCGACGGCGGGCGTTTGCGCCGCCCCCTCCACCGCTTCGCGGTCCCCCTCCCCACAGAGTGGGGAGGAAAGGGGCAGACAAGAAAAAAGCGGCGCACCCTGGGATGCGCCGCCTCTTTAGTTCTCGAAGGCGAAGCTCGTCAGTCGGCCTTGACGCCGGCTTCGGCTAGCCATTCGACGATCTTGCCCTTGGGCATGGCGCCGACCTTCATCGAAGCCAGCTGGCCGTCCTTGAACAGCATCAGGGTCGGGATGCCTTTGACGCCCATCTTGGACGGGGTCATGGGGCTGTCGTCGATGTTGATCTTGGCGATCGTCACCTTGCCCGACAGCTCGTCGGCGATCTGTTCCAGCGCCGGGCCGATCTGCTTGCAGGGGCCGCACCACTCGGCCCAGAAGTCCACCAGGACGGGGGTCGAGGATTTCAGGACGTCGGCGTCGAAGCTTTCGTCGGTGACTTTGACAGTCGCCATGAATGGCTCTCCTTTTAGGGGTGCTAACGCTCGGCCCGCGGGGCCTCGCTGCTTGAGCACGCATTTTTAGTGCGCTAACGCTCGGTCCGCAGGACCTCGCTGCTTGAGCGCGTTGATATCAGTCGCAGATGTGGGAGCGATTGCTCCACAAATCAACGCGCATTTGAAAGCGCCGCGTCCATCAGGCTTTGCGGCACGGCCATCAGCTTCGGTCCGTCGGTCCAGACCAGGGCCGCCTCGACGGCGCGATCGGGATAGAGGCGCTTCAGCACGGCGGTATAGATCGCCATCTGCAGCACATAGGCGGGGTCAGCGTCCTCGACATGATCGGGGGCCGGGCGGTTGGACTTGAAGTCCACCACCAGCACCCGTTCGGGCGTGACCACCAGCCGGTCGATGCGGCCTGAGATGGAGACGCCGGACGGCAGGTCGGGCGAGGAGCCGGTCAGGGCCACCTCGGCGCGAGAGCCCTGGCCGAAGACGGGCGCGAACCGCGCATCGTCCAGCACGGCGAAGGCGGCCCCGATCATCTCGGCGCGCTGTTCGTCCGACAGGTCGCGCTCGCGCGCCAGCATCCGGGCGGCGGCGTCGGGCCGGTCGTGGGCGGCGATGTCGGGCAGGCGCTCCAGCAGGCGGTGGATCAGGTCGCCGCGCCGGAAACGGCCCAGACCGGCGCCGGGACCTTCGCCGCGCGCGAGCGGAGACGGCGCGGGGATGCGCTTCTGCTCCTGCATCTGCGACGGCGAGGCGAAGCGGGCGGCGGCGTCGCGGGCGGGGGTCGTGCGCGTCCAGTCCGGGGCCTCGGGGCGGGACTCGGCGGCAGCGGTCACGGCGGGCAGAACGTCGAGATCGACGCCGTAGCGGCGGACGTTGTTGTCCAGCGTGCGGACCTCATCGCCGAGGCGGTTGAAGGTCTCCTCGATGACCGACCACCAGTCGCCGGGTTCGGGGGCGCGCTTGGAGCCTCGGCCCATGATGATGACGCGGTCGCGGGCGCGGGTCAGGGCGACGTAGAGCAGGCGCAGGGATTCGTCGCTGACGCGGGCCTCGCGTGCGGCGCGGGCGGCCTCGGAGGCGGCGCAGTCTTCCTTGGATGAGCCGGGGCACATCAGCCAGGCCTCGCCGTCGCCCATGCCGATGGCGTCCAGCGCGACGGGCATCAGGCTCGGGCCTTGGGCCTTCGCCTTCATCGTGGTGTCGGGCAGGATGACGACGGGCGCCTCCAGCCCCTTGGCGCCGTGGACGGTCATGACGCGGACCTCGCCGCGCGGGCCTTCCAGTTCGCGCTTCACCTCGACGTCGGCGGCTTCCAGCAGGGCGAGGCAGGTTTCGAGATCGGTCCCGCCCCGGTTCTCGGCGGCCAGGACCTGATTGAGGGTCTCGTCGATGGCTTCCTCGGCCTCGCGCCCCAAGCGGGTCAGGACACGGGCGCGGCCCGAGACGCCCGTGTCGTCCACCCGGTTGAGTAGGGTCGAGAAGAAGGCGAAGGGATCGCTGTCGCGGGCGGCGCGGGCGCTCAGGCACAGTTCCAGAGCGCGGCGCCATTCGGGGCGTTCATCGGCGCGGCTCTTCAGTTCGCGCCAAAGGCCCTGACGTTTCTCGCGCCCGGCCAGATCATAGAGCGAGGCCTCGTCCACGTCGCAGAAGGGGCTGCGCAGCACCTCGGCCAACGACAGGTCGTCGCCGGGGAAGAGGGCGAAGCGGGCCAGGGCCTTGAGATCGTCGAAGACGATGTGGCTCGACAGTTTCAGCCGGTCGGCCCCGGCGACGGGCACGCCGGCGCTCTTCAGGGCGCGGATGATCTCTTCAAACGTGGCGTCGCGGCGGCGCACCAGGATGAGGAAGTCGCCATAGCCGCTGGCGCGGGGCTGGCGCGTGTTGCGGTCATAGACGGTGGCGCCGGTCTCGACCTGACGCCTGATCTCCTGGGCCAGGGCGGCGGCCATGCGCTTGCGGGCGCCGGCGACGCCTTCCTCATCGACGGGGTCGTCCCAGGCGTCGCGCTCGGGCGGGGCCTCGTCCATGAACAGGGGCCAGAGGTCGACGCTGCCGCGCTGGCCGACGCGGGCGGGCAGGTGGCGGGGGATGTCGCCCGCCTCGCCCACCAGGGCGCGGGTGCGCTCGGGATCGGCGAAGGCGTGATCGACGAAGGCGAGGACGTCCTCGGTCGAGCGATAGGAGGTCTCCAGCGGCACGCCTTCGAAGGCGGAACCGGAGGCCCGGATCAGTGCGTCATAGACCTGGGATTCCTGACGCAGGCGTTCGGGGCGGGCGCCCTGGAAGGAGTAGATCGACTGCTTTTCATCGCCGACGGCGAAGACGGTGCGGTCGGTCTCTTCGCCCGAGAAGAACTCGCCGGTCAGGGCGCGCATGATGGCCCACTGCTCGGGGGCCGTGTCCTGGGCCTCGTCGATCAGGACGTGGTCGATGCCGCCGTCCAGCTTGTAGAGCACCCAGGCGGCGGTCGAGCGCGTGGTCAGCAGATCGACGGTCTTGGCCACCAGGTCGGAGAAGTCCAGCGCCCCGCGCTCGGCCTTGGCCGCCTCGTAGAAGGCGGCGTGGGCCACGGCCAGGGTCAGAAGTTTGATAGTGTCGGCGGCGACCTTGGCGGCGCGCATCACGTCCAGCGTGGCCAAGTACTTGGCCTGCAGATCGGTCAGCCAGCCGCCGGCGTCGGGCGGGGCCTGCTTGGTCGCCATCGACTTGCGCGGCGACCCTGTGCCGGTGAGGAAGACGACACCGAAGCCGTGGAAGCTCCACTCGTGGTCGAGGGCGTGGATCAGTTCGGCGGCGCGGTCCTTGTCGGTCTTGCCGCCCGTCGCCATCAGCTCGGCCATGCGGCGGACCTCGCCCCGGTCCAGCCAGCGGATGAAGTCGGCCTCAATGTCGTCGGGCGTCTGGTCTGGATCGGCGCCGGTCAGGGCGTGGGGGCCGGGGGCCGCGCCGTCGCCGACGCGGGCGACGTAGTCGGTCAGGTCGGCGCGCCGGGCCTCGATCATGGCCAGCAGGCTCTCGAAGCGGCCCCAGTCCAGCTCGACGGCGAAATGGCTGTAGGCCTGACCCACCGGACCCTCGGGGTCTCTCAGCGCGGCGCGGGCCAGCTCTTCGCGCGCGGCGTGGCTGAGGGCGATGGCGGCTTCGTTTTCCAGCACGGTGAAGCGCGGCGAGACGCCCGCCTCGATGGGGAAGCGGCGCAGCAGCTTTTCGCAGAAGGCGTGGATGGTCTGGATCTTCAGCCCGCCCGGCGTCTCCAGCGCGCGGGCGAACAGGCGGCGCGCCTCGGACAGGCGGGCTGGGTTGAGGCTTTCGGGATCGCTGGCGTCCAGCCGGGCCAGTTCGGCGGACAGGGCGGCGTCGTCCATGACCGCCCACTTGCCCAGGGTCTCGAACAGGCGGGCTTGCATCTCGGCGGCGGCGGCCTTGGTGTAGGTGACGCAGAGGATGGCCGAGGCCCCGGCCCCGCCCAGCAGCAGGCGGGCCACGCGGCTGACCAGGGTGGTGGTCTTGCCCGAGCCGGCGTTGGCGGTGACGAAGACCGACAGGGCCGGATCGGCAGCGCGGATCTGCGGGTCGGGGCGCGGCGTCATGTGCGGGGTGGCGATGTTCATTCGCTGTCGCCTTCTTCGCCGCCGACGACGTGCCATTCCCAGACGCGGGCCAGATGGTCGTAGTTGCCGCCATAGTTGCCCATGAACTGGGGCGCGGCCCAGGAGACATAGGGGGTGTCGGGGTGGTCAAAGCGGGCGACCCGCTTCTTCAGGCCTTCCAGCGCCGCCTCGCCCAGAGCGGCGGCTTCGGGACCAGCGGCGCGCACCGCGACCTCGCCCGCCTTCTTGCGGCCGACGACGCGGACATAGGTCAGTTCGTCGGCAGGGACGGGGCCGTTGGTGTCCTTGAACCCGCCGTCAGCGAGAATGGCGGCGGTCAGGGTCAGCTGGGGCGCGAAGCCCGCCTTGACCTGCTTGCCCGACGGCACGCCGCCGGTCTTGAAGTCCATGATGGCGGCGCCGGTCGCGCCCACCTCGATGCGGTCGGCATAGGCCTTCATGGTGAAGGGGCCGGCGGTGGCGTCGAAGGTCATGGTCCCCTGCTGTTCGATCAACAGGGTGACGCCGCGCGCCCGGCGCTCGGCCTCGAACCCGGCCAGCCAGCGGGCGCAGTTGCGGGCCAGCGGCGTCTCGCGGGCCATGGCGGCGTCTTCAAAGCCGTGGGCGGTCAGCTCCTCGATCAGCAACTGTTCGATCTGGGCCTCGCAGTCGTCGGGCAGGACGTGGGGCCACATCAGGGTCATGCGCTCGATGGCCTTGTGCACCGCATTGCCGCGCGCCATCGCCTCGGCTGAGGCGCCGGGACGGTCCATGATGTTCAGGCCCAGCACCCACTGGGCGTAGATGGCGTAGGGGTCGCGCACCCAGCGTTCGATGCGGGTGACATAGAGGCTGCGCGGGCGGCGCTCGACCGGTGGGCGCGGCATGGGGCGCGGGGCGAAGCGGGCGGCGCCGGGCGGCGGGGCGTCGAGGGCGCGGGTCCAGTCGGCCAGACCGGCGGGCGCGGGGATGGCGACGGGCGTGGCGGGGGCGTCAGCGCCGCGCGTCAGCATTTCGAGGCGCCACAGCCAGCGCGAGCGCACGGCGGGCTGGCCGCCGCGCCGCTCGCAGTGGATCAGGACGGCCTCGTCGGCGCAGGCGGCCTGGACGAAGTCCTGGGCCGTTTGGCCCAGACGCCGCTCGGGCGTGGGCAGGCCCAGGGTCTTGCGCATAGGGCGCGACAGGAAGGGATCGACCGGGGCGGGGCGGGGCCAGACGCCTTCTTCCAGCCCGGCCAGGATCATGCGGTCGGCGCGGGTCAGGCGGGCCTCGATGGCGCCGAGAATCCGCAGGCGCGGATGGGTGGCGCCGCCGGTGCGCACCGTCTCCTCGCCCAGCAGGCCGGCGATCAGAGCGGCGAAGTCGGCGCGGCTGACCGCGCCCAGGGACCCGCCGCCGTCGATCAGGGCCGACAGCAGGGAGGCGGCGGCCTCGCCGTCGGGACCGGCCCAGGCGTTCTGACCGGCGAGGGCCTCGATCAGGGCGGTCAGGGCGCGAGCGGCGGCGTCGGGGGCTGCGGTCGGCGTGAACGCGGACAGGGCCTCGGCGGCGAGGGCTTCCAGCCGCGCGGCGAGGGCGCGGGCGCCGGACAGGCGGGCGGCCTTCCATTCGGGCAGGGGCTGTCCGCCGCGACCGGGTTCGGCGGCCTTGTTCAGGCGCGTCTGGATCTCGGACCAGTCGCGCGGACGCGGCCCGCGCAGGGCGTGTTCCTCCAGCGCCGAGGCGGCGTCGGGCAAGCTGGTTTCGCCGAGGTCGAGCCGGGTCAGGGGATGCTTGATCAGGGCCAGCAGGGTCTGGGGCTTGAGCGGGGTCTCGATGAAGCGGGCGCAGAGATCGACCAGGACGCCTGCGCTCATCCGCGACAGGGGGGCGCCGGTCGAGGCGTCGGGGATGATGTTCCAGCGCGCCAGCCGGGCCTCGACGCGGCGCGACAGGTCCAGATCGGGGGTAACGAGGGCGCAGGTCTCGCCGGGCCGTTCCAGGGTCTCGCGCATCAGCAGGGCGATGGCGGTGGCGGCTTCTTCCTCGGCGCGGACGCTGAGGGCGGACAGGCCCTTCAAGCCCTCGTTGATGGGATCGGCGGCTTGCCCCGCTTCGGCGGCGTCGGCGCGCAGGCGGGCGATCTCGGCGCGCCAGTCGTCGGTGGCCTCGGCGGGGCGCAGGGCCTCGTTGATCAGGCGCTGGCGGGCCAGACCGCGCGCCTCGATGCGGGGCTCGACGGCGGGCTTGAACCAGGGTCGGACCTGATCGCGCGAGATGTCGGCGCGGGTCAGCAAGGCCTTCAGCGCGGCCTGCGGGTGCTGGTCGTCGATGCGCTGCCAGACGTCGTCGGCTAGGTCGAGGTCGAGGCCGGGCAGGACGACCACGCCCTGGGGCGCCCGCGCCACGGCGGCCAGGACGTCGGCGGCGGCGGGGACGGTGCCGGTCGAACCGGCGGCGATGACGGGCTGTTGCGGCGGCCGTGCGTCCCAGGCCTCGGCCAGACGGCGCAGCAGGGCGGCGCGGCGCCAAGCAGAATCGACCAGGCCGAGCGCCTCCAGCCGCTTAGGCCAGGCCTCGACGGCGAGGCCGAGGAAGCGGGCGCTGTCCTGCCAGTGGGCGGCCAGATCCTGTTCGGCCAGCCCGGCGATGCGCGACAGGTCGGAGACTTCTTCGAGTTGGCAGGAATCGAGGAAGCCGCCCAGGGCATCGGCCATTTCGAGGGCGCGCAGGGGTTTCAGGCCCGGCTCGAACTCTTCGACGATCATCCGCGCCATCTCGAAACGGCGCGTCAGGGGGGCGATGGCGGGGGGCAGGTCCAGACCCAGTTCGCAGGGGGCGAAGGGCGGCTCGTCCTCTTCCAGATCGCCGAGCGGGCGGACCTGGGGCAACAGGACGGGGCGGTCGCCGGCCAGCTTGCCCAGGGCCGAGGAGAAGGCGCGGGCGGCGCGGCGGTTGGGCAGCAGGATGGTGGCGTCGGTCAGGGTCTCGGGCGTCTGATCGCCCAGCCAGTCGAGCACGCCCGCCGCGAGGTCTTCGAGGAAGGGCCGCCAGGCGGGCACGGCGCGCCAGCGCGGCCCGGTTCCGGCAAACGGATCGAAGCGGCCCCCCGACATGGTCAGTTCTCGTCTTTCAGTCGCGCTTCGGCCTCGTCGCGGGCCTGCGGGTCGCCGACGTGCATCCAGTCGCCGTCCAGCACGCACCCGTGGAGGCGGCCCTCGGCGGCGGATTGGCGCCACAGGGGGCTGAGCGAGAAGGGGCCGTCGGGGCCGGCGTCGGCGTAGCCGGGCCGGGTGATGTGGACGCCCATATAGGCGAAGGGCGCGGTGGCCGCCTCGCCCCGGAAGGTCAGGGCCCCGTCATCGCCGAGGAAGAAGTCGCCGCCGCCCTCGAAGCCGATGGCACCTTCGCGCCGGGCCAGCAGCAGGGCGGCGTCCATGCGCTCGGGGTCCCAGAGGCGGATCAGATCGCCGAGCGCGTCGCCCCGGTCGATCCAGACGCTGTCGATATTGGCCACGAAGACGGGATCATCGCCGAGCAGGGGACGGGCCTTCTTCAGGCCTCCGCCGGTCTCCAGCAGTTCGGCGCGTTCATCGGCGATGACGATGGCGGGCTGTGTGCGGGCTGCCAGATGGCTTTCAAGGCGGTCGGCGAACCAGTGGACGTTGACCACTGCCTTTTCCACGCCCGCCTCAGTCAGCCGGTCGAGGACATGGTCGATCAGGGCTTTACCGCCGACCTCGACCAGGGCCTTGGGCCGGTCGTCGGTCAGGGGGCGCATTCGCGTGCCTAGCCCGGCGGCGAGGACCATGGCCATCTTGGGGGCGGTCTTGGGGGCGGTGGTGGGAGCGGTCATGCGGCGTCTCCATGTCCGTCATTCCGGACGGCCCGAAGGGACGATCCGGAACCCATGCGGCAGATGCCCGAAGCCGAGGCCTGGGTCCCGGCTCTCCGCTGCGCTGCGGCCGGGATGACAGAGGATCTCAAGATCATCGACGCACATCCTCCGGCACGTGGCGGTCCATCCAGGCGGCGACGGCTTCGAGGCCGGGCGCCTTCAGGTTGGCGTTCAGGTGGGCCCACATGCGCGGCATGAAGGCGGCGTATTTGGGCTTGGCGTCGCGGGCGATCAGGCGGGCGAAGACGCCGAGGATGCGCGCCTCGTTCAGCGCCGCCAGACCGGCGTAGGCGGCCATGAAGGCCTCGCGGTCGGTGTCGGGGCGCAGGGCGAAATAGTGGTCGAGCGCCAGAGCCTCCAACTCGGGCGAGACGTCGCGGCGGGCGTCCTGCAACAGGGAGTGGAGGTCCCACGACGGGTGGGCCTTCACCGCGTCCTGAAAGTCGATCAGGCCGACCGAGGCGGCGCCGGTCCGGCCATCCAGCCGGATCAGGTTCTCGGCGTGATAGTCGCGGTGGGCCATGACGGATGCGCCGGCCTCGCCCGCCGCCGTGATCGGGGCCCAGGCGGCGCGCCATTCGGCGACGGCGGCGTCGTCGAAGCTCAGCGACGGGATCAGCTTCGGCAGCCATTCGACAAACAGGTCGGCGCCGCCCTGAAGCGCCGTCTGGTCATAGGTCAGCAGGGGCCAGTCGCCCGCAGCCCCGCTCAGGACATCGGGCGTCGGGGCGGCGTGCAGGACGGCCAGGGCCTCGACGGCGGCGCGGTAGAGGGGGGCTTCCTCGGCGCCCTCGTTGATGACGTTGGCGAACAGGGCGTCGCCGAAGTCCTCAATCACGGCCAGACCGTTGGGGGCGTCGACGGCGACGATGTCGGGCGCCGACAGGCCGAGCGACTTCAGGTGGGCGGCGACGGCGGCGAAGGCCTCGATGCGGCCGGCCGACAGGCGGGCGACGGCGTTCCAGCCATGGGCGTGGCGCTGTTCCGGCGTCCAGGATGGATCGCAGGGCTGGCTCTCGGCGGCAGGGGCCTGATCCATCAGCATCAGGGTCGCGCCCGAGGCCGTGGTCAGGCGCTCGTAGCGGCGCGTCGAGGCGTCGCCGGGCAGGGGCGCGCGGACGGCCTCGGCCAGACCGGCCGAGCGCAGAAAATCGAGACGGAGGGCTTCGCGGTCAGACATGGACTTCCTTCAGTTTCGCTTCCCACGCCCCTGCGCCAGATACGGTCGCAAGGCGGCCTTCGCCGTCTTCGGCGATGGTGATGCTCAGCCGGTCAGGACCGAGCATATGGCCGGGGTCGTCGCCCAGGCGTTCGGGCCATTCGATCAGGGCGCAGCCTTCGTCCAGCGCCTCGTCCAGACCGATCTCGAAGGCTTCTTCGGGGCGGGTCAGGCGGTAAAGGTCGAAATGGGCGACGGGCGGGTCGCTCTCATAGAACTGGACCAGGGTGAAGGTCGGCGACGGCACGTCCTCGTCGGGCGAGGTCAGGGCGCGGATCAGGCCGCGCGCCAGGGTCGACTTGCCCATGCCGAGCGGGCCGTAGAGCAGGACGGATTCGCCGGGCTCCAGCAGGGGGGCGATGGCCTGACCCAGGCGGGTGGTGGCCTCGGCGTCGGGCAGTTCAAAGGTCGTCATGCGAACACCGCGTCGGGGTCGGCGGCCAGGGTGCGTTCGACGAAGGCTTTCAGCGCCTCGGTGGCGCGGGCGGCGTCGATGTCGAGCGCGTCGGGCGGGATAGGCAGGCCGACGCTGAGGTCGAAGGCGCGGCCCTGCTTGTTCAGCAATTCGTGGAAGAGGGTGATGTCGCGCAGTTCCTGGGAGAAGCGGTCGAACAGGTGGAACAGGCGGCTGGTCGGCCCGGCGACGTGGATCGGGACCACGGGGGCGTCGTACTTGCGCGCCAGGGAGGCGGCAGTCGTGGCCCATTCGGGATCAGTCAGGCGGCCTTGATCGTCGACGCGGGCCAGGCGTCCGGCGGGGAACATGACGACGCAGCGTTCGGCTTCGAAGGCGTCTTTCGCCGATTGCAGCGTGGCGCGGGTCTTTTCGCGGGTGCGCTTGGCCGTGACCCATTCGACCGGGACGACGGTTTCCGACAGGCGGGGCGAGACGCGGAGCGCATCGGCGTTGGCGAAATAGATCAGGTCGTCGCGCACGGTGCGCAGGGCGTCGTGGACGGCCAGGCCGTCGGCGATGCCGGTCGGGTGGTTGCAGACGACCAGGCAGCGGCCTGCAGCCGGCAGGCGGCTCAGGTTCTGCGTCTCGACCGTCAGGTCCAGCAGGTCGGACACGTGGTCCAGCGCCTGACGCCCGCCCATCGGGCCGATGGCATCGGCCATGCGGCGGGCCTTGGCGTAGTCCAGCAGGCCGTAGAGGGCGGGGCGGACCAGGGGCCATGCGGCCGACCGCGTCAGGCGCGGGGCGCGCTCGGCGATCAGCACGTCGACGATATGGGGGGCAGGAACGGGCGGTCTCATCGTTCCTGCTTGTCGCCGGTCCCGGCGACGGCGGCAAGCGGTCGTGACCATCCTCGCGGGTTTGACGCCAGCGTCGCCGGTGCTACGCCTGCGGCCAAGAATTTCGCGAAGCCGAGAGGATCATCGCCCATGCGTCATCTGCCCCACCTTCTGAGCGGCCTCAGCGCCGTGGCCCTGCTGACGGCCTCGGCCCTGCCGGCCCTGGCCGAGGCGCCCGTTCCGGCGGCTGCGGTCTCGACCCCGGCGGCCAGCAACGCCTTCACCTATCAGGACATGATTTCGGCCAATCGCCTGGGCGATCCCCAGGTGTCGCCGGACGGCGACTGGGTGGTCTATTCGCTGACCCAGACGGACGTGGCGGCCAACAAGCGCTCCAGCGCCCTCTACATCCTGAGCCTGAAGGGTGAGGGCGAGGCGCAGAAGCTGGCCATCTCCGAGGGCGGCGCCAACACGGCGCGCTGGGGCGCCGACGGCAAGCTCTACTTCCTGTCGGGCCGTTCGGGTTCGAGCCAGGTCTGGGTGTCGGGCGACAAGGGCGCGACGGCGACGCAAGTCACCAGCCTGCCGACCGACGTCAACGCCTACCGGGTAAATGCGGCGGGCGACGCGGTCGCCGTGTCCCTCGCCGTCTATCCCGAGGCGCCCGACCTGAACGCCTCGGTCGAGCGCGCCAAGGCCGCTGCCGAAGTCAAGTCGACGGGTCAGGTCTATGACCGCATGTTCGTGCGCCACTGGGATGCGTGGAGCGACCACACCCAGAACCACCTCTTCGTCCAGACCATCGGCGCGGACGGCAAGGCCGGCGGCGATCCGGTCTGGGTGACGAAAGGCTTTGACGGCGACACCCCCTCCAAGCCCTTCGGCGACGAGAGCGAGTTCACCTTCGCCCCCGACGGCCGGTCCCTGGTCTTCTCGGCCCGCAAGGCCGGTAAGAGCGAGCCGTGGAGCACCAACTTCGACCTCTACAGCGTGGCGGTTTCGGCGCCCGGCCAGCTGACCAATCTGACCGAAGCGAACCCGGCCTGGGACACCGGCCCGGTCTTCTCGCCGGACGGCCAGACCCTGGCCTATCGCGCCATGGCCCGTCCGGGCTTCGAGGCCGACAAGTACGCCGTCTTCCTGCGCGATGTGGCCACCGGCCAGACGCGCCAGATCGCGGCCAACTGGGACCGTTCGGCCGACAGCCTGCAATGGTCGAAGGACGGCAAGACCCTGTACGCCACCGCCGGCGACGTGGGTCAGACCAAGCTGTTCGCCATCGACGCCCGCAACGGCTCGGTCATGCCGCTGACCGGCGAAGGCCATGTCGGCGCCTTTGGCCAGACGCCCTCGGGCTTCGTCTATGCCCTGGACACCCTGACCTCGCCCGCCGACCTCTATTTCAAGACCTGGCGCGGTCGGGAAATGCCGCGCCGTCTGACGAACGTGAATCCGCAGCTGGCGAACAAGGCCTTTGGCGCGTTCGAGCAGTTCAGCTTCCCCGGCTGGAACGACGAGACGGTGCATGGCTACGTCATCAAGCCGGCGAACTATGTCGAGGGCCAGAAGTACCCGGTCGCCTTCCTGATCCACGGCGGGCCGCAGGGTTCGTTCGGCAACGGCTGGTCCTATCGCTGGAACCCCGAGACCTATGCGGGCGCCGGCTATGCGGTGGTGATGATCGATTTCCACGGCTCGACCGGCTACGGCCAGGAATTCACCGACGCCATCAGCCAGCACTGGGGCGACCGCCCGCTGGAAGACCTGCAAAAGGGCTGGGCCTTCGCGCAGCAGAAGTACGGCTTCCTGGATGGGAACAACGCCTGCGCCCTGGGCGCGTCGTATGGCGGCTATATGATCAACTGGATCGCCGGCAACTGGTCGGATGCGTTCAAATGCCTGGTCAACCACGACGGCGTCTTCGACACCTTCGGCATGGGCTATTCGACCGAGGAGCTGTGGTTCACCGAGTGGGAATACGGCGGCACGCCGTGGGAAAACCCGGAGGGCTATCAGAAGTTCAATCCGGCCAACCACGTCCAGAACTGGAAGACGCCGATGCTGGTGGTCCAGGGCGACCTCGACTACCGCATCCCGACGGCTCAGGGCCTGTCGACCTTCACCGCCCTGCAACGCCGCGGCATCGACAGCCGACTGGTCTTCTTCCCCAATGAGAACCACTGGGTGCTGAAGCCGGCCAACAGCCTGCAATGGCACAATGAGGTCTTCGGCTGGCTGGACAAGTATCTGGCCAAATAGGGCCGGGCGTCTGAGCCACAAAGAAGGGCGCGGCCAGCGATGGCCGCGCCCTTTGTCGTTCCGGAACCGGGGCTTAGCGTGCGGCGTAGGCCTGGGTCAGTTGAAGGTAGCGGCCATGCTCGCGCTCGGTCATGCAGCGCGGGGTGGTCCAGGCCTGGCCGGACGTCCTGGCTTCGGCGGCTTCGCGGGCGGTCAGGAAGACCGGCTCCGCGCCGTATTCGCGAGCAAAGGCGCTGCGGGTCGCGGCGTCGGCGTCGCAGATCAGCACCACGCGCTGGGGCTGGGCGGTCGAGACGCGCGTCGGCTGGGGCTGACTGTGCGGACTTTGGTCGGGCGTATGGGCCAGGGCGGGCGCGGCTCCGGCGAGCAGCAGGGCCGAGACGACGGCGACGGACAGGCGCATGCGATATCCTCCCTTGGCCGGAATTCGCTCCGGACTCAGATCGAATTATGCGCTTAATTTCTGGAATGTAAATCTTATGCGACAAATCAGTGAGTGAAGTGTGACGTTCAGCCCTGTTGCGGCTCTGCATTGGGCCGAACGGCGCCTTCGTGCGTAGAAGGTCATTCTTTGCCCATCCTCAGGAGCTCACTTGACCCGTAGAGGCCTGTTCGCCCCCGCATTCGCCGCCCTGATGGGGGGACTGGCGGCGGCCTGTTCGCCGCTGTCGCTGTTCAACACCCTGGGGCCGCGCGACCGGGGCGCGGCCAAGGTCGCCTCTGGCCTCCGCTATGGCGATGATCCGCGCCAGACGATGGACGTCTATGCGCCCGTGGGCGCGGCGGACCTGCCCATGCTGGTCTTCTTCTACGGCGGCGGTTGGGATTCGGGGTCGAAGGACGTCTATGGCTGGGCGGCCCAGGCGCTGGCGGCGCGCGGCTTTGTCGTCTTCGTGCCGGACTATCGGGTCGTGCCCCAGGTGCGCTTCCCGAGCTTCATCGAGGACGCCGCGGCGGCGACGGGAAGGGCGGGCGAACTGGCCGCGACCTATGGCGGCGACGCCGGGCGCCTGGGCGTGCTGGGGCATTCGGCGGGCGCTCATCTGGCCATGATGATCGCCCTGGATCGCCGCTACATGGCCGCCGTGGATCGGCCCGATCTGATCCGGGCGGCGGCGGGACTGGCGGGCCCCTATGACTTCCTCCCGTTCGACGTTGCGGCGTCGCAGAACGCCTTTGGCCGGGCGCCCGATCCGACCCTGACCCAGCCTGTGACCTTTGCGCGGGCCGACGCCCCGCCGCTGTGGCTGGGGCACGGAACCGCCGACGCGGTGGTCCATGCCGAAGACACGACCATCCTCAACGACCGGATGCAGGCGGTCGGCGGGCGCTCTGAGGCGCGTCTCTATCCAGGGCTGGACCACGCCGACCTGATCGCGACCTTCTCGCCCCTATTCAGGAAGAAGGCGCCGGTGCTGGACGATGTGGTCGGCTTCTTCCGCCGCGAGCTGGCCTAATCGGCCTCGACGCGGGCCTTCAGATTAGCCAGCTGCGCCGACAGGACGCCGTCGACCGGCGCGGCCCAGGCCTCCAGTCCGCCCGGCGTATAGCCGCCGACGATATAGGCCCAGGTCAGGAGACTGCCCTCGCCTTCGGCCTTGATCTCGAAGGTCAGCCCGCCGCTCGCGCCCTGACCCTGCAAGGGGCCGAGGCCGCCGCGTAGGACCAGCTTCGATCCCGGCTCGACCAGGGCCGTCTCCAGATGGCGCGACACGCGGCCGTCCGCCGCCCGCTCGCACCAGCAGCCGCCCGGCGACAGGTCCAGCGACAGGGTCGAGGCCTTGAACCAGCGGTGGTCGCGGCTCCACCAGGCGTCGGGCGCGGTCAGCACGGCCCAGAGGCGGGCGGGCGGGGCGCTGATCGCGACCGTGCCGCCGACCTCGAAGCCGCCCGGCGTGGCCGACTTGACCTCGGCGAGGGCGGGCGCGGCGCTCAGCATCAGAAAGGCGGCGGCGACTGAAATCAGCTGTCGGGACATAGGGTTCCTCCTGAGCGACAGCGGAACGCCAACCGCCGCCTGCGGTCAACAGTCGTGTCCTTGTGTTTCCCCCGTCTCGCCACGGTCACGGTTTTCGGCTAGAGGAAGTCATGACAGACAAGATGACCCCCCAGGCGGCGCTGGACCGCCTCGAAACCCTCTACAATCAATCCGTCGCCAATCTGCGAGCCGCAGTGAAGCGCTTCCTCGAGACCGGCGAGCGCGCCGATCCCGAAGCCCGGGCCGCCGGCCTGTTCGCCTATCCCCGACTGACCGTCAGCTGGTTCGGCGACCGTCCGCAGGACCTGGAGACGCGGGCCTTTGCCCGCCTGTCG
The DNA here is from genome assembly GCF_003350205.1 of Brevundimonas bullata. GTDB lineage: Bacteria > Pseudomonadota > Alphaproteobacteria > Caulobacterales > Caulobacteraceae > Brevundimonas > Brevundimonas bullata. The sequence goes on along the minus strand of NZ_QLLC01000008.1, from coordinate 80,268 downwards.
CGCACCGGCGTCTATACGACGACCGTCACCCGCCCCGACCTGTACCGCGATTATCTGCTGGAGCAGCTGAGCCTGCTGGTCGCCGAGTACGGCGCCACGATCACGGTCGAGCCTTCGGATCAGGAAATCCCCTTCCCCTATGTGCTGGACGGTTCCGGCGTGGCGCTGGACAGCACCATGACGGCCTCGATCGCCCGCTGGTTCCCGACCACGGACCTGGCCCATATCGGCGACGAGATCTCGGACGGCCTGTTCGCGCCGGGCGAGGACTTCCCCCTGGCCCAGTTCGACGGACTGCGCACCGACTTCTCGCTGGCTCGCCTGCGTCACTACACGGGCACGCCGGTCGAGGACGTGCAGTCCTATGTCCTGTTCACCAACTATCATCGCTACGTCGATGAGTTCGTGCGTTGGGCCTGCGCCCAGCTGGCCGATCCGATCAGCGTCTATCAGACCCTGTCGTGCGCCGGCGGCGTGATCATCGACCGCGAGACCCCCGATCCGGAACGCGCCATCATGGACGCGGCCTGGCGCCGGCATCAGATGCCCGCCTACCACCTGACGCGGGCCGACGGTCAGGGCATCACCCTGGTCAACATCGGCGTCGGGCCGTCGAACGCCAAGACCATCTGCGACCACCTGGCCGTCACCCGCCCGCACGCCTGGATGATGATCGGCCACTGCGGCGGCCTGCGCGCCAGCCAGACCATCGGCGACTACGTCCTGGCCCACGCCTATCTGCGCGACGACCATGTGCTGGACGCGGTCCTGCCCGCCGACATCCCGATCCCGTCGATCGCCGAGGTGCAGCGCGCCCTCTATGACGCGACCAAGCTGGTCTCGGGCGCGCCGGGCGAAGAGGTCAAGAAGCGGCTGCGCACCGGCACCGTCGTCACCACCGACGACCGCAACTGGGAGCTGCGCTATTCCAAGTCGGCCCTGCGCTTCAACCAGAGCCGCGCCGTCGCCATCGACATGGAATCCGCCACCATCGCCGCCCAGGGCTATCGTTTCCGCGTGCCCTACGGGACGCTGCTGTGCGTCTCCGACAAGCCGCTGCACGGCGAGATCAAGCTGCCGGGTCAGGCCAATCGCTTCTACGAAGGCTCGATCTCGGAGCACCTTCAGATCGGTATCCAGGCCGTGGACCTGCTGCGGGCCGAGGGCGCCAAGCTGCATTCGCGCAAGCTGCGCGCCTTCGACGAGCCGCCTTTCCGGTAAGATGAAGGGCGCTATCGCTCGCGACGCGGTCGCGCGCTGCTTGAGCGCAAAATGATGGCCTGCTGATGAGGGCGCCCGGGATCACCCGGGCGCCCTTACTCTTCCTGGTTCGGGTTGGAGTTTGAAAAAGAACTTTACAACATAAAGTTCTTGGCGCACTTTCCGATCAACAGGCAGGGAGAGACGCCATGACCCGAGATCAAGTTCAGTCCGTCCACGACGACATCGCCTATATGAAGGCTCTGGCTCAGGAGGGGCGGCGCGCTCCCTTGCTGGGCGGGTCGATCCTGATCGCCGCCGGGTTGGTGTTCGGCCTGGCGTCCATCGTCGCCTATGGGATCGACAGCGGCATCCTCAATGCGCCGCCGGTCGCCTATGCCTTTCTTTGGGGCGGGGCGGGACTGATCTTCTTTGCGGTTCTGATGCTGCAGGTTCGTCGAACGACCGGCCGCCCCGGCGCGAACTCGGTGGTGAACCGGGCCGGAGGCGCGGGCTGGATGGGGGTCGGTCTGGCCATCTTCGTCATGGCCCTGGCGATGACGGTGGTCAGTTGGAAGACGGGAAGCGACGTGAGCTTCATGCTCTTCCCCTCGCTGATCTTCGCCCTCTACGGCTCGGGCTGGGCGGTGTCGGCCACCATGAGCGATCAGAAATGGCAGTGGACGCTGGCCATCGCCTGCTGGATCGCCGCGCCGCTGATCGCCTTCTTGACCGGCAGTCCCCTGATGTGGCTGGCCTATGCGGCGGGACTGTTCCTGTTCGCCCTGCTGCCCGGCGTCCTGCTGGTGCGTCAGGAACCGTCGGAGGTGATCTGATGGCCTCGGACACGGCGGGGGATACGGCTGACGCCTTTGACATCGGCCGCATCGACGAGGTGATCCACGGGCGGGTGCGTCTGGGGATCATGGCCTATCTGTCGGGCGTCGGGACCGCCGACTTCAACGAGCTGAAGGCCCGGCTGCAGACCACGGACGGCAATCTGTCGGTGCACCTGAGAAAGCTGGAGGAGGCGGGCTTCGTCGAGGTCGCCAAGAGCTTTCAGGGTCGCAAGCCTCTGACGCGGGCGACCATGACCGAGGCCGGGCGCGACGCTTTCGTCGCCTATCTGGAGGCCATGTCCGGTCTGGTCGGCGCCCGTTAGCCTTGGCGCGTGAATAGTCTAAAGAAGGCGGTCATGAGCGACCGCCTTCCGCCGTTTCAGGCTATCGATAATTTCCGTGACTATGGCGGCTATGCTGTAGCGGGGGCGCGTGTGGCGCGCGGACGCCTGTACCGCTCGGCGCATCAGGCCCGGGCGACCGAGGCCGATCTGGCGCAGTTGGCGCAGCTGAACATCGCGACGGTGGTGGACCTGCGGCGCCCCAGCGAACGGCGCGACCAGCCGTCGCGGCGGCCCTCAGGCTGGGCTGGTCAGGTGATCGAGAGCGCCCACGACGACGGCGGCGAGGCCCCGCACATCACCTTCCTGAAGACCGCCGACCTGACCGAGGATTCCGGCCGCGCCTTCATGACCGGCACCTATCGCCGCCTGCCGTTCGAGGCTGCCCATGTGGACCTGTTCAGCCGCTATTTCCGCGCCCTGGCCGAGGACGACGGGCCCGTCCTGATCCACTGCGCCGCGGGCAAGGACCGCACCGGCCTGTTGGCCGCCTTGACCCACAGTCTGCTGGGCGTGTCGCGCGATGACCTCATCAGCGACTATCTGCTGACCAACATAGCCGTCGATCTGGAGGGCCGGGCCGAGGGCATTGCGAAGAAGCTGACCGATATGACGGGGCGCCCGGCTTCGCACGGGGCGGTGGTCGCCTTCCTCGGCGTCGAGGCCGATTATCTGGACGGGGCCTTCGCCGAGATCACGGCGCGGCATGGATCGTTGAGGGCCTATCTGGAGCAGGCGCTGGGCGTGGGTGACGCCCTGGCCGAAGGCATCCGGGCGCGGCTGGCGGCATGAGCCTGCCGGTCGTCCATGTCGCGCGGCTGGGCTGGCGCGAGCCTCTGGCGGTGGCGGCGGGGCTGAACCGGCGCGAGGGGGCGCTGGCGCTGCTGGCCGGGGCGGGCGATCCGAGCGCGCACGGCGGGCGTTGGTCCTTCGTCGGCTGCGAGCCGGACCGGGTGCGGGTCGGCGGGGTCGAGGATGCGGCGGCGTTCGAGGCTCTGCGCGACCCTGAGTTTTCAGGCGGCGGCGTAGTCGGGCTGATGAGCTATGACGCCGGGGCGCGATCGGCGACGGGGGGGCGGGCCGAGGTCTGGCCCGACCTGATGCTGGCCCGCTATCCGGCCCTTCTGGCCTTTGATCATGCGGCGGGCGAAGTGCGGGCCGTGGGGCGGGGCGCAAACGCCGCCGAGGCCGAGGCTCAAGGCCGCCGCGCGGCGGACTGGCTGGCCGAGGCGGTGACGCTGCCGATCCCGACCGCGCCCGCCGACGCCTTTGCCGGCGAGGCGCCGCCCGAAGTCTATGAGGCCGCCGTGGCCGACGTTGTGGCGCGCATTGCGGCGGGCGAGATGTTCCAGGCTAATATCGCCCGCGCCTGGGGCGGGCGGTTGAGCGCGGGGCGTGATCCGTTCGAGGTCTTCCTGCGACTGTCCGCCGAGCGGGGCGCGGCCTACGGCGCCTTCTGGCGGCTGGGCCAGAGGGCGCTGGTGTCCAACTCGCCGGAGCTGTTCCTGACCTTTGATCCCGCGTCAGGCCGCATCGAGACGCGTCCGATCAAGGGCACGCGTCCGAGAGACGCTGATCCGGCGCGCGACGCCGACCTGGCCGCCGCCCTCGCCGCCAGCGCCAAGGACCGGGCCGAAAACCTGATGATCGTCGATCTGATGCGCAACGATCTGGCCCGGACGGCGGTCCCCGGAACAGTGCGGGTCGAGCGGCTGTTCGAGGTCGAAAGTCACCCGACCGTGCATCATCTGGTTTCCACCGTCACGGCGACCGCGCGGCCTGGCGTCGGCGCCGCCGAGGTGCTGGAGGCGACCTTCCCGCCCGGATCGATCACGGGCGCGCCCAAGCATCAGGCCATGAAGGTGATCGCCGGGCACGAGCCGCCGCGCGGGCCGTGGTGCGGCTCCCTGTTCGGTCTGGGTCTGGCGGGAGATGCGACGAGAGGCGGGGCGCTGACCGCCTCGGTGCTGATCCGCACCGCGTCGTTCGACCAGGATGAGAGGGGCTGGCGCTGGCGCGCTCTGGCCGGGGCCGGCATCGTCGCCGACAGCGATCCGCACGCGGAATGCGAGGAGACGGGGGCCAAGATTCGGGCGTTGAAGGACGCCGTCGTCGGCTTCTAGCCGTCAGCGCTTAACAGTCGGGGCAAGCGACCTGGTTCACGGTGCGGGGCCGCAGATAGTATGTCCGCTTGAAGACGATCGGTCCGGGCATCGCGGCCTTGAACGCGGAATTATACTCGTAGTTGGTTTCGCCGATGATCAGGCTTTCATCCTTGCTGATCAGGCCAACGGGAAGATCGGTGACGGGGGCGTTCTTTGCTCGCTTGGGAAACGCCGCCTGATTGTTGCTCTTGCTCCAGTCGACCGAGGCCACCCCCGTATCATTCATGGTGACGCTAGTGACGCGGACCAGCAGGGGATCTGCGGGGAAGGGTTTCATGATCAGTTGACCAATGGCGAACACCTCGTCGATTTTTTCCGAGGTCGTCTTGTCGCTCTGGGCCACGAGGTCGGCCACCATGGCGGTCGTGTGGCTGGTGCGCCGCTCGGCCATATAGGCTTGGCAAAACTCTGTCAGGCCAAGGTAGAGGATGATCATGATCGGTGCGATCAGGGCGAACTCGATCGCCGCGAGGCCGCGTTGGTCTGCGATCAGACGGGTGGCCAGGCTGAGGCTGAACCGATGAGAGCGGCCGCTCATTGGTAGGGCTCGTTGCGGAAGGCCATGGTGGTCGTCAGATAGACTTCGCCGCTTTTCATCTTCGATATCGCCTGCGACAGGAAGGGCATGACGACCTGGTGCTTGTACCATATCCTCACCAGCACGGTGTCGCCGGCGTTACCCGGTTCAATCTTCAACTCCGAAGGGTCGAACACGTTGGTCTTGGTCGGGTCTGGCGCGATAGGATCGCTGAAGCTGTCCACCACGCGAATGTCCATGGTGGCGCGAGATTGGCAGTCGTTCGCGAAGACGTTCATCTGAGCGCAAAAGCGGTTCTTGATGACTTCAGGGGTGATGCCTTGCATCTGCACCTGACCGGTACGGACCAAGCGGCCTGCGTCTGTCGCGGCGGTTTCGAGCACGGCGTCGAGCAGCAGGATCAGGCCGACCTCGAGGATGGCGAACAGCAGCATGAAGAAGGGCAGGGCGAGCAGGGCGAACTCGACCGCGGTCGAGCCCTCGCGGGCGCGCATCAGCCGCCGCGCGAACGACGGACGGTTCGTATCGCGTTGAAGCCGGCGCGCCATGATTTCAGGGCGCCGAGGGCGTGCGGACGCTGGGGGAGCAACTGACGCCGCAGGCCATGTCGGTCGCCTCGGCGCCGCGCCAGACGCGGACCGAACCTGTGGAGCCGGCGCTGACCACCACCCGGCTCTGGAACAGGGGGCGGCCGATGGCGTCGACGGCCACGATCTCGGTCACGCCATAGCCCTTGCCCGTGATGAACAGGGTGTTGGCGTCGACCACGGTGACGTCGGCGATCTTGGGATTGGCCACGATGACCGAGCCGGCGGGCGCGCGCAGCTGAATACGCGTCGAGCTGTCGATCTCGATGTTCAGGGGGCGCGCCTGAGCCTGGGCGACGGAGGCGACGCCGCCGGCGAGGCCAGCAGCCGCCAGCAGCGCGGCGGCGAATCTGAGGGAATGGCGGGGCATGGTCAGACGGTTCCGGTGACATGAAAGTGCGCGCGCGCGAGCGCCGGGACGCAAGGTCACCTTCAAAGATCAAGATTTCCTGAAGGGGGGGGCGTTCGGGTCGATCTGTGCAAAAATCATAGTAAATGCGCAGTAACCAATAATAACCGCGGCGGCTTTGTTTCGTTTTACTCGAACTTAAGGATCGTCGGCGCATGGTCGTCATGCAAACGGGGGTCAAGCGGGCAAAACCGGTGACCCTGGTAGTGGAACTGTTGCTCGCTTAGAAAACAAGGAAGACACATCATGCGTAACTTCATCAAGAACTTCGCCCAAGACGAATCCGGCGCCACGGCCATTGAATACGGCCTGATCGCTGCTCTGATGGCTGTGGTCATCATCGCCGGCATCGGCGCCTTCGGCACCGCGCTCGAAAATAAATTCAAGGCTATCGGCACGATTATCACGACCGGCAAGGCTCCGGCCGCCTAAGACGCTGCAACGCCAGTCGTTGTGATCGGGAACGGCCGGGCGGAAACGCCCGGCCGTTTTCATTTGCGCCGCGCGGGGTAAGGAAACCTGGTCTTAAAGTTCGGCGTGCATGATCCTGTCATGAACCAAGCCATCCTTGCCTTGTTGGGCGTCATGCCTGTGCTGGTGATTGTCGCCGGTCTGCATGACGTGACCACGATGAAGATCCCCAACTGGATATCGGGCCTGCTAATCCTGGCCTTCTTCCCCACGGCACTTCTGCTGGGGTTGCCCCTGTCCGTGGCGTCCATGTCGGTGGGGCTGGCGGTCGCCGCCCTCTTGATCGGAGCTGGGATGTTCGCCCTGAAGTGGCTGGGCGGCGGCGACGCCAAGCTGATGGCCGCTGTCACCCTGTGGCTTGGACTGTCGGGCGCTCTGTCCTTCCTGTTGTTCACCGCCATGGTGGGCGGGGGGCTGTGCCTGGGGCTAATCCTGGCACGTGCACACCTGCAGGTTTACGCCTTGAACGGTCCCGTTTGGATCACCCGGTTGCTGGAGCCCAAGGGGGATGTGCCCTATGGCGTGGCCATCGCTGTCGGCGCCCTTCTGGCCTATCCGTCCAGTCCTCTGGTCCAGGCCTTCGCCGGCGGCGGCTGACCGGCACGCTGCGTGGAGTCCGTTGCTTAGGGCGGCGTTAACCGAAGATCGCCACTATCGTTAACGGCAGAGGGGCGAGAACTGAATCCACGTCGCCGCGCCCGCCGGAGACCGTCGATGAAGCCTGCAAAAATCGCCGTCATCTGTATCGCCGCCGTGGCGGCTATCGGCCTGGCTCTGGTCGTCCGCGCCATGGGGTCGTCGTCCGGCGCGCCCGCCGCGACCGCCGTCGCCGCCGTTGAAGCCGTGCCGATGGCCAAGGTCCTGGTCGCCGCCAAGAATCTGGAGCCGGGCAGCCGCCTGACCGACGCGGATCTGACGTGGAAGGACTGGCCGATCGCCGAGGTCAATCCGGTCTTCATCACCGACGGCAGCGTGCCCATCCCCGGCGCCGCCGCCGAGGGTGCGGCCAAGGAGGCCAAGCCCGTCGACGACAAGGCCGACAAGGTCAAAAAAGCCGAGGACGCCGCCGCTCGCGTCAGCCGCGCCGCCACGGCCCTGGCGACCGGCGGAGCCAAGGCGGACTATATCGGCGCCGTCGTGCGCGAACCCATTCTGGCCGGAGAGCCGATCGTCGCCCGCAAGATCGTGCGCGCCGGAGACAGCGGCTTCATGGCCGCCTACCTGGAGCCGGGTATGAGGGCCATGGCCATCCGCGTCACGGTCGAGACGGCGGCGGGCGGCTTCATTCTGCCCGGCGACCGCGCTGACGTCCTGCTGACCCGCCAGGTCAAGATGCCGGCGGGCTCGGCCAGCGGCGAGGACACGAAGTTTGTCAGCGCGACGGTGATGCAGAACGTCAAGGTTCTGGCCATCGACCAGGCCACGCGCGCGGCTGACGACGCCCAGGCCGTGGTCGGCGCCACCGCCACCCTCGAAATCAGCGGCCGCGACGCCGAGGTCTTGGCCTTGGCCAAGTCCGAAGGCGAACTGTCGCTGGTGCTGCGCTCCTATGCCGACACCGCCGGTCCGTCAGGGCGGACGCCCGCCGCGACGCGACGCAGCGACGCCGCCGCCAATGTCGTGCGCGTCTATCGCGAAGGCCAGGCCGAGGCGGTCGTCGTTCGATGAGGAACCCAGGGATGAACCGACTGATCGCCGCGACCTGTGTTTCGCTGCTGGCGCTGGGCGGCGCCGCCTCGGCGCCCGTCGTCGCCTGGAGCCAGACGGCCCCGACACGCGCCGCCGTGTCGACCGGCGCGGCGCCGCAGATGGTCAACCTGCCGCGCGGGACGTCGTTCGCCGTCGACCTGCCGGCGGATGCGCGGGACGTGATCGTGTCCAATCCGCAGGTGGCCGAGGCCATGCTGCACTCGCCGCGCCGGATCACCGTCATCGGCCTCGCGCCCGGCGAGACGGACGCCGTCTTCCTGGACGCCGCCGGTCGCACGATCCTGGCCCTGCGGGTCCGCGTGGACGCGGGAACCAGCGCGCTTCAGGACACGCTCAGCCGCGTGATGCCGGGCTCCGGCATTCGCGCTGAAGCGGTCAATGACAGCATCATTCTGAGCGGCGTGGCCGCGAGCCCCGCCGAGGCCGCCCGCGCGGCCCAGGTGGCGCGCGCCTTTGTTTCGGCCCCCGACAAGGTCATGAACATGACCACGGTCGTCGGCTCGGACCAGGTGACGCTCAAGGTGCGCGTGGTCGAGGTTCAGCGCACGGCGATCAAGCAGCTGGGCTTCGACACCAAGGCGGTGCTGGGCCGTATCGGCGACACCCAGTGGCTGCTGGGCAGCGCCGCCACCTGGGGCGTCAACGGGGCGCTGCTGGGCGGGATCACAGGCGGGGTGTCGCGTGACACCACCAAGAATTACCAGATGGAGGCGCCCTGCGGCGGCGGCTTCCCTGCGGGGTCCCTGTGCCCGGTGACGGTTGACGGCGGCGCCCCGGGCGACCCCAGCAACTGGGACACCGCCAAGCCCGGCACCGGCCCCGGCTCGGACGGATTGAACAAAGGCGAGGCCATGATCAAGGCCTTCGAACGCGTAGGTCTGGTCCGCACCCTGGCCGAGCCGAACCTGACTTCGGTCAACGGCGAGGCCGCCAGCTTCCTGGCGGGCGGCGAATTCCCTGTGCCCGCTGGGCGCGACCTCAACGGCCAGATTACGGTCGAGTACAAGCCCTTCGGCGTCGGCCTGTCCTTCCGTCCGGTCGTGCTGTCAGAGGGACGCATCTCCTTGCAGGTCAAGGTCGAGGTGTCGGAACTGACCAGCCAGGGCGGCCTGACCATCGGCGCGGGCACGCCCTCCTCCATCACCCTGCCGGGCCTGTCGGTGCGTCGCAGCGAGAATACGATCGAACTGCCGTCGGGCGGCTCGATGATGATCGCCGGCCTGCTGCAGGAATCGACCCGCCAGAACATCGACTCGCTGCCGGGCGCGACCAATCTGCCGGTTCTGGGCCAGCTGTTCCGCTCGCGCGACTATCTGATGGGCGAGACCGAACTGGTGGTCATCGTCGAGGCCTATGTGGTCAATCCGACCGCGCCGGGCCGGATGCAGACGCCCGCCGACGGCCTGCGCATCGCGCAAGACGCCCAGACCATCTTCTTCGGCCAGTTGAACCAGGCCTATGGCGTGCCCGCCCCCGCCGCCCAGTCGGGCGGCGGATGGCAGGGGCCTGTCGGCTATGTGATCGAGTGAGCGCCATGACCCGTTCCGCCCAATCCATCCTCTCCCTGAGCGCGGCTCTGGCGCTCGCCGGGCTGGCGCTGGCCGGCTGCATGGGCGGACCCGCCAGCCTGGGCGGGGAGCCGCCGCTGACGCCGCTCTCGCGCTACACGCTGCAGGTCGAGCCGGGTCTGGACCGCATCGCCCTGGCGGTGCACGAAACCGGCCTGTCGGCGAACCAGCAGGCGGCCCTGACCGCCCTGGTCAGCCGCTTCGCCCTCGAAGGCGCGCCGACTCTGGTGGTAGAGGCGCCGGCGGGCGATGATCCCGTGGCGACGCAGACAGCCTGGAACGTCAAGTCGGCCCTGGTCGCGGCGGGCGCCCCCGATCATCGCGTCCGTGTGGTCAGCTACGCCGGACCGGACCCGCGCGCGCCGGTCCTGGTCGGCTTCGAAACGGTGCGCGCCGTGACGCCGCAGTGCGGAACGGTCTGGGGCAATCTAGGCCGCACCGGCGACAATCAGTCGGCCTCGAACTTCGGCTGCGCCGTCAACGCCAACCTGGCGGCCCAGATCGCCAACCCGCGCGACATCGTCTCGCCGCGCGCCATGACCCCCGCCGAGGCCGGTCGCCGCAGCGTGGTGTTCGACGCCTATCGCGAGGGGACCAAGACCTCGGCCGAGCGAGAAGAGCTGATCTCTGAGTCGCGCGTCTCTCGGGCGGTGAACTGATCATGACCCAATCCTATGCTGCTCAGGATTTCGACGCTTTGGACGGTTTCGACCTGGAAGATGAATTCCTCAACGCCGCGCCCCGGTCGCCGCAGGCTCAGCCGCAGGATGTCCTGAGCGCCGTCTCCGAGCCCTTCCCCGTTGCGCTCGACGAAACGCCCGACGAATGGATCGAGGCGGACGTCGAGGTTTATAATCCTGTCGGACGTCTGGTCGATGCGACCGAGGCGGCGGCGGCGAGCGTGGCGCCTCTGGTCGCGGCGACGCCCGTGGCAGAGGTCCCGGTTCCGGCTGTGCCCGAGCCCTTCGCGCCCGCCTTGGTGGAGGCCGCTTCTCTGCCGATCAGTGCGGGGTCCACGGTCGAGGTGTCGATCCCGCGCATCGCCGTCCACGTCTTCGCCGAGCGTCAGGACACCTTGGCCGCCGCCGAGCGGGCGGGGCAGGACCGGCGCATGTCGCGCGCCACCACCCAGATCCGCGTCGGTGGCGTCGCGGCGGCGATCGAGGCCTATCAGGCCGAGCCGACCCCGCCGCTGATCGTGGTCGAGTGCCTGAAGGACCCGCAGACCCTTCTGTGGGAGATCGACCAACTGGCCGAGGTCTGCGACGCGGGCACCAAGGTGGTGGTCATCGGCGCGACCAACGACATCCTGCTGTTCCGCGAACTGATGCGGCGCGGGGTCAGCGAATACTTGGTGGCGCCCTTGCAGCCGCTGCAATTGATCGCGGCCATCGGCGGCCTGTTCGCCGACCCGGCGCAACCTTTTGTCGGTCGGTCCATCGCCTTCGTCGGGGCGCGCGGCGGGGCCGGGGCTTCGGCCGTGGCCCACAACACCGCCTACGCCATGAGCGAGCGGATCGGCGTCAACACCGTCATCGTCGACTATGACCTGCCGTTCGGCACCGCCGGGCTGGACTTCAACCAGGACCCGCTCGGCGGCGTCGCCGACGCCCTGAGCCAGCCGGACCGCCTGGACGCCACCTTGCTGGATCGGATGATGGTCCGCTGCACCGACAAGCTGAGCCTGTTCGCAGCGCCGGCCACCCTGGACGGCGACTGGGACATCCAGCCGGACGCCTTCGAGGAGGTGACGAGCCGCATCCGCTCGACGGCGCCCTTCGTGGTGCTGGACCTGCCGCACCTGTGGTCGGGCTGGATGCGCAAGACGCTGATCTCGGCGGACGAGGTGGTGATCGTGGCGACGCCGGACCTGGCCTCCCTGCGCAACGCCAAGAACATGATCGACCTGATCAAGCAGGGGCGCCCCAACGACGCCCCGCCGCGTCTGGTGCTGAACCAGGTCGGCGTGCCGGGCCGTCCCGAAATCCCGACCAAGGACTTTGGCGCCGCGCTGGGCGTCCACCCCAGCCTGGTGATCCCGTTCGACGCCAAGGTCTTCGGCTCGGCCGCCAACAACGGCCAGATGATTGTCGAGGCCGGGGCCAAGACCAAGGCCGCCGAGGCCTTCCAGACCCTGGCCCAGATCGTGTCGCAACGCGAACTGCCGAGCGCGGGTCCCGCGCGCGGCAAGGCGGCGGAAGCCGGGGCGGCCAAGAACGGCGCAGCCAAGGGCGGCTCTCTGTTGGCCTCCCTGTTCAACAAGAAGCGCTAGGCCATGTTCGGCAAGCGTTCAGCCCAGCCTGGGGTCGCTGTCGCGCCCCGACCCGCCCCGGCGCCTCAGCCGGCGGCGCAGGCGCGTGTGCTGGACGCCGTCGACGCCTTCTCCATCGAGGAACTGGAAGCCGCGGCGCGCCCGCCGTCGGACGCCGCCGACCGCCTGGACGCCCTGGCCGCGCGCCCCCGGGCCGAGGCCCCTGCGCCGACGCCGGGCGGTCCGGTCAAGGGACCGCGCGCCACCGCCGGTCTGGAACAGCTGAAGAAGGCCCAGGCGGTCGCCGAGATCGTCCGCGAGCAGTCCGACTATTATCACGCTACGAAGACCACCATCTTCAACGCGCTGATGAACACCATCGACCTGTCGCAGCTGGCCCAGCTGGACACCAAGGCGGCGGCTGAGGAAATCCGCGACATCGTCGCCGAACTGGTGGCGATCAAGAACGTCTCCATGTCGGTGGCCGAGCAGGAGCACCTGGTTCAGGACATCGTCAACGACGTCCTCGGCTATGGCCCGCTGGAGCCGCTGCTGGCCCGCGACGACATCGCCGACATCATGGTCAACGGCGCCGGGCGGGTCTTCATCGAAGTCAGCGGCAAGGTGCAGCTGACCAACGTCCGCTTCCGCGACAACACCCAGCTGATGAACATCTGTCAGCGGATCGTGAGCCAGGTCGGCCGCCGTGTCGATGAATCCAGCCCAATCTGCGACGCCCGTCTGCCGGACGGGTCGCGCGTCAACGTCATCGCCCCGCCCCTGGCCATCGACGGCCCGACGCTGACCATTCGTAAGTTCAAAAAAGACAAGCTGACGATGAAGAATCTGGTGGAGTACGCCTCCATCAGCCCTGAGGGCGCGCGCGTCCTGGGCGTCATCGGCGCGGCGCGATGCAACCTGGTCATCTCGGGCGGCACGGGCTCGGGCAAGACCACCCTGCTCAACACCCTGACGGCCTTCATCGACCCGACCGAGCGCGTCATCACCTGCGAGGACGCCGCCGAACTGCAGTTGCAGCAACCGCACGTGGTGCGTCTGGAGACCCGTCCGCCGAACCTGGAAGGCCAGGGCCAGATCACCATGCGCGACCTGGTCAAGAACTGTCTGCGGATGCGACCCGAACGGATCATCGTCGGCGAGGTCCGGGGACCCGAGGCCTTCGATCTGCTGCAGGCCATGAATACGGGCCACGACGGCTCCATGGGCACGCTGCACGCCAACTCCCCGCGCGAGGCCATCAGCCGGATGGAGTCGATGATCACCATGGGCGGCTACGGCCTGCCGTCCAAGACCATTCGCGAGATGATCGTCGGCTCGGTCGACGTCATCATCCAGGCCGCGCGCCTACGCGACGGCTCGCGCCGGATCACCCACATCACCGAGGTGGTGGGGCTGGAAGGCGACGTCATCGTGACCCAGGATCTGTTCGTCTATGAGATCACCGGCGAGGACGCGCACGGCAAGATCACCGGGCGTCACCGCTCGACCGGCATCGCCCGGCCCCGCTTCTGGGACCGCGCCCGCTACTATGGGCTGGAACGCGAGCTGGCCGAAGCCCTGGATGCGGCGGAGTAGGGTCTGATGCTTCCCATTCTTGCGGCGTTTCTGGCCTTCATCACCATCGGCGGCGTCGGCTGGGTTCTGGTCAGCGGCGACGATACCTCGGCCCAGGCGGTCAAGCGCGCCAAGGCCCTGGGCGGCGCGCGGGACGCGACGGCGGCCAAGCGGACGGCTGCGGCGGCGGCCAATACGCCCGAGGCGCGACGCAAGCAGATCCTGAGCCAGCTTCAGGACGTCGAGCGGCGCGAGCGCAAGGCGCGCATGACCATGAGCGCCAAGCTGAAGCAGGCCGGTCTGTCGATGAGCCTGCGCACCTTCACCATCATCAGCGTCGTGGCGGGCGTGATCGGCTTCCTGATCGCCCTGATCGCGGGGCTGAACCTGTTCCTGGCGCTGGGCGTCGGCGTGGCGGTCGGTCTGGGTCTGCCCCGCTGGATCGTCGGCTTCCTGGGCAAGAAGCGGATGAAGAAGTTCTCTCTGGCCTTCGCCGACGCCGTCGACATCCTGGTGCGCGGCATCAAGACGGGCCTGCCCGTGCACGACTGTTTCAAGATCATCGCCCGCGAAAGCCCCCAGCCCCTGGGCGGCGAGTTCCAGCGGCTGGTCGAAAGCATGGGCGTGGGCCTGTCGCTGAGCCAGGCGCTGGAAAAGATGTACGAGCGCATGCCGACGCCCGAACTGAACTTCTTCGCCATCGTCATCGCCATCCAGCAGAAGAGCGGCGGCAACCTGGCCGAGGCCCTGAGCAATCTGACCACGGTGCTGCGCGCCCGGCGACTGATGGGCGAGAAGATCAAGGCCCTGTCGTCCGAGGCCGTGGCCTCGGCGGGCATCATCGCCTCGCTGCCGCCGGTGGTGATGATCATGGTGAGCCTGTCCAGCCCCGGCTACATGTCGCTCTTGTTCACCGATATGCGCGGTCAGGTCATGCTGCTGGCTTCGGCGACCTGGATGGCTCTTGGCGTCTTCACGATGAAGCGCATGATCTCGTTCAAGTTCTGAGACGGAGGGCGTCATGAACGGCTTCATGCACTTCATCACCGACGCGCAGAACCTGCTCAGCATCGGGGTCGGCGTCGCCGTCTTCGCCAGCGTCCTGACCCTGCTCAGCTCCTATACGGGCGGGGCGACCCTGGGCAAGCGGATGCAGGCCGTGGCCGAGCGGCGCGAGGAACTGCGCCGCAAGTCGCGTCTGGCCATGAACGGCGGCGCCGGCGGGGCCGGAGCCAGCCTGCGTCACAGCGACGAGGGCTTCAAGAAGCGGGTGGTCGAGCGGCTGAACCTGAGCAAGCTGCTGGAAGACCCCAAGGTGGCCGAGAACATGGCCCAGGCGGGGTGGCGCGGCCCCCGGCCGCTGAACACCTTCTACTTCTTCCGCTTCACCATGCCGTTCGTGTTCGGCGGGATCGTGGCCTTCTATCTGTTGGTCGTGAACGATTTCGGCCAGCCGCCGACCATGATCCTGGGCATTGTCGGGGCGGCCTTCGCGGCCGGCTTCTATGCGCCCAACATCTATGTCTCGAACCGCATCGCTCAGCGGCGACAGTCAATCGTCGCGGCCTTTCCCGACTCGCTGGACCTGCTGCTGATCTGCGTCGAATCCGGCATGTCGATCGAGGCGGCGATCCAGAAGGTCAGCCAGGAGATCGGCAGCCAGTCGATCGAACTGGCCGAGGAGCTGTCCCTGCTGTCGGCCGAACTGAGCTATCTGCCCGAACGCCGCATGGCCTATGAGGGCATGGCGAAACGGACCAACCATCCCGGCATCAAGTCGGTGGCCACGGCCATGACCCAGGCCGAGACCTACGGCACGCCGCTCGGGTCGGCCCTGCGCGTCATGGCCAAGGAAAACCGCGACCTGCGTCTGTCGGCGGCGGAGAAGAAGGCGGCGGCCTTGCCGGCCAAGCTGACCGTGCCGATGATCATCTTCTTCCTGCCCGTCTTGTTCATCGTCATCCTGGGACCGGCGATCATCAACATTCAGGACATGATGAAGAACGGCGGCTGATCAGCCCTCGGCGGCGCGCCTCAGGGCCTCGCTGATGTCATCATAGGCGCTGCGGATCGTCTTGCGGTGCTTGTCGTGGAATAGTTCGCCGCGCAGCCCCGAGAAGATCACGCCGTTGGCGACGATGCAGTTGCCCCGCTCCAGCTCCTCGATCTCGTAGTAGCGGATGGCGTTGAACAGGAAGCCGCGCTTCTCGGCCCAGACCAACTGGGCGTAGGGCTGCCAGTCGCCCAGGCGGGCCTGAACCTGACGTTCGGCCATGCCGGGCAGGGCCTCGGTCAGGCTGATGCTTGCGCCGAAGGCCAGGGCGCCGCTCAGGCCGGTCTCATAGGGGTTCCAGCTGTGCCAGTTCTCGAGATCCGACAGGATCTCCCAAATGCGGTCCGACGGCGCGCGCACGCCGATACGCTTCTCGATACGGGTCGTGTCCATGGATTTGCCTCTGACACGGCTTTTCGACTTTAGGAAGTCGTCTCGACAGGATCAATGGCGGGGAGGGGGCGCTTCAGGCGACGTCCGTCGTCCAGACCCAGGCGCGCCTTGACCTCGAACAGATCCGCCCCGGCGGGCACGATCAGCAGTTCCTCGGGGCGGCGGGCGTTGACGGCCACCACCGCATTTTTGGGGCAGACGTCGAAACAGTCGGCGCCGACGACGGCCAGGTCCGCCTTGCGCCCCTTGCCGGCGTGGAGATAGCGACGCAGCGCCTTTTTCAGGGTCTTGTCGCCGTCAGGACCAAAGCCGCCGTCCAGCTTCTTCGAGCATTTGCGGCACACCAGAACGACCTCGTTCCAGCGGGTCTTCGACACCTTGAAGGGTTTGGGCGTCTTGCTCATGAAACCGAAGATCGCTGTTCGCGGCGGGGCGTGCAAGGCCTCCGACGCTGCGCCACAGGAAGTTCACAAAGGAGGCCGGAAAACTGATTGTTTCTGTTTATCAAGGGGTAAGCATGAGGGCGCATCCTCGCGGTTCCTGACGAGGGTCCGCCGATGTCGCGCCTGCCGATCAACCTGCCGCCTGCTGCGCCCCTGCGTCCCGCGCGTGGTCGTCTGCGCGACGCGCTCTTCTTCTGCATCGCTTTCGCGGCGGTCTTCGGCGCGGCCCTGCTGGCGATGGAGATGATGCTGGGTTAAGCCGGGGGTCTGATTTCAGGAGGCCTCCCCATGATCACCCGCATCCAGCCCGGCGCCCGCATGAGCGAGGCCGTCATCCACGGAAACACCGTCTATCTGGCCGGTCAGGTCGGGGAGCCGGGCGACGACGTCACGGCCCAGACCAAGACGACCCTGGCCGAGATCGACGCCCTTCTGGCTGCGGCGGGCACCGACAAGTCCAAGATCCTGATGGCCACCATCTGGCTGGCCGACATCGCCGACTTCGAGGCCATGAACGCGGTCTGGGACGCCTGGGTCGACAAGGCCAACCCGCCCGCGCGCGCCACCAGCGAAGCCAAACTGGCTACGCCCGACTACCTGGTCGAAATCATCGTCGTGGCGGCGATCTGATCGTGTCGAAGGAAAGCGAACTGGAGCGGTTCAAGGCGACCCGCGTCACCGCCCTCTACCGTCTCGACCTGATCGAGAAGGGCGCGCAGCTGACCTATGAGGACGGCACGCCGGTCGACATGGCGTCAGAGGCCCAGCGGCTGAAGGACCAGGTCGCCGACATGGATCGCCGCATCGCGCGGCTGGAGGCGGCGGGCGAGGCCTGATCTTCGCAGACTGACGAAATGTGGGGCGCGACCCATCCGTCGCCGTTTTTCGCGCGAATAAGGCCGCGCTACTGCATTTCACTTTCAGGAGTTCGTTCGATGAACCTTCGCACCCTCGCCGTCGCGGCGGCCGCCCTGTCCGCCTTCGCCTTCCCCGCCGCGGCCGAGACGATCTCGACCCACGTGCTGGACCTGGCGCGCGGCGTCGGCGGTCGGGACGTCCCGGTCACGCTGCAGATCAAGTCGGCCGAGGGCGGCTGGCGCGATCTGGCGACCAGCCGCACCGACGAGAACGGTCGCGTTCGCTCGTTCGGCGACGCGATCAAGACCGAGGCGGCGACCTATCGCCTGGTGTTCGACATGTCGCGTTACGGCGAGCCGACGACGCCGCCCTTCTTCCCGGAGATCGATGTGGTCTTCCAGGTGGTCGATCCCAGCGTCCACTATCACGTGCCGGTGGTGGTCAGCCCCTACGGCTACAGCACCTATCGCGGCAATTAAGGCCTCGGCGGTGTTCGGACGCCCTAATCAGAGGCGTTCGAACACCGTGCCGATGACCGCCTGATAGGCGTCGGTCAGGGCGCGCAGCTCGGCCTCCGGCACGCGCTCGTCCACCTGGTGCATGGTCTGGCCGACCAGGCCCAACTCCAGCACTGGGCACAGGGCGCGGATGAAACGGGCGTCCGAGGTGCCGCCCGTGGTCGAGGCCTCGGGGCGGCGGCCCAGGCTCGCCTCCACCGCGTCCTGCACCGCCGTGACGAAGACGCCCGGCTCAGTCAGGAAGGCTTCGCCCGAGCACATGTGGGTCAGCTCGATGCGCAGGCCGGTCTCGGCCTGGACGAGGCCCGCCTCACGGTTCAGCCAGTCGATCAGGCCGTCGCCGGTGTGGGTCGGGTTGAAGCGGATGTTGAGCCGCGCCTTCGCCTCCGCCGGGATGATGTTGGTGGCCGGATTGCCCACGTCGATGGTGGTGATCTCGAGGTTGGACGGCGGAAATTCAGGATAGCCGTCGTCGAGAACGTGGGTGTCCAGGCGGGCCAGCAGCTTGGCCACGACCGGGGCCGGGTTGGCGGCGCGGTCGGGATAGGCGACGTGGCCCTGCTTGCCGTGGACGGTGATCCAGGTGTTGAGCGAGCCGCGCCGTCCGACCTTGATCATGTCGCCCAGATGGTGGGCCGAGGACGGTTCGCCGACCACGCAGGCGTCGATGACCTCGCCCTCGGCCATCAGGGCCTCGACCACGCGCTTGGTGCCGTGCAGGGCCGGGCCTTCCTCATCGCCGGTGATCAGGAAGGACAGGGAGCCGGGGACATCACCTTCGGAAAGGATGCGCGAGACGGCGGCGACCCAGGCGGCGATGCCGCCCTTCATGTCCACGGCGCCGCGTCCATAGAGGATGCCGTCGCGGGTCTCGCCCTCGAACGGGGCGGCGGTCCAGGCGGCGACGTCGCCGGTCGGCACCACGTCGGTGTGGCCGGCAAAGCAGAGGTTGGGCGAGGCCGTGCCGCGTCGGGCGTAGAGGTTCTCGATGCGGGCGTCATGACCCACGCCGGTCGGCCCCTCGAACACCATGCGGCGGCAGGTGAAGCCCAGCCCGGTCAGGGTGCGTTCCAGCACGTCCATCGCCCCTTCGTCGGCGGGGGTGACAGAGGGAATGCGGATCAGGTCGCGGGTCAGTTCGACAGGATCGATGACGGAATGTGATGCGGCGCTCATGGGCTCTATGCTTTAGGCATATCCCGCATCCGCGAGAAGGCCCGAAACCGTGCCGAAAATCGACATCGACAATGCGCCCACCGGACATGGGACGGGCTACCCGGAAGAATTCGCCGCCCCCTGCAAGTCGCGGCGGCGCTGGCGGCTGGGCGACGCGGTCGGTCTGGACCAGTTCGGGGTCAACCTGTTGCGCCTGCCCGCCGGGGCCTGGTCCAGTCAGCGCCACTGGCACACAGCCGAGGACGAGTTCGTCTGGGTGGTCGAGGGCGAGGTGGTGCTGGTCGAGGAAGACGGCGAGACGGTTCTGGTCGCCGGCGACTGCGCCGGCTTCAAGGCGGGCGTCCCCCACGGCCACAGAATAGAAAACCGCAGCGACCGTGAGGCGGTGCTGCTGGAGGTCGGGTCGCGCCGCCCGACGGAAGACGCCTGCGACTATCCCGACATCGACATGATCCTGCCAAAGGGCGCCGACCGCTACTTCCATCGCGACGGAACCCCTTATCCGAAGACGCCTCGAAGAACGTGACCACAGACAGTATCGACACCGCCCCGACCGTCCCGCCCCAGCCGCCCTTGCCGCCTTCGTCGCACGATGGAGGGCCGTCCAGTCCCTGGGCCATTCGTGATTTCCGCCTGCTGTGGGTCGGGCGGGTGGCGGCGGTTCTGGGCATCCAGATCCAGTCCTCGGCCCTGTTGTGGCAGGTCTATGAGATCGCCCGCCGGGACCATCCGATCGCCGAGGCCAGCCTCTATCTGGGCCTGGTGGGCCTGTGCCAGTTCCTGCCGCTGCTGGCCTTCACCTTGCCCGCCGGGGCCATGGCGGACCGGCGCGACCGCAAGCACACCGTGACCCTGTCCATCGTGGTCGAGAGCCTGTGCGCCCTGGCCTTTCTCGCCATGGCCCTGCACGGGTCGCCGCCCCTGTGGGGGCTGCTGACCGTGGCCGCCGTGTTCGGCGCGGCGCGCGCCTTCCTGGCCCCGGCCAGTCAGGCCTTCCTGCCCATGGTGGTGGGGCGCAAGGCCCTGCCGCCGGCCATCGCGGCCCAGTCCATCGCCTTCCAGACTGGAGCCATCGCCGGGCCGGCGCTCGGCGGCGTCATTGTCGGCTTCGCCGTGCCCTGGGCCTACGCTTCGGCCATGGCCCTGTTCTTCGTGGCCATCGGCTGCTTCCTGCTGATCCGCACCAAGGGCAAGCCGCAGTTCGTCGAGACGGGCGTGGGGCCGCTGGAACTGGTCAAGGAGGGTCTGTCCTATGTCTGGAAGACCAAGATTGTTCTGGGCGCCATCTCGCTGGATCTGGTGGTGGTGCTGCTGGCGGGCGTGGCCCTGCTGACGCCGATCTTCGCGCGCGACATCCTGCACGTGGGGCCGCAGGGCTTCGGCCTGCTGCGGGCCTCGTTCGGGGTCGGGGCGCTGCTGGTGGCGCTGTATCTGAGCCGCTTCCCCATCGTGAAGCACGGCGGGCGCTGGATGTTCGCGGCCGTGGCGGTGTTCGGCCTGTCGACGCTGACGTTCGGCCTGTCGCACTGGGTCTGGCTCAGCGCCCTGGCCCTCTTCATCGGCGGCGGGGCGGACATGATCAGCGTCAACATCCGCCAGACCCTGATCCAGCTGGCCACGCCCGATCACATGCGCGGCCGGGTGTCCTCAGTCTCCATGCTGTTCATCGGCGCCTCCAATGAACTGGGCGAGGCCTATTCGGGGGTCATGGTGCGCCTGCTCGGGCCCATCGGGGCGGCGGTGTTCGGCGGGGTCGGGGCCCTGGCCGCGACGGGGATATGGGCCAAGGTCTTCCCCAGCCTGAGGAAGGCGAACCGGCTGACCTGAGGATGGCTTTTTCCTCCCCATTCCATGGGGAGGTGGCGCGGCGCCGAAGGCGACGTGACGGAGGGGGCGTCTCGACGGCTGATCGTTGTGCCGCCCCCTCCACCACTTCGTGGTCCCCCTCCCCATGGAATGGGGAGGAAAGTCGAACCTAGCCCCAGGGGCGGAAGTGTTTCGACAGCTTCAGGCCCTGGCTCTGGTAGTGGCTGCCGCCTTCGCCATAGAGGCGCGACGGGCGTTCCGTCAGGGGCTCATAGACCAGTCGGGCGACGATCTGGCCGTGTTCCAGCAGGAAGGGGGTGTCGTGGGTGCGAACCTCCAACACGCCTTTCGATCCGGCGCCATGGGCCTCGTCCGTGCCGAAGCCGGGGTCGAAGAAGCCGGCGTAGTGGACGCGGAACTCGCCGACCGAGGGGTCGATGGGGGTCATCTCGGCGGCCTGATCCACCGGGATCTCGACCGCTTCGCGCGAGGCCAGGATGTAGAACTCGCCGGGGTCCAGCAGCAGTTCGTTGCGGCGGAGCGTCAGCGGCTCCCAGAAGTCGCGCGGGTCGTGGCCGTCGATGTGGTCCATGTTGACGACGCCGGCGTGGCGACGGCCGCGGAAGCCGACGATGCCGTGCTCGCCCGCTTCCAGATCGACGCCGACGCTGCGGGTCTCCAGCTTGGGCGGATCGCCGGCCTTGAGGCGCAGCTGGTTCAGGCGGGTGCCGGGCTGGACCAGGATGGAGAAGGTCTGGGGCGCGATCTCGAGATAGAGGGGGCCGTCATAGCCCTCGTCCACGTCGTCGAAGCTGCCGCCCTGATCAGTCAGCAGGCGGACGAAGACGTCCACGCGGCCGGTCGAGCTCTTGGGGTTGGCGCGGGCGTTCAGGCCGCGCGGCAGGGTCAGGCGCTCCTGCAGGCGGGCGATATAGACGCAGCCCTTTTCCAGCACCACGCCGCCCGACAGGTCGACCGTGTGCATGGCCACGTCCTTGATCCGGTCCTCGACCTTGCGCTGACCGGGCAGGAAGGAGGCGCGCACGCGCCAGGCCTGGTTCGACAGACGCAGGTCCAGGCTGGCCGGCTGCACCTGATCATGATCGAAGGGGGTGTCGGACCGGATCGCGCCTGTGGCGATCAGGGTCTCGATGCTCTGATAGGGCAGAATGCCGGGCTGGGCGGGAATCTCGAAGATGCTCATGCCGTCCTGTCTCACACGGATTTTTCCGCCTGTCTCGCTTCGGAATGCGACATCCGATGCGCCAGACGGGTTGAACCCCGAGGTCGGCGGGCTGCATATAGCGCATGCACGCCCCTCCTGCCTATACCGCCGAAACCGAAGGCGTCGTCGTTCGCGTCCGCCCCTCCTATCTGGCGGCCCAGTCGGACCCGGCGGCGGGGCGCTGGGTCTGGGCCTATCAGATCGAGATCGTCAATCTGACCGGATCGCCGGTGCAGCTGGTGGCGCGCCGCTGGACCATCACCGACGCCTACGGCCATGTCGAAGAGGTGCGCGGTCAGGGCGTGGTCGGCGAGCAGCCGGTGATCGAGGCCGGCGACAGCTATTCCTACGCCTCGGGCTGCCCGCTGGGCGCGCCCTCGGGCTCTATGGTTGGGGCCTACTACATGACCGACGTGGACGGGCGGATGTTCGAGGCCGCCATCCCGGCGTTTTCTCTGGACGTGCCGGACACGCGGCGGACGCTGAACTAAAGGCTTCCGCTGATCCTCCCCTGCGAAGCGGGGGAGGGGGACCATGCGCAGCATGGTGGAGGGGGCGAGTTCGAGCGTCTTCGTTGAACGGTGGGGCGCGGGGTGTTCAGGACTGAGGGTGGCGGATGCATCCGCCCCCTCCAACGCTGCGCGGTCCCCCTCCCCCGTGAACGGGGGAGGAGAGGAGGCAACCTGGGCCCAAAGAAAAACCCCCGCCGTGCGGCGAGGGCGATAGGGCTGCGTCAACCCGGATGAACCGCAGCCCCAGCCTTGTTCCCGTCCAGCGAACTGGACGGGAGAAGGTCGGTCACGCGACGCGCTCAAGCAGCGAGCCGCCGCGCGGCGAGCAATAGCGCTCAAAAATGCCGCTCAAGCAGCGAGCCGCCGCGCGGCGAGCGATAGCGCTCTTAGATATAACGGCGAAGCGAACGCGCCAGTTCGGTGGCGCCGTCCTTGGACGCGCCGCGGCGGACTTGCGGTTGGTAGGCGACGCGGGCGTGTTCGCCGCAATAGACGTTTTCCGTGGCGCGGCGGCCGCAGAAGCTGAACTCGCGCGACGAGGGGTCGCCGATCGGCCATTTGCACATGTGGGCGCCCAGGGTCATCACCGTGGCCGTGCCGGGCAGTTCCGGCATGGGTGCGGGGGCCGAGGGCTGAACGGCCATGACCGGACGCGGGGCGGCGGCCTCGATACGGCGCGGAGCCGAGGGGGCCTGAACCGGAGCCGCCGGTGCGGCGGGGCGCGGACGGGCGGCGGCGCGGAAGGTGGTGCGTGCCGGTTGCGACGGCGCGGCGCGGCCCGACAGGCCCAGGCGGTGCACCTTGCCGATCACGGCGTTGCGGGTCACGCCGCCGCCGAGGGTCTTGGCGATCTGGCTTGCCGACTGGCCTTCCAGCCAGAGCTTCTTCAGCGCGCCGACGCGGTCTTCAGTCCAGCTAGCTGTGGTCATGGCCACCCTCCCGGGGATCGGATTCAATATCTTGGGTCGCCGACGAATTTCCCCGCCTCGACCTGCTACTAATCGTAAAGCAGCACTTAAAACACGCAAGATGTGGCAATTCAGCTGTCCACAGAAACCAGATGTAGTGTGGTTAACGTCCCGTTTTGAATCAGTTTTGCGCCCCTTCATCGAACGTCGGGCGCCTTGCGAAACCAGCTTAGCGGGCGCATCTGGGCCTCCATGAAGACCGATCTCGCCTCTACTCGCCCCTCCGGCCTGCCCCAGCCGCGTCGATACGACGGCATCAACTGGGTGGGCTTGCGCACCCTTTACCTGCGCGAAGTGCGCCGTTTCTGGAAGGTGGGCGCCCAGACGGTGGCGGCGCCGGTGGTGACGACCCTGCTCTACATGCTGGTCTTCGTGGTGGCGCTGAAGGGCGCACGGCCGCCACTGCACGGCACGCCTTTCGCCGAGTTCGTGGCGCCCGGCCTGATCATGATGGCCATTCTTCAGAACGCCTTCGCCAACGCCTCGTCCAGCCTGATCCAGGCCAAGATCATGGGCACGGCCACCGACTTCCTGACCCCGCCGCTCAGCCCGCTGGAACTGACCGTCGGCTTCACCCTGGGCGCGGCGACGCGCGGCGTGGCGGTCGGTCTGGTGACGGCCCTGTGCGTCCTGCCGTTTGCGAAGCTGGGTCTGGCCAACGTCGCCCTGATCGTCTGGTTCGGCCTGATCGCTTCCCTGCTGATGGGGATGATGGGCGTGCTGGCGGGTCTGTGGTCCGAGAAGTTCGACCATCTTTCGGCGGTGCAGAACTTTGTCGTCATGCCGATGACCTTCCTGTCGGGCACCTTCTACCTGATCGACAGCCTGCCGGAGCCGTTCGCCAGCATCAGCCGCTTCAACCCCTTCTTCTACCTGATCGACGGCTTCCGGGCGGGCTTCATCGGCCACGCCGAGGGCAACCTGTGGGTCGGCGTGATCATGAGCGGCGTGCTGACGGTGCTGATGGGCGCGGCCTGCTGGCTGGTGTTCCGCTCGGGCTGGCGTCTGAAGAGCTGAACCATTAGGCAGGACCGAACGCCCCAGGGGAGGGGCTTGGGAGGTTCCTATGCTGTTTCGATCCGTTCTGGCGTCGGCCGTCGCCGCCGCTGCGCTTCTGTCCACGCCGGCTTTGGCGCAGGATGCGGAAGCCCTGAAGGCCCAGGTCGGCGCCTATGTTCAGCCGTCCAACGCCGAGCGGATGAATGTTCTGGTGGCCCAGCTGCGCGCCGCCGGTTTCAACCCGACCGTCGAGACCTTTGAGGGCGGCGGTCGCGCCGGGCCGATGCAGGGTTCGAACGTGGTCGTCACCATCGGCGACGGCCCGAAAGAAATCCTGCTGACCGCCCACTATGACGCGGTGAAGCTGCGCGACGGGACAATGTCGCAAGGCGTGGTCGACAACGCCGGCTCGGTCGTGGCCCTGATCGAGGCGGCCAAGATCCTGCGAGACAAGCCGCTGACCCACCGGGTCCGCGTCATCTTCTTCGATCAGGAAGAGCTGGGCCTGATCGGCGCCAGGAAGTGGATCGAGGCGCACGGCGTCGCCAATGTCGCCGCCGTGGTGAATTCGGACGTCGCCGCCTATGGCGACACCCTGATGTACGGCCAGAACAACGGGCCGCAGTCGGCCTTCGTCACGCGTGCGACCCAGGAACTGTGCGCCGAGCGGGCGATGCAGTGCGTGGGCTTCCCCGAGTATCCGCCCTCGGACGACCGCGCCTTCTCGGCGGCGGGCGTGCCCGTGGTGTCGCTGGGCTTCCAGGATCAGGTCGGCGCCCACCAGATGTGGCTGGCCTTCAACGGCGGCAAGGAAAACGGTCTGGCCGAGGGCTTCGTGCCCCAGGTCTTCCGCGTCATCCACTCCAAGGACGACGCCATCGAGGCTGTCGAAGGCGCGACCATCGCCACCGCCGGCGCCACCTATGCGGCCCTGATCCAGAAACTGGACGCGCAACTGCGCTGACAGTGGTCGGCGCGGTGTTGACTAAGCGCAAATAGCGCCCGACAAGTTCGTCGCCTTTTTCAAAGCGGTCCCGCAGCCAAGGTTGCGGGACCGTCGCTCTTTATGGAGTCTGCCAGTGTCCGGTCATCTGATGGGTGTCTACAATCGCGCGCCGCTGGAAGTGGAGCGCGGCCAGGGCGTCCGCCTGTGGTCCACCGACGGGACCGAGTATCTGGACTGCGTCTCGGGCATCTCGACAAACGCCCTCGGCCACGCCCACCCCAAGCTGGTGCAGGCGGTCAAGGATCAGGCCGAGAAGCTGTGGCACGTCTCCAACATCTTCAAGATTCCGGGCCAGGACGCCCTGGCCGACGCCCTGTGCGAAAAGTCGTTCGCCGACGTGGTCTTCTTCACCAACTCGGGCACGGAAGCCGTCGAGTGCGCGCTGAAGACGGCGCGCAAGTTCCACTCGGCCAACGGCCAGCCGGAACGCATCGACATCTACGGCTTCGACGGCTCGTTCCACGGTCGCACCTATGGCGCCATCAACGCCGCCGCCAACCCCAGCTACACCGAGGGCTTCGGGCCCAAGATGGAAGGCTTCCATCAGCTGAAGTGGGGCGACCACGACGCCATCAAGGCCGCCATCGCCAACCCGACCACCGCCGCCATCATCGTCGAGCCGGTGCAGGGCGAGGGCGGCTGCCGCGCCATGCCGGAACAGTGCCTGCGCGGCCTGCGCGAGCTGTGCGACGCGCACGGCGTCCTGATCATCTTCGACGAAGTTCAGTGCGGCATGGGCCGAACCGGCAAGCTGTGGGCTCACGAATGGGCCGGCATGGCGCCGGACATCATGGCCATCGCCAAGGCCCTCGGCGGCGGCTTCCCCATCGGCGCCTGCCTGTCGACGGCTGAAGCGGCCAAGGGCATGACGGTCGGCGCCCACGGCTCGACCTTTGGCGGCAACCCCCTGGCCATGGCCGTCGGTCAGGCCGCCTTCGCCGAGGTCTCGTCGGACGCCATCCTGGCCAACGTCAACGAGATCGCCGGCTATCTGAAGCAGCAGCTGCACGGCCTGGCCGAGCGCTTCCCCGACGTGATCGTCGAGGTGCGCGGCAAGGGGCTGCTGGTGGGGGTCAAGCTGGTCCCCAACAACCGCGACTTCATGGGCTGGGCCCGCGACGAGGCCAAGCTGCTGGTCGCCGGCGGCGGCGACAACCTGGTCCGCATCCTGCCGCCGCTGAACATCACCCTCGAAGAGGCCCGCGAGGCCGTCGAGAAGTTCGAAACGGCCTGCGAGTTCGCTCGGACGAAGCTGGCGGCCTAAGTGCTTTTCCCTCCCCTTCATGGGGAGGGGGCCGAGCCTCCATCGGAGGTGAGGTCGGGTGGGGGCGCTGTCCCTTCATTTCCAGGTTTCCGCAAGGCCGTCCCCACCCGGTTCCTGCGGGACCACCCTCCCCGGAGCGGGGTGGGAGAGGCTCTGTCATGGTCCGTCACTTCCTCGATATTCATCGGCTCGACGCGGGCGACCTGCGCGCCATCCTGGACGACGCCCACGCCCGCAAGCAGGCGCGCAAGGGCTGGCCCAAGGGGCGTCCCGACGCTGACGCGCCGGGCAAGGACCGCGTCCTGGCCATGATCTTCGAGAAGAACTCGACGCGCACCCGTTTCAGCTTCGACGCCGCCATCCGCCAGCTGGGCGGTTCGGCCATCATCGCCACCGCCGCCGACATGCAGCTGGGGCGGGGCGAGCCGGTCGAGGATACGGCCAAGGTCCTGTCGCGCATGGTCGATGCCGTGATGATCCGCGCCAACAATCATGAGGACGTCGAACGCTTCGCCCGCGTCTCGACCGTGCCGGTGGTCAACGGCCTGACCGACCGCAGCCACCCGTGCCAGATCCTGGCCGACCTGCTGACGATCGAGGAGCATCTGGGCCCGATCGAAGGCAAGACCATCGCCTGGGTCGGGGACGGCAACAATGTCTGCCACAGCTTCATGCACGCGGCGGCCAAGTTCGGCTTCCGCCTGAACGTGGCCTGTCCGGCGGAATACCACCCCGACCTGCGCGACCTGGAAAAGGGCGGGGCTCACGTTCACCTGACCAGCGACCCGCGTGAGGCTGTGGTCGGCGCCGACGTGGTCGTGACCGACACCTGGGTGTCGATGGGCGATCAGGACTACGAGGCCCGCCTGGCGGCGTTTGAGCCCTATCAGGTCGATGAGGCCCTGATGGAGCTGGCCAACGCCGACGCCGTCTTCCTGCACTGCCTGCCGGCGCACCGGGGCGAAGAGGTGACGGACGCCGTCATCGACGGCCCCCAATCCCTGATCTGGGACGAGGCCGAGAACCGCATTCACGCCCAGAAGGCGGTTCTAGCCTGGTGTTTCGCAGGCGACTGAAAGTGCCTGCGAAAGAGCCCTAACGCCTCGCCCGCGGGGCGAGGCTGCTTGAGGGCCAAGCGGATGTCAGGTTTCGCCTACTGCAGATTGACGTCGGCCACGCCGCCGGCGTCGGGCAGGGTCTTGGTCGCATTGGCCTTGGCGATCTCATAGGCGAACTTGAACAGGCCGCCGTCGCTGACCCAGACCCGGCCGTCGTCGGCGTCGAAGCGCAGCAGGGTCAGGTTGGGATCGTCCTTGCCGCCCGGATACCAGGCGGCGAGCACCGGGTTCCAGTGACGGTCGATGATCGCCCGGTCCTGGCCATGCACCGAGAGTTCGCCGTGGACGCAGGCCCAGACCTTCTGGTCCTTGGAGCCATAGCTGAACATGGCGGACTGGCCCGAGGTCGCGACATCGCGCGCCAGGTCGGTGTCCTTGCGGGTGAAGAACCAGATCGTCCCGGTCTCTTCCTCGCGGAAGGCGGTCATCGGCTGGCTGTGGTAGCCGGGCCGGTCCAGGCCCAGCATGCCGGTGTTGCTGTGCTTCAGGCTTTTCCAGAATTCGGCTTCGGCCTCTGCGGGGGTCAGATCATGGCTCATCCGGCGTCTCCTTGCTCTTGCGTGAGGCAGAAGAACCGTCGGAGGGCCGTCCCGTTCCGTCAGACGGGGAAGGTGCGGCCGCCCAGCACCGAAGCCAGATGGATCAGCAGCAGGAAGGTCAACGCCCCCGCGACCAGCATGATGAACCGCCATGGCATCATGCGCGGCCCCATCGACAGGTCCGGCGGACGGGCCCCGCGCCAGCCGGAAAAGACGGCGACGGCGGTCGAGACGGCCAGCAGGATCAGGGTCAGCGAGGGGCTCATGGCGGAGGCAGGTGGCGCTTAAGGCGCCGCTTCGCAAGGCGGAAAACCGCCAGAAGATGAATCTAAACGCGGCGTTAACCATGACGGCGCGAAAAGCACGGAATCGCGTCTAAGCGTCACAGGGTGATTCGTTCGCTCAGGCGCCAGATGTTGCGGTTAACGATACGTTTACACGCTTGATGTGGAGCGGTAGCGTCACCCTATGGGTCGGGAGGCGAATCAGTGAGCGCAGCAGCGCCGTGGAGCGTGAAGGGGATCGACCCCAAGGCTCGCGAGATCGCCAAGGACCTTGCGCGCCGGTCAGGCATGACGCTGGGCGAGTGGCTGAATTCCATGATCATGGACGAGCCGGACGAGGATGAGGGCGTCACGCCCCTGCCGCGCCGCACGCCCATTCCCGACCCCTATGACCGCCGCAGCCGCTCGCGTCGTCTGGACGACCTCTATGGTTCGGACGCGGAAGGCGCGGTCCGCGTCGACGCCTCCATCGAAGTCATCGCCGGTCGGCTGGAAGCCGCCGAGCGCCGCTCGACCATTGCCATCCAGGGCATCGACCAGGCCGTGGCCGGTCTGGTGCATCGCCTGGACGGTCAGGACAAGGCCGGCGCCGCCCAGGCCCGCCGTATCGAGGACATCGCCGAAGAACTGCGCGAGGGCCACAAGCGCCTGCGCCGTTTCGAACTGGACGCCGGGCCTCGGGCCGCAGAAGGCCTGGGTCGGGTCGAGACGGCCCTGAACGCGGTCTCCAGCCGCCTCTATGATCTGGACGAGCGCCAGCGTGCGGGCGCCGAGGCCCTGCGCCAGCGCATCGAAGCGGTCGAACAGGCGGCAGGGCCGGGCCCCGGCACGGACCTGCTGGTCGAGGTCGGCGCGCGTCTGGACGAGGCGCAGGAGCGCACCTCCGAGGCCTTGAAGGGGCTGGAGCGTTCTTTCGCCGCCCTGGACCTGCGCCTGCGCGACGCCGAGAGCCGGATCGAACCCCGCGAGGCCGCCCGCTTCGAGAAGCTGGCCGAGACCCTGACCCGCCAGGTCGAGGGCAGCCGCGTGGAGATGATGCGTCGCCTTGACGTGGCCGAGACCGAAAGCCGCGTCGATCGCATAGAGCGCGCCCTGGCCGCCGTCGGCGATCAGACCCGCGCCGCCGAGCAGCGCTCGGCCGACGCTGTCGAGGCCATGGGCCGCGAGGTCCTGCGCATCGCCCAGAACCTGAACGCCCGCGTCGAAAAGGTTGAGGCCGGCGGCGCGGCGGCGAACGTGGAAGCTCTCGGGCAGGCGCTGAACGAGAAGCTGGATCGCGAGATGCAGCGTCACGCCCAGGCCGTGGAACAGCGCCTCACCCGTTCCGACGATCAGCACGCCCTGGCGCTGGAGCGGCTGGGCGGCGAGATCACCCGCATCTCGGATCGTCTGTCCGAGCGCATCGCCCAGTCGGAACGTCGCTCGGCCCAGGCCCTGGACGACATCAGCCGCCGCCTGGCCGAGAACACCGACAAGATCGAGCAACGCTACGACCGCGCCTCGGGCGAACTGGGCGAGCGGATGCGTCAGAGCGAGGAGCGCACCGCGCGCCTGCTGGCCGAGGCTCGCGAAAGCATCGAGCAGCGTGGGGCGCGCGCCGTGCGCCGCGAAACCCCGCTGGAAAGCCCCGAGCCCACGCCGTGGAGCCCGGCCGAGAGCCCCAGCGGGGACTGGCGCGCCGCCGCCTTCGCTGACGATATCTGGTCCGAAGATGCGATGGGCGGCGTGCTGGACGCCGCGCCCTTCCCGGCGCCGACCGTGCGCGATCCCGAGCCGGTCTTTGCCGATCCGCTGGACGCCGAACTGAACGCCTTCGCCGACGAGGCCGAGGCGGCGCCGAAAGCCCTGTTCGGTTCAAGCCCCGAGCGCGCCCGGTTCGGCGCCGTTGCGACCGATCCGCTGGACGAGACCGACGAACCGGCATTCGCCGGGAGCGATTTTGTCGCCGACGGCTTCGGCGGCGCCGATGTGCGCGACGTCCTGGTCGACGACGCGATGCTGGACGCCGTGGGAGGCCTGCCGCCGCTGGTGGACGGGCCGGGCGACGCAGAGGGCGACGACGGCTTCTCGGCCGAGATCGACTTTATCGACCCCGACGCGCTCAAGGCCGGCGCCGCCGCCGGGCGGGCCACGACCCGTGACACCCTGGAGGCGGCGCGGGCCGCCATATCCAGCACCGAAGAAGCCCCGCGCAAGGGCTTTGGTCTGAAGCGCGGCGGCAAGTCCAAGCTGCAGGAACGTCTGGACAAGCAGGCGTCGCGCGAAGGCTCGACCATGCGCAAGGCCCTGGGCGCCTCGGCGGTCGCGGCTCTGGTCATGGGCGGCGGTTATGCGTCGTTGCAACTGGCCGAGGGGTCGGGCCTGGTCCTGCCGGACATGGCGAGCCTGACGGGCGTTGCGGCGAAGACCGATGCCGACCCGGCGCCGATCGCCGCCGTGGCGCTGAGCGCTGCCCCGACCGAGGCCGTGCCGTCGCCCGAGGTGGCGGCGACCGAGGGCGCGGCTCTGTTCACGCGCGCGGTGCAACTGATCGACAGCGGCGACGACAGCGGACTGGAGCCGCTGAAGCGTGCGGCCAACCTGGGCTACGGCCCGGCGCAGATGCGTCTGGCCGCCCTCTATCAGGAGGGGGGCGCCGGTCTGACGCCCGACCCGGTCGAGGCGCGCACCTGGATGAGGCGCGCGGCGGAAGGCGGCGATGCGCGCGCCATGCACAACTACGCCATGCAGCTTTATGAAGGCGAAGGCGGGGCGCGTAATCGGCGAGAAGCTCTGACCTGGCTCACCAAGGCGGCCACAGCGGGCCGCGTTGATAGTCAGTACAACGTGGCCTACCTTTACGAGAGGGGCGACGAGGGCGTGGCCGCCAACGCGACCGAAGCCTTCAAATGGTACATGATCGCGGCTCGGCGCGGCGACCAGCAGGCGTTGGCGGCGGTGCAGCGGCTGACGCCCGTCACCTCGGCCGAGACGCGCCGCGTGGCGCGCGAAGCCGCTGACGCCTTCACGGTCGAGCCGGTCGCGTAACGAAACGCGTCGAAACGGCGGCGGGGGTGGCGGTTCGCCGCAGCCCTCGCTAAGACCAGAAGTCTAGTCGCCTTTCCGGCGCAGTTCTGCGTTCCCTTCCAGCCGAAGGCGCGTGCCGTGGATATTTACCTGCCGATCGCCGAGGTTTCGGTGAACTGGCCGTTCCTGGTTCTGCTGGGCGCGCTGGTCGGCTTTGTCTCGGGCCTGTTCGGCATCGGCGGCGGCTTCCTGATGGCGCCCGTCCTCGTCTTCATGGGCATTCCCCCGACCGTGGCCGTCGCCAGCCAGGCCAGCCACGTCGTAGCCTCCTCGACCTCGGGCGTGATCCGCTATTCGGGCATGAAGGCGGTCGACTACCGCATCGGCGGCATCATGGCCGTGGGCGGGGCGCTGGGCGCGCTCGCGGGCGTCGAGATGTTCCGCTATCTGCGGCTGCTGGGTCAGGCCGATCTGGTGGTGGCCGTCTCCTATCTGGTCTTCCTGGGCCTGATCGGCAGCATGATGCTGTACGAAAGCCTGACGCAGATCCTGCACCGGGTGCGGGGCGAGACCCCGCCGCGCAAGGAACGCCGTCGCCCCATGTGGCTGTATGGCCTGCCGTTCCGCATGCGCTTTCCCCGCTCGGGTCTCTATATCAGCGCCATTCCGCCCTTCGGCCTGGGCGTCTTCGCGGGCATCCTCTCGGCCATCATGGGGGTGGGCGGCGGCTTCATCTTGGTGCCGGCCATGCTCTATGTGCTGCGCATGCGGGCCAGCGTCGTGGTGGGCACCAGCCTGTTCCAGATCATCATCACCACGGCCGTCACCACCATCCTGCAAGCCGGGCGCAATCAGACGGTGGACATCGTCCTGTCGACCATCCTGCTCCTGGGCGGGGTCGTCGGGGCCCAGTTCGGCGCCAAGCTATCGGGTCGGTTCCGGGCGGAGGAGATGCGCGCGGCGCTCGGCCTGATCGTGCTTCTGGTCGGCATCCAGATGGGGCTGGAGCTGTTCGTGCGGCCCAGTGATCTGTTCCTGCTGGCGCCGGGGGTGGGAGACTGATGTTCCAGGCCCTGCCGCCCGAACCCGCGCCCATGGTCGCGCCGGGAACCATCGAACGCTCGGTCGCGACCGAAGGCGAGGTGCGCGTCGCCGCCGCCCTGACCGACGCCCAGGTTGAGGTCGACTCCAGCTTCCGCGGCGCCTCCATCGTCCTGTACGGCGCGGTGTTCAATCCGACCGACGTCCCGGCTGACGTGGTGGTGGTCGTGCGCGGTCCCGACGCCCCGGTGCGTCTGGTCAAGAAGACCCGCAACATGGGCGTCTGGCTGAACAGCCGCCCGGTCCTGTTCGAGGGCGCGCCCGGCTTCTACATGACGGCCTCGACCCGGCCTTTGTCGGACGTGGCCGACTTCGGCCAGCTTAGGCGGCTCGGGGTCGGCGTCGATCACCTGCGCATCGACGCCCCCGAAGAAAGCCGCACCGTCACCCGCTATGGCGTGCGCGATGTGGTGGTCAGCCGTCTGGGCGAGAACTACCTCGACTGGCGCCGCGCCGTGATCCGGCTGAAGGAGGCGGCGGCCCTCTACAACACCGATCCTGACGGGGTGCAGTTTGTCGACAAGGGCCTGTTCCGGGCCGAGGTCGAGCTGCCGACCGTGGCCCCGACCGGCAAATACTACGCCGAGGTCTGGCTGTTCCAGGAGGGGGCGCCGGTGTCGGTGTCCAACCTGACCCTGACGGTCGAGAAGGTCGGGCTGGAGCGCGACATCTATGAGTTCGCCCACCGGCGGCCCTGGTCCTACGGCGTGCTGTGCGTGTTGCTGGCGGCGCTGACGGGCTATGCGGCGTCGCGGGTGTTCAGGAGCAGGTAATCCCCACATTCGTCATCCCGGAAAGCGCGCAGCGCTTATCCGGGACCGCAGGAAGCGCGGCGTATTGGGCGGTCCCGGCTCTCCGCTTCGCTGCGGCCGGGATGACGGTGAGGGGCGCGCGCTCAAGCAGCGAGCGACCGCGTCTCGAGCGATAGCCCAAAGAAAAGGGCGGCTCCGAGGAGCCGCCCTTTCCGTTTTCAGCCTGTCGTGGATATCAGGCCGCCTTCTTCTCCGGGGCGAAGCGGCCGTAGAACGTCTCGTTCTTGGCGGCCATGTCGCGCAGCAGTTGCGGGACCTGGAAGCGGTCGCCGTAGCGGGCGGCGTAGTCGTCGGCCTTGGCCACGAAGGCCTTGAGGCCGGTCTGGTCGATGAAGGTGATCGGGCCGCCGGTCCAGGGCGCGAAGCCCCAGGCCAGGATGGCGCCGACGTCGGCCTCGCGCGGGTCGTCGATGACGCCCTCTTCCCAGCAGCGGGCGACCTCGATGGCCTGACGATACAGCAGGCGGTTCTTTTGATCCTCGACCAGTTCGGGCGTCGAGTCGTTGATCGTGACCGGGGCCAAATCGGACAGGCCCGCCCACAGGGTCTTGGGCTTGGTATCGTAGTCGTAGAAGCCCTTGCCGTTCTTGCGGCCGTAGCGGCCCAGGTCCTCGACCATCTTCTGCACGATATGGGCGCCGGGCAGCGGCACATAGGCGTCGCCCAGGTCGGCCTGGGTCTGCTTGGCGACCTTGACCGACAGGTCCAGCGCCACGTCGTCGTGCATTTCCAGCGGGCCGCGCGGCATGCCGGTCATGCGGCCGATGTTGTCGATCAGGGCCGGCGCATAGCCCTCTTCGAGCATGGCCAGGCCTTCGGCCACATAGGTGGCGAAGCAGCGCGAGGTGTAGAAACCGCGGCTGTCGTTGACGACGATCGGGGT
The DNA here is from genome assembly GCF_003350205.1 of Brevundimonas bullata. Taxonomy (GTDB): domain Bacteria; phylum Pseudomonadota; class Alphaproteobacteria; order Caulobacterales; family Caulobacteraceae; genus Brevundimonas; species Brevundimonas bullata. The sequence continues at coordinate 45,650 of NZ_QLLC01000008.1, read as the reverse complement.
CTTCTTGATCTTCAGCACATAGTCGAGCGCCTTGGCGAGCGCCGTCTGGCCGGTCTTCTCGCCCATGATGATCTCGACCAGCATCATCTTGTCGACCGGCGAGAAGAAGTGGATGCCGATGAAGTCCTCAGGACGGCCCGAGGCCTCGGCCAGGCCGGTGATCGGCAGGGTCGAGGTGTTGGAGCCGAAGACGGCGCCTTCAGCCAGTTGGGCCTCGGCGCGCTTGGTCACGTCGGCCTTGATCTCGCGGTTTTCGAACACGGCCTCGATGACCAGGTCCGAGCCCTTGATGTGATCATAGTCGGTGGTGGCGGTGACGAGAGCCAGGGTGGCGTCGAACTTCTCCTGGGTCATCTGGCCGCGCGACAGGCGCTTCTTCAGCAGTTCCTCGACGTGGGCCTTGCCCTTGTCGGCGGCTTCCTGAGTCTGGTCGATCAGGACGGTCTCGATGCCGGCCATGACCTGCACATAGGCCACGCCCGCGCCCATCATGCCGGCGCCCAGGACCGTGACCTTCTTGGCGTCCGACTTGGGCACGCCCGCCGGGCGCACGGCGCCCTTGTCCAGGTCCTGCTTGGACAGGAAGAGGCTGCGGATCATGCCCTGGGCCTGCGGCGTCATCAGGGTCTTGATGAAGTAGCGGGTCTCGATGCGCAGGGCGGCGTCCATCGGCACCTGAACGCCCTCATAGACGGCCTTCATCAGGTTGGTGGCGGCGGGATAGTTGCCGTAGGTCTGCTTACGGATCATGGCGTTGCCGACCAGGAAGTTCTGAATGCCCGCCGGGTGGTAGGGGCCGCCGCCGGGCAGTTTGAAGCCCTTGTCGTCCCACGGCTGCACGGCCTTGCCGCCGTTCTTGATCCAGGTCTTGGCGGCCTCGACCGACTGACCCTTTTCGACCACCTCGTGGACGATGCCTGCGCCCTTGGCGTCGTTCGGACGGAAGGACTTGCCCTCGGTCATGGCCATCATGGCGGGCTGCACGCCGATCAGGCGCGTCAGGCGCTGGGTGCCGCCGCCGCCGGGGAAGAGGCCGACCTTGATCTCGGGCAGGCCCAGCTGGATCTTGTTGTCGTTCTCGACCACGCGATAGTGGCAGGCGAGGGTGAGTTCGAGGCCGCCGCCCAGCGCCAGGCCGTTGATGGCCGCCGCCACCGGCTTGCCGCAGGTTTCCAGCGCGCGCAGGGCGCCGTTCATCTTCCAGCCGGCGTCATAGGCGTCTTGCAGGCTGGCGCCGCCGATCATGCCGCCGGCGATGTCGCCGAGGTCGGCGCCGGCGCAGAAGCCCGACGCCTTGCCCGAGGTCAGGACCGCGCCCTTGACGGCGTCATCGGTCTTGATGCGTTCCACCAGCTGCGGAATCTCGGCCATGACGGACGAGGTCAGAGTGTTCATCGAGCGTCCGGGGACGTCGAAGGTGATCAGGGCGATGCCGTCGGCATCGACGTCGATCTTGAAGTTTTCCATGGTCAGTCGCTCCCGATCAGACGCGTTCGATGACGGTGGCGGTGCCCATGCCGCCGCCGATGCACAGGGTGATGAGGGCGGTTTCCTTGTCCGAGCGTTCCAGCTCGTCCAGCACCACGCCGGTGATCATGGCCCCGGTGGCGCCCAGGGGGTGGCCCATGGCGATGGCGCCGCCGCAGACGTTGATCTTGTCGTGCGGGATGTCGAGCGCCTGCATGAAGCGCAGGACGACGGCGGCGAAGGCTTCGTTCAGCTCATAGAGGTCGATGTCGGCAGACGTCATGCCCAGACGACCCAGCAGCTTGTTGGTCACGAACTCCGGGCCGGTCAGCATGATCGACGGCTCCGAGCCGATCGAGGCGGCGCCGCGGATCTTGGCGCGGGGCTTCAGGCCCAGGGCCTTGCCGGCTTCCAGCGAACCGATCAGGACGCCCGCCGAACCGTCGACGATGCCGGACGAGTTGCCGGGCGTGTGGACGTGGTTGACGCGCTCGACCTCGGGGTAGCGCTGGTTGATGACGCTGTCGAAGGCCATCTCGCCCATCATGGCGAAGGAGGGGTTCAGGGCGCCGAGCGTCTGCATGTCCGTGGTCGGACGAATGGTCTCGTCGCGGTCCAGGCGGACCAGACCCAGCTGGTCCAGCACCGGGATGACCGACTTGCTGAAGCGGCCCTCGGCCCAGGACTGAGCCGAACGTTTGTGGCTCTCGACCGAATAGGCGTCCACGTCGGCGCGGCTGAAGCCCCACTTGGTGGCGATCATGTCGGCCGAGACGCCCTGGGGCACGAAATAGGTGGGGAAGGCGCTGGAGGGATCGACCGGCCAGGCGCCGCCGTCCGAGCCCATCGGCACGCGGCTCATGGCCTCCACGCCGCCGCCGACGGCGAAGTCGGCCTCGCCGGACTTCACTTTCGCAGCGGCCATGTTCACGGCTTCCAGGCCCGAGGCGCAGAAGCGGTTGACCTGAACGCCCGCCGTGGTCTGGGCCCAGCCGGCGTTCAGCACGGCGGTGCGGGCGATGTCGGCGCCCTGTTCGCCTACCGGCGAGACACAGCCGAGGATGACGTCGTCGACCTTCGAGGTGTCCAGATCGTTGCGATCACGCAGGGCCTGCAGCACCTGGCTGGCCAGCGACAGGGCCGTGATCTCGTGCAGGGACCCGTCCTTCTTGCCCTTGCCGCGCGGCGTGCGCACGGCGTCGTAGATGTAGGCGTCGGCCATGAATGTCTCTCTTTGTTGAGTCCCTACCGCTCGGCGCGCGGCGCCTCGCTGCTGGAGGGACAGATCGAACTTCTAGGGTCTCTGTCTCTCGGCGCCTCGCGGCTTGAGGGACGGGTCTGGAATTGAAACTCGATGCGTAGAAACCCTACGTTTACGTCAACGTCAAGTAACAACGCGCGTGAGCTTGTCGCGAACGTCTCTCACCTAGCTTGGCCTTCGGAACGCCCGCGCGCGGCCCGTCTTCCTAGGGGAACAATCATCCGGGAGAATCGCGTGACTCAGACCTATGAAGAGATGGACGCCGTCGCCATGCTGAAGGCCGACCACCGCAAGGTGGAGGAGATCTTCGCCAGTTTCGAGAAGGCGCGGGGCAAGGACCGCAAGAAGGCTCTGGCCGAGCAGGCCTGCCTGGAGCTGAAGGTTCACACCATTCTTGAGGAAGAAGTCTTCTATCCGGCCTGTCGCGGCCAGATCGAGGAGGACCTGCTGAACGAGGCCTATGTCGAGCATGACGCGGCCAAGGTGCTGATCAACGACATCGAGGCGGGCGGCCCCGACGAGGCCTTCTACGACGCCAAGGTCAAGGTGCTGTCCGAGATGATCGAGCACCACGTCAAGGAAGAGGAGATGCGTTCCGAGGGCATGTTCAGCCAGGCGCGCGCGGCGGGCCTGGACATGGACGCCCTGGCCGACCGGATGCGGGCGCGCAAGACGAGCGCCATGGCCCAGTTGAAGGGGCACCCGGAAATCCTGGCCGAAACCCATGTCTTCCACGGCGAGGACAACGCCTTCGCCATGGCTGACGAACCGATGACGCGCGACGGCGATGAGCCAGCGGCGGCGGCGGCGGCGGTGGAGATGCGGGAGGCGCGCTGACCTCCCGCATACCTAAAGCCTACTGAGAGACGGCAAGCCTGATCAGCTTGCCGTCTTCTTCGTCGGTGATGACCCAGACGGCGCCGTCGGCGGCGACCGCCACGTCGCGGATGCGTTCGTTCAGTCCGGTCAGCAGCCGCTCTTCGCCGACGACGCGGTTGTTCTCCAGCACCAGTCGGGCCAGGTGCTTGCCGCCCAGCCCCGTGACCAGCAGGTTGCCGTTCCAGCCCGGGAACATGGCGCCGCTGTAGAAGGTCATGCCGCCCGGCGCGATGACGGGGTCCCAGTAATAGACCGGCTGTTCCGTGCCCTCCCTGGCCGTCACGGCGGGGATGGGCTGGCCGTTGTATTCGATGCCGTAGGCGACGCCCGGCCAGCCGTAGTTCTTGCCGGCCTGATCCAGGTTGATCTCGTCGCCGCCGCGCGTGCCGTGCTCCACGGTCCAGACGGCGCCCGTGCTGGGCTGAACCGCGATCCCCTGCATATTGCGGTGGCCCAGGGACCAGATCTCGGGTTTCGCGCCCGCCTGGCCGACGAAGGGGTTGTCGGCGGGGACGCTGCCGTCGGCGTTGATGCGGATGGTCTTGCCCATGTGCGAAGCTAGGTCCTGGGCCTGGGGCCGCATCGGCTTGTCCGAGCGCTCGCCGAGCGTGATGAACAGCTTGCCGTCCGGCGTGAAGGCCAGCGAGGAGCCGAAATGCTTGTCGCCGTCATAGACGGGCAGGGCGCGGAAAATGACCTGGACGTTGTCGACCCTGGTCAGGTCGTCGGACAGGCGGCCGCGCGCGACCGAGGTGGCGTTGCCGCCCTCCCGAGGCTCGGCGTAGCTCCAGTAGATCATGCGGTCCTGACCGAAGCTCGGCCCGACGATGACGTCCAGCAGACCGCCCTGGCCGCGCGCGTCGACGGCGGGCAGGCCCGTGATCGGGGCGCCGATCTGGCCTTGAGCGGAGATGACCCGCATCCGGCCAGGCTTCTCCGTCACCAGCCACTGGCCGTCCGGCAGCAGGGCCAGGCCCCAGGGATGGACCAGACCCGAAGTCATGACGGCATGGGCCATCGACACGGCGGTCTGGACGCCGGGCGCGCGGGTCTGGCCCTCGAAGGCCGGCTTCTGATCGGGGTTGTTGGCGGGGCGGGTCTCTACGGGTGCGCCGGGGGCGACGGGCGCGTCCTGGCCGTTGGCCCCGCAGGCGGCGGCAAGGACGAGGAGCGAGGCGGAAGCGGCGAGGGCGATCAGACGCATGGGGCTCTCCTGAACAACAGATGTCGCCATCCAGAATGAAGCCTCGCCGTTCCCCGCGCGAGCCGAAACCGCCCGCGACCGATCATCCTGCGCGATTTAGCTGTCGAAGCGGCTTGAACCCGAGGGAAGGCGGCGATATACGCACGCCTCTCGCGCCTCCCGGTCGGTCACGGCCTTGCGCGAGGTCCCGTAAGGGGTTGGGTAGCTCAGATGGTTAGAGCGGTGGATTCATAACCCACAGGTCGGCGGTTCGATCCCGCCTCCAACCACCACGGATTTTCTCGTCAAATCCGATTTCGCCTTACGGAATGCGCGTAGCGCCGCCGGTGATCTTGCACAGATAGTCCGTCTGCGCGCGCCCGGTCGTGGCGCCGCTGGGCGTCAGGATGCCGCCGCGCGCCGTGCATTCGCTCTCCAGCTTGTCGAGGTCCTGTTGATAGGTCGGCACGGTCCGGCCGGTGGCGCAGGCGCCGAGGGCTAGAGGGGCGGCGAGGGCGGCGAGAATGACGGCGGCGCGCATGACGGGGCTCCTTGCAACTGGCGGTTTAACGGTTAGCCGAGGGCGGACGTTCCTCTGGCCGCCCCCTGGATGCAAGGCCGGTTTCAGAAGGCCAGCAGGCCGAGATGCTCCAGCAGGATCTTGAGGCCCAGAGCGATCAGGGCGACGCCGCCGACCAGTTCGACGATCTTGCCCAGCCGCGTGCCCGCCGCCTTGCCGATCAGCAGGCCGAGCGTGGCCAGGGCGAAGGTGGTTAAGCCGATGCAGGCCGCGATCAGCCAGATGTTCTCGCCCAGCAGGGCCAGGCCTACGCCGACCGCTCCTGCGTCGATCGAGGTGCCGACGGCGGTGGCGACCAGGGCGACCAGGCCGCGCGACACGGCCTTCTTCGCTTCGGCTTCTTCTTCCGCCTCGTCCTCGGGCTTCAGCGCCTCCCAGATCATCTTGCCGCCGACCGCGCCGAGCAGGCCGAAGGCGATCCAGTGGTCGATGGCGGCGACGAAGCTGGCGGCGGCGACGCCCAGGGCGAAGCCGATCAGCGGGGTGATGGCTTCGATGACGCCGAACACCAGGCCCGAGCGCAGGGCCTGCGGCAGGGTGGGGCGGTGCTGGGCCCCCCGACCAATCGCGGCGGCGAAGGCGTCGGCGGACATGCTGAGCGACAGGATGGCGATGGCGATGGGGGTCATGGAAACTGATCTCAGCCGGGCGCGTGACAGCACGTCCGGGCGCAGGCCGGCTCGGCCCCCGGATCGTGCTGGTCTCGCTAGGCGGACGGGTATCCGCTGATCGCGCCATGCCCCCGGCGGAGGCAAGTATGTTGACGCGATCCCGGCTGACAGACGCCGGAAGCTACTCCCCAACGCGGCGGGCTTTAGCGGTCAGGGCCGTCAGGATCAACCGCGCAGGGCCGGGACAGACTATTTCCGAGGGGGCGCCAATCCGCCCGAGCGTTTCACGGCCAGCCCCCAAACGGGCTGAAGGCGACAAGTCCCCGCATCTGTGCTAGAGGCTCGCTCCTCCCTTTCCCGCAGGATATCCAGCCTTGAGCATCACGCTCGACCTTTCGCGTGCTTCCGCCCCGGTTAAAGCCCCCGTCAACCTCAGCGGTCTGACGCGCGAGGGCCTGCGCAACGCCCTGGTCGAGGCGAACATCTGTCCGCCCGAAAAGGCCAAGATGCGCGCGAGCCAGGTCTGGCGCTGGATCCACCACTACGGCGTCACCGACTTCGCCCTGATGAGCGACATCGGCAAGGAAACCCGCGCGGCCCTGGCCGAGGCCTTCACCCTGGCTCGCCCCGAGATCGTCGAGCGTCAGGTGTCCAAGGACGGCACGCGCAAATATCTGATCCGCACCGCGCCGGGCATCGAGGTCGAGGCCGTCTATATCCCTGACGTCGGCCGCGCTGGCGCCCTGTGCGTCTCGTCCCAGGTCGGCTGCACCCTGAACTGCACCTTCTGTCATACGGGCACGCAGAAGCTGGTTCGCAACCTGACCACGGCCGAGATCGTGGCCCAGGTTCAGGTGGCGCGCGACGATCTGGACGAATGGCCATCGCCCAAGGAAGACCGCCGCCTGTCCAACATCGTCTTCATGGGCATGGGCGAGCCGCTCTACAATCTGGACCATGTCGCCGACGCCATCGACATCATCTCGGACAACGAGGGCATCGCCCTGTCGCGGCGCCGCATCACCGTCTCGACCTCGGGCGTCGTGCCGCAACTGCACGCCCTGGGCGAGCGCACCGCCGCCATGCTGGCGATCAGCCTGCACGCCACCAACGACGCCCTGCGCGACGTCCTGGTGCCGCTGAACAAGAAATACCCGCTGGACCAACTGATGGCCGGCATCCGCGCCTATCCGGGTCTGGCCAACACCCGCCGGGTGACGTTCGAATACGTCATGCTGAAGGGCGTCAACGACAGCCCCGACGAGGCCCGCGCCTTGGTCAAGCTGATCGAAGGCATCCCGTCCAAGGTCAATCTGATCCCGTTCAATCCCTGGCCCGGCACGGACTACGAGTGCTCGGACTGGAAGACCATCGAACGCTTCGCCGCCATCCTGAACAAGGCCGGCTACGCCTCGCCGATCCGCACCCCGCGCGGCCGCGACATCCTGGCCGCCTGCGGCCAGCTGAAGTCCGAGAGCGAGAAGCAGAGGGCGAGCGCGCGGATCAAGGCCGAACGGGCCGAGCGCGATGTGGACGATAGCGCGGCGGCTTGATCGGGTCGCGCGGAGAACCTTGTTTTCCTGATCGGGTGTGGCCCGGGCGCCCTTGCGGAAGCGGGTCATGATCGGGCAAGGCTGTTTTGCTTTCGTTCCGTTTTCAGCTGGAGGCTGCGGGCTCGCACACCATGGACTCGTCGTCTCTGCCCAGCGTCCTGTCGAGTCCCGAGGTTCAGGCCTTCGCCACCGGCTTTCCGATCCTGGTCCTGCATCTGGTCGTGACCTTTGGTCTGTTGGCCATCGGGGCGACCGTCTATGCCCTGCTGACGCCGTGGCGCGAGGTGGCGCTGATCCGTCAGGGCAATCCCGCCGCCGCCGTGGCTTTTTCGGGGGTGCTGGTCGGGCTGGCCATTCCGCTGGCCGTGTCGCTGTCGATCTCGACCTCGATCCGGGACATCGCCATCTGGGGCGTGGCGACGGTGGTGCTGCAACTGCTGGCCTTCCGCGTCGTCGACCTGTTGCTGACCGGCCTGCCGCAGCGCATCGAAAAGGGCGAGGTCGCCGCCGCCGTGGTGCTGGCGGGCGCCAAGCTGGCCACGGCCCTGATCCTCGCCGCCGCCCTGACGGGCTGACGGCGCCCTGATGCGCTTTCCCCATCTTCCCGACTGGACCATCTATGCGGCGGTGATCGGCGCCCTGTTGATCGTGTCGCTGGGCCGTCGAGAAAAGGCCGACGCGCCCCACGCGCCCGAGGACGACGAAGCCCACGGCGCCCTGCTGGGGCCGATCACGCCGTTCGACCCTTCCGTCACCGTCATCGCTCCCGACGATCCGTTCCAGCCGTCGTCTGGGACGGCCTTCTCCATCGCCGGCGACGGCCGTTGGGTCACGGCCCGGCACGTGGTCGAGGGCTGCCGCCGTCCGGCCCTGGTGATCGGCGGCGGACGCGCCCTGGCCGCCGATGTCCGGCTGGCCGAACGCGCCGACGTGGCCCTGCTGCTGACCGAGGGCGGCCCGCCCGCCCTGCCGCTCGCCGCCCAGGCGCCGCTGCACAAGGGCCAGCGCGCCTTCCATCCGGGCTTCCCCCAGGGCCATCCCGGCGAGGTCGCCTCGCGTCTTCTGGGCCGCGAGACGCTGAAGGTCCGGGGGCGCGGCGAGCGCGACGAGCCGGTCCTGGCCTGGGCCGAATCCGGCCGCACCAAGGGGCTGAAGGGCACGCTTTCAGGCCTGTCGGGGGCGCCTGTGCTGGACGGGCGGGGCCGGGTGCTGGGCGTCACCATCGCCGAGGCGCCGCGCCGGGGGCTGATCTACACCACGGCGCCCGACACCTTTGTTCCCGCCATCCGCGGCGAGCAGCGGGCCGACGAAAAAGCTCTGGGCGAGGCGGTCAACACCGCCAACTACGGCCAGGTCGCCGACCGGCTTCGGCGCGACCTGCGCGTGGCCCAGGTGGTCTGCCTGACGGCCTGATCTACGTGTCATCCCGGAAGCAGCGGAGCCGCTATCCGGGACCACAAGAAGCGCGGAGTCCTGGGCGGTCCCGGCTCGGCGCCCCGCTTGCGCGAGGCTTGGCCGGGATGACGCCTGCTTCTACTTCAGCGTCGCGCTGTTCAGGTTCAGGTCGGTCAGGGGGATGACCTCGACGTTCGGGTATTTGGCCCGCAGGGCGTCGATGAACTTGGACGCGTCGCCGACGATGACCAGGCTGGCGCGGTCGGTCGACAGGTGCTCGGCGAAGGCCGTCTCGACCTGTTGCGGCGTGATGGAACGCACGCGTCCGGCGTAGTCGGCCAGATCGCTCATCGGCAGGTCATAGAGGGCCAGGTTGGCCACCAGGCCGCCCAGACCGTCCACCGTCTCCAGCGAGCGGCCGAAACCGCCGATCAGCGCGGCGCGGCGCGGGGCCAGTTCGGCCTCGGTCGCGGGACTGGTCCCCAGCTTGCCGATCTCGGCCAGGATCAGGTCGGCCACCTCGGTCGCCGTCTCGTTCTTGGTCTGGGTCGAGGCGGTGAAGACGCCGACGTCCTGCTGGGCGCCGACCGAGGAGCGGGCGCCGTAGCTGAGGCCGCGCTTGATGCGGATTTCCTGGTTCAGGCGCGACGAGAAGCCGCCGCCCAGCAGGGTGTTGCCGAGCGTCAGCGGGAAGTAGTCGGCGTCGGTGCGCTTGACGCCGCGAATGGCGGCGGTGACGGCGGCCTGACCCGCGCCCGGCTGGTCGATGACGACGATGCGCGGCGGCAGGGTCGGACCGGCCTTAGCGACCGGAGCGGGCGCGGCGGCCGACGGGTCGCGCCAGTCGCCGAAGGCCTGTTGCGCCAGGTCGCGGGCCTCGGCGGGAGTGACCGCGCCCGAGAAGACGATGGTGGCCTGGGACGGGCGATAGCGGGCGGCGTGGAAGGCGGCCACGTCGTCGCGGGTGATGGCCGGCACGCTGGTCAGGGTGCCGCCGCCGGGCGCGCCGTAAGGGGCGTCGCCGTAGATGACGCGGCCGACCGACTGGGCGGCGATGGAGCCGGGCTGGCTGAGGGCCACGCGCAGACCGTCCAGGGTCTGCGACTGCTGGCGCTCCAGTTCTTCGGCGGCGAAGGCCGGGTTGCGCACCAGATCGGCCATCAGGCTCAGCGAGCGACCGAACACGTCCTTGGGCGCATTGGCGTAGATGTTGGTGAAGTCCGCGCCCGAGCCCGCGCCGATATTGGCGCCCAGCTGCTCGATGGCGGTGGCGATCTCGGGCGCCGACTTGGACGTCGTGCCCTGGGTCAGCAGGCCGGCGGTCAGGGCGGCGACGCCCGGCTTGCCCGCCGGGTCGTTGGCCGAACCGGCGTGGAAGTTCAGACGCGCCGAGACCAGGGGCAGGCCCTCGGTGGGGGCGACCAGGACCCGCATCCCGTTGGCCAGGCGGAAGTCGGCCACGGCAGGGGTGGCCGGGGCGACTTCGGCGCCGGGCTGGGGCAGGCGGGCGCGCTCGGCTTCGGGCAGCAGGACGGCGACCGGACCGGCGGGGGCCAGTTCGGCCACGGTGACGGGGGCGTCCACGTTCATCTTCTGCACGCTGGCCGGGTGTTCGTCGTCGGCGGGCAGGTAGTTGATGGTGATCTGGCGCTGCGGGGTCAGATAGCGGCGGGCCACGCGCTGCACGTCGGCGGCGGTGACGGCCTGGATCTCGGCGATCTCGCGGTCGGCGGCGGTCGCGTCGCCGGTCATGATCAGGGCCATGCCCAGGGTCGTGGCGCGGTCGTCGATGCTCTCGCGGCCGCGCAGGGCGTTGGCGACCAGCTCGTTCTTGGCCTCGCTCAGTTCGGCGGCGGTGACGGGGGCGTCGCGCAGGCGGGCGATTTCGGCCTCCAGCGCGGCCTTGCCGGCTTCGGGCGACTGGCCGTCAGCCATGATGGCGTAGGCGGTCAGGTTGCCGGCCTGCTGGGCGAAGTCGGGGTTGGAGCCGATCTGGGCGGCGATCTGCTGATCATAGACCAGCGAGCGATAGAGGCGGCTCGATTCGCCGGTGGACAGCACCCCGTCCAGCACGGTCAGGGCGGCGCGGTCGGCGTCACGATAGGCCACGGTGTTCCAGGCCAGAACCACGGCGGGCAGGGGCACGTTCGGCGCATAATAGGTGGCGGTGCGCGGGCCGGTCGGCTCGGGCTCCTTGACGTCATTGACCGGCATGGGCGTCGCCGGGCGCTTCAGCGGGGCGAAATACTCGTCCACCCAGGCGTCCAGCTGGGCCTGATCGAAGTTGCCCGCCACGATCAGCATGGCGTTGTCGGGGCGGTAATAGGTGGCGTGGAAGCGCAGCACGTCGTCCAGGGTCGAGGCGTTCAGTTCCTCGATCGAGCCGATGCCGGGGCGGCGATAGGGGTGGTCCTGATAGATGGTCTCGGGCGTGAACAGGCCGAACAGACGGCCATAGGGGCTGGCCAGAATGCGCTGGCGGTATTCCTCCTTCACCACGTCGCGCTCGGAGGCGAAGGTCGCCTCGTCGACCACCAGCGAGCCCATGCGGTCGGCCTCGGCGAAGAGGATGCGCTGCAGGTGGTTGGCGGGGACCACCTCGTAATAGGCGGTGACGTCGTCGGCGGTGAAGGCGTTGTTCATGCCGCCGACGTCCTCGGTCAGACGGTCGAAGGTCTCGGACGGCATGTTCTTGGTGGCCTTGAACAGCAGGTGTTCAAACAGGTGAGCGAAGCCCGAACGGCCCGCCGGGTCGTCCTTGGAGCCGACGCGATACCAGACCTGGACCGTGACGTTCGAGGTCGAGGCGTCGCGGGCGGTATAGACCTCCATGCCGTTGGCCAGGGTCCGCTTGGCGAAGCCCAGCGGCGGCACGGCGACCCCGCCTTGCGCGGCGGTCGCGACGGCGAGCGCAGCGCTTTCGGCGAAGGCGGCGGCGGGCAGGCCCAGCAGAAGGGCCGAGGCGCAGGCGGTCAGGATCAGGCGGGTCTTCATGGGCGTCAGGTTCCGGTCGCCCCGCAAGCTGCGCCGGGGGCAGGTTGACCGGACCCTATCAGTGCTGAAACCCGCCGCGCACCTTACGGTGCTGTAATGAAGTGAGCGGGCCCGCATTCCCGCTCATCCCCGCGGAGGCGGGGACCCAGTAAGAACCTCACACGCCGAGCGTGGGTGAAGTTGCGATCAATTAGGCCGCAGCATGTGATCCCAAAGCACTGGGTCCCCGCCTCCGCGGGGATGAGCGGAGAAGAATTACTGGTCGAAGACCTGAACCCCGACCTCGCCGTCGGTGGTCAGCCAGGCCCGCTTCATGCCCTGGCTGTTGTAGGGGGCGGCGATGTTGCCTTGGCGGTCCAGGGCGATCAGGCCGCCGTCGCCGCCCAGGCCGCCGATGCGGTCGATGACGGCTTGCGAAGACTGAGCCAGGGTCTGACCGGCGGCCACGCCGAAGGCGGTGCGGGCGGCGGCGGCGACGCGGATGAAATACTCGCCCTGGCCGGTGCAGGAGACGGCGGCGTGTTCGTCGGCCCAGGTGCCGGCGGCGGGGATGGGGGTGTCGCCGACGCGGCCGGGCATCTTGCCGAAGACGCCCGCCGTCGAGGTGGCGGCGGCCAGACGGCCCTCCCGGTCCAGCACGCAGCAGCCGACGGTGCCGTGGCTGAGCACGCCAGGCGGGTGGTTGTCCTCGCCCTGGCCGGCCTGGGTGAACCAGGCGGCTTCGTCGCCGATGGGCTCCAGCCCCTGATCATGGGCGAACAGGGCGGCGCCGTCGCCGGCCAGCATGACGTGGGGGGTGCGGTCCATGACGGCGCGGGCGGCGACGACCGGGTTGCGGAAGCCTTGCAGGGCGGCCACGGCCCCGGCCTTGCCCGACGCGCCGTCCATCAGGCTGGCGTCCAGCTCATAGGCCCCGGCCAGGTTGGGCGAGGCGCCGCGACCGGCGACATAGAGACCGGAGTCTTCCAGCATGACCACGGCCTCGACCGCCACGTCCACGGCGGAGGCGCCCGCGTCCAGCCGCGCCTTCATCGCCTCGACCACTTCGCGCATGTGAACCACCTCGGCGTCGTAGTTGCGCTCGCGTCGGGCGCCGGCGCCGCCGTGGAGGATGAGGGCGGTTCGCGCCATGGTCGTCTCCTGAAAGTCTGTTCGGCCTCTTTGCATCGGGCCGCGCGCTGATTAGCGTCGCAATCGTGTCGGCGCCATGGCCCGACGGGGGATGACGGAAGAAACCAGTATGCGCGCAGTATTGTCCAAGGCCGCCGGCGGCCCCGACAGCTTGGTCGTCGAAGAGGTCATGGACCCCACGCCCAAGGCGGGCGAGGTGGTGATCGAGGTCAAGGCCATCGGGATCAACTATCCCGACACCCTGATCATTGAGGACAGATACCAGTTCAAGCCGGAACGCCCCTTTTCGCCGGGCGCCGAGGTGGCGGGCGTGGTCGATGCGGTGGGCGAGGGCGTCAAGGGCGTGTTCAAGGGCGACCGCGTCATCGCCGTGCCCGGCTGGGGCGGCCTGGTCGAGCGTCTGGCGGTCCCGGCCTCCAGCCTGATCCCCATGCCAGAGGGCATGAGCTTCGAGGAAGCCGCCGCCCTGACCATGACCTACGGCACCAGCTATTACGCCCTGAAGGACCGGGCGAAACTACAGCCGGGCGAGACCCTGCTGGTGCTCGGCGCGGCAGGCGGCGTGGGCGCGGCTGCGGTCGAATTGGGCAAGGCCATGGGGGCGCGCGTCGTCGCCGCGGCCTCGACCAACGACAAGGTCGAGTTCGCGCTGGAGCTGGGGGCCGACAACGGCCTGATCTATCCGTCCGGGCCGATGGACAAGGCGGCGCAGAAGTCGCTGTCGGGCGAGCTGAAGCTGGCCACGGGCCGCGACGGCGCCGACGTGGTCTATGACGCGGTCGGCGGCGACTACGCCGAGCCGGCGCTGCGGGCCATGGACTGGAATGGCCGCTATCTGGTGGTCGGCTTCCCGGCGGGGATTCCCTCCCTGCCGCTGAACCTGACCCTGCTGAAGTCGGTCTCGGTGATCGGGGTCTTCTGGGGCGCGGCGGTGGCGCGCGATCCCAAGGCCCACGCCGCCAACATGGCCGAGCTGATGCAGCTGTGGACGGACGGCAAGATCAAGCCGCGCGTCAGCCGCACCTATCCGCTGGAGGCGGCGCACGAGGCCATCAAGGCCCTGGGCGACCGTCAGGCCATGGGCAAGATCGTGGTCGTGACCGAGGGATGACCTTGCTGTCCCTGGCGGCGTCCGAGACCGACATCGACACCGCCGCCCGGCGTCTGGCGGCCACGGGCCGCACCCGCGTGCCGGGGCTGCTGGGCGAGGGGTCGGAACGTCTGCACGCCCTGCTGGCCGATCCCGCGCACGACTGGTCGCGGGCGATCCGCAATCCGTTCGACATCGACGTGCCCGCCGCCGCCTTCGACGCCCAGTCGGACGCCGACCGTCAGGCGGCGCTGGACCAGATCTACGCCGAGGCCCGCGAGGGCTTTCATTTCATCTACGACCGGCTGCTGATCCGTCGTTCGGGCGTCGGAGCCGAGCAGACGCCGGCCCTGCTGAAGGCCGCCGCCGATCTGTTCAACAGCGCGGCTTTTCTAGCGTTTGCGCGGCGGCTGACGGGCGACGACCGCATCGTCTTCGCCGACGGACAGGCGACCCGCTATCTGCCGGGGCATTTCCTGAACCGGCATACCGACGCCAATGAGGCCTCGGGCCGGCTTTACGCCTATGTGCTGAACCTGACGCCGCGCTGGCGGGCGGAGTGGGGCGGCCAGCTGCAGTTCCTCGACGCGGACGGCGAGGTGACGGAAAGCCTGATCCCGGTCTTCGACGCCCTGAACGTCTTTAGGGTGCCGCAGTCGCACGCGGTGTCGGTGGTGGCGCCCTTTGCGGGGGCGCCGCGCTATTCGATCACCGGCTGGTGGCGTTCGCAGGCGCCGGTCTAGTCAGCGGCGTCGCGGACCCGCTTCAGCGCCGCCTCGGCCTGTTCGTGGTGCTTGCGCTTCACATGGGCCCCCAGGGTGGCCAGGACGGCGGCGATCACCGCCGCGTCGTCGGTGAAGCCGATGCCGGCGAAGATATCGGGAATGGCGTCGATGGGCATGACGAAGTAGGCCAGCGCCCCCAGCATGACCCCCTTGGCGGCGAGGGGCGTCTTGGGGTCCTGGGTGGCGTACCAGGCGGCCAGGGCCTGCCCTGCAAAGGGAATGCGCGAGGCGGTGCTGCGCAGTTTGGGCCAGAAGCCTTTTTTCACGCGCATTTCATTGACCCTTTGCACGGTTGGGATCAGGGCCTTTTCAGGATCGATGGCGTCGGCCATGGATTCGGCGGACGCTGGTTTGGCTTTGGCGGTCATGGCCGCTAAATCCTCGCGCAGACACTCGGTTCAAAGAATATAGGGACGATCTTCATGAAACTCGACGGTTCGATTGCGGCGGTGGTGACGGGCGGGGCTTCGGGCCTGGGCGAGGGCACGGCGCGGGCGCTGGCGGCCAAGGGCGTCAAGGTCGCCCTGTTCGACCTGAACGAAGAGCGCGGCGAGGAGATCGCCAAGGAGATCGGCGGCGTCTTCTGCAAGGTGGACGTGACCTCGGACGAGAGCGTCGCCGCCGGCTTCGTCAAGGCCCGCGCCGCCCACGGCCAGGAGCGCCTGACCGTCAACTGCGCCGGCATCGCCACGGGCCAGAAGACCGTCAGCCGCAAGCGCGACACCGGCGAGGTCCGCGCCCACGACATGGCCTCCTTCGAGCGCACCGTCACGATTAACCTGTTCGGCACCTTCCGCGTCCTGTCGCAGTCGGCGCTCGGCATGGTCCAGACCGAGCCGATGGCTGACGGCGAGCGTGGCCTGATCATCAACACCGCCAGCGTCGCGGCCCAGGACGGCCAGATTGGCCAGGCGGCCTATTCGGCGTCCAAGGGCGGCGTCTACGCCATGACCCTGCCGGTCGCGCGCGATCTGGCCCAGGACGGGGTGCGGGTGAACACCATCCTGCCCGGCATCATGTGGACCCCGATGATGGCCGGCATGGACCAGAAGGTTCAGGACAGCCTGGCCGCCGCCATTCCCTTCCCCAGCCGCCTTGGCACCCCGGCCGACTATGCGTCCCTGGCCCTGCATCTGGCCGAGAACGTCTACATCAACGGCGAATGCATCCGTCTGGACGGGGCCATCAGGCTGGCGCCGCGCTGATCCTCAGCGCGGCTGAGGCCGCTATCGCTCGCCGCGCGGCGGCTCGCTGCTTGAGCGGGTTGGCGCGCGTGATTGAAACGTAGCGGCTGCTATCCAGCGGCCCTCGCGGCGCTTCCTTCGGGGGTGTTGCGGGGGCCGTTTTCGTTTGAAATTCCAGAACTATTCGAAAAAAAGCAGCGGATTGCCGGAAAATCCAAAAAGGGGGTTGCGCGGTCTGAGAAGGGTCGGCTAAAAGCCCCTCCTCGACGGGGAGCAGCACATCGCTCCCACGGGAATGCGGGCGTAGCTCAGTGGTAGAGCACAACCTTGCCAAGGTTGGGGTCGAGAGTTCGAATCTCTTCGCCCGCTCCAGTCGAGACTGGGAACACGGGGTCCGATCGCAAGATCGGGCCCCGTTTCGCATTACAGACCCCCTCGCGAATAATCCTCAGCATCGGGACGATCTGTCGTCGGACGGTCAGCGAACCGGCGAATCCTCTTCGCGAAAACGTCGCGGTCGCGTCGCCGCACCCCGCTAGCGAGCGCCCAAGACAACCAGAGCCTGATCGCAGGCCGGTGTCGTCGGGGAACAAGATAAATGAAGCTGGGTCTTCTGCTGGGCGCCGCCGTCGCCCCTCTCGCCATCGCCGGCGCCGTCAGCGCCGAAGAAGTCGTCCGGGCGCCGGACTATAACGACGGCCCGGTCACGGCCTTGTCGGAGGTGATCGTCACAGGGCGGCCTGTCCTGCGCAACCGCGCCGACGACGTCGTGCCGACCCTGTCCTACGACCTGGAGTATTTCCAGCGGTTCGAGCCGCTGACCGCCGGCGACGCTCTGAAGCGCGTGCCCTCGGTCGCCTTCCTGTCTGACGTGCTGGAATATGACGGCGTGCGCCTTCGGGGCCTGGACTCGGGCTACACCCAGATCCTGATCAACGGCGATCGCGTGCCCGGCGCCGGCGTCGATCGCTCCTTCTTCGTCGACCGCATCCCCGCCGAGTTGATCGAGCGGGTCGAGGTGGTGCGCTCAAGCTCGGCCAATCGTTCGGGCGACGCGGTGGCCGGGGCCATCAACATCGTGCTGCGCGACGCCCTGTCGCTGGACGGCGGCTATGTCCGCGCCGGCGCCTTGATGTTCGACGACAGCGAGTACGGCCAGTGGGGTCAGACCTTCGGCGCCGTCTGGGGCGGCCAGGTCGGGCCGGGCCGTCTGCTGGTCGGCGCCAATATGCAGGACCGCCGCAACCCCAAGTTCAAGTTCAGCGAGCGCTATGACGAGCCGAACGGCGAACTGCAGAACGTCGAGGCCCAGACCGATGTCCGCGACGGCACCGACTATTCGTTCAACGCCGCCTACCAGGTCGATGTGGCCGGCGGCGAACTGGCCCTCTCGGGTCTTTTTGTCCGCACCGACCGCTTCCAGGACGAGGATTCGCTGGAATACGAAGGCGGCGTCCAGACCGAGGCCAACCTGGCGGTGGTCAACGACAACGACCTCGACATCCTGACCGACAATCTGTCGCTGGACGCCCGCTACAGCCGCGACATGTTCGGGGGCAAGACGCGCTTCAAGCTCGGCTACGCCATGATCGACGACGATCAGTACGAGTTCGAGAACGAGTCGGAATACCTGCGCGACGGCACGCCCTATCCGGACGAGGACCGCTTCACCGCCGACGCCACCGACACCCGGATCAAGGACGAAGAATGGTCAGGCGCCGTCGAGCACAAGCGCGACCTGTCCGGCGCGACGCTGGAGTTCGGCGTCCAGTGGGCCATGAAGGAGCGCGACAGCCTGATCACCGAGGCCCCGCGCATCCGCTTCAACGTGCCGAACGCGCCGGGCGTGCGGCCGGTCGTTCCCCCCTTCGGCGCCTTTGAAGCCGTCCCCGGCGGCGACAGCCTGATCGAGGAGAACCGCATTGACCCCTATGTCATGCTGTCGGGCGATCGCGGCGCGCTGAAATGGGAAGCGGGCCTGCGCTATGAGACCACGGACATCACCATCACCGACGAGACGGCCGAGGCCGCCGACCGCGTGACCGAGACCGACTATGGCTTCCTGCTGCCCTCGGCCAGCGTGCGCTATCGCCTGAACGACACGGACCGCCTGACCTTCTCGGCGGCGCGCACGGTGCGTCGTCCCAGCTTCGACCGCCTGTCGCCTGCCGCCCTGGAAGAAGAGTTCGGCGACAGCGACTTCATCGGCAATCCGAACCTGAAGCCGGAATCGGCCTGGGGCGTGGACGTCGGCTTTGAGCGCCAGCTCGGCCGTCGCGGCGTGGTGGGGGTCAACGCCTTCTACCGCTCGATCTCGGATCTGGTGGAAGAGGTCAACACCGGCGACGAAGGCAGCGCGGGCGAAGGAACCTTCATCTACACCGTCGACAACGTCGGCGACGGTCAGGTCTGGGGTGTCGAGTTCGACCTGTCGACGCCGCTGGACTTCATCGGCATGGAGACGACCGGCGTCTTCCTCAACTACTCGTGGCTGGACAGCGAGGTCGAGGACTTCATGGGGACCCGCCGGTTCAACAGCCAGTCGGACTATGTGCTGAACTTCGGCTTCACCCACGACATCCCGACCTGGGGCGCAGCCTTCGGCGCCACCTATCGCAAGCAGGGCGAGGCCGCCGCCCGCGTCCTGGCCGAAGAGGTCCGCACCTCCTACGGCGCCGACCTGGAGGTTTTCCTCGAGAAGCGCGTCGCCAGCAATATCGTGGTGCGCCTGACCGGCTCCAACCTGCTGGACGCCTCCAAGGACGAGGTCTTCGACAAGTTCGGCAACGTCGAGGATCAGATTGATCGCAAGTACGACGAGTACGAGCTGGAGACCGAAAAGGGCGGTCCCGTCTATCAGCTGGTCGCCCGCATGGCCTTCTGAGGCTTCTGAAATCTGCGATGGAGGGCCGGGCGGCGACGCCCGGCCCTTTGGCGTTTCAGCCTATGGGGCGTCTTTGGCTTTCGTCGGCATGGCCCTGGTTGAGATCACGGCCTATATGGAGGCTTGGCGGTTGACCCCGCCGGGGTCGGCGCTAGTGTCCGCGCCGCTCCTTCCCAGCGCCAGACCGATCAGAGGATATCCATGGCCGACGCCGCTCCCCAGACCTACGACGTAGTGATCATCGGCGGCGGGCCGGGCGGCTACAACGCCGCCATTCGCGCCGGTCAGCTGGGCCTGAAGGTCGCCATCATCGAAATGCGCGCCACGCTCGGCGGCACCTGCCTGAACGTCGGCTGCATGCCGTCCAAGGCCCTGCTGCACGCCTCGGAGCTGTATGAGGCCGCCAATACCGAATTCGCCGGCATCGGCATCGAGGTGAAGCCCAAGCTGAACCTGGGCCAGATGCACAAGGCCAAGGACGACAGCGTCGAAGCCCTGACCAAGGGCATCGAGTTCTTGATGAAGAAGAACAAGGTCGTCTGGCTGAAGGGCCGCGGCCGTATCGCCGGGCCGAACAAGGTCGAGGTCGAGGCCGTCGACGGCGTCAAGACGACCTATGAAACCAGGAACATCGTCATCGCCACCGGCTCCGAGCCGACCCCGCTGCCGGGCGTCGCTTTCGAGGACGGCAAGGTCATCGACTCGACCGGCGCCCTCTTCTTGCCCAAGGTGCCCAAGCACCTGATCGTCATCGGCGCGGGCGTCATCGGCCTGGAGCTGGGCTCGGTCTGGCGCCGTCTGGGCGCGCAAGTGACCGTGGTCGAGTTCCTCGACAAGGTCGGCGCCGGCATGGACGCCGAGGTCGCCACCGCCTTCCAGCGCGGCCTGACCAAGCAGGGCATGACCTTCCGCATGGGCACGAAGGTCACGGGCGCGACCTCGGTCAAGGACGGCGTCGAGCTGACGCTGGAGCCTTCGGCCGGCGGCGCGGCTGAAACCCTCAAGGGCGACGTGGTTCTGGTGGCCATCGGCCGTCGTCCCTACACCGCCGGTCTGGGCCTGGAGACGGTCGGCATCGAGACCGACAAGCGCGGCGTCATCCCCAACGACCACTTCAAGACCACGGCGCCGGGCGTCTGGGTCATCGGCGACGTCACCTATGGCCCGATGCTGGCGCACAAGGCCGAGGAAGACGGCGTGGCCGTCATCGAGCTGATCGCGGGCAAGGCCGGTCACGTCGATTACGACCTGGTCCCCAGCGTCATCTACACCGGCCCGGAAGTGGCCTGGGTCGGCAAGAACGAAGAGCAGCTGAAGGCCGCGGGCGTCGCCTTCAAGAAGGGCAAGTTCCCCTTCGCTGCCAACAGCCGCGCCAAGATCAACCACGAGACGGAGGGCTTCGTGAAGGTCCTGGCCGACGCTGTGACCGACAAGATCCTGGGCGTCCACATCTATGGACCCGCAGCCGGCGAACTGATCGGCGAGGCCTGCATCGCCATGGCCTTCGGCGGCTCGTCGGAAGACATCGCCCGCACCTGCCACTCCCACCCGACCCGCTCGGAAGCCGTCCGCCAGGCGGCCATGGCCGTCGAAGGTTGGGCCATGCAGGCCTAAGGCTTTTCAGCTTCTCGCTGGACGCCAGAACGGCGCGCTCCGCACAGGGCGCGCCGTTTTCGTTTGCTGCGTATTGCCGAATCTTAACTTGCCCGGTTGCCGCCCCGCCCTCAGCTTCGCCCCGGTTTCGCAAGAGCGAGGGTGAGGCGATGCGTGTGGGAGTCTGGCTGGCGGCGGCGTGGGTGGCGATCGGTTCGGCCGCTTCGGCGCAGGAGTATCGTCCCTCGTTTCAGCCGGACCAACTGAAGGGACCGCCGGCGGGCGCTCTCAATGAGGTTCTGGTGCTGGGCTCGCCTCATTTGTCCGGCCTGCCCGACAGCTTCCGTCCCGAGCAGCTGGAGCCCTTGCTGGCGCGGCTGGAAGCTTGGCGTCCGACGGCGGTCGCCATTGAAAACCTGTCCGGCCTGCAATGCGACGCCATGCGGCGCTATCCCTCGCGCTACGCCGAGTCGGTCGAAACCTTCTGCTATGATCCGAGCGCCGAGGGGCAGGCCCTGGGCATCGACGTTCCTGCGGCCAACGCCGAGGCCGAGCGCTTGCTGGCGGACTGGCCCGCCGCCCCGTCGGCGACCCAGCGGCGACGACTGGCGGCCCTCTTCCTCGCGGCGGGCGAGCCGTCCTCGGCCCTGGTCCAGTGGCTGCGCCTACCCGAGGACGAGCGCCAGGCCCAAGACGGCCTGACGGCGGACATGGCGGCCAAGCTGAACCAGCGCATGACGCGCAAGAACGAGTCGAGTCTTCTGGCGGCCGTCCTGGCGGCGCGGCTGGGGCATGAGCGTCTGTGGGCGGTGGACGACCACACGGCGGATTTCGCGACCCGTCCCGAAGAAGAGGCGGCGCAGGCCAAGGCGATCATGGCGGCCTGGGACAATCCCCATGTCCAGGCCCGCAAGGACTTGGATCAGCCCCTGTTCGAGAACCTGGCCCAGGCCGACGGCCTGCTGAACGTCTACCGCGCCTACAACACGTCAGAGAACCAGATGCTGGCCTATCGGTCGGACTTTGGGGCGACCCATGTCGAGCCTTCGCCCGAGGCGTTCGGGCGGCGCTACCTCGGCTATTGGGAGACGCGCAACCTGCGGATGGTCGCCAATATGCGCGATGTGCTGGGCCGCTATCCGGGCACGCGGATGCTGACCATCGTCGGCGCCTCGCACAAGGGCTACTATGAGGCCTATCTGAACCAGATGCACGACGTGCGGCTGGTTAGCTCGGACGAGGTTCTGCGCTAGTTGGCGTTTCTTGCCCGCGACTTTGGTCGACGGGCCTCGCAATCGGCCGCGCCTGCGCCCATGTCAGCGGCGTAAGCTTCCTGAGGCAGGGGATACCGACATGGACCTTCAACTCACCGGCAAGCGCGCCCTGATCTGCGGCGGCTCCAGCGGCCTGGGACAGGCTGTGGCGAGGGCTCTGGTGGCCGAGGGGGCGCATGTGGCCCTGCTGTCGCGCGACGCGGTCAAGCTTCAGGCCGTGGCCGATGAGCTGAACGCTATGGGGCCTGGCAAGGCGGTCATCGCCCCCGCCGATCTGGCCGATCATGAGGGGCTGCTGAAGGCGGTGGACGTGGCCGAGGCGGCCTTGGGCGGGCCGATCCAGATCCTGCTGAACAACACCGGCGGGCCGCCGCCGTCGGGGGTGAACGGACTGGAGCCCTCGGTCTGGCGCGATCATTTCGAGTCCATGGTGCTGTCGGTGTTTCGCCTGACGGACCGGGTGCTGCCGGGGATGCGGGCCATGGGCTGGGGGCGTATCCTGAACGTCGCCTCCATCACCGTGATCGAGCCGGTCGGGACGCTGGGCGTGTCCAACACCTTGCGCGCCTCGGTGGCGGCCTGGGCCAAGACCCTGGCGGGCGAGGTCGCGGCAAATGGGGTGACGGTCAACACCCTGTTGCCGGGGCGCATCGACACCCCGCGCATCGAGCGTCTGGACGCCGCTCGCGCCGCCGCCACGGGCGTCGAACCGGCCGAGGCGCGCGCGGAATCGGTAAAGTCCATCCCCGCGGGCCGCATCGGCACGACCGAGGAGTTCGGCGCCGTCGCCGCCTTCCTGGCCAGTCCGCTGGCGGGTTATGTCACCGGCTCGCTGATCCGTGTGGACGGCGGGGCGGTCAAGGCCATCTAGCCGCGCGGGTGCGCGTCCGCATAGGCGGCCAGCAGGCGGGCGGCGTCGACCTGGGTGTATTTCTGGGTGGTCGAGAGACTGGCGTGGCCCAGCAGTTCCTGGATCGAACGCAGGTCGGCGCCGGCCCCCAGCAGGTGGGTGGCGAAGCTGTGGCGTAGGGCGTGGGGCGTGGCCGAGGCGGGCATTCCCAGACGCCCGCGCAGCCGCTGGACCGTGGCCTGGACGTGACGCGGGCTTAAAGGGCCGCCGCGTTTGGCGCGGAACAGGGGCTGATCCGCCTCGAGGACGAAGGGTTGCAGCGCCAGATAGGCGTCCACCGCCTCGCGCACCTGGGGCAGGACCGGGGCGATCCGCATCTTGTCGCCCTTGCCGGTGATGCGCAGGGCGTCGGGCAGGGGGGCGTCCGACCGCTTCAGCGAAAGGGCCTCGGAGATGCGGAGCCCGCAGCCGTAGAGCAGGGTCAGGACGGCGCGGTCGCGCGCGGCCTCCCACGGTTCGGCGTCGGGATCGGCCTCGGGTTCGTGCAGCAGGCCGCGCGCCTGATCCTCCGTGACCGGGCGGGGCAGGGACGGCTTGACGCGCGGGCCGCGCACCAGGGCCAGCTGCGGCGCGGGCGTGCCGCAGCGCCGGTCGAGGAAGACGTGAAAGCCGCGAATGGCGGCGAGCGTCTGGCTGAGCGAGCGGGCGTTCAGCGGGCGGTCGCCGCTGCGGCGCTCGGCCAGATGGGCGCGTACCTCGGCGGCGGTGACGGCGCCGAGATCGGCCAGGGTCTGTGGCCCGCCGCGATGGCGCTCCAGAAAGGCCACGTAGTGACGGCCTATGTGGCCATAGGCCTCGAGCGTGCGCGGCGACAGGCGACGCTCGTGCGCCAGATGTTCGAGCCAGGCGAGGAGCGCCTGATCAGCCGTCAGCCCTGCGTCGGCCATCGCTCGGCCATGCGTTCCACCACGCGGGTGATGAAGGCCACCAGTTCGCAGCCCATGGCCGGGGTGAAGCCGTCGTCCTCGTGCGAGCCGAAGGCGCACAGGGCCGGGCGGGCGCCGTCCGAACCCGGCAGATGCAGGCTCATCCGCACCAGGGCCACCGACTTCACCTCGCCCTCGGCGGGGCCGAACAGGTCCAGGCCGGTGAAGTTGGGGCCGAGCCATTCCAGACCGTCGTCTCCCAGAAGCGCATCGACGCGGCCCGGCTCCAGCGGTTTCCAGCCGAAGGGCACGAGGCCGGGCTTTTCGATGGCGATGGCGCCGCCCGCCAGGCCGAAGCGGGCCTGGGACGTGGCGTCCAGCTGACGCGACAGCTCGGCGTGGCTGGTCGCCTCCATCAGGTCCAGGGCCGAGACATGGGTCTGGGTCTGGGCGGCGAAGTTGGCGCGGGCGATCTCTTCGATCTGTTTCCGGGCGCCGGCCTCGCGCTGGACCACGGCTTCGAGCCGGGTCAGGGCCGCGCGGCCGAAATCGACCACGTTGCGGCCTGTGGCGCGCAGGCCCAATTCTTCCAGCAGGGTGCGGTCGTCCAGCAGACGATCCGGGTGGGCGTTCAGCCAGGCCCGCACCTCGGGCCAGTGAAGGCCCTCGGCGGCGTCAGGAGAGAGGTCCAGGGAAGTGCTCAAGCGGACCTCTTTTGCGGGTCGGGGTTACAGAATCGACTGACCGGTCTTGCCCCAGTCCGCCAGGAAGGCATCAAGCCCCTTGTCGGTTAACGGGTGCTTTACCAAGGCCTTGAAAGTGTCCGCAGGCAGGGTGGCGGCGTCGGCGCCGGCGATGGCGGCGGCGGTGACGTGGTCAGGGTTGCGCAAGCTGGCGGCTAGGATCTCGGTGTCGAAATCATGGATGTCGTAGAGGGCGCGGATTTCCTCCAGCAGGCCCACGCCGTCGGCGCCGACGTCTTCCAGACGACCGACGAAGGGCGAGATGAAGGTGGCGCCCGCCTTGGCGGCCAGCATGGCCTGGGCGGCGGAGAAGCAGAGGGTGACGTTGGTCTTGATCCCCTTGTCGGCGAAGGCCCGCGTGGCGCGCAGCCCGTCCCAGGTCAGGGGCAACTTGACGACCACGTTCGGGGCGATGGCGGCCAGCTTGTCGCCCTCCTTCACCATGGTTTCGAAGTCGGTCGCGACGGCCTCGGCGGAAATCGGCCCCTCGACGAGGGCGCAAATCTCAGCGATGACCTCGGCGATGTTCCGACCCGACTTGGCGATCAGCGACGGATTGGTGGTGACGCCGTCCACCATCCCGGTGGGCAGCATGTCCTTGATGACGGCGACGTCGGCGGTGTCGAGAAAGAGTTTCATGGGACAGAGTTCTAACCCTGACAAACGCGAAGGGCGAGCCTCCTTTTCCTCCCCATTCCATGGGGAGGGGGACCCCGAAGGGGTGGAGGGGGCGGCGCAGCCGTTGAATGTCGAGACGCCCCCTCCGTCACGGCGCGAGGCGCCGCGCCACCTCCCCATGGAATGGGGAGGAGAAACGCGGTGAAAGTCGCCTCCGTCCTCATTCCACTGCCGGTGCCCGAGGCCTTCGATTACGAGGTCCCGGAGGGGCTGACGGCTGTGCGCGGCGATCAGGTGACTGTGCCTCTGGGGCCGCGTCTGATCCGGGGCGTGGTCGCCGAGGTGTTCGAGACCACGGGCTCGAACCGGCGGCTGAAGGCCATTGATCAGGTGCTGAGCGAGCATCGCCTGCCGGAACGGACGCTGACCTTCGTCGAATGGGCGGCGCGCTGGACGCTCAGCCCGCCGGGCGAGATGGCGGCGACGGCCTTGAAGGGCTTGCGCGCGCCCCGGCCCCGGCCCGAGCGGCGGGTCAAACGGGTCGAAGGGCGCCATCCCGCCCGCCCCACGGCGACGCGGACGGCGGTGCTGGAGGCTCTGGGCCATCGGTCGATGACCAGCCCCGATCTGGCCCGCGCGGCGGGGGTCTCGACCGGCGTGGTCAAGGGCCTGGTCGACGAGGGGGTGCTGACGGTCATCGAGATCGAGGCCGTC
This sequence comes from Brevundimonas bullata, assembly GCF_003350205.1. Lineage (GTDB taxonomy): Bacteria > Pseudomonadota > Alphaproteobacteria > Caulobacterales > Caulobacteraceae > Brevundimonas > Brevundimonas bullata. Next base: position 19,935 of record NZ_QLLC01000008.1, on the reverse strand, counting down.
GCCGCCTTCGACGCTCCCGATCCCGACCATGCCCCCGCGACCCTGAACCCGGATCAGGCGGCCTCGGCCACGGTCATCGCCGACGCAGTGTCTGCGGGCGGCTTCGCCCCGTTCCTGCTCGACGGGGTCACAGGGTCGGGCAAGACCGAGGCCTATCTGGAGGCGGCGGCGCGGGCGCTGCGGCATGATCCCACCGCGCAGGTGTTGATCCTGCTGCCCGAAATCGCCCTGACCCAGGCCCTGATCGAGCGGATCACCGCCCGCTTCGGCGCCGCCCCGGCGGAATGGCATTCCGGCGTGACCCCGCCCAAGCGCCGTCAGGTGTGGGAAGCGGTGGTCGCTGGGCGCTGCAACATCGTGGTCGGGGCGCGCTCGGCTCTGTTCCTGCCCTACGCCAACCTGCGCCTGCTGGTGGTGGACGAGGAGCACGACGGCTCGTTCAAACAGGAAGAGGGTCTGGTCTATCACGGCCGCGATCTGGCCGTGGCGCGCGGGCGGATCGAGGAGGCGACCGTGGTCCTGGCCTCGGCCACCCCGTCGCTGGAGACCCTGTGGAACGCCCGTCAGGGTCGCTATGGCTGGCTGAAACTGGCGGCGCGGCACGGGGCCGCGGTCCTGCCCGACATCGACCTGATCGACCTGCGCACCTGTCCGCCCGACCCGCAGACCTGGCTGTCGGCGCCCTTGCGCGAAGCCATCGGCGAGACCTTCGCCAAGGGGGAGCAGAGCCTGCTGTTCCTGAACCGGCGCGGCTATGCGCCCGTCGTCCTGTGCCGGGCCTGCAGCCACCGACTGACGGCGCCCGACACCGACAGCTGGCTGGTCGAGCATCGCTACACCGGGCGGCTGGTCTGTCACCTGACCGGCTTCTCGATGATGAAGCCCAAGCTTTGTCCCTCGTGCGGCGCCGAGGACTCCCTGGTCCCGGTGGGGCCGGGCGTCGAACGGGTCGAGGAGGAGGTGCGCCGCCTCTTCCCCGAGGCGCGCACCGCCATCTTCAGCTCCGACACCGTGCCCGACGGCGCCTCGGCCCGCGCCCTGATCCAGTCGATGGCCGAGGGCGAGATCGACATTCTGGTGGCCACCCAGGCCGCCGCCAAGGGCCACAACTTTCCGCGTCTGACGCTGGTGGGGGTGGTGGACGCGGACCTGGGCCTGCGCGGCGGCGACCTGCGCGCGGCGGAGCGGACCTATCAGTTGCTGGCCCAGGCGACGGGCCGGGCGGGGCGGGCGGACAAGCCGGGCCGCGCCCTGTTGCAGACCTGGACGCCGGAGCACCCGGTGCTGATGGCCCTGGCGGCGGGCGACCGCGACGCCTTCGTCGAGGCTGAGATGGGCGAGCGCGAGGCGGCGTCCCTGCCGCCGCATGGCCGTCTGGCGGCGATCATCCTGTCCAGCGAAAACGCCATGGCGGTCGAGAAGGTCGCCCGCGATCTGGCCGAGGCCATCCCCAACGCCGAGCGGCTGGAGGTCTATGGCCCCGCCGACGCGCCCCTGGCCCTGGTGCGCGGGCGGCGGCGCAAGCGACTGCTGGTCCGGGCCGACCGCGACGTGAACCTGCAAGCCTTCCTGCGCGCCTGGCTGGCGCGGGTGAAGGTGCCAGCCTCGGTGCGGCTGACGGTGGATGTGGATCCGTATAGTTTTCTTTGAGCGAAGGGGCGCTACCGCTCGCCGCGCGGCGGCTCGCTGCTTGAGCGCAGAACCGCTCCATAGCCGCCGTCATCCTCGGGTCAAGCCCGAGGATGACGGAGAGGCAAGGGGGGGCGGTCAGCGCGCCCCGGTCAGCCTGATCTCGAACAGGCTGGGCCAGTTCTTGCCGGTGACGAACAGGCGGCGGGTCGCCGCGTCCCAGGCGATGCCGTTCAGGACGTCGTCGTTCGGGTCCTTGATCGTTCCCGCAGGCAACAGGCCGCTGAGGTCGATGATCCCCACCACATGACCCGAGGCCGGGTCGATGCGGAGGATGTAGTTCGTCTGCCAGACATTGGCCCAGACCTCTCCGTCGATCCATTCCAGCTCGTTCAGCTGGCGCACCGGGCGGCCGTTCAGGGTGACGGCGACGCGGCCCGTCTCGGCGAAGGTCACGGGGTCGAGGAAGCGCAAGGCGGCTGAGCCGTCCGACAGGATCAGCCGGGCGCCGTCGTGGGTCAGGCCCCAGCCTTCGCCGGCATAGCTGAAACGGGCAATGGGCTTCAGATCGGCGCCGTTCCAGACGAAGCCGACGCCGTTGTTCCAAGTCAGGGTGATGAGGCGGCCGTCGAACTCGGTCAGGCCTTCGCCGAAATATTCGGGGGCGAGTTCGTGCTTTTGCAGCACGACGCCGTCTTCCAGACGCACACGGCGAACGCTGGACGGGGCGCGGCCCGTGCTTTCCAGCAGCACGCCGTCACGAATGACCAGGCCTTGGGTGAAGGCGGTCGGGTCGTGGGGGAAGGTCCGCACCACCTCATAGCCATAGACCGGCGGTCGGGTGTCGGGCGCGGGGGAAGCAGAAGAGGCGGCCGGCCCCGACGACTGCGCCGCCACGGACGCGGGAAGCGCCAGCAGAAGCATCGCCAGGACCGGCCAGTAACGCACGATCAGACGCCGGGCTCGGCGGTTTCGGCCTTGTTGAGGGCCGCCTGGGCGGCTTCTGCGGCGCGGTTCTTTTTGATCTGCGCATTGCGCGACCACATGTTCAGCACCTCGACCAGGGCCGAGAAGGCCATGGCGGCGTAGATGTAGCCCTTGGGCACGTGGACGCCGAAGCCGTCGGCGATCAGCACCGCGCCGATCATCAGCAGGAAGCCCAGGGCCAGCATGACGATGGTCGGGTTCTTGTCGATGAAGTCAGCCAGGGGGTCCGAAGCCAGCAGCATGACGATGACGGCGATGACCACGGCCACCATCATGATCGGCACGTGATCGGTCATGCCGACCGCCGTCAGGATGGAGTCGATCGAGAAGACCAGGTCCAGCAGGATGATCTGGAAGATGGCCGAACCGACGTTGTTGATGACGACGTCCTTCTTGTCCTTCTCCAGCATGTCGTTCGACGGCGTGACGTCGACGGCGTGGTGGATTTCCTTGGTGGCTTTCCACACCAGGAACAGACCGCCGGCGATCAGGATCAGGTCGCGCCAGCTGAAGGCGGTGTCGAAGCTCTCGCCGTGGATGCCCAGGTCGAAGACCGGCGCCGTCAGGCCGACGATCCAGCCGATGGCGGCCAGCAGGCCCAGGCGCATGATCAGGGCCAGACCGATGCCGATGCGGCGGGTGCGCTGGCGATGCTCGGGCGGCAGCTTGTTCGACAGGATCGAGATGAAGATCAGGTTGTCGATGCCGAGAACGACCTCCATGACCACCAGGGTCACGAGGGCGGCCCAGGCGGCGGGGTCGCTCAGCAGGGGGGTTATGCTTTCAAGCATCGGGGTTCCAGATTGTGATGTAGGCCTAAAGCGGTAACGGGATCGTGAGGTTGCATCAAGCGGGCGTCGGCGGCGACGTCGTCGCACCCAGCGCGCCGGAGACCCGGGCGCCGGGGCCGTCGCGGGCCATGGCCTCGCGGGCGGCCGCATGACCGGCCAGGCTCTGGGCCTCGATATAGATGCGGCCGGCCTGGGGGTAGGCGACGCGGATGCGGTGCTCCAGCCGCGCCACCGTGTTCTCGACGTCGGCGGCGCTCAGGTCGTCCTGAAAGTCGAGGCTGAGGGCGACCAGGATTTCCGCCGGTCCAAAATGCATGGTGCGCAGGTCGTTCAATCCGATCACGCCCGGCTCGGCCTCGGCCAGGGCGGCGATGCCCCGGCGCGTGGCCGGGTCGGCGGCTTCTCCGGTCAGCAGGCTCTGGGTTTCGAAGGCCAGGAAGGCGGCGGTGACGGCCAGGACCCCGCCGATGGCCACCGAGGCGACGCCGTCGAGAACTGGCAGGTCGAAGGCCTGGCTGGCGACCACCCCGATAAAGGCGATGACCAGGCCGGTCAGGGCGGCGGTGTCCTCGAACAGGACGGTGAAGATGGTGGGGTCCTTGCTGTCCTGCACCGCGCGCAGCAGGGGGCGGCCCGCGCGCTCGCGGTTGAAGGCCCTCAGCGCCACCCACCAGGAGCCGCCCTCGAACAGGATGGCCAGGCCCAGCACCAGATAGTTGACCCAGGGGTTCTCGATCGGCTCGGGCGCGCGGATGCGGTCGAGGCCGTGGCTGATCGAAATCACGGCGCCCAGGCCGAAGATCAGGATGGCGACGACGAAGGTGTAAAAATAGAGCTGCAGCCCGTGGCCGAAGGGGTGGGTCTCGCTGGCCGGGCGGGCGGCGCGCTTCAGCCCGATCAGCAGCAGGATCTGGTTGCCGGTGTCGACCGTGGAATGGATCGCCTCGCTCATCATGGCCGAACTGCCGGTGAACAGGGCGGCGGCGAACTTGGTGACGGCGATGGCCGTATTGCCCGCCAGGGCGGCGAAGATGACAGTCTTTGAAGAGGAGGCGGCCATCGAAACCCCTAGCAGCGCGTGAAAAAGAGCGCGGGTGCGACCTTATCGTTCCGTCCCCGTCGGTTGCGACGGGGGGGCTTGCGTGTTATCAGCCGCGCGGCTTTAGCGAAGGATGCATCGAAAGATGTGTCCCCAGCGTGCTTTCTACTGGCATTTCAAGCCCTTGGCTGGCGCGAGACATCGCGGCCGGACTCGACCCAAACGCTTCAAATCGCGGACCTTAATTACGTGGCGGACGATTTCAGAACGACGGAAGTCGGTGGGCGCTATGCACAGGCGCTGTTCGACCTCGCTGACGAGACGGGGGCGCTGGACGCCGTGCGCGGCGATCTCGCCTCGCTGAAGGCCGCCTGGCTGGAGAGCGCGGACCTGCGCCGACTTGCAAAGTCGCCGGTGATTTCCGCCGACGACCAGGGCAAGGGCCTGTCGGCGATCGCCGACAAGGCGAAATTCCATGCGACGACCAAGCGGTTCCTCGGCCTGCTGGCCCAGAACGGCCGCGCCGGCGACCTGCCGAGCGTGATCACCGGCTTCGAGGCGCGCTACGCCAAGAAGGCCGGCGTGGTCGCCGCCGAAGTGGTTTCGGCCCTGCCGCTGTCGGCGGCCCAGACCAAGAGCATTCAAACGGCCCTGCGCACGGCGCTGGGCCGCGATCCCGAACTGACCGCCCGCGTCGATCCGTCGATCCTGGGCGGCCTGAAGGTCAAGGTGGGGTCGAAACTGTTCGACGCCTCGCTGAAGACCAAGCTCGACCAGATGACCTTCGCGCTCAAGCGCGCCTAAGCCCCGAATTCAAAGTTCAAGCCGGGCCAGCGGTCCGCACCGAAGACGAAAGCCAGAGAACCCATCATGGATATCCGCGCCGCCGAAATCTCGGCCATCCTCAAGTCGCAGATCGCCTCCTTCGGCGTCGAGGCCGACGTCTCTGACGTCGGTCAGGTGCTGTCGGTCGGCGACGGCATTGCGCGCATCCACGGTCTGGACAACGTCCAGGCCGGTGAAATGGTCGAATTCCCCAAGGCCGGCGTGAAGGGCATGGCCCTGAACCTGGAGCGCGACAACGTCGGCGCCGTGATCTTCGGCGCCGATGCGCAGATCGCTGAGGGCGATGAAGTCCGCCGCCTGGGCGAGATCGTGGACGTGCCGGTCGGCAAGGGCCTGCTGGGCCGCGTCGTCAACCCGCTGGGCGAGCCCATCGACGGCAAGGGCCCGATCCAGTTCACCGAGCGTCGCCGCGTCGACGTCAAGGCGCCGGGCATCATCCCCCGCAAGTCGGTTCACGAGCCGATGCAGACCGGCCAGAAGGCGATCGACACCTTGATCCCCGTCGGCCGCGGCCAGCGCGAGCTGATCATCGGCGACCGTCAGGTCGGCAAGACCGCCATCGCCATCGACACCATCCTGAACCAGAAGAACGTCAACAAGTCGGAAGACGAGTCGGCGAAGCTGTACTGCATCTACGTCGCCATCGGCCAGAAGCGCTCGACGGTGGCCCAGATCGTCAAGACCCTCGAAGAGTCCGGCGCTCTGGAATACACCATCGTCGTCGCCGCCACGGCTTCGGAACCGGCCCCGCTGCAGTTCCTGGCGCCGTTCGCCGGCACCGCCATGGGCGAGTTCTTCCGCGACAACGGCATGCACGCCCTGATCGTCTATGACGACCTGTCCAAGCAGGCCGTGGCCTATCGTCAGATGTCGCTGCTGCTGCGCCGTCCGCCGGGCCGTGAAGCCTACCCGGGCGACGTCTTCTACCTGCACAGCCGCCTGCTGGAGCGTTCGGCCAAGCTGAACGAGGACTATGGTTCGGGCTCGATGACCGCTCTGCCGATCATCGAAACCCAGGCCAACGACGTCTCGGCCTACATCCCGACCAACGTGATCTCGATCACCGACGGCCAGATCTTCCTGGAATCGGACCTCTTCTATCAGGGCATCCGTCCGGCCGTGAACGTCGGCATCTCGGTGTCGCGCGTCGGCTCCTCGGCTCAGATCAAGGCCATGAAGCAGGTCGCCGGTTCGATTAAGGGCGAGCTGGCCCAGTATCGTGAAATGGCCGCCTTCGCGAAGTTCGGCTCGGACCTGGACATCTCGACCCAGAAGCTGCTGGCGCGCGGCGCCCGTCTGACCGAGCTGCTGAAGCAGCCGCAGTACTCGCCCCTGGCCGTCGAAGAGCAGGTCGTTTCGATCTACGCCGGCACGCGCGGCTACCTGGACGGTATCGCCGTTTCGGACATCGGCCGCTTTGAAAGCGAGCTGCTGGCGCGGGTTCACTCGAACCACGCCTCGCTGCTGGAAGGCATCCGCACCAAGAAGGCCCTGACCCCGGAACTCGAAACCGAGCTCAAGGACGTCCTGGCCGCCTTCACCAAGACCTTCGCCTAAGCACTGACCAGAGAGCGAGAGTAGCGCCGGATGGCCAGCCTCAAGGAAATGCGCAATCGGATCGGAAGCGTCAAAGCGACGCAGAAGATCACGAAAGCCATGCAGATGGTCGCAGCGGCCAAGCTGAAGCGTGCGCAGGAGCAGGCCGAGAACGCCCGCCCCTACGCCACGCGGATGGCTTCGGTCATCGCCAACCTGGCGGCCGGCGTCGGCGACGACGGCCCGCGCCTGATGACCGGCACCGGCGCCGACCAGAAGCACCTGGTCGTCGTCGCCACGGCCGACAAGGGTCTGGCGGGCGGTTTCTCGACCAACGTCATCCGCGCTGCGCGGGACCACATCAACAGCCTGATCGCCAACGGCAAGACGGTCGAGATCGTGGCCGTCGGCCGCAAGTCGCGCGACCAGCTGACCCGCCTGTTCGGCGACAAGGTCGTCAAGACCTTCGAGCTGAGCGAGCACAAGACCGTGGGTCTGCACGCGGCCCAGCCGATCGCCGAGCTGCTGGCCGAGAAGTTCGAGGCGGATGAGGCCGACAAGGTCACGCTCTTCTACAGCCAGTTCAAGTCGGTGATCTCGCAGGTCCCGTCGTCGCGTCAGCTGGCTCCGGCCGAAGTCGACGTCGACGCCTCGGCCGATGCGGGCGCGCTCTATGAGTACGAGCCGTCCGAGGAGGAAATCCTCGAGACCCTGCTGCCGCGCAATCTGACGACGCAGATCCTGGCCGCCCTGCTGGAGAACCAGGCTGGTTTCTTCGGCGCGCAAATGGCCGCGATGGACAACGCCACGCGCAACGCGGGCGACCTCATCAACAGCTTGACGCTCCAGTACAACCGCAAACGCCAGGCCCAGATCACCACCGAGCTGATCGAGATCATCGCCGGCGCCGAAGCGCTCTGATCCCGACACGCCAGACATTCCGATACGGACACGCACGATGACCGACACCACCGCCCCGAAGAAAACCGCAGCCAAGAAGCCGGCCGCTCCCAAGAAGGCAGCAGCCGCCGCCGTCGCAGGCCAAGTCGCAGGCTCGGGCAAGATCGCCCAGGTCATCGGCGCCGTCGTCGACATCGAGTTCACCGGCGCCCTGCCGGCGATCCTGAACGCGCTGGAAACCCAGAACATCGACCAGAAGACGGGCCAGCCCTTCACCCTGGTTCTCGAAGTCGCCCAGCACCTGGGTGAGAACATGGTCCGCGCCATCGCCATGGACACCACCGAAGGCCTGACCCGCGGTCAGCCCGTCGTGGACACTGGCAAGTCGATCATGGCCCCGGTCGGCCCGGGCACGCTCGGCCGCATCATGAACGTCGTCGGCCAGCCGATCGACGAAGCCGGTCCGATCAAGACCACGGAATACCGTCCGATCCACCGCGAGGCTCCGACCTTCGAAGAGCAGTCGACCTCGTCGGAAATCCTGGTCACGGGCATCAAGGTCATCGACCTGATCTGCCCCTACACCAAGGGCGGCAAGACCGGCCTGTTCGGCGGCGCTGGCGTGGGCAAGACCGTGACCATGCAGGAACTGATCAACAACATCGCCAAGGCTTACGGCGGTTATTCGGTTCTGGCCGGCGTGGGCGAGCGCACCCGTGAAGGCAACGACCTGTATCACGAGATGATCGAGTCCAACGTGAACGTGGACCCGGCCAAGAACAACGGCTCGACCGAAGGCTCCAAGTGCGCCCTGGTTTACGGCCAGATGAACGAGCCCCCCGGCGCCCGCGCCCGCGTCGCCCTGACCGGCCTGTCGATCGCTGAGTATTTCCGCGACGAAGAAGGCAAGGACGTGCTGCTGTTCGTCGACAACATCTTCCGCTTCACCCAGGCCGGTTCGGAAGTGTCGGCTCTGCTGGGCCGCATCCCCTCGGCCGTGGGCTATCAGCCGACGCTGGCCACCGAGATGGGCAACCTGCAAGAGCGCATCACCTCGACCAAGAAGGGCTCGATCACCTCGGTCCAGGCCATCTACGTTCCCGCCGACGACCTGACCGACCCGGCGCCCGCCGCCTCGTTCGCTCACTTGGACGCGACGACCGTTCTGAACCGCGACATCGCGGCCCAGGCCATCTTCCCGGCCGTGGACCCGCTGGACTCGACCTCGCGCATCATGGACCCGCTGGTCATCGGTGAAGAGCACTACACCGTCGCCCGCCGCGTTCAGGAAATCCTGCAGCAGTACAAGGCGCTGAAGGACATCATCGCCATCCTGGGCATGGACGAGCTGTCGGAAGACGACAAGCTGGTCGTGTCGCGCGCCCGCAAGATCAGCCGCTTCCTGTCGCAGCCCTTCTTCGTGGCCGAGCAGTTCACCAACTCGCCGGGCAAGTTCGTCGAGCTGAAGGACACCATCCGCTCGTTCAAGGGCATCGTCGACGGCGAGTACGACCACCTGCCGGAAGCCGCCTTCTACATGGTCGGCGCCATCGAAGAAGCCGTCGAAAAGGCGGCCAAGATGGCCGCGGAAGCCTAAACCATGGCCGGCAAGCTGAACTTCTCCCTGGTCGCCCCGGAACGCGAAATCTTCGCGGGCTCGGTCGATCAGGTCGACGCCCCGGGCGTCGAGGGCGATTTCGGCGTCCTGCCGGGCCACGCCCCCTTCATGACCACCCTGCGCGAAGGCGTGGTGACGGTCTATGACGGCGCCCAGCGTCGTCGCTTCGACGTCAAGGGCGGCTTCGCCGACGTCAACGGCGAGGGTCTGAGCATCCTGGCCGAAGAAGCCTCGGAGATCGTCGAGGGCTAAGCCTTCGACGATGCCGACAAGATCAGGGCCCCTCGCTTCGGCGGGGGGCCTTTTTCGTGGACGCCGCCCCGCCGTCATTGGAGTTCGCTCGTACTCGCCGTCATCCTCGGGCTTGACCCGAGGATCGGATCGTCCGTCTGCACGACCTCGGCAAGGGTGAGCGCGCCGCTTGGCTCGATCCTCGGGTCAAGCCCGAGGATGACGGCTGAAATAGTGGGCCTCAGCTCTTCGGCAGGTCCTCGAAGGCCGCCACCACCTGCTGATAGACCTCGCGCTTGAAGGGCACGATCAGGTCGGGGGCCTCCTCGAGCGCGCCCCAGCGCCAGGCGTCGAACTCCGGCTCGCCGTGGGCTTCCAGATCGAACTCTGTGTCCTCGCCGGTGAAGCGGAAGGCGAACCAGACCTGCTTCTGGCCCTTGAAGCCCTTCCACGCCTTGGGCCCGCCCATGCCCTCGGGGAAGTCGTAGACGATCCAGCCGCCGGTGCGGCCCAGCAGCTCGACCGAGCGGACGCCGGTCTCTTCCTGTAGTTCGCGCAGGGCGGCGGCTTCCAGGTCCTCGCCCTCATCGACGCCGCCTTGCGGGAACTGCCAGTTCCATGGCTCGGGCGTCCTGGCGCGGCGGCCCAGCCAGACCTGCCCGGCGGTGTTGAACAGCACCACCCCGACATTGGGGCGATAGGCAGAAAGATCGGTCTGGCTCATCACTCCCGATTACGCCCCGGCGCGACGCCCCGCCAGCCGTAACCAGGCCTTAAGCCGACAGGGGATAGGCAGAGGCATGGATCGTCGCGCACTGATCGGCCTCGCCGCCCTGGGTTCCGCACTCGCCGCCGCCGAGGCCGCGATGGCGTCGGGCAAGAGCAGCGGCGGAGGCGCGCCCGCCAACGCCTATATTCCCCTGCCCACGGCCACGGCCACCATCCTGCGTCGCGACGGGCGACGCGGCGTGATGACGGTCGAGGTCGGGGTGGACGTGGCGGACGAGGCCTTGCGCACCCGCGCCGACCAGTCCCGGCCGCGCCTCAGCGCCGCCTATAACGAGGTGGTGCGGCTGGCCGGCGAACGCATCCTGCCGGGCGCCCCGCCGGACGTAGAGTGGCTGAGCCGGGCCTTGCAGGCGGCCACGGACCGGGTGCTGGGCAAGGCCGGGGCCAAGCTGCTGCTCGGGACGGTGATGGTGGTCTGAGGCCTCCCCCATCCGTCATCCCGGCCGAAGCGACAGCGGAGAGCCGGGACCGCCCAAGACATCGACATTGGGAAATGGCAGCGCTTCTTGCGGTCCCGGATAGCGGCTGCGCCGCTTCCGGGATGACGTGACTATCAGTCCTGCGTCGGGCTGGGGCGGCTAGCGTCGCCGTAGGTCATGGCCAGGAAGACGTCTTCCAGGTCCGGGTCCTCGGTGGCGATGTCCTTGATCTTCACGCCCGCGGCGCGAACCGCCATCAGCACCTGCTCGACGCTGGACTCGCCGGTGCGATAGGTGACGACGAAGGCGCCGTTGGCGCGGGGCGCGACGGTGAAGCCGGTCAGGGCCGGAGGGACCGCTTGCGGCGTCTCCGGCGTCACCACCACGTTGCGGGTGTCCAGTCGCTTAAGCAGGGTCTGCGTCGGCTCGCAGGCCACGACCTCACCCCGGTTGATGATGGCGATGGTGTCGCACAGCTCCTGGGCTTCTTCGAGGTAGTGGGTGGTCAGGATGACGGTGACGCCTTCCTCGTTGATCTTGCGGATGTATTCCCACAGCTGTCGACGCAGTTCGACGTCCACGCCCGCCGTTGGCTCGTCCAGGATCAGGACGGGCGGATTGTGCACCAGGGCCTTGGCCACCATCAGGCGGCGCTTCATGCCGCCGGACAGGGCGCGGACATAGGCGTTGGCCTTGTCCGACAGGCCCAGCGCCGCCAGAAGCTCGTCCGAGCGGCGCTCGTTGGCGGGCACGCCATAGAAGCCGGCCTGGACCTCCAGCGCTTCGCGCGGGGTGAAGAAGACATCGGCGACGATTTCCTGCGGGACCACGCCCAGAGCGGCGCGGGCGTCGCGGGCCTCATGGTCGATGTCGCGGTCCCAGATGCGGACGCTGCCCTCGGACTTGTTCACCACCCCGGCGATGATGTTGATCAGGGTCGACTTGCCCGCGCCGTTGGGCCCCAGAAGCCCGAACATCGAGCCGCGCGGCACCGTCAGGTCGACGCCGCGCAGGGCGGTCTTGGCCGGCGACTTCTTGTTGCCCGCATAGGTTTTCTTCAGGCCCCGCACCTCGATGGCGTTGACGGGCAGGGCAGGGGTCTCGGTCATGCGGGGGTTTCACTCGACGGCGGAAGTGTGCGGCATAGGTAGGGGGCGAAGGGCGGTTCGCCAAGGCGCTGTTGTGCGACGAGAAGACAAGGCTTCATGTCTTTGTGTAAATGATGCTTGACCTCGGTTTTCGGAATGTCTAGTTTCCTTGTCATAAAGACAGACTTCCTTGATGGAGAGACGCTCATGACCGCCCTGCCAGTCCAGATGAAGAAACCCCTGACCAAGACCCGCCTGATCGGCTTCGCCGCCCTGGGCGTCTGCGCCCTCGGCTATACCGGCATGGGTCTGGCCCTGCTGGCGGGCAAGCTGGACTATCTGGACATGACCTATGCGGCCCTGCTGGCCGCCGTCGCCGCCCTGATCGGCGAGATCGGCCTGTGGGTCGGCGCCGGCTGCCTGGGCCTGACCCTGTTCAAGAAGCGCAAGGCCATGCTGGACAGGCTGTTCCGCCGCCAGCCCCCGGCCGCCACTCAGGCCTCTGAGGTTTGACCTAAAGGTCCGGTCCTTCTAGGAACGGCGCGAGCCTTTCCAGACTGGACCGGACCCCATGCCTCCCCGCCATACCGACGCTGTCATTCCCCCGCCCGAAGAGATCGTGGTCTCGTCCAAGCGCGTCGCCTGCGATGGCGGCGGCGTCCTCGGCCACCCCCTGGTCTATCTGGAGATGGGGGAGGACGACTTCGTCGAGTGCGGCTACTGCGACCGCCGCTTCGTCCTGTCGGCCCATGCGCACCCCGAGAGCGAGTACCTGGACCCGGCGGCCCGCCCGCCCGAGGCCCACTGAGCCATGCGCTATCTGCACACCATGGTCCGCGTGAAGGACCTGGAGGCGTCGCTGCACTTCTATCGCGACCTGCTGGGTCTGGTGCAGACGCGCCGGATGGACAGCGAGGCCGGGCGCTTCAGCCTGATCTATCTGGCCGCCCCCCAGGACCAGACGCGCGCCGAGACCGAGAAGTCGCCCGAGGTCGAGCTGACCTTCAACTGGGACCCCGAGGACTATCAGGGCGGCCGCAACTTCGGCCACCTGGCCTTCGAGGTCGAGGACATCTACGCCGCCTGCCAGCGTCTGATGGACGGCGGGGTCGTGATCAATCGTCCGCCGCGCGACGGCCATATGGCCTTCGTCCGCTCGCCCGACGGCATCTCGATCGAGCTGTTGCAAGGCGGCCAACGTCTGGCCCCGGCCGAGCCCTGGGCCTCCATGCCCAACGTCGGAGCCTGGTGACTTGACCACGGCGCGTCTGATCGTCCTGCTGGCCGCGACCGCCGTCCTGGCCGGTTGCGCCTCCGTGACCGAGACCAATCCGGCGCGGACGGCCACCGACATGCTGCTGGTCAACCGCGCCGCCGACCGCGCGGTCGAGGGCCTGACCCTGCCGATCCCGCAAGGCGCGCGGGTCTTCATCGACGAGACCTATTTCCAGGCCGAGAACGCCCGCTATGCGCTGAGCGCCATCCGCGCCGCCCTGTCGGACGCGGGCTACGCCATCAGCCGCGACCGCGACAGCGCCGACGCCATCTTCGAGGTCCGCGCCGGCGCCCTGTCGCTGGAGCAGATGCGCCGGGTCTTCGGCATTCCCGACATGCGGGTGCCGATCAACGAGACGCTGAACGTCGTCTCCATCCCCGAACTGTCGATCTATTCCAACCGCGACCGCATGGGCGTGGCCGAGTTTTCCGGCTTCCTCTACGACGGCCGCACCGGCCTGCCGCTCGGCGCTGTCGCCCCCATGATCGGCCAATACAAGATCCGCAGTCACAAGGCCCTGATGGTCGTGACCTGGGGCCAGCAGCTGGCCCAGCCGGGCGAACGCGATCCCGGCTCCAGCTGGAAAGAGTTCTAAGGCTTTCGTCCGTCTGCTGAAGCGAGACAGGGGCGTCGCCGCGTGTTAGGGCGCGGGTGAGCATAAGTCCGCCCTCTCATCGACGCCGCCAAAGAGCCGCCCTTGTCCTTCTTCCACGCCGGTCCCGCGCCGAAAGGCTTCGGCCCTCGACCCGGCGCCCTGCGCGACGGGCTGGACCTGCATCCGGGCATGAAGGTCGGCCTGTTCGGCGGCTCCTTCAATCCGGCCCACGACGGCCACGCCCATGTGGCCGAGACGGCGATGCGGCGTCTGGGTCTGGATCGGGTGGTCTGGCTGGTCTCGCCGCAGAACCCGCTGAAATCCAGTCACGAGACCGCGCCGCTGGCCGAGCGCATGGCCTCCGCCCGCGCCGCCGCGGCCACGGTCGGACCCGCCATGATCGTCTCGGACTTCGAGACCCGCGTCGGCACGCGCTGGACCGTCGACACGGTGCGGGTGCTGACGGCCCGCTATCCGGGGGTGAAGTTCGTCTGGCTGATGGGCTCGGACAATCTGGCCAGCTTCCATCGCTGGCGGGGCTGGACCGACATCATGCGGCTGATGCCCGTCGCCGTGGTCGCGCGACCGGGCAGCCAGCTGGACAGCCGCACCGCGCCCGCCGCCGCCCGCTTCGCCCGTTTCCGCATTCCGGCGGCCCAGGCCGGGCTGCTGCCCAGCTTGCAGGCGCCGGCCTGGACCTATCTGACGGCGCCGCTGAATCCGCGCTCCTCGACGGCGATCCGGCGGGGCGAGGCGCAGAGTCCCGGCGGTGGGTGACCTTTCCGGCGAGATGTGCTAGGTTGCCGCCTTTAGTAATCTCCCCGGAGCCCTCCGCTGACCCCCTCGCCCGCGCACGATGCGCAAAACGCCGCCGTTTCCAACGCGGCCCATGAAATGGACCCGATCGATTCCGTCCATTCCGACGACGGTCAGGCAGAAGGCGGTCCCAGTAGCGGTGATCAGGCCCTTCCGGTCGGCCAATCCGATCTGGAACGCGCCATCATCGCCAAGCTGGACGACGATAAAGCCCTCGACATGGTCCTGATCGACCTGCGCGGCAAAAGCCCGATGTCCGACGCCATGATCGTGGCTTCCGGCCGGTCCAACCGCCACGTCGGCGCCCTGGCCGACCACCTGCTGCGCCTGTTCAAGGAAATGGGCTTGGGCAAGGTCAAGGTCGAGGGTCTGCCGCACTGCGACTGGGTGCTGCTGGATGCGGGCGACGTCATCGTCCACCTGTTCCGCCCCGAAGTGCGCACCTTCTACAATATCGAGAAGATCTGGGCCATCGACAGCGCCCACCGCGGCGGCGCGGGCGTCGCCTGATCTACGGATAGGCTAACCCTATGAAGCTGGCGATCGCGGCCATCGGCAAGCCGGGCCGCGGTCCCGAGGCCGCTCTGGCCGATGACTATGCCCGGCGGGCGACCCTTGCGGGCCGTCCGCTGGGGCTCGGTCCGCTGGAGCTTCTCGATCTCGAACCCCGCAAGTCCGGCAAGGCCCCCGAGGCTGAGCTGATCCTGGCCGCCGCCGAGGGCTCGCACCTGATCGCCTGCGATGAACGCGGCAAGACCTATTCGTCCCGCGCCTTTGCTGACCACATCGCCGCCCTGCGCGATCAGGGCGAGCGGCGGCTGGTCTTCGCCATCGGCGGGGCCGACGGTCTGGACGAGAGCGTGCGCCGCGCCGCCCGTTCGACCCTGGCCTTCGGGCCCCAGACCTGGCCCCACGCCCTGGCCCGCGCCATGCTGGCCGAACAGCTTTATCGCGCCGTGACCATCCTGTCCGGCTCGCCCTATCACCGCGACTGATGCGCCGGGGGGCGGGACTTCTTCTTGTGTCGTCGGGGTTGGCGCTGATGCTGGCGGGGCCCGCGTCGAGCCAGCGCGGGGCTGCGCCCAATCCTGAACTGACCCGGCTCCAGGCCGAGTACCGCGACGAGACCGCCCGCGCGCGGCGCCTGCGCGCCGAGGCCGCCGCCGCCGGGGACGAGGTCGTCGATCTGGACCGGCAACTGGCCGAGCTGCGCCGGGCCGAGGCTCAGGATGACGTGCAGATGGAATCCCAGCGCGCCCGGCTGAAGGAACTGGGCGACCGCGAGGCCGCTCTGGTCGCCTCCCTGTCCCGCGAGCGGGCGGGGCAGGGGCGTCTGCTGTCAGCCTTGCAGATGATGAGCCGCAAGCCGCCGCCGCCCCTGCTGATCCCGGCGGACCAGGCGGTCGACACGGTGCGCGCCTCCATCCTCATCCGCGCAATGACGCCTGAGCTGCAAAGCCGCGCCAAGGCCCTGGTCGAGCGTCAGGCCGAGGTGATCCGCATCCGCCGCCTGGCCGCTCTGTCCAGCGAGCGCCTGTTCACCGTCGAGAGCGCGCAGGGCGACCGTCGCGCCGAGATCGAAAGCCTGTCGGCGCGCAAGGTCGCCCTGCGCGCCGTCCTGCGCGCCGAGGCCGCCCGCGCCGAACGCGCCACCCGCGCCCTTGAGGCCCGCATCCGCGAACTGGGCGGCCAGACCCCGGTCATCGCCGAGGCCGCCGTCGAGGCCCCCGCCGCCCGTCTGCCCGCCGGGCGCAGCCGCCTGACCGCCCCGGTGCAGGGCGCACCGTCGCAGCGCTTCGGCGGCGGCTCCAGCGGCTGGCGCTGGCGTTCCAGCCACGAGGTCATCGCCGCCCCCGCCCCCGCCCGTGTCGCCTACGCCGGCCCGCTGAAGGAATGGGGCGAGGTGGTCATTCTGGACCTCGGCCCCGGCTGGCGCGTGGTCGTGGCCGGGCTGGATCAACTGTCGGTGGACACCGGCCAGCGCGTCGCCGACGGCCAGGCCCTGGGTCGCACCGGCGAGGACGGCGAGGCCTATTTCGAACTGCGCCGCGACGAACGGCCCATCGACCCGGCGCCCTGGCTGCAATAGGGCGGCAATAGGGGCCGTTCGCGCGCGAAAGTCCTTTCAAATCCGCGCGGACGCTGATTGTATCGGCGCATCTGACGTCGGCGTGTGAACGCCCGCGCCTCCCTGGACGACCGGAGCCCGAGCGGGTCCGATGGAAAGACACCGAATGCGTAAACTGCTTCTCATCGGTTGCGCCGCCCTGGCCCTGGGCGGATCGGCGGCGGCTGTCGCCAGCCAGACCCCGCGCAACGAGACCTTCCGCATGCTGCAGATGTTCGGCGACGTCCTGGGCATTGTCGAGCAGGCCTATGTGGTGCCGGTCGACAACAAGAAGCTGATCGAGGCGGCGCTGTCGGGCATGATGACGGCGCTGGACCCCCACTCCAACTATCTGCCGCCGAAATCCTATGGCGACCTGCGCGAGCGGACCACGGGCGAGTATTCCGGCGTCGGCCTGACCATCACCTCCGAGGGCGGTCTGGTGAAGGTCATCTCGCCGATGGACGACAGCCCGGCGGGCCGCGCCGGCGTCCAGGCAGGCGACGTCATCAGCGCCATCGACGGCCAGAACGCCGCCGGCCTGACGGTCTCCGAGGTCTCCGAGAAGCTGCGCGGCGCCATCGGCGCCAGCGTCACCGTCACCTTCCTGCGCGACGGCGAGGAGCCCCGCGAGGTGGTCCTGACCCGCGAGGTCATCAAGGTCGAATCCGTGACGGGCCGTCTGGAAGGCGACTTCGGCTATCTGCGCATCTCAACCTTCAATGAGAACACCGGCCGTGAGCTGACCGAGACCATCGAGCGCCTCAAGCGCGAGAAGCCCGGCATCAAGGGCTATGTCCTGGACCTGCGCAACAACGGCGGCGGGCTGCTGACCGCCGCCATCGACGTCTCCGACGCCTTCCTGGAGCGCGGCGAGATCGTCAGCCAGCGCGGGCGCAAGCCGGACGACATCGAACGCTACGCCGCCAAGCCGGGCGACCTGAGCGGCGGCCTGCCGGTCGTGGTCCTGATCAACTATGGTTCCGCTTCGGCGTCCGAGATCGTCGCGGGCGCCCTCAAGGATCAGGAGCGGGCGACGGTCGTCGGCCTGACCAGCTTCGGCAAGGGCTCGGTGCAGACCGTCATCCCGCTGCGCGGCGGCGCCGACGGCGCCCTGTCGATCACCACGGCGCGCTATTTCACCCCGTCGGGCCGCTCGATCCAGAAGATCGGCATCGAGCCGGACCTGGAGGTCGCGCGTTCCGAGGCCGAGGCCCGCATCGTCTCGCGCTCCAGCTTCATCTATTCGGAAGCCGCCTACGCCACGGCGCTGGACGCCTCCATCGGCGCCGAGCGCAAGGGCGCCCACACCCCGCAAGAAGCGCCCGGCAAGGACTTCGACAAGACCAAGGACTATCAGTTGCAACGCGCGCTGGATGTCCTGCGCGCGGGCGGCGACCTGACCAAGCTGGCCGCCGCGCCGGACACGGTCGTGGTCACTGCGCCGGGCTCCAAGCCGGTCGAGACGGCCGAGGTGGATGAGCCCAAGCCGGACGATGCGACGCCGGACTGATCGGCGTCGCCCCGATTTTCTGAGCGGACGTCAACGTGGTGAATAGGGCGTTAGGGTTTCTTAACCGGCGCTGGGGATAAGTGAGGATCGAGGAGCGCCGCGTCGTGTGGTTCTCCAGTTCCCGCCCCTGTCGTTCGAGCGCCGCCCTGTCCATGTTCGCCAAGCGCCAGTCCGCCCTCGCCGCCGCCGCCGGTCTGCCGCCGGAGGATCGTTCGCGTCTGAACCTCGACACCGTCGTCGTCGCCCTGAAGAAGCCGCCGGTCGCCGTGGCCGCTGCGGGCGTCTTCGTTCTGGCCGCCGGGGCTCTGTTCGTCGCCGTCCTGGGCGATCCGCGCGCGGGCGCGCCCTCGGCCCGTGTGGCGCTGCAACGCCCGGCTGCGGCCGCCGATCCGGCCCCGACCGGCGCCGACGCCTTCGCCATGAGCGGTCTGGATCTCTATCAGGACATGGCCGGCGTCGACCCGGCCCTGCTGGACCCCAATGGCGCCGCCGGGGGCGAGGCCCTGATCACCTTGCCGGACGGCGCCAGCGTGGCGGGCGGTTCGGCCATCGCGGCGCCGGTGCGCGCGCCCTCCAACCCCCTGCCCAAGGCCCCGATCGCGGGCCTGTTCTCGCCCGGCCCCAACGGCCCCCTGCCGCGCATCGCGCCCGACGGCCGCGTCCCGGCCCAGGCCTACGCCCGCCCCTTCCGCTCGAACGGCAAGCCCATGGTGTCCCTGGTCGTCGGCGGCCTGGGCCTGAACGCCGTCACCACCCGCGCCGCCATCGAGCGCCTGCCCGCCGAGGTGACGCTCAGCTTCGTGCCTTACGCCGAGGGGCTTCAGGCCTGGATCGACATGGCCCGCGCCCAGGGCCACGAGGTGATGATCGAGCTGCCGATGGAGCCCACCGGCTATCCCGACAACGATCCCGGTCCCTACACCCTGCTGTCCAGCGGCGGCGGCGACGACGTGGAAGCCAAGCTGGACTGGCTGCTGGGCCGCGCGACCGGCTATTTCGGCGTGACCAACTATCTGGGCGACCGTTTCGCGACCTCGGACGAGGGCATGGGCGCCATGTTGGCCGTGTTGCGCCAGCGCGGCGTGGCCTTCCTCGACGACGGCTCCATGCGCAGGAAGCCGGGCGCCTTCGCCCGCGCCAGCGCCGACCGCATCATCGACGAACAGCAGAGCCCCGCCGCCATCATGGGCCAGCTCAACGCCCTGGAAGCCGCCGCCAAGATGCGCGGCGCCGCCCTGGGAACCGGCTTCTCCTATCCCGTCACCGTCGAAGCCGCCGCCCGCTGGACGGCCGGGCTTGAGGCGCGCGGTCTGCAACTGGCCCCGGCCTCGGCCATGACGCGGCGTCCGGGGCGCTAGCGGCTAGATCAGTACCGCCGACAGCCAGGCGCCGCCGAACGAGGCGGTGGCCAGGATCAGGAGCAGGCCCTCGAAGGGGGAGAGGGTCCAGGCTGAGCGTCTGCGGCGGATTCGGCTGTCCATCTGTGCCTCTCACTCGTGATGATGACCTTGAGGGCCAAAGCCGCCGCGCCGCGGATCGGCAGCGGCTGGCCGTAAAGGCCTCGCCACAGCACATCCATCGCGCGATCAGCTTCCCCCAAGGGTTCCATGCGCGCATTGGGCCATCGTCGGACGGCTGTCGTCGCCATCAAATGTTAGGTCTTGTGGACAACGTCGGTTTTTGTGTTCGAGAGCAAAAGCCTAGGTGGTGTGGACAAAGTGCCTGACCCACAAGCGGATTGAAGCGACGAGGACG
>NZ_QLLC01000079.1 GCF_003350205.1 Brevundimonas bullata | reverse complement strand
GATCCTCCCCTGCGAAGCGGGGGAGGGGGACCATGCGCAGCATGGTGGAGGGGGCAAGGCCCGACGCGGCGTTTTTTGTCAGGCGTGGTTGAAGCGTTTGCTGACGGCGAGCTTGTGGCCGCCCCCTCCACCGCTACGCGGTCCCCCTCCCCCGTAAACGGGGGAGGAGAATTCCGTCATCGCTGGAACGGGTAGAAGTCCGCGCCCAGCGCCAGAATCCCCGTCAGTTCGTCCAGCGCGCCGCGCGTCTCGTCCAGCAGGTCGGGGTCGGCCAGGTCTTGGGCGGTCAGGGTCTCGCGATACCAGCGGGTCGCCCAGGCCGAGAGGCGGGCGTGCAGGTCATCCGTCATCCGCATGGCGGGATTGGTCGCGGCCAGTTCATCGTCGGTCAGGACGACGCGCAGACGCAGGCAGGCGGGGCCGCCGCCGTTGCGCATCGATTGGCGCACATCGACATATTCGACCCGACCGATGGGGCCGTTGGAGGCGGCCAGCCGTTCGGCGACCACATGGCTGCGGGCGTTGTCGCGGGTCTCGGTCGGGCAGATCAGAGTCAGGCGGTCCTCGCCCGGAATCTGGATCAGCATGGAGTTGAACAGATAGCTGCTGATCGCGTCGGCCAGCGGCAGGTCGGCGGCGGAGACCTCAACGAACTGAGCCTCGAACAGGCCGTCGGCGGCGCGGCGAATGGCGGCCTTGGTCGCGTCCGTGTCCTCGAAGGCCAGTTCGTGGAAGAAGAGGGTGTCCAGGGCGCCGACGCAGACCACGTCGTTGTGGAAGGTGCCGCCGTCGATGGCCGCGCGCGACTGCTGGGCCAGGACCGGGCGGCCGGCTTCGTGGCGGCGGACGATGGCTTCGGAGGCCTCGCGCGTCTGGCGGGCGGGGAAGCGGCCGTCCCAGGGCGTGAAGGCTTCGCGGCCCCAGACCAGCAGATTGACGCCGCGACCGCCGTGCTCGGCGCACAGGCGGACGTGGTTGGCGGCGCCCTCGTCGGCCAGATGGGCGACGGCGGGCAGGGCGTCATGGACGGCGAACCGCGCCCGGTCGGGGAAGAGGGCGTCCAGCGCGCGTTTGGTCTGCTGATGTTCAAGCGAACGGTGCAGATTGGTGTGCAGGTTGGCGGGGGTGAAATGGACCCTGCCGTCGGCGGCGTCGGCGCTGGGCGTCACCGTCGCGGCGTTGGCGGCCCACATGGGCGAGGCCGAGCAGGCGGCGGCGGCGAAGGCCGGGACGTCGCGCCAGGCCTTGGCGAGTACGGTCTTGTCGGAGCCCGAGAAGCCGAGCGAACGCAGGAAAGGGATGTTCGGCCGCTCATGCGGGGGCAGGACGAACTGGGGCAGGCCCAGGTCGGCCAGCCGCTTCATCTTGTCGAGGCCCTGCAAGACCGCCGCGCGCGGGTTCGACGCCTCGCCCTTGTTCAGGCTGGAGGCGAGGTTGCCCGGCGACAGGCCCGCATAGGAGTGGGTCGGTCCGATCAGGCCGTCGGCGTTGGCTTCGATGGCAGGCATGGCGATGCTCATGAGCCCTCCCCC
>NZ_QLLC01000078.1 GCF_003350205.1 Brevundimonas bullata | reverse complement strand
ATGATGCTCCACCTTACTCAGGAGTTGGAGCCTCCGGCAAACCCGGCGCGGTTCACTCTGCCTCTCTGGTCAACCCTGGGGCAAAACGAGAGTGGCGCGTTTGCCGAGGCCCTGTCGCTGGATGCGCGTCGTGTGGAGATGCCGAGGCGAGCGCGTGTGCAGGCGCGGCAAGTTTACGTCTTTGCGCAGGCGGGTTTGATGGGCTGGGAAGGGGCGTGGCCTCGTGTCGTCAGAACCGGCTTGGCGAGTTTGGATGCGGATTTCATTCGCCACGACGGTCTTATGCGCACCTTGCTGTGCGCAGAGGGGCGTCCGCTGGATGACACTGTCATGATCTATGATCAGGCCTTCTTGCTTCTGGCCTTGGCCACAGCCTTGAAGGCCGATATCGGGGGCGTTGAGGCGCATGCGCGCGGCGCTGCAATCCGCGATCAGTTAATGACACGCGCGACCTCAAATGGCGCTCTTAGTGAGGCGGGAGAGCGACCTTACCAGTCCAACGCCCATATGCACCTGCTGGAAGCGGCTCTCGCGTGGGAGGAGGTGAGCGACGATCCGGCTTGGCGCGACTTGGCGGATCTGATCGTTAACTTGGCGCGTACGACTTTTATCGATGCAGTCTCGGGGCGTCTGCGCGAGTTCTTTGATAGTGCCTGGTCAGCGGCGCCAGGAGATGACGGGCGTTTGATTGAGCCTGGGCACCAGTTTGAATGGGCCTGGTTGATAGCGCGTTATGCCAGGCTCCGTGGCGATGCTTCGGCAATGACGGTGGCTCAAGGCCTCTATGCTGCTGGGCGGGAAGGGGTCAGTGAACGTCATCATGTGGCGGTGAACGCCCTGAATGATGATGGTTCCGTGCGTATCGCTCGCGCGCGCCTCTGGCCGCAAACGGAGTGGTTAAAGAGCGCTCTGATCATGGCTGGTGGGGCTGTAGGGCGTGAACGTGCAGTCTATATGGAAGACGCCGCCAAGGCGCTGAGGGCCTTATGGCTCTATTTGACGCCGGAAGGTCTGTGGCACGATACGCGGCTGCCGACTGGCGGTTTCATTGAAGAAGCCGCACCGGCCAGTTCTCTCTATCACATCATCTCAGCGTTTGACGAGCTGACAAGGAGCACCGAGTTTTCAGCGGGAGGACAGGGAGCGTCCCGGGCCTTGAGTTAACGTGTGTCCCTCTTTTGTTAAGTTTGTGTAGCGGGCAGGCCACGGTGGAGTTGCAACCTTCGGTAAAGCTGCCGTTTGCGGCTCGACCCCCAACGGCAACGCTGGTAGAGGGTTAGTTAGGCGACGTGTCCGTCGTCCTCGAACAACAGATCTCGGAGGGCCGCATATATGCGCGTCAAGAGTTTGATCCTGGCTTCCAGCGCGGCGGCGGCTCTGGCCCTGTCGGCGGGCGCCGCTTCGGCTGAGCCCGATGGCTGGTACGGCGCTATCGATGCCGGCTACCACATCATCGATGACATCAATACGGAAGCCGCTACCAACGGCGCCAACTGGAACTGGGAAGTAAACGACGGCTGGGCGGCGTTCGCTCGCCTCGGCTACCGTTTCAACCCCAACTGGC
>NZ_QLLC01000077.1 GCF_003350205.1 Brevundimonas bullata | reverse complement strand
GCCCCCCACCCCGCCTATGACCGCGCCCGCCTGGTGGCCTGGATGGCCGAAAACGACGTCGCCCAGACCACCCACGACCACCCCGCCGTCTTCCGCGTCGAGGAGGGGCTGGACCTCAAGGCCGACCTGCCGGGCCTGCACACCAAGAACCTGTTTCTCAAGGACAAGAAGGGCCGGCTGTGGCTAATCTCAGCGGCCCAGGACACGGTCATCGACCTGAAACGCGCCCACCGGACGCTCGGCTCCGACCGTCTCTCCTTCGGCAATGAGACCCTGATGTGGGAGACGCTGGGCGTCCGCCCTGGCTCGGTCACGGCGCTGGGCCTGATCAACGACCGCGACCGGCGCGTGACCTTCGTGCTGGATCAGCGCCTGTGGGACGCCGACATCGTCAACTTCCACCCCCTGACCAATACGGCGACCACCGCTCTGGATCAGGCGGCCTTCCGCCGCGTCCTGACCCTGCTGGACCGCGAACCGCTGGTCGTGGACTTCGACGCTCTGGACTGACCCTAGTCTGGTCCTGTATGGTTCATATACGAAACGTATATGAAGGGCCGTCCCATGGGCATCGTCAACATCGAGGACGAACTGCACGAGCAGTTGCGCCGGGCCAGCAAGGCCTCGTGCCGCTCGATCAACGCCCAGGCCGCCTTCTGGATCAGGATCGGCATGCTTGGCGAGTTGAACCCCGGCCTCTCCTTTCAGGACCTGATGGCGCGCGAGTTGAAGGCGGCGGGCGTCGGCGCCCCTGATCTTTCGGTCGCCGCCGCATGACCAAGACCCCGGCCGAGATCGAACTGATGGCCGAGGCCGGGCGCCTTCTGGCCTCGGTCTTCACCCATCTGGACGGCCTGACGCTGGCGGGCCTGAGCACGCTGCAGATCGACACCCTGGTCGAGACCTTCATCGTCGATCAGCTGCAGGCCCGCCCCGCCAGCAAGGGCCAGTACGGCTACGGCTTCGTGCTCAACAGCTCGCGCAATCAGGTCGTCTGCCACGGCGTGCCGTCAAAGGACGAGATCCTGCGCGACGGCGACATCGTCAATCTGGACATCACCCTGGAGAAGAACGGCTTCATCGCGGATTCCAGCAAGACCTATCTGATCGGCGACGTGGCCCGCCCCGCCCGCCGTCTGGTCCAGACCACCTATGAGGCCATGTGGAAGGGTATCCGCGCCGTCCGTCCCGGCGCCACGCTGGGCGACATCGGCCACGCCATCGAACACCACGCGACCCGCAACGGCTATTCCATCGTCCGCGACTTCTGCGGTCATGGCATCGGCCGGGAAATGCACGAAGCGCCCCAGGTCCTGCATTTCGGCAAGCCCGGAACCGGCCTGAGGCTGCGCGAAGGCATGGTCTTCACCATCGAGCCCATGCTGAACCAGGGCCGCCGCACCGTCGCCACCCTGGACGACGGCTGGACCGTCGTCACCACCGACGGCAAGCTCTCCGCCCAGTTCGAACACACCGTCGCCGTCACCCGCGACGGCGTCCGCGTCCTGACCCTACGCCCCGACGAGACGCGGCTGGCCGCCTAGGCGCCGCAGAGGCGTCCGCTATCGGCAGGTCAGGTGATGTCCGCTTTGACCGAGGCTGTGTAAAAACGTGCGGACCCACGGCGGGGCGGAAGGTGGCGACGA
>NZ_QLLC01000076.1 GCF_003350205.1 Brevundimonas bullata | reverse complement strand
GCCCCCTCCGTCTCGCCTGCTGCGCAGTCGATCCACCTCCCCATGAATGGGGAGGAAAACGCGACCTAAACCCGCACCTCGATCAGCGGCATCGCGACCATCCGCCCGGCGCCGAAACTCTCCAGCGTCACCTCGATCCGGTCGGCGTCAAACCGCACCGGCACATCGAAAACGAACCCCGCCGTCACCTCAGCCCCCAGGACCGGCGCCGTCGCCAGCGTCACCGCCCCCGTCACGTGATCGACGACAAAGCCCCCCGTCTCGACGCCCCCGACCGCCGCCCGCACCGACCCCTCGACCGGCTTCGCAATCCGCCGCTCATGGTCGCCATAAGCCTTGCACAGCCCAAACGTCCGCCGCACCCCGTCGCCGACGCCGATCCTCTGATCCGTCGCCGCCACGGCCTCGCCCGGCGCACAGCTCTTGAAGTCGGCGAAGTCCCGGAACCGGAACCCGTACAGCCGCCCGCGCCGCGCCTCGAAAAAGGCCGTCAGCGCCGCCATGTCGTCCAGCGACCGCAACCCCGCTCCGATCAGATAGCGTCGTCGCCCCTCAGCCCAGGGCGTCGAGCGCCGCTCGAACCCGGACCCTAGGGTCGTGATCTCCGTCCGCCGCTCCACCCCGCCGGTCGATCCGAACGCCAGCCGCGCCGGCAGACGCACCTCATGAAAGGCCATGCATCCTCGCTTGTGTGTTGAACTGCGCCATTTCGGGACAAGCTGCGATTTGTTCGCAGAAATCCTGCCCCAAGGTCACGCTTCGGCTTGTCTGGAAACCGACGCTCAGCCATGCTCGCGCCAAAGCGGCCGGGGGCCGTTCAGACATGGAGACTTCCGAGTGCGCGGTGAAATTCTCAGCTACGATGATGTGTCGGGCACCGGCCTGATCAGCGGCGACGACAGCATCCGCTACGGCTTCGCCCGTTCCGCCATCCAGGCGGGCGGCGTCATCGCCACCGGCGCCCGCGTCGACTTCGTGCCCGAAGGCCTCGAAGCGACCCAGATCATGGTCCTGGCCGGCTCGCCCGCCGCCGCTTTCGGCCAGGCCGCCAGCTCGGCCTACACCGCCCGCGACACCGGCGGCGGCTACGACTTCGCCAGCGCCATGTTCTCGTTCAACGGTCGGCTTCGCCGCCAGCATTTCTGGATCAGCTGGTTGATCCTGCTCGGCGTCGGCGTCGTCACGAGCTGGATCCCGCTGATCGGCGTTCTGATCTCGATCGCAATGATCTGGCCCAATGTCGCCATCATGGTGAAGCGCCTGCACGACATGGGCAAAACCGGCTGGTTCGTGGTCGTTCCCTATGTCGCCACCATCATCGGCTTCATCATGATCATCAGCGCCGTCGGCATGGCGATCTTCACCAACCCCCAGGCCTTCGAGAACGAAGACCCCACGGTGGCCCTGTCCATGCTCGGCTCGATGATGGGCGGCTTCGCCGTCATGGGCCTGGTCGGCCTCGCCTTCCTGCTCTGGATCGGCATCACCGACAGCCAGCGCGGCGACAACAAGTTCGGCCCCAATCCCAAGGGCGAATAATCGATCAAAGGGCGCTCCTCGGAGCGCCCTTTTTTCTTGGTGGCTATCGCTCGGCGCACGGCGCCTCTCTGCTTGAGCCACGCTTTTTGAGGCTATTGCGAACCGCTCGGCGCCTCGCTGCATGAGCGCCGCTACATCCTTCGCGCGCCCAGGGCCGTCGCCCGCGCCAGCATCCGCGCGATCTGCGCCTCGGACCGCAGCAAGCCCTGCGCCCCGCCGAAACTGTTCATCACCGCCGAGATCGCGTCCGACAGGCCTCCGCCGCGCCCGGCGCCCGCCGCCGCATTGACCGCGCCCAGAACCGCCCGCGCCAGCTCGGCCAGCGTCACCTCCCCGTCCGCCGCCGCCCTTGTCAGCGACCGCGTCAGGCTCTCGCCCGCCCGCCCGAACGCCTCCTCGATCGACGCCGCCGCCCGCTCCGCCGGCTCCCTAAGGGCCTCCAGCGCCGCCGCCGCCTCCGCCGCCTTCACCGGCACGGCGTCGATCCCGTCCGGCCTGAAACTGTCCGTCATCTCAACTTTCCTCCCCATTTCATGGGGAGGGGGACCACGAAGTGGTGGAG
>NZ_QLLC01000075.1 GCF_003350205.1 Brevundimonas bullata | reverse complement strand
CGGACCGCCACAGACGACATCGGGGTTGGGGGGCGTCCGATGTGTCCGATGCAATAACAACGGACCTGAAACTTGGTTCCGCAAGAATTCGCGCGTTATCCATGATTGTTGAACGCGGTTCTTGAACTGGCGATTTCTTGCCCGGACGCCCCCGATTGCGTCAGCCTGCGCCGGCGATCTGCATCATCACCAGGCCGGTGAACCAGGCGGCGCCGGTGCCGACGATATAGCCCACGACCGCCAGCAGGACGCCGACCGAGGCCAGGGACGGGTGGAAGGCCGCCGCCGCCACCGGGGCGCTGGCCGCGCCGCCGATATTGGCCATGGAGCCGACGCCGAGGAAGAAGGCCGGGGCCTTGATCAGCCAGGCGACGGCGAACAGCAGCAGGACGTGAACCGCCATCCAGACCAGGCCGATCAGGAAGTAGGCGGGCGAGTCCAGGATGGCGCCGATGTTCATGTTCAGGCCGACGGTGGCGACCAGGACATAGACGAACACCGAGCCGACCTTGGCCGCGCCGGGGCCTTGCAAGCGACGCGCCGGGGTGAAGGACAGGACCACGCCGATGACGGTGGCGATGAGAACCAGCCAGAAGAAGCTGGAGTCCAGCGACAGGCGCTGGGCCCAGGGGGCGTTGGCGCCGAACCAGGCCGACAGGGGATCGGCCAGGGCGTGCGACAGGCCGACCGCGCCGAAGCCGACGCCGACGATGAAGATCAGGTCCTTCAGCGAGGGTATGCGGGCGTTTTCGGTCTCATAGGCCTCGGCCTTTTCGCGCACGCGGTCGACGGCTGAGGCGTCGGCGCGCAGCAGGCGATTGACGCGCACCTGGTTGGCCGCGATCCACAACACGCCCGCCATCCAGATGTTGGCGACGATGACGTCGACGGCGATCCAGATGGAGAAGACGTCGGGGCCGGCGCCGTAGATTTCATACAGAGCGGTCTGGTTGGCCGAGCCGCCGATCCAGCTGCCGGCCACGGTGGCCATGCCGCGCCAGATGGCCTCGGGGCCTGCCCCCATCAGGTCGGGGGCGACCCAGCTGGTCAGCAAGAGGGCGATGGGGCCGCCCAGCATGACGCCGAGCGTGCCGGTGAAGAACATGATCAGGGCTTTCGGCCCCAGGCGGAAGACCGCCGGCAGGTCCGCCGACACCGTCAGCAGCACCAGGGCCGCCGGCAGCAGGAAGCGCGAGGCGATGAAGTAGAGGCGCGAGGTTTCGGGATCGACGACGCCGAAGGTGGTCAGCAGCGACGGCAGGAAATAGCAGAGCAGCAGGGCCGGCACGAAGGCGAAGAACCGCTGAACCCCCTTGTTGGGCAGGCTGGAGGCCCAGAAGACCCCCGCCAGAATGACGGCCAGAAGGCCCAGAACGACGGCGTCGTTGGTGATCAGCGCGGCGGCTTTTTCAGCTGGCATGGAGTGAGCGTCTTCCCCGAATCGTTGCGCGCATAAGCACGGGGCCGCGAGGATATGGCAATGCGACGATGTCGCGCGGCGATATTGCGCGGGGGGCCGGGATGGGCGAAGCGAGCGCGCAGGTCCCGGCGTCGGGCCGTTGAGCGGATGAGGTCGGGCGTGAAGATTCTGGGTGTTCTGGGCGGCATGGGACCGGCGGCGACGGTGGCCTTTCTGGCGCGGGTGCAGGCCCTGACGCCGGCTCAGGGCGACGAGGACCATGTGCGGGTGGTCATGGACATGAACCCGCAGACGCCGAACCGGCATACTCAGCCCGAGGCGGCGGGACGGACCCTGGGCGAGATGGCGCTGCGGCTGAAGGCGGCGGGGGCCGAGGTTCTGGCCATGCCGTGCAACACCGCCCACGCCCACGCGGCGGCGATCCGGACGGCGGGTTTGCCGTTCGTCGACATGGTGGCGGAGACGGCGAAGGCGGCCAAGGCGAATGGCGCGCGTCGGATCGGGGTGCTGGCGACGCCGGGGGGCGAGGCGCTGTATTCGGCGGCGTTGGCGGCTGAGAGCGTGGAGATGGTGCGGCTGTCGGACGCCGACCGGGCGCGGTTCATGGCGGTGGTGGCCGGGGTCAAGGCGGGCGACGTGGGACCTGAGCAGAGGGCGGCCATGCGCGACCTGGCGGCGGCCCTGGTCGCGGCGGGGGCCGAGGGCGTGATCGGCGGCTGCACCGAGGTGCCGCTGTTGCTGGATGCGGCGGACGTGGCCGTGCCGCTGACGGATTCGGCGGAGGTGCTGGCGCGGGTGTGCGTTGAACTGTGTCTGTAGTTTCTCCTTCTCCCCTTGTGGAACCGTTGCATTATTCGCGGATCGTGATTCCCTGTCTCT
>NZ_QLLC01000074.1 GCF_003350205.1 Brevundimonas bullata | reverse complement strand
GTCCAGGATCGCCGATGGGCTCAGCCGAACAAGGCGGCCTTCACCGGAGGGGTACTTATCATCGCCAGATGGCCGAGAAGCTCGCCGGCACGGGCGTCAGCGTTAGTGAGTATCTTCGGCGTTTGATCATCACCGACCTGGAAGGCCATCAGGACTACATGGTGAAGCTCATGGGCCACCGGCTCGTACAGGCGTCCGTCCATCTGGCAGCCCTTTCGAAGGATCGCTTCAGCGAACAAGAGTTCAAACACCTACGGACCATGGCGGCTGACATTGGCGTTGCCGCCTTTGGTCCCCTCCCCGTCCGTCCATACGATTTCGATAGACCGCCTGAAGTCATGGCAAAGCTGCAGGTTCTCCACGACCTGCTTGATGGATTTCAGGCCGAGGGGCTGAATTGGTTTCAGGCGGCTTCAAACGAAAAGGCCTCCGACAGGCATGTCGGGCGCCGTTAACCCTTCATTAATCCAGGGTGAGCAACCTTTGCCTCGGACCCCTCATAACTTTGCGTGGCGCGCGCCCGTTCGCTTACGCATGCTTGAGAGTCCATATCTTGAAATCTCCCCTCTACTCGCGTCCTGCTGCCTCCAAACACGAGGAGCCTCAGCAGCGTGCGCCGAGCCAATCGCCCGCTTCATCGGCAAAGAGCGAAACCTCCCCCACGCCCCTTCTGCCCGATGTGAGAAACGAGGCTTCCCAGTCGCCGCTGCATATCGCCACGACCATACGCGATCACGCCCAGATCATTGCTCTGGGCACGCCCCTGCCGGCCGAAGCCCGAGCAGCCTTGGCTGAAGACCTGCTCGTCAGCCTCGTCCGCGCCCTAGCGCGCGTGGCGGTGGAGATGCAAAATTGGTCAGACCCCTACCGTTCGGAAGACGACCTTTAATGATCAACGCCCGGTCACCCGCGCCCCATTCGTTGTTGCGCGCAGCCCTTTACGCTCGCTTCTCCAGCGACCTGCAGAAACAGACCTCGATCGAGGATCAGTTCCTCGCATGCCGCACCTTCGCCGCCCGCCAGGGCATCAAGATCGTCGACGCCTATGACGACGCCGCCATCTCCGGCGCCTCGACCGCCAACCGTCCCGGCCTTCTTTCCATGGTGCGAGCCGCCAAGCGTGGCGAGTTCAACGTGGTGATCTGCGAAGCTCTAGATCGACTGTCGCGATCGCAGGCTGATATCGCCGCCATCTATGAGGACCTGCGCTTCCACGGCGTCGCCATCCACACGATCTCGGAAGGCGCCGTCGACGAACTGCACGTCGGCCTGAAAGGCACGATGAACGCCCTCTTCCTCCAGGAAATCCGCCGCAAGACCCGGCGGGGCCTGGAGGGCGTGGTTCGTGATGGCCGCCACACCGGCGGGCGGGTCTACGGTTACGCCATCCGCCGCGAATTCGACGCAGCAGGCGAACCGATCAGGGGTCTTCGCGATATCGTCCCGGCCGAGGCCGAGGTCGTCGTCGAGATCTTTCGCAAATACGCTGCGGGCGCCTCCCCACGCGCCATTGCGGCGGACTTGAACGCGCGCGGCGTCCCCAGCCCTCGAGGCAAGACCTGGAACGCCTCAACCATCAACGGCAACGCTAGTCGCGGAAACGGTGTCATCCACAATGAATTTTACCGGGGCGCCCTGGTGTTCGGCCGCCAGACTTGGATGAAGGACCCCAGCACCGGCATTCGCACTGCCCGCAAGGGCAACCCCGCCGACATTGTCCACGGGGAGGTTCCGGACCTGCGCATCGTCCCTGAGGAACTTTGGCTTAAGGTCCGCGCCCGGTATGAAGAAAATCGCCTAGGACCGCAGAAGACATCACCTCTGTCCTCCGTTCGCCCGAGGCACCTGCTCAGCGGCAAGCTCACATGCGGCTGTTGCGGCGGCCCGATGATCCGCAGCGGCTCTGAGCAGAGGTTCGTCTGCTCCTGGCGACGCGAGCGCGGTCCGGCCGCCTGCGACAACGGCCGAGGCGTCAAGGGCGCCGACATCGCCGATCGGGTCCTGGCTGCCCTCCGGGATCGCCTGCTCGCGCCGGACATCGTCGCCTCCGCCATGGAAGAGGCGCGCCTCGAAATGGACAAGCGCAATCGAGACATCCGGGGCCGACGAAGCAAGCTGGAATCCGACCTGGCCGAAGCCAAGCGCCGGTCGGACCGGCTGATCGACCAAGTGGCCGACGGCACCCTGAGCGGCGCCGCGATCAAGGAGAAGCTGGCCGCCCTCGAGGCCCAGCGCGCGACGCTGGAGACGGAACTGGCGGCGAAGGAAGCGCCCTCGCCGGTATCCCTTCACCCAAGGATCGCTGAGCACTATCGCCGCGTGGTGGGCGATCTCGCCCAGGCGCTTCACCGCAGCGACAGCGAGGCGGCGGCCGAGGCCCGCGACCTGGTGCGTCGCCTGATCGAGACAGTCGTGGTCACGCCTTTGCCGGAGCGGGGCCAGTATGGGCTGACCGTGAAAGGACAAATCGCCGCCCTGGTGAACCAGGACGGCGATTGTACTATTGTAGTGGGTGCGGGAGCAGGATTTGAACCTGCGACCTTCAGGTTATGAGCCTGACGAGC
>NZ_QLLC01000073.1 GCF_003350205.1 Brevundimonas bullata | reverse complement strand
CCAGATCACCCTCCTGACAGGTCCGGAGCGGCGACGTCGCTGGACGGATGAGGATAAGCGCCAGATCCTGGAGGAGGCTTTCGGGCCAGGCGGCAATGTCGTCGATGCAGCGCGCCGACATGATGTCTCGAGCGGGCTGATCTACACTTGGCGCGCCAAGGCGCGGGCATCGATGATCCCAGGCTTCGTCGAGGCGGTCATCGCCGAGGAGTCCGTGGTGACCGACGCCGGCGGGGGAGCGGTGATCCAGGTCGAGCTGGCTTCGGCGCGGGTGAGCATCAGCGGAACGGCGTCGCCGGTCCTGGTCGACGTGGTGCTGCGGGCCCTGCGATGATCCCGATGCGATCTGGCGTGCGGGTATGGCTCGCCACCGGCCATACGGACATGCGCAAAGGCATGCAGGGCCTGACCTTGCTCGTTCAGGAGCACCTCAAGCGCGATCCTCATGGCGGAGATCTCTACGTCTTCAGGGGGCGTGGCGGTGGCCTGGTGAAGATCGTCTGGCACGACGGCATCGGCCTGTCGCTCTACGCCAAGCGGCTGGAGCGAGGGCGTTTCATCTGGCCGGCGACCGAGGGCGGGGCCGTGTCGCTGACGATGGGCCAGCTCGGCTATTTGCTCGAAGGGATCGACTGGCGAAATCCCCAGCATAGCTGGCGTCCGACGAGCGCCGGCTGAGTGAAAAAAGATTGGCGAGACTGCATTTTGGGGCGCCACAAGCGACGCAAATTATGATTCAATTCTCGCCATGGAAGTCATGGCCGCCCCCGTTCCGGACGACGTCGCAGCGCTGAAAAGGGCGCTGGCGGCGGCCGAGCTGCGGGCCGACCAGGCTGAGGCAGGGGCTGTCCGAGCGGAAGAGAAAGCGACCCGAGCGGAAGAGAAAGCCGCCCTGGCCGTCGCCGAGGCGGCGGCCGCCAAGGCCGACCGCGCCGAGGACCAGGCGCTGATCGCCCACCTGCAACTGCAGATCGCCAAGCTGAAGCGTGAACGCTTCGGCGTCACGTCAGAGCGCAGCAGCCGGCTGCTGGACCAGCTCGAGCTGCAGCTGGAGGAACTGGAAGCCTCGGCGACCGAGGACGAACTGGCGGCCGAGAAAGCCGTCGCCCGCGCGACCACGACGGTGAAGGGGTTCGAGCGCAAGAAGCCTTCCCGCCAACCCTTCCCGGAACACCTGCCGCGCGAGCGGGTCGTGATCGAGGCGCCCACGGCCTGCGCCTGCTGCGGCGGGTCGCGCCTGTCGAAGCTGGGCGAGGACGTGACCGAGACGCTGGAAGTGATCCCGCGCCAGTGGAAGGTGATCCAGACCGTGCGGGAGAAGTTTTCCTGCCGCGACTGCGAGACCATGGCCCAGGCCCCGGCGCCCTTCCATGTCCTGCCGCGGGGTTGGGCCGGACCGAACCTTCTGGCCATGATCATGTTCGAGAAGTTCGGCCAGCATCAGCCGCTGAACCGCCAGGCCGAGCGCTACGCCCGCGAAGGCGTGCCGCTGAGCCTGTCCACCCTGGCCGATCAGGTCGGCGGCGTCACCGCATTGATGGCGCCGCTGTTCCACCGCCTCGAGATCCATGGCTTCGCCGCCGAGCGGTTGCATGCCGACGACACGACCGTGCCGATTCTGGCCAAGGGCAAGACCGACATCGGTCGGCTCTGGACCTATGTGCTGGACGACGCGCCGTTTGGCGGGACGGGGCCGCGGATCGCGCTTTTCTACTATTCGCGCGACCGCAAAGGCCTTCACCCCCAGGGCCACCTCAAGAACTGGAGCGGCGTGCTGCAGGCCGACGCCTATGGCGGCTACAACGAGCTCTACAAGCAGGGGCGGCCGCCCGGCCCTATCCTGGAGGCGGGCTGTTGGGCGCACGCTCGACGAAAGTTCTTCATTCTGGCCGATCTCGAGGCCGCCGCGCGTAAAAAGGCGCGCGGCGAGAAGCCCCAGGCCGTCTATCCCAAGGCCCTGGAAGCGGTGCGTTTGATTGACGCCCTGTTCGCCATCGAACGCGAGATCAACGGCAAGTCGCCGCTGGAACGTCTGGCTGTCCGCCAGGCGAAGAGCGCGCCGATTATCGCCGAGCTCGAAGTCTGGCTGCAGGAGACGCGCGCCCAGCTCACCCGCGACCACGACATCGTCAAGGCCGTCAACTATCTCACGCGGCGCTGGCCCTCCTTCACGCGTTTCCTCGAGGACGGCCGGGTCTGCCTGTCGAACAACGCCGCCGAACGCGCCCTCAGGGGCGTCGCTCTGGGTCGTAAGGCCTGGCTGTTCTGCGGCTCGGACCGGGGCGGGCAACGGGCCGCGGCCATGTACAGCTTCATCGTCAGCTGCAAGCTCAACGACGTCGACCCCCAGGCCTGGTTCGCCGACGTCCTGGCCCGCATCAACGATCTGCCGGCCAGTCGCCTCGATGAGCTGTTGCCGTGGAACTGGCGTCCCAAGGGCGTCAGCCTGGTCACGGCAGCGGTCTGATGGACGGTCCCCTTCCGCAAGAAAAGGCGCTCATCACCGCAGCCTGCCAACAGTTCATTGACGACGTACTGAAGCCGAGATTTCTTCGCGTCGTGCGCCCCACCGAGTTTAACTACCCGGTCGATATCCAGGGCAAATGGCACGGTGCCCGCTATCGCTTCATCCAGCGATATCGCTCTGGCTCAAGCGACAGTCTGGGAGCAGAGTTCGATGCCGCCTTCGTCCGTCTGGATTGGACTGGTCCCGACCGTTTCGACATCCAATGGCGTCGCCATACCGGATCCTGGATTCGCCTTTACCGTGGCAAGACGCTGGCCCAGGCCCTCAAGCAAATCGAGACCGACGAGATCCTGCAGCCGCTTTAGCTCGCCGCGGTCCTCACCGGATGGCTACG
>NZ_QLLC01000072.1 GCF_003350205.1 Brevundimonas bullata | reverse complement strand
AAATCTCAGCGGAAAACTCTAACGTCCCGTGATCCAGTTTTCGGGGAGCAGATCACCCGGGCCGCCGCGCTCAGTGAAAGACGGCGGTAGACTTCGACGAAGGTGCGCAACTGCAGGAGGGACATTCCGGTTCCATAAGCGGATTTATGGCCGTCCGCCATTCCCGCTGGATTTCATGATGCCGTTCCCTGCGTATCTAAGCCGCCGAAAGGAACGATCGAATGCAAAATCGCCGCCAACTGCTGAAAGCACTCACCGCTGTCTTTGTGGCGGGTGCGGCTGCGCCGGTTGCGTTTGCTCGTGTCCCCGACATCAATGGAAAAGGACAATTGACGATGACCCGCATTCTCATGGTGGCCACCTCCGCCGACCGAATGATTCCCGGCACCGAACCGACGGGTGTCTGGCTCGAGGAACTTACCACCCCGTATTATGCCTTCCGCGATGCGGGCGCCGAGGTGACGCTGGCCTCGATCAAGGGCGGCGCCATCCCCGTCGACCAGCGCAGCGTCAACGCCGACGGCGAGAACGACGCTTCGGTCGAGCGCTATCTGAAGGACGAGGCCCTGAAGGCCGAGGTTACCAGCACCCCTGTATTCACAAGCATCGATCCCGCCGGCTACGACGCGCTGTTCCTGCCCGGCGGCCACGGCACCATGTTCGACTACCCCGGCAGCGACGAACTGGCCCGCCTGGTCGAACGCTTCGACCGCGAAGGCAAGATCGTTGCCGCCGTCTGCCATGGACCGGCAGGGCTGGTCTCGGCGAAGAAGGCCGATGGCACGCCCCTCGTGGCTGGCCGCCGTGTCGCGGGCTTCACCGACAGCGAGGAACGCGCGGTCGGCCTCGACAAGGCCGTGCCGTTCCTGCTCGAAACGCGCCTCAAGGAACTTGGCGGCAAGCACGAGAGCGGCCCCGATTTCGCCCCATTCGCTTTGCGCGACGGCAACCTTGTGACCGGCCAGAACCCCGCCAGCGCAACCCGCACCGCGGAGCTCGTGATGGAAGCCCTCAAGGACAAGGACGTCTGATCATGCGGTATCTCCACACCATGCTGCGCGTCGCCGATCCCGAGGCGGCGGTCCGGTTCTTCACGCTGCTGGGTCTCAGGGAGACCCGGCGCATGGAGAACCAGGCCGGGCGTTACACGCTGATCTACCTTGCCGCCGACGAGGATTTCCGCGGCGACGGCGAGCAGGGCGATGCCGAGGTCGAGCTGACGTACAACTGGCCGCCCGAGGATGGCAGCGCTTCCGAGAAATACACGGGCGGCCGAAACTTCGGCCATCTCGCCTACGGGGTCGACGACATCTACGAAACGTGCGCGCGACTGCAGGCGGGCGGCGTGACGATCAATCGCCCCCCGCGTGACGGATACATGGCGTTCGTCCGCTCGCCGGACGGGATCTCGATCGAACTGCTGCAGAAGGGCGAACACAAGGCTCCGGCCGAACCCTGGGCCTCCATGCCCAACACGGGCGAATGGTGATGGCGAAATTGTTTGAACCGATTGAGGTTGGCGGGCTGCGGCTCGCCAACCGCATCGTCATCGCGCCGATGTGCCAGTATTCGGCAGTCGACGGCGCGATGACCGACTGGCACCAGATGCATCTCGGCCAGTTGGCGCTATCGGGCGCCGGCGCGCTAACGATCGAGGCGACTGCTGTGAGCCCGGAAGGGCGCATCACCTACGGTGACGTCGGCCTCTACGACGACCGTACTGAAGCGGCGATGCAAAGCGTGCTCGAAAGCGTGCGCCGGTGGTCGGACATGCCGCTGATCATCCAGCTGGCGCATGCCGGCCGCAAGGCGAGCTGCGCCAAGCCGTGGCACGGCGGAACGCAAATCGCCCCCGATACGGAGAATGGCTGGCAGACCGTGGCACCCAGCGCCATTCCCTTCGCTCCGGACGACCATCCCCCTGTCGAACTGGACAAGCCGGCTCTTGCCCGCATCCGGGAGGCGTTCGCGGATGCCGCCCGGCGAGCCGGCAGGCTCGGCATCGAAGCCATCCAGATCCACGTCGCGCATGGCTATCTGCTCCACGAGTTTCTTTCGCCGATCTCCAACCGGCGCGGCGATGAATACGGCGGCAGTCTCGACAACCGGATGCGGTTCCCGCTCGAAGTGTTCGCTGCCGTGCGCGAAGCGTTTCCGGCCGACCGCCCGGTGACCGTCCGCGTTTCCGGGGCCGACTGGGTTGAAGGCGGCTGGACAGCGGAAGAAACCGCACGGTTTGCGCAGGAACTGGAGCGGCGCGGTTGTTCGGCGATCCACGTGTCCAGCGGCGGCCTCGACCCGCGCCAGCAGATCCCTGTCGGCCCCGGCTATCAGGTGCCGCTGGCGCGGACGGTCAAGGACGCGGTTGCCATGCCTGTCGTGGCGGTCGGAATGATCACCGATCCACACCAGGCAGAGCGCATCCTCGAAGACGGGCATGCCGACGCCATAGCCATTGCCCGCGCTGCGCTGTGGGATCCGCGCTGGCCTTGGCACGCCGCCGCCGCGCTCGGCGCATCGGTCAAGGCGCCGCCGCAATACCTCCGGTCCGAGCCCCACGAAGCGGGCCGCATCCTCAAAGAAATGACACCATGAAAACCTCGGTCAAAATGCTTCTGGCCGCTGGCGCTGCCCTCTCGCTCGCCGCCTGCGCGATGACCCGCGAGGGTGCATCCGCGCCCCAGATCGAACAGGTCGCGACCTTCGATGGCGCGATGCCGACTGGCGTGACCGTCGCCCCCAACGGGCGCATTTTCGTCAACTTCCCGCAATGGGGCGACAACGCGCCGTTCACGGTTGCCGAGCTGGTCGACGGCAAGGCGGTGCCTTATCCCGACGCCGCGACCAACCGGCCCGATCCGGCCGACCCGGCGGGGCATTTCATGGTGCTGTCAGTCTAACGCTAAAGGTGCTCCACTTCGAAGGCTGCAAGCCATTGGTGGAGAAGGCGTTTTATGAAACCGCTATCGTTTAAGCGACACCGCTTTCCAGGCGAAGTGATCCGTCATGCCGTGTGGTTGTACTTTCGCTTCAATCTTAGCTTCCGCGACG
>NZ_QLLC01000071.1 GCF_003350205.1 Brevundimonas bullata | reverse complement strand
GTTGAGGGGCGTGTTCAAGCCGGGCTGAAAGTCAAAGCCCTCCCCCCTCGAGGGGGAGGGCTTTGACTTTCAGCCCGGCTTGAACACGCCCCTCAACCCCACGACCGGCGCGAAGGCGCTGTCCAGCCCCACGACGGTTTCCGCACTGCCCAGCACCAGGGCGCCATGCGGCTCCAGCGCCTGACCGATCTGGCCGAGCGCCGCGCGCTTATGCTCGCGGTCGAAATAGATCAGCACATTGCGGCAGAAAATCAGGTCGAAGCGGCCCAGGCCCGCCGTCCCGGCCAGCAGGTTATGCGGCGCGAACCGGACCATCGACCGCACCTGCGGCGACAGCAGCCAGTTGTCGCCCGTCCGCGTGAACCAGCGCGCCAGCCGGGCGTCGGACAAGCCGCGCCTGACCTCGAAGTCGCTGTAGAGGCCGGTGCGGGCGCGCTCCAGAATGGGCAGGGACATGTCGGTGGCCAGGATGTCGATGCGCCAGCCGGGCGTCCGGTGCTGCTCCTCCATCAGCAGCATGGCCAGGGAATAGGGCTCCTGCCCGCTGGAGCAGGCGGCGCTCCAGATGCGCAAGGTTCGGCTCTGCGCCCGCGCCGCCAGCAGGTCGGGCAGGATGACGTCGCGCAGTTGATCAAAGGGCGTCGCATCGCGAAAGAAGAAGGATTCATGCGTCGCCATGGCGTCGATGCAGCGTTGAGCCAAAGCCCCGGACGGCTCGGCGCCGACCTTGGCCAGCAATTGATCCAGCCCCAGGAAGCCGTCCTTGCGCGCCAGCGGCTCCAGTCGGCTTTTCAGCAGGTAGTCCTTGTCCGCCGTCAGCACGAGGCCGGAGCGGTCCAGAACCAGCTTGCGGAAGCTTTCATAGGCGACGGTCATGCGCACGCCCTCCGAACCCAGGGCGCAATCTGGGGCAGGGGCAGGACCGCCTCGGCGAGACCCGTCTTCGCGGCGGCGCCCGGCATCCCCCAGACCACGCTGGTCGCCTCGTCCTGAACCACGAACCGCCCGCCGGCCTCGGCCACGGCGCGGCAGCCCTCGGCCCCGTCCGCCCCCATGCCGGTCAGGATGACCGCCAGCACGCCGGGGCCATAGACCGCCGCCGCCGAGCGCAGCATGGGATCGACCGAGGGTCGGCAGAAGTGCTCGGGCGCTTCCTGATTGAGACGAATGACCGGCACCTGTCCGCTGCGGCCCACCGTCATGTGCCAGCCGCCGGGGGCGACATAGATGCGGCCGGGCAGGATGGGCTCGCCGTCGCGGGCCTCGGCCGCCGGGCGTTCGCCTGTCCGTTCCAACTGCTCGGCCAGCATGGCGGTGAAGGTCGGCGGCATGTGCTGGGTCAGCAGCACCGCCTGTTCCAACTCGCCCTTCAGGTCGGCGAACAGGCTCATCAGGGCGGGCGGCGCACCCGTAGAACCGCCGATGGCCACGACCTGGGGCCGGATGGGCGGGGACAGGGGCGCGGGGCGAACGACGGGGACTGGAAGTGCGGGCGTCGGCGGCGTCGGCAGGCCGCCGCTGCGCCCCAGCGCCTTCACCTTGGCCGTCAGTTCGCGGGCGAAATCCTCGGCCCCGACCAGGCCCCCGGTCTCGGGCTTGGGCACATAGTCGGCGGCCCCGGCCTGCAAGGCTTGCAGGCTGATGCGGGCGTTTCGCCGCGTCAGGGTCGAGGCCATGATGACCTTCACCTCGGGCCGTTTCTTCAGGATCAGGGGCAGGGCGGTCAGGCCGTCCATGACCGGCATCTCGATGTCCAGAACCACGACATCAACCGCCGTCCGGTCCAGCTCCGCCAGCGCCGCCTCGCCCTGTGCGGCCCGCGCCACGACGCGCAGCGCCGGGTCACGTTCCAGCGTCTGCACGATCAGGCCGCGCACGATGGCGCTGTCGTCCACGACCATGACGCGAATGCGGGGATCTCGAACGGGCGGCGGCGCGGCTTCCAGCAAGGCGGGCATCCTCTGGGTTGAGCACTAAATATAACTCATAGTTGTAAACAAGCCGTCGCCGTGACGCGCGGGGCTGCGGGGCCTATAGAGGCCGCTTCTTTTTCACCGCCGCCCGCCGGGACATTCTCCGTGACGCCTGAAACCCCTTCGCCCATCTGCGTCGCCGCCCTCTATCGCTTTGCGCCGATTGCGGATCGCGAAGCGGTGCGGGCGCATCTGCTGGACCTGTGCGGGAGCGACGTGCGCGGCACGCTTCTGGTGGCGCACGAGGGGCTGAACGGCACCATCGCGGGACCGGACGCCGCCGTCGCCCGCGTCGTGGACGGGGTGCGCGCCCTGCCGGGCTTTGATCGGCTGGAGCTGAAATACTCGACCGCCGAGGTCATGCCGTTTCACCGCATGAAGGTGCGGCTGAAGGCCGAGATCGTCACCATGGGCGTGACCGACATCGACCCGGTCGAGGGCGTCGGCGCCTATGTCTCGCCGCAGGACTGGAACGCCCTGATCGCCGATCCGGACACCATCCTCATCGACACCCGCAATGACTATGAGGTCGAGGTCGGGGTGTTCGAGGGCGCGATCCAGCCCAATACGCGGACGTTTCGCGAGTTTCCCGACTGGTTCAGGACCGAAGGCCGCGCCCTGCTGGACCGGCCCAATCCGCCCAAGGTCGCCATGTACTGCACCGGCGGCATCCGCTGCGAAAAGGCCACCGCCTTCCTCAAGGCCGAGGGCGTCGAGCAGGTCTTCCATCTGGAAGGCGGCATCCTGAAATACCTGGAAACCATCCCCGAGCCCGAGAGCCTCTGGCGCGGCGACTGCTTCGTCTTCGACGAGCGGGTCGCGGTCGGTCACGGCCTGAAACAGGGCGACCACAGCCTGTGCCGCGGCTGCCGCATGCCGGTCAGCCCCGAGGCGCGGTTGTCGCCCCTCTATATCGAAGGCGTCTGCTGCGACCGTTGCCACGACACGCGCACCGACGAGCAGCGCGAAGGCTATGCCGAGCGGCAGAAGCAGATGGAGATCGCCGCCCGGCTCGGCATCGAGCACGTCGGGGCGGGGCCGAAGCGGGCGGAAAGCTAACCTGATCCCCCTTCCCCCTCGAGGGGGGGAAGGGCCGGGGATGGG
>NZ_QLLC01000070.1 GCF_003350205.1 Brevundimonas bullata | reverse complement strand
CGTCCTCGTCGCTTCAATCCGCTTGTGGGTCAGGCACTTTGTCCACACCACCTAGTCTGTTCGGAGGACCAGGCGGAGGGATTGCTCGATCTCGCCTCCACAATAGAGGTCGCCGTACTCACGGCGGGCGCGGGTGGCCAAGTCGGTGAGCGCGGGCAGGGCCGAGATGCGGCGGGTCAATCCGGCCGTCGCGGGGGCGCCCTCCTCCAGCATCGCCGCGATCGGCGGAAAGCGTTCGTTCAGCGTCGACCACAGGGTCGCGGTGACGACGTCGGCCACGCCAGGGGCGTCGCCGCCCAGCAGATGGCCGGCGTCGGCGCTCAGGTCATGGCGGTGTCCTAGGTCCTCCCACAGGGCCATCCATTTTCGCAGGCGAGGGATGAAGTCCCTCCAGCGCGCGTCCGTCCACATCAGGCGTCCGCCATCCAGGGTGAGGTCGTCGATGAGGTCGTTGGCGTCGTTGGCCACCTTGAGCGTCAGGGCGCGTAGGGCAGGGGCGGCGGGGAGAAGGCCCAGCGTCTCGCCAAGGTAGAAGAGGATCGCCGGCGTCTGCGAGAGGGCGACGCCGGCGGTTTCGTCCACCAGGACGGGCGGACCCATGAAGGGGACCGGCATGGCCTCAAGCGGCCCCTCCATGAGGGCGCCTATGGCGTCGTCGCCGGGCTCGGTCCAGGTCTTGCCGGCATAGGCCAGGACGGCGCGCACGAACTGGCCGCGAAAGGGCGCGGACCAGTAGTAGAGGGTGTAGTCGGCCATCTGGACCTCCCATGGGTCGTGGCTCGCTCAACGCGTCGGAGCCAGGAGGCGTTCAATGGGCGCGTGAGGGGCTCATTCGTCGGCGGGATTATGTGTTAGGTTCGAGATGTGACCCAGATGACCCTTCCGCCGAGGCATTATCCGACGTCGCGCGCCAGGTGCGCGGACCTGGTGGTGCATATCGTCGGCCTGGCCTTCTCCCTGTTCGGCGGCGGCGTGCTGCTCGGACTGTCCGTCGCCAAGGGCAGTCTTGGTCTGGTGCTGGCCGTCTGCGTCTATGCGGTCGGCATGCTGGCCATGCTGGGCTTCTCTACCGCCTATAATTTCGCGGCTCCCCGGTGGCGTCCGCTTCTGCGTCGCCTCGATCACGCGGGCATCTTCCTGATGATCGCGGGCTCCTACACGCCGTTCACCACCCACAATCTGACCGGCGCCTGGGCCTGGGGCATGACGGCGGCGGTATGGAGCCTGGCCATCCTGGGGGCCTTGGGGAAACTGTTCCTGCCGGGCGTCGGCCGCCGGTTCTGGATCGTCCTCTATGTCGCTCTGAGCTGGCTCGTGGTGATCGCCTTCAAGCCGATGATCGCTCACGGTTCCTGGATCGCCCTCCTGCTCCTCGCCGTAGGCGGGGCCCTCTACATGTCCGGCGCGGTCTTCTATGTGCGCAAGAAGCTCGGCTGGTTCCGGGCGGTCTGGCATGGCCATGTGGTGGCGGCGGCCAGCGTGCATTGGGCGGCGGTCCTAGTCGGCGTGGTGCTTACCACGGCCTGACGGGGCCGATGGCGAGGCCGTTCGCCGGGTTTCACGCGGACATCAACAGGGTGTGCGCGCTGCAACCGCCGCATCCCCGTTCTACTTGTTTGGGCATGGCGCTCCCGGATGTCCTTCGCGAAGACCTCGTGGCGGCGGGGTTCTATCTCTTCGAAGGCGCATCCAACCCTGCAGACCCGGGCCGAGAAGAGGGGGCCGCCGCCGCGGGTTCGGTGGAAATCCTGAACGCGCCGCGCGAGGACCATTCGCCTCAATCGCGTACGGTTAGGAGGTTGGCGTCGCGCGCGAGACGCCATTGACCGTCCGTTTCCTTGCGCAGGAGCGTGAGAGTATAGCCCGCCCGATGAACGGTCCGGCCGTCGGGGAGGGCGGCGTTGATGTCGATATGGTTGCGGATAAAGGCCCAGTCGCCGAGCACCTGGAGTTCGACGATCTCGCTTTCGCCGTTGATCTGCACGCCTTCCATGGCCTTGGACGCCGCGGCGAATACGGCCTTGCCGAAAGGCTCCTGGCCGGGGACCATGAAGAGGGCGTCGTCCGTTATCAGATCGAGAACGGCGGCGGTATCGCCGCGCCTGGATGCGGCGAACCAGGTCTCGACGACCTGGCGGATCTCACGCTCATCGGGGGTCATTTCTAGCGTCTCGGCATGGAGAGTTTATCGTCACGGCATCCTCTTGGGAGGACGGGTTCCTGGCAAATGGATCGATTCCATGTCGAGACGGAAGCCGACCCTGGCGTGCTTGCGGCCGCCTGTTGCACAACTCTTGCGAGTATAGGCTGTACGGTTTCATTTTGGCGCAGGGGTGTCGTGAGCGAAACTTTGAGAGATCAGGCGGTGCATTGGCTTTGCCGGTCGTTTGGAGCACCGACTTCAGACATCCGCGAGGCCTATGTCGAGTTGGCGGTCATCTATGAGGCGCTGGCCGGGCTTGCCGAGCGCCTGGATCGCCTTTCGTCGGGCGCGCACCCGTCATAGGGCCATTCATGGGGTGTCATCGGGATGCGCGAATCTCGTCGCAGAGCGCGGAAGCGATCCTGGGGCTGATGACGGCCTAAAAGGCGGCAGGGCTGCAAGGTGCGGCGCTAGGCGAGGCTTTCCAGGAAGGTGCGTATGTTCGCGAGGGCGGCGACGTCCGCACCGTCGACGCGTCCGCCTATTTCGACATTGGGGATGATGACGCCGAGCATGCTGACGGTTTCGGCGAT
Source organism: Brevundimonas bullata (assembly GCF_003350205.1). Lineage (GTDB taxonomy): Bacteria > Pseudomonadota > Alphaproteobacteria > Caulobacterales > Caulobacteraceae > Brevundimonas > Brevundimonas bullata. Next base: position 494 of record NZ_QLLC01000070.1, on the reverse strand, counting down.
CGACCGGGGGATGTGATCGAGGATCAGGCGTTCGAGCTTGTTCAGGAGGTCGTCATCGCCCTCGGTGTCGGTGCTTGTAACGTAGGCTTCAACCGTCTCCTGGAACGCTACAACCATCGCCAAACTCCACAGAGGGAGGGCGCTGACCGCCAATCGGCCAGCCGGCCGTCCTTGTTCGCTCCCGGCTCAGTCGACGGGATCGAACAAGCTTACGCTCGGTTGAGTTGTGATTCCGGTCAAGGGTGAAGATTTGTGGACGCTATGCGGTGATGGACCCGCGGCCTGGGCGGCCTGGGCGGCCTGGGCGGCCTGGTCGACGGCCTCGACGCGAAGAAGAACCTCGCTCCAGGCCAGGGTCAGCGCCTCGATCACCCTGTCCGGATCGGCGTTGAAATCCACCTTGGCGAAGGCGTCGTCCATCCAGGTTTGTATCTGGCGTGCTAGGTAGTGTGGACAAAGTGGATTCCCAAATCACCAGATGACTGATTCAAGGC
>NZ_QLLC01000007.1 GCF_003350205.1 Brevundimonas bullata | reverse complement strand
CCTTTCAAGGGCCGGACTCTAGCTCCGCGTGGAGGAAATTCTCAGGGGCACGTCAGGAGGACTTTTCGGCGCTCGGTTCGCGGATGGTCCGTCCCTTGATATCGCCGGAGATGCTCCTGCGGGCGATGCTGCTCCAGGCCTTCTATTCGATCCGGTCGGAGCCTCAGCTGATGGAGTTTCGGGGGGGGCTTACAGCGCTGAAGCGTCCCGCAGTCGGACTCCGTCCAATGTCGCGTGGCCGAGGGCGTCGAACATCACCCGGTCGCAAATGGGGTCGAACCCGCTATTGGGTTGGCGGAAAATGTGCGCGCCGCCTACAGCTTCTTTCTTGAACACTAGCGAAGCACCACCGGCAATGCTGTAGGACTGCACGTCCTGGTCGGTGATGAAGTCGTGCTCCACCTTGATCTTCACTCGGGAGGCCGGGACGTCAAGCGCATCCAGCTCGCGAATCACATCGCACAGGTAGTATTGCGGTCCGGGAGCGCCATCGGCCAACGTGAAGTCACACGCAGTGAACGCAAATCCCTGCGCGTCTACTGCATCGAAGACGTCTTTCAACGCCTGCGAAACAATCCAGATGCTGGCGTACACCTCGAAATCGCGCGGTAGTCCGCCTTCCGCCGGCACGTGCACCAGGTGAGGGCGTTCGGGGTACTGGGCAGGGTCGCCGTTGGGTCGATCCACCGTACGCATACCCGGCCGGCAGAGCGCCGCTTCGTTGGCAAGTTGCAGGCCGTGCCCGATGCCGTCATTCCAGCGGCTGGGTTCCAGAAAGTAGAACTCGCCCTGGTGGAAATCCGTGTCAACCGAAGCGGGAATGGCAGTCTGCTCGTTCATGGGCTTCCGTCATGGATGCGGGGGTAGAACAGTAAGCGGGGGGCAGCCGACCGTTGCTGGGGCGGGCATTGCGGACAAGATTGGTGTTCAGCCCGGCATACCCGCGTGAGGCTCAGTCCCATGTTACGGGCGCCTCGGGCGGAATTGCGGAAGGCGGCGCCGCCAACACCGTCTCGACTGTCACGTCGGGCATGCGCCTCACTCAGCGTTGTTTCAGGGGGAATACGATTCCCTTTCACTCCCCCCACTCTTAGCGTCCGGCTTTCAGTCAGCCAGGGTTATGCGCTCCCGAGATCGAGTCGCAGCAGAGCGCCGGACGCCGGTGCGGCCTCAAGTTCGGCGTCGGATAGGCCGAGCGTCGCTGTCGTGACGAACAGGCGCCGGCCATCTCTTGAGAATGCACAACTCGTCGGGCGGGGAACAGGGAGGTCGATCCGGCGGGTGAACCGCCCGTCCGGTTCGATACGCTGGATCGCGCCGGCCCCGAACAACGTGCTCCAAAGCGCCCCGTCAGGGCCGACCAGCATCCCGTCCGGGAAGCCGTCATTCGGCCCAAACGTCGCAAACACCCGTCGTTCGCTGATCGTCCCGGAAGCCGGATCGTGGTCATAGGCGTAGATCGTGGGCGCGCGTGAGTCGGTGACATAGAGCGTCCGCCGATCCGGGCTCCAATCCAGACCGTTTATGAGGGTGAAGCCCTGGTCCATGACATGCCATGTCCCATCGGGATCATAGCGGTAAAGGACGCCGCTTCCCGGGTGCAGGGCCTTGTCCATCATCCCCACCCACAACCGCCCTTCCGGGTCCAGGCGACCATCGTTCAGGCGGTAGCCATCTCCGCCATGCGGCGCGGTAGCCATACGGCGTACCTGGGCGTCATTGCCGATCATCGCCAGGTCGCAGCCGAGCGCCACCATCAGGGTCCCGTCCGCACGTTCCGCCACCATGCCGATGACATCGGGCATCCCGGTTGCCTCGTTCCGCCCCGTGGCGGGATCGAATTGGTTGAGCGTGCGTCCCTCTGTATCGACCCAGAGCAGCCGGCGGCGACGCTCGCTCCACAGCGGACATTCGCCGAGCACCGCCGCACTCGGGAAGGCGACCGAGACCGCCTTGTCCGCTTGTGCGCGCCTCTCGGGAGCGTCGATGGCGATGCCTTTCCAGGCGGCCGCCATGTCCTCGGGCGTATCGACCGCTACGCCGGCGAGGTCGCGGGGGTAGGTGACGCCGGCCGCCTCCCGCGCCTTGGTGGCGACGAACTGTCCATTGCTCGCGCGCAGCACCCATCCGGTCGCATCACAGTCAGGCGAGACAAGGTAGACGGCGCCGGAGGCGACCGCATCCGGCCGCAGTTCGTCCGGTTCGCCCTCAACGCCCCACATTCGCGTTTTCGCAACGGGCGAGATCGCGTTGACGGTGATCCCGTGCGGTCGGCCCTCGAGCGAAAGCACGTTGGTGATGCCGACCGCCGCCATCTTCGCCGCAGCATAGGCCGCCAAACCCTCTTGCGCATACTCTGGGTAGAGGGCGCGATCAGACGTTGTGAGCAGGATGCGGCCGAAGCCCTGTCGGCGCATCGCCGGCCATGCAGCTTGCGCCAGCCAAAGCGGCGCATTGACGCTGAGCCGGATCATGCGCTCGAGGAAATCCGGCTCTAAATCCTCAATAGGCTGGTAGCCGACCCAGCCCGCGTTGTGGATCAGCACGTCGAGCCGACCATGTTCGGCTAGAACGCCGTTGACCAGCGCCGCGCAGTCAGCGTGCGTGGCCAGCGGTCCGGCTACCGCATGGGCGTTTCCGCCGGCTGCGTTGATCCTGTCCGTCGCGGTTTGGGCGACTGCGGCATCATCGCCTTCTCCGTCCGCGCCTACGCCGGTGTCCTGCACGATGACGGTAGCGCCACGCGCGGCAAGCACGCGGGCGTAGGCGAAGCCGAGTCCGCGCCCGGCGCCGGTCACCAGCGCTACCCGATGGGAAAAATCGATCATTCGTCACCTCCAGTGCGTGAAGGTGCGATCGACGGAGGTTTCGATCCAATACCGATAACCGGACGCTGTGATAGGCGCAGGCTATCGTAGAAGCGCCGCCTCCAGCCGAGCCGTCGCCGGCTCCGGTTCGCCCGCGCGGCGGCACAGCAGGAGTTCGAAGCGCGCCGCGTCGCTATCGATCGGACGATAGGCAATTTCGGACGAACGGATTGACGCCATGCTCGCCGGCACGATTGCGACGCCCGCCTCGACCGCAACGAGCGATAGAACAGCGTGCATCCCGTGGGCTTCCTGGTGCACGTCCGGCGTGAAGCCCGCCATCATGCAAAGCCGCGTCACCTGGTCGTGGAAGCCTATTCCCTCCCTCCGAGGCCAGGAGACGAAGGGCTGAGGGGCCAGGTCCGCAACCGAGACGCTGTCCCTGAGCGCCAGGTCATGCCCGGACGGCAAAGCGATGGCGAGACGATCCGTGTCGAAAAGAGATGTCAGCAGGCCGCCCGCATCGCCGAGCGGCGGAATGACGACGCCTAGGTCCAGTTCGCCTGATCGCAGCGCCGCAACCTGTCCCGCCGTGGTCATCTCGCGCAGCTCGACCCGCACATCAGGATGCTCGCGCCGGAAGCTGCGCAACCTATCTGGCAGCGGGCCATACATGCCGCTACCGACATATCCCAGGCGTACGCGCCCCCGCTTGCCGCTTGCCGCTGGCCGCGTCACGCGTGGCCGCCAGCGCGTCGTTCGCGGCGGCAAGCAGTCGTCGGGCTTCATCCAGCAGGACGGCGCCCGCAGGCGTTAGTCGAACCGTCTTTCGGCCGCGCTCGATCAGCGAAGCCCCAACCTCTTCCTCCAGTCGCCGGATCGCGGCGGTAAGCGGCGGTTGCGACATGCCGAGCCGATCGGCGGCCCGTCGAAAGTGCAACTCCTCCGCGACCGCGACGAACTGGTGAAGCAGCCTGAGGTCGATGCGAGGCAGAGGGTCGTTGTTCATGGCGACTTTCAATACACCACCGAGTCGGTCGTCTTCTGTCTGAACCCTCGTCTCCCGTGAAAATACGTTCTATCAAGACGCTGCACCGATTGAGTCCGGGCATTCTTCTATGCTGTGCGCTCCTGTGGGGATGCGTCGATTCTTCGACCCTCTCGGCTGTGGTCTATTCACTCTGGTGAGCCGGTCCTGCGGTAGAAACCGTTGATGTCGGATCCCATGCCGCAAAATCGGGCGGCGGCGCCGCTGTCCTGAACGATCGCGCCCTCCGGCCCCACACGCACCGCAATGACCGGGGCTTCGGCTCCGATGTCGGCGGCGATGATCGTGTTGAGTTCGCCCTTAAATGGAACCACGCGGGCGGCGATGACGTCCTCCGCGTCCTGAGGTCCTACCGCTTGAAGCTCGCAGTCGGCGGCGGTCGCGGGGCCGTTTGGGACGCCCCCGGCGCGGAAGGTGACGCGCCAGACTTCGCCCTCGCGATCCAGTGTCATGGCTGCGCCAGCCGGCTCATCGCGCTCGAAAGCGGCGTCGGGCGCGACAGTTCTCGTAGTCGCTTCCTGCGGCTTGGCCTGAGGCGCGGCCTGCGACGCTTCAGGCACAGCCTCGATCGGGGCGCTTTCGGCAGGAGACGGGCTGCAGCCCGTCAAGCTCAGGAGACCAATGGCGGCGACGGACAGGATGCGCATGAAACCCTCGCAAAAAATCGACGTGTCAGGCGAGGGAGCATATCTATAAATGAACGGCGATCAATATATATGAAAGCGGTCGCTTCTCTGCGATGATGTAGAGGCGGGTTCTGCTGGGCAGGGCCTATGGGCAGGGGTAGAGGGTTGCGCGGCGATGCGATGGCGGGCGGGCAGATCTACGACATTCATCGGCCTCTTCTTGGCATGCGCCGGCGTGCTGGCGGGATGTGGCGGCGCCGGTCAGTCGGTCTGGGACATGGCGCGCGGCCACGTCCGGGCCACGGCTACAGCGCTGGATGGTCGGCTGTTGTCCCAGGACCGAGAGGAAAGGGGCGCGCTTCTGTTCGCCTTTGGCGATTATGGCGGTCTGAACACCGACGCGATGAAAACGGTCGCCGTGCCTTGGAAGCTGACCTCGGCGGCGCTGGTCATGGCGCAGGCGCCGGAAGACGTGTCCCAGGCTTCGCTTCGTCGGATTCTGGCGAGCTATGGTTTCCTGTATCCGATGGAGATCGCCAACTGGCCGGAGGGAGCTGGGCCGCCCCCGACGCCGGAGGCCGTGCTGGGCGTCACCCTGGGCGTCGGGCGACGCAGCCTGCCACCCATAGAACTACAGATCGGCAATATCGGCTGCGCGGCCTGCCATGCGGCGCCGACCTATGAGGCGGACGGGCGCCCTGCGCCAGATCGGGTTTGGCTGGGCGCGCCCAATCCGTCGCTGAACCTGGAGGCCTATACCCAGGGTCTCTATGCCGCCTTGCAACTTGGCGTGGCCCAGCCTGAACGCCTGATGGCGACGGTGGGCCAGCTGTACCCGGATATGACCGAACGCGAGCGCGCGACGCTTCAGTCCTTCGTCATGCCGCGCGTGCGTGAACGGATGAAGGCTATCGCCGCGACGGGGCAGGGGGTCCTGCCCTTCTCCAACGGCCTGCCGGGCGCGACCAACGGGGTGGCGGCGTTGAAGCTGCAACATGGGTTGTTGGCGAACGATCCGGACGCCATGACGCGTGAGACGGGATTCACCTCCATCCCGCATCTGGCCGACCGCGCCTGGCGCAGCGCCCTGCTGTGGGACGGCGCCTATGCCCCGCCGGGCCGGGAACGGTTCCGGCCTATGGAAGCCAGCGACCTGAACGAGGCGCATCGCGATCAGCTGGCCGCCATCACCGCCTATTTCACCGTCCCGAGCATGGGCGTGTCGGGCGCGCAGGCGCGACGGCACGTCCCTGACGTGAAGACGGCCTGGGCTTTTCTCCAGACGGTGCGGCCACAGCCTTTCCCCGGGCGGATCGACCAGGCACGCGCCGCCGCTGGACGCGAGATTTTCCAGCGGGCCTGCGCATCCTGTCACGGGACCTATGCCGAAACGGCCGAAGGGCCGCGACTGGTCCGTTTTCCCAACTGGGCAGGCGACGTGGGGACGGACCGGACGCGCGCAGAGGCGATCACGGAGGATCTGGCCGCGCGGGTCAACGCCTCGCCTTTGCGGGCCTCGATCTCGGCGGCGCACACCGGCGTCTATGCCGCACCGCCGCTGACGGGGCTGTGGCAGAGCGCGCCCTATCTGCACAATGGCTCGGTTCCCAGTCTCGCGGCCCTTCTGGGTCTGGAGGAACGGCCCGTGCAGTTCCGTGTCGGCGGCCACGCCATGGATATGCAGCGGGTCGGCGTCGCCTATCCGGAGGGCTATCGCCCCTATGCGCAGCCGGCCTGGGTGGACACGCGCCAATCCGGGTTGAACGGACGGGGGCATGATGCTCCGTTCGCCGGGCTCAGCCGCGAAGACCGGCTGGCCCTGCTGGAATACCTGAAGCGGCTCTGATCAGACGATCAGGTCTGCGACCGAGCGACGGGCGGGCGGCGGCAGGGCGTCGTCGGCGACCCGGCCGATGCGGAAGGCGGTGATCAGACGCGCGCCGGGCGGCTGTTCGAAACGCGTCGCCAGGGCAGAGGCGGCCGCCGGGTCATCGGCCAGCACCGTCATCGGAGCAGCGGTCAGGCCTTGGCGCGTGATTTCCAGCCAGACCCGGTGCCAACGGCGCCCGGTTTCGAACGGCGTCTCTGCGACAGGGCGGTGGAACAGGGCGACGGCCGCGCTGGACTTCACCACGGAGGCTTCTCCGGTCAGGGCACCGGCCAGGCCCAGCCGATCAAAAAGCTCGAACACGCCCGGCTTCAGCACCAGCCCCGCGCCGAGGGCTTCGACGCCTGACATCTCCATGGCGCGGGCGTTCAGGCCATCCACGCTCCAGCAGGGATGGCGTGGCGACAAGCGCATCCAGGCCAGAAGTTCAGCGCGAAACCCGCTGTCGCGAAAACCCTTCAGACTGGCCTGATCGTTGAGGCGGGCGACATGGTCGATGTCGGCGCGGTCGCGCAGCACGGTCAGGTCGCGCGCGGTCTGGGCCAGGGCGTCCAGCGCCGCCTCGGCGCGGTCGGGGGTGAACTTTCCGCGATAGGTGCGGCGTCGGGTCAGGAAGGGTGCGAGCGGGTCTGGCGTCGCTTCGCCGGTCACGATTAGGCGGACGATCTCGCCCTCTTCGGGCGCGGCCAAACCGATCTCAAGTCCCCGCAGGCTGGCGGCCAGGACGAAACCCTCGACCGCCGCGCCGTGACTGGCGGCGACGTCGCGGCCGGTCGGGTCGCCGACCGGCAGGGTGCGACCGGGCGCCTGCATGACCGCGACCGTGTGGTCGTCGATCCGGCGCCAGACGGTGGGCTGGATATTGTGGACGTTGGGCGACAGGGCGGCGTCGGCGACGATGGCGGCGAAGGTCTCGGGGGTCATGCTGCGGCGTTATCCAGAACCTTTCGGAACAGGTGGGTGCGGTGCAGCCGCTCGCCGCCGATCCGTTCGAGCTGGCGCAGGCTGGTGCCGTTGACGTCGGCGATCCACGTGCAGCCGCACTCGCGATAGCCGCGCTGTTGCAAGGCGCCGATGACACGCCACAGCATGGCGGGATTGACCCCCTGGCCTTGCGCCTCGGGCATCACCGAATAGAGGATCAGCACCGCGCGTCGTGGCCGGACCTGCATCTTCAGCCAGGCCCAGAGGGCGCGAGGCCCGTAGGTCGCGCCGGAATCGCGCACGAAGGGGTTGAGGTCGGGAATGCAGATGACCACCCCCATCGGCTGGCCCTTGTAGTGGATGACCGACGACAGGGCCGGGTCGAGAATCCACATCATCTCCCCAGCCTGAAACTCGAACTCCTCGTCGGTCAGGGGGACGAACATGGGGTTGGCGTCAAAGCCGCCGTTGAGACACTGACGAGCTTCTTCCATTCGCGGCTTGAAGCGGCGTCGGTCGATCGGGGCGAAGATCCAGTCGTCGGAGGCCAGAATGGCTCGGGCGCCGGGCGTCAGCAGACGGTCGCGATCCACTTCGCCGGGACTAAAACGGAAGGTCGACATGGGGAATTCGGCGGCATAGCCCATGGCCTCCAGGCGAGCGGCCAGATAGGGCGGGGACCAGACCATGTCGGTGAAGGGGGCGTGCTCGAATCCCTCTGTCACCAGGCCGATTTGCTGCATGGCGGTCAGGTTGAAGGGGCCGGCAATTTCGGTGTCGCCGTGTCGGTGGGCGAAGGCCTCCACGCCGTCGAACAGCAGGCGCAGGGCCTCGGGATCGTCGGCGGCGTCGAGATAGCCGAAATAGCTGCGCGATAAGCCGTGCCGTTCGTTCGACGCCGGGTGGCGGTGCGCCGTGGCCCGCGCGACGGGCTGACCGTCGCGCATCACGACCAGCACCTCGAGGTCGCCGCCGCCTTTCAGCAGCGGGTTTTTGTGCGGATCGAGATAGCGCTGCAGGTCAGAGCGCATTGGCGAGACGTAGGGCGTATCCTTGGGATAGACGACGAAGGGCGTGCGGAAGAAGGCGTCGAAATCGCCCCGGACCAGGGTCAGGCTCATGCAGGGGCTCCGGCGTCTCGAGCGGCGACCATGGCCGCCATCTTCTGAAACAGGGCCATGGCCCGCTCGTCTTCCTCGGCGCGTGTGGAGCCGCCCAAGGCGATCAGGGCGATCTGCAAGGGAACGGCGCTGATCAGGATAGCGTGGGTCGAGGCGTGCCGGCGCAGCAAGTCGCGAAGCTGCTCTCGGGCGTCGCGTTCGGCCTCGGACAGCGCGTGGTCCAGACGGGTCAGGTCCATGACGACGTCATCCGCGAAGGCGGCGCGCAGCAGGGCGGGATCATAGGCCGACAGGTCCGCCCCTTCGGCCAGAACCAGACCTTGCAGGGGCGCGGCGCGCGACGCGGTGTCAATGAACCGGCCCAGGTCGGTGGTGTCCGCCGTCGCCAGGGCCTGCTCGAAAAGGCGGCGTTGCTGATCGCCGCCGCCCGACTGAAGGCGTAGCAGAACCGACAGGGCGAGCAGGGCTGAGACCGTGATCGCCAGCACGCCTTCGGCCTCCAGCAGGGAGCCGGGCGGGCGAAGGCGCAGCAGGGCGCCTGCGAGCAGAACAGAGATGGTGGCGGCTAGCGCCAGTTCCTTCAGAGCGTCGATCCAGCGGCGCGGGGCGCTGGCTCCGGCCGCCGCCGCATAGGCCAGGCTCAGCATACCCAGGGCGCTAAGCCCGAACGGCGAGATCAGGCCGAAATCGGTCAGCGCCAGAAGGCCCGTCGCCAGAAGGGCGCGGCCGTAGGAATCGAGCGCCGCATTCTCCATCGGGGCCAGGGTCGAGCGGTCGCGAAACAGGATCAGCCCCAGAACCAGCGCCAGGGCCAGGGGCACATAGAGGGCCAGGCTGAAGGCCCGCTCTAGCCCCGATCCGGCCAGAATAGCGGCGATCAGGCCGAGCAGCGTTCCGCCCGCCACGATCAGCTTGATCGGCAGGGGCGCGTGGCGTCGCAGCAGGTTCTCGGCCAGCAGCAAGGCGCCCAGCGGCAGGGCGCAGGCCAGGATCAGGCTGACCAGACCAAAGCCCTCTAACCCTGTCGCCCGGGCCAGCGCCCGGCTGGCGTAGAACAGGCCCGCCAGGGCGAAGACCAGCATCAGTACGTTCTGGACCGTGGTGCGGCCCTTGCGGCTGACCAGGACCAGAGCGACGGCCAGCGCCCCCAGGGCGCCGAAGCCGTCGACCAGCATCTGAATGTCGGCGGCGGCGGTCATGCCAGCAGACGCTGCATCATCCGGCGCACCAGCCAGCCCCTGGCCCAGGCGACCGGGCCGGGAAGAGGCCGTTCGACCCGGGCTTCACGCACATTGAGGAACCAGCCGCGACAGTCTGTGCGCGTGCGCCGCTCCATGATCAGGGACAGGGCCTCTCCCGCCATCAGGGCGCCGGCGGTGACGACCATGGGGGCGAAGCTCATCCGCTTGCGCTTGCCCGCCGCCATTTCGGCGGCGGCTTGCAGGTCGACATGGGCGTGGGACGAGGAATGGGTCAGCACCCACTCGATCTCCTTCAGGAAGGCGTCGCTGGCCTGGTCCGACGTGATCTCACGCCACGGCGTCCCGCGCGTCGGGTAGGTCAGCCGGTCTTCCGGGCGCGGATCCTCGGGCCGCACCAGGATGACCGAGGGCAGGGGCGAGGCGTAGGCGTCGATGACGCTGGCCCCGCATCGCCGGGCGACGCGATACAGCTCGACTGTCGCCGCCACGTCGTCACAGCCGTTGACGATGACCGGATAGTCGCGCGCCAGCGTCTCCAACTGATCCGTCCATTCGGCCCCCAGCACCGTCAGTTTCAGGTTCGGGTTGATCTTGAGCAGGGCCTCGGCCGTGACCTCGGCCTTGGGCCGATCCACGGTGTCGGTGAAGGCGAAGACCTGGCGGTTCAGGTTGGAGACCTCGAACGTGTCCAGGTCGGCGATGGCGATGCGGCCGACGCCGGCGCGGACCAGCATCTGCACGCAGGCCCCGCCCATGCCGCCGACGCCGGCGACGAAGACGGCGCTTTCCTTAAGGCGCGCCTGTTCCTGTTCGCTGACGAAGCCCAGGTTGCGGGTGGTCATCTCGGCATAGAAGTCTTCGGTCATCGGGCCTCTTTCCAGGGTCTGAGGACGCCCCACGGTCGGTTGGCTGAAAGCCAGTAGATTAGCGGCAGGACCGCCATGCGCGCCGCCATGATGACGACCAGACCGCCCAGCCCCATGGCGGTCGTCGGCGGCGCGACCTTGCGCAGATAGCGCCCGGCGGCGGCCATATCGATGCGGCCGATCTGGATCAGGTCGTCGCCTCGCTCATAGTCGAGCTGGTCGCGGCAGAAGGCGTTGTAGGCCTCTGTTCGATGCAGCGCGGCCTGCTCAAACGCCTTCTTCAGCGCGTCGGAGCCGCCGGTATAGGCGTCAGTGATGACAAAGCGCGCCTCGTCGAATCCCGCCTCGGGGCCGACGCCGAAAGCCGACCTGTGCCGGGCCATGATCTGACGCGCCAGGGTCAGGTGATCGAAGCTGCGCCTAGCGCCAGGATGTGGGGAAGGAAAGACGTCGGAAAAGGTCTCGGCCACCATGCCGACGACGGCGGGCACCTGGCTGACGTTGGAGATCCACAGCGGTCGGCCTTGCCCCGCCAGGAACATCAGGACGCAGGTCAGGCCATAGAGGGTCGCCGACATGCCGCGCCCCCGGAAGGACGGATCGACCATGACCAGGCCCAGATGCATGACCTGGGTCGGGCGGCCTTCCAGTTCGGTCTCCAGCAGAGACAGGACGTTGAAGGCGACCGGCCGGGCGGCCGCGCCCTTGCCCTGATAGACCACGGTCACGACGCAGTTCCTCAGCCGCTCGGCGTCGCCGCCCAGAACGCCATAGGCCAGGGAGGCCTGATCCAGCGTGGTCTCGGCCACCGACCGCAGGTCGGCCGTCAGGGCCTCGATATCCGGTCCCGACAGGGTCAGCCCAGGGCGCTCGACGATGTGCGTCGTTAAATCCCGGCCCGAGCGCCAATGCAGATTGATCATACGACCGTCATTCGAGGGACGGCCCGCGCGCGTCCGCCAGCTTCACTGGAACGGTCGCCCTGAGCCGCGTCAAGGCGAAGCAGCATAGTTCGAAATGAACGTCGATCAATAAAGTGCAAAAACAGATGTTTCTTCGGCTTTCCCAAAGCGGGATTCTGCTATGCACGCCCAATGGGCAGACGATCCGATCATACGCGGCAAGAGCTGGAACACCTGTTTCTGGTCGAGGGCCACAAGCATATGGCTGAGGTCGGCTTCGCGCGCTTCTCCGCGCGGGAGGTGGCCAAGCGGATCGGCTATTCCATCGGCACCCTGTACAATGTCTTCGGCACCCTGGATCAGCTGCTGATCGCCATCAATACGCGGACCTTCCAGCTTTGGGCGGAGGAGGTCCGGGCGGCCCTGGAGAGCAGCGGGCCAGATCGGATTCGCTGTCTCGTTGAGGCCTATTTCGGCTTCGCGCGCGCCAATCGTCACAGCTGGACGGCCATCTATGACCATCATTTGCCGCCCGACGTCGTCCTGTCCGATGAACAGAATCAACGGCGTGGCGGGCTGACCCAGATCATCGTGGACGAGGTGGTCGCCGTCCTGCCGTCCAGGGCGCAGGCCGACGCGCCGCGTCTGGCCCGTTCGCTCATCGCGGTGGTTCACGGGCACTGCGTGTATGATCTGAACGGCAGTTTCGCCCTGATGGGAATCGAGCAGCCCATGGAGTTGGCGCTGGAGCGCGTCCGTGAAAGCCTGAACCATGCCGGCGCATCGGTGGATGGGCTGAAGTAACGCCGCCGCGCCCCCTCATCTTGATGACTGAGCGTGTGCGATGGCGACATAGCGCCATGGGCCTTGGGTGGTGGCGTCAAACGGCCAGCAGGTGCTGAGAACGAGGGTGGGGGCGACCGCGCGGGAGGCGATGGCGAACTGGTCGTTGCGGACCACATAGCCGCCCTGCACGCGGAATGAGGCGCGGTCGCCGTCAGTGGTTTCGACGACCACGACATCGCCCGGCTGAAGATGCTGCATGAAGCTGAAGTGGGTGTCGCGATGGGCCGCGACGACGGCGGTTCCGTTCTGACCGAGGGGCGCGCTGCCGGGGACGAGGGTCGGTCCGAAGGCCAGGGCCTCGCCGGAGCCGCCGGACAGGATGATTTCAGAAACTCCCAATCGCGGCACGCTGATCCGCGCGACGGGGACGGCGTCCGCCCAGGGCCAGGCCTTGACCGGAGCGCCCGTCGAACGCGACTTGGCGAATGCGCGTTCCAGCAGCACCTGGGCCAGGACCGCCTTGGCGGGAATGACGGCGCCCTGTCCGGCCAGACACAGGCCCGCGAAAGACAGGGCCATGAAGCCGGCGGTCGGGAGGGCGCGCCATCGGCGCCCTCCCTTGGCGGCGGGGGGCTGGGTCGGTTTCACGACCGCGCGCGCCGACGTCGCATGACCATCAGTCCCAGTCCGCCGATCAGCGCCAGCCCTAGCCCCGCCCACACGGACAGCGCCCATGCGGTCGCCGTCTGCGGCAGGTCAAAGGGGATGCTGGGGTCGTCGGTCGCGGCTTCGGTCGACTGAGCGCTGTCGGGGGCGGGGGCGCCGAATATGCGGACGAAGTCCCAGCCTGCCGGCAGGTTCAACGGCAGTTCCTCCTCGGTCAGGCGTGCGCCCTGGGGCCGCGAGGGCGTGCGGTCAACGGCCACCAGGCTGGTCTCCCGGGTCACGATCGAGAAGTCGAGACCCAGTTGGGCGATGGTCTGGGCGGCCTCCTCGGCGCTGACCTGATCCAGGCGATGGCCGACCTCGGCGTCGGTGATGCGGCGTCGGGCCCAGAGCTTGGCGACGCCCACGCCTTCCACAGCCTGGTTGAGATTGATGCGACGGCTCCAGGGACGTCCGTCCAGCATGCCGGAAACGGTGATCGATCCCCGAAGATTCGACGCACGGGCCAGAAGGATGAGCGGCTCGCCTTCGTAGAGATCGGGCAGATCGGCCGGGGCGAACTCTGCGTCGCCGCCTTGGGTGACCACCCGCAGGTCGGTCAGGACCGGACGGGTCAGGCGGTCCAGCAGCGCCGACATGCGGGTGATGACCTCGCGGGTGTCGCCGATATGGGTGTAGGTCCCTCGGCCGACCTCGGCCATGCGGTTCATCAGGAAGCTGTTGGGCGCGCTGCCGATGCCGACCATGAAGACGCGACTGCGACCCCGGTTCGAGCCGAGCGCGGCCAGCATCTGGTCTTCATTGCTGATTGAGCCGTCGGTCAGGAAGATCACTTGACGTACGCGACCTGTATCGTGCGGGGTGTCGTCGACCAGAGCGGCTCGCAACGCCGGCAGCATTTCGGTGCCGCCGCTGGCCTCGAGCTGATCGGCGTAGCGCAGGGCCAGGGCGATCTGTTCGCGCGTCGCCAGGACGGGCTTGTCGAACAGTTCGGTCATGGTGTCGTCAAAGCGAATGACGTTGAAGCGGTCGGTCGGTGAGAGGCTGCGCAGGGCCAACTTCAGGCTTTCCTTCGCCTGAAGCATGGAGTCGCCGGACATCGAACCGCTGTTGTCGATGACGAAGACCAGTTCGCGCACCGGCGGGGTCCTGCGACGGTTGCTCTCCGGCGGCGAAATCAGCGCCATCAGATAGTCGTCGGCCCGTACGCGTTCTCGGAACAGCTCCACGCCAGGGGCGGTTTCGGCGGAACGCCACCGCAACTCGAAATCGCGATTGGACGGCGTTGAACCGTCCTTGAGGGTGATGGTCCGCGTCGATCCCGCGCCCTCGACGATCTGGATGGCGTGATAGGGGCTGACAATGCCGGTCGGCGCGAAGCCGGGGTTCAGGCGCACCGTGATGGATACCGGATTGATGTCCGCGTGGCGGCGAGGGTTCAGCACCGGGGCGCGGGTCGCAGCGACGTCAGCCGCCGACGCATCTGACGGGGCGTAGCGCGGCCCTACGACCAGCGGCAGCCGGAATCCATATTCCCCCGAAATGCGGCGCACAGGGGCCTGGTATTCGATCTCGATCAGGACGGTTTCGCCCGGTCCGATATTGGCGACCCGGTTGGTGAACATATTGGGGCGTTGCTGCTCGACCAGACCGGCGGCGCGACCTTCGGCCTTGGCCTGTTCATAGATTTCCCGCGCGGCGGCGCGTCGGTTGATCTCGCCGATGATCACCCGCTGGCCGACGACCATCTTCAGGCTGTCGACCGCGCCGTCTTCGGGCAGGGGATAGAGATAGGTGGCTTCGACCCAGTCGCGACTGGTGTTGCGAAAGGCCTGAACCACCTTCACGCGCGCGGTCAGGCCGGTGACGGTCACGTCCATGTCCGTGCCCAACTGCACCGCGGAAGGCGTCGCCCCGTCCCTGGCCCGCAACAGAAGGGAGCCGGAGGTGATCTCGTCGCCCGGCGCGAGTTGTCGCGCATGGGCGAGGGAGGCGAAGCTGAACATCATCACCGACAGGACGAAGACCGACAGCCTGGCGATCAGGGCGGCTCGACGCCGGTGGAGCCTGGGGAAAGAGCCAGGGCGGCGCCTGGCGGCGAGGGGCGGGATCATGGGGATGCTCCTTGATGGAGCCTTTTCACTAGGCAGTCGGATGTGCGCACGGCCATGCGAAATCGAGGCAAATCTTCGCCATTGTCCGCAAGCGCATAGGCGGTCGGGCCTTCGATTGACGCGATGTGCGGAAATGTGCGTAGTGGGATGGCAATCGGGGATGTGAGCCTATGGACGACGCTGACGCGCAGATGATCGCCCGCCGCGTTCGCGAAGAGCTGGCGCGGCGGCGACTGTCTCGTCAGGCCCTGGCGGATATGGCCAGGGTCAGCATCTCGACGCTGGAAAAGGCCCTGTCCGGGCGTCGCGCCTTCACCCTGGCCACAGTGATCCGACTTGAACAGGCCTTGGGCGTCCCGCTGCAGAAGATTCCGGCGGCTTCGCCAGCCGATCCGCTCGTCGCCTCGCCGGACAATCTGGGCGCCTATTCCCAGAATGCGGTGCGGTGGCTGGAGGGGCGTTATCTGACGCTGCGGCCGTCGTTCGGAACGCCGGGCGATATCTTTGCCTATGTGACGATCATCCAGTGGGATGCGGAGCAGGGCTGTCTGGTGTTTTCAGAGGCCGAGCGTCTGGACAGTTCTTTCTCGCAGAGCGGAAAGGTGTCGCTGCCTCATCTGTCCGGCCACATCTATCTGGTGACCAATGTGGAGGGCCAGTATCGTCTGGCCGTCTTGGGCCGCCCGACGATCCAGGGCGCCCTCTACGGCATCCTGACCACGCTGATGGTCGGCCACGGATCGCAGCTGATCCCCGCCGCCGCACCCTTCGTCATGCTTCGACTGAAGGCAGAAACCGAGATCGCGTTTGGACGCATCAAGACCAACCATCCTGACTATGTCCGATATCGCGCGGAACTGGATCTGGTGACGTCTGACGGATTCGCCCATTTTCCAAAATGACCCCCCTGTTTCGCTATCCCCGTCGCCCTCAAGCGGCATGGATAGAGGCCAGGCCTCTAACGGTTCCGCGCCGACGAACGCCAGCCAACATCGCTGGACTGGCAGGGACGGCGCGGTGATGGCGAAGGGCGGCTATCACACGGGGTCGCAACGGCTAGCGCGAACCGTCTTGCCGTCCTGTTCGATGCGCAGCGAAATGCCGGCGACGGGAGACAGTCGCAGGATTTGGACGATTGTCTTGTCGCCGTCCGAGGACTGGTTCTCTAGAACCACGCGGATGGCGTCACCCTCGCCTTCCAGGGTCTCCAGCGCCACCAGTTTGGAGGTGTCCTCGTAGCCCTTGATCTCGTTGGCCGTAATGACGAAGCGAGTGCCGCTTTCATCCTTCGCGCAACCGTCCTCGCTATAGTCCCAGGCGCCGCGATAGCCGACGGGGAAGGCCGCCTGCGTCGAAGAACCTCTGCGAGCGGCTTCTTCTTCAGCGGCCGAAACGGGCTCAGTCGATGAGGTCTGTTGCGCCAATGTCGTCGCGGGGGCGGTCTCGCTCGTCTCGGGAGCCTTGGAGTCGGCCTGCGATCCGCAAGCCGCCAGCAGCGCCGTGAATCCGATGAGAGCTAAAGTCTTTTTCATGTCCGCTGTCCCTGTCGCCAAATTTCGAGCACGTGATCGAGATCGTCGAAGCCACCATCTCAGCTGCATCCCGTGACCACAAGTCAATTTTGAACGGTGTATAATATTGACGGCTCTGCACACCGAGCGCGTTGACTGGCTGCGAGGAGTGGAGGCGTTCAGGCTAGCGCTGACGGCTAGGTCGAAAATGCCGCTAGCGTTCCGGGCCCAGTCAGTTCGCCGTAGGCGTCGTCCGCGAGGCCCCAGACGATCGCCGCCTTCCGCAATGCCTATCAGACCTCGAACACACGATATGGAAGGTCACCCAGGGTTCGCAGAACGGGCAGGGCGACATTGTAGACGGGCACCTGCACGCTCGCGATGTTGCGGGCCTCGTTTGTCAAGCTCACACAGGGCTGAGTATTCCGCAATACCAGCTTGCTCGTCGGGTCGGGGGGGCTCGTCGTAACGCTTACGCTTGAAACGACTTGAGCCTGGCTCGCGCCGGCGACAGCCAACAGCGCCAAAGCGGTGGTTGCACCGTAAATAGTTTACACCGAGAGGGTCGGCGGTTCGAACCCGTCGCCGCCTGCTACTTCAAATTATTGATTTAAAACAACTCTTATCGCAGAGCTCGAGTTGAGGCTGTTCGGTACGGGTCTCAGCTTCTACAGCCGCCGCGTCGGGCCATGGGTCGATGCCTAGCCTGGGCTTCTGTGCGCATAGGGGCCGTGGCGTCCAGAGCCCTCCTGGCCAGGCTGGGATGCGCTTAGCATGCCTGGCGCAGGAGGGCTTTCGGTCAGGTCTTTCAGCGTTTGGTGGCGGTCTCGATGATCGTGCGGGCCTGGGCGATAGCGGCTTCGGTCGTGATCTCGCCGTCCTGAATCTTCTGGGCCAGATCCATCAGGGGCGGGCCGGTGACGACGCCGGTCTGGGCTTCTTCTTCGACATAGACGCGGCCAGTGACCGCGATGGCGGCGTCCCAGGCGTCGCGTACGGCGGCCCAGTAGTCCTGCGTTGCGGCCCAGTAGTCGTCGCCCGCCTTGGGCGAGTAGCTGGTCGAACGGTCGTAGGTGTTGATCACGTCCTCCTGGACGATGGCGACGGGCTCGCCGCCAGCCCGGCCGTCCATCTTCATGTTGTCCTGGATGTGGACCCAGCCGTTCGGGGTCAGGGCGTGACGGTTTGTGCCGAGATAGCGGTCGTAGACGGGGTTCAGCACCGCGTCGCGACGCGCCAGCGGGCGCCAGGTCGGCTCGGAGCTCCAGACCTTCATGCCATTGGCGTAGGTCCAGCGGCCGACGCCGCCGTAGCGGGGCGAATCGTCCGTCTGCCACACCGTCTGCGACCAGGCCCCGACGCGCTGATCGGCGGACACCGGCGTCAGCGCCCATTCGTTGGCTCCGACATAGGTCAGGACGGTTTCCGGCTGATAGACCCAGTCCTGACGCCAGTGCTTGATGACGATGGCCTGGCCTTCGTGCTCCATGACCAGAATGTGCTGCAGGCTGATCCGGTCGCCCTTGTCATAGACGACGCGCACGATTTCGCTGCCGCCCGACAGCTTGCCTTCCATCGGGTCGTAGTCGGCGTGGAAGCTGACGTTCTCGCGCATGTCGAAGTGGACGCGGTACTGACCGGCCTGGGCCAGGATCGACTGGCGGTCCTGCTCGAACCGGCTCGCGAGCGCGGTGACGCTTGAGGCGGTCTGGGCCAGGGCGGCAGCGGCGGGCGCCGCGCCCGCCAACAGGGCGGCGGCGATGAGGATGGCGCGCATGGGGCGTTCCTTTTTGGGTGAGGGTGTCATCGGGCTTCCGGGGTCAGTAGCGGAGGTTCAGCGAGGCGCCGAAGTTGCGGCCCGGCTGGGTGAAGGCGTCCCGAATGGTGCTGGTCTGCGACATGCCGCGAATGTCGCTCCACCAGGCGTACTTCTCGTCGAAGACATTGAAGACGCCCGCGCGCAGCGTGGCCTTCTCGGTGAGGTTCCAGAAGGCGGTCACATCCATGATGGCGAACGCTTCGCCGCCCCAGCAGGCGCCGCCGCCGCAAGCCGCGCGGTCCTTGTCGTCGGACCATGTGACCGTGGCCGAACCGCCCCAGACGCCCGAGGGCGCGGCATAGTTCAGGCCGGCGACGACCTTGACCGGATCGATGCTGGTCAGCTTGCCGCGCGCGCCATCGGTTTCCTGATCACCGTCGGCGAACGAGGCGGCCACGATGGCCGAGACGCCGTTGTCCCAGCGAATGTCGCCGCGCGCTTCCAGACCCCAGATCTCCACCTCGGTCAGGTTGACGTACTGATAGATCAGGGGATCGACACCGGGCACGCCCGTGCCGCTGACCACGATCTGGGTGATGAAGTCGTCGTATTGGGTGTGGAAGGCCGTGGTCGACAGCGACAGGGTTCCGCCGAACATGTCGAGGTTGCGGAAGCGGACGCCTGCCTCGATGCTCTCGCTGGTTTCCGGCGTCAGATCCGGGTTCGGAATGGATTCATATCCGAACATCGGGTTCTCGAAGAAGTTGTTCACCTCCATCGGCGAGGGCGCCTTGAAGCCCTGGGCGTAGTTGGCGAAGACACCGAAGTGGTCATCGGCCCAGTAGATGGCGCCGATCTTGGGTGACAGGTGGCTGTCGCTCTGACCCTTGGCCACGACCGGATACAGGGCGTCCGGCTTGGGCGTCAGTTCGTACCAGTCGTAACGCAGGGCCGGGATGATGCTGAGACGGCCGTCCAGCAGTTCGATCTCGTCCTGAACGAACAGGCCGGCCAGATCATATTCGGTCTTGGGGAAGGGGCGGACGGGGAAGACCTCGCCCATGGGCGGCACCGTGCCGCCGCGAATGCCGTCCTGGGTCGTGCGCGACCAGTCGCCGCCGAGGGTGACGCGGTGCTGGACTGACGCGCCGCCGAACGTTTTGGAGCCCTGGGCCGCCATGCCGATGATGCTGTTGTCGAAGGTGACGTCGCGGGTGCGGTCCACCGCAGGGGTGCGGTCCTCATAGGTGAACTGACGCGTCGTGGCGTCCTGCCAGTAGGCGGCGACCGACCCGTCATCCAGGCCGAAGACGTCGCTGAAACGCCAGTCCAGGCTGACGCGGTCGCGCTGGGTTTCGTCCTGCGCGGTCAGGCCGATGACGGTGGCGGAATAGCTGCTGAGCGCCTCACCCTCCATGTCCTGATCAAAGTGGTCATAGGTCAGGCGGACGGTGTGGTTGGCGTTGGCGTCCCAGACCAGCTTGCCCAGGACGGCGTTAGAGGCGAACTCTTGCGGGTTCGGCTGGGTGCGGGCAGAGCCCGTGCCGCCGACCTCGGCCATGTTTTCGGTCTCATGGGCGTCGCGGCGGGTATAGGCCAGCAGGCCCGACAGCGAGCCGCTGCGACCCGCCAGCGCCAGACCCTCGGTCCAACTGTCGTCCGACGAGTTATAGCCGACCCGCGCGCGGGCGCCGAAGGTATCGCCGCTGTTGATAAAGTCGGACGGGTCCTTGGAGATGAAGCTGACCGCGCCGGCGATGCCGTCCGAGCCATAGAGGGCCGAGGCCGGACCCCGCAGAATCTCGACGGACTTGACCAGATCAAGGTCGTTGTAGCCGCCGCGTCCCACCGCCTGGGCGCCGAAGCTGAAGCCGTTGGGCACGCGCACGCCGTCCTGAATGATCAGGACCCGGTTGCCGCCCATGCCGCGAATGGTGAAGCCGGAGTTCCCGTCGCGACCGGCGCCCGACAAGGCGGCTGAGAAGCGGGCGGGGCTGGTGGGGACGCTGACGCCCGGCTCGAACCGGATCAGGTCCTTGATGTCCGTGACCAGATTGGTCTCGATGGACTCGGCGGTGATGATGCTGACGCTGGCCGGAACATCGTCCACACGGCGCTGGGTGCGGGTGCCGATCACGGTGATCGGGGCGACCGGCACGGCCTGCTCCAGATCGACGACGTCTTCAGCGAAGGCCGGGAAGGCGGCGGCCGAAAGGGCGGTCAGCCCGGCGGAGAACATCAGAAACGAGCGCATGGTTACGGCCCCGGTTGGAGAGGGCTGCGCAATTACTGCGAACGATTATCAGAATCAACTGCAATATGGGCGGGGACCTGACAAATCCATGGCGTGTCGATGACCCGCGTCGGGGCCTTAGGGTCTGTGCAGGTCCAATCGCATCCCGGCGACGATCAAACAGGCCGCGTCGGCGACGGCGGCGACGCGCTGGTTCAGGCGACCAGCTTCATCGCGGAAGCGACGGCCCAGGGCGTTGTCGGGGACCAGCGACCAGCCGACCTCGTTGCTGACCACCCAGACGGTCGCCGGGCAGGCGGCGAAGGCGTCGCTCAGGTCGTCGATGGCGGCAGGTAGATCGTGGTCTCCCAGCATCTGATTGCTGAGCCACAGGGTCAGGCAGTCGACGACCACGATGTCTTCGGTCGTCAGATCACGGACCGCGGCGGCCAGGTTCAGCGGTGCTTCTAGCGTGCGCCAGGCCTCGCCCCGTTCGTCCCGGTGTCGGTCGATGCGGTCGCGCATCTCGTCGTCGAAGGGCTCGGCGGTGGCAATCATCAGGGGAGGGCGGCCGGTCTTCGCCGCCGCCTGTTCGGCCTGCTTCTGGGCGAAGGCGCTCTTGCCCGAACGGGCGCCGCCGAGGACGAGGGTGATGGCCATGCTTCGTCTCTCCGGTTGACCTGAGGGGCGCGCAGTCCTACTGCCACGGTCGCGTCAGGTTCCCCGAAAGGGGATCAAAAGGGAACGGAGTGTGAAACTCCGGCTGTTCCCGCAACTGTAAGCGGCTAGCCCGCGCGTCATACGCCACTGGCGGTCTGGAAGGCTACGGCCTGAAAGACTTCTGGGAAGGCGACGCGCACCGGCCTTGATCCGCGAGCCAGGAGACCTGCCTGTCGCCGTCGTTCTCCGCGCGGTCGGGATGTGCCGAGCGGTCGAGGTGACTCGTGTGACGACAAGTGGAAACCAGCCGCGCCAGCGGTCCCTTCCGCGTGTCTGATCGACGCGCGAGAGGTCGTTGGCCGGCGTCGTCAAAGGAGCCGCCGGATGAACCGGATCGCCTATGCCTCTCTCGCTGCCGCCAGCCTTCTGGCCGCATTCCCCGCCGTCGCCGAAGTCACTGACCAGCAGGCCGCCGCGCCTGACGTGGCGGGCCGCGCCGGCGCCACCGCCGTGGCTGACGTCATCGTTACCGCCAACCGTTCGGCCCAGCCGATCGAGCGCGTCGGCGCCTCTGTCACCGTCCTGACCCAGGCCGCTATCGAAGCCCGCCAGACCCCCGCCGTGGCCGAGCTTCTGGCCCAGACGCCGGGCGTCAGCTTCACCCGCAACGGCGGCGTCGGCACGACGACCAGCCTGCGTATCCGCGGCGCAGAGGGCCACCATACGGTCGTCCTGATCGATGGGGTCAAGCTGAACGACCCAGCTTCGACCCAGGGGGGCTTCAACTTCGGCAACTTGCTGGTCGGCGACACGGCCCGCATCGAAGTGCTGCGCGGCGCCCAGTCGACCCTGTGGGGCAGCCAGGCCATCGGCGGGGTGGTCAACATCGTCACCGCCGAGCCGACGAAAGCCTTGCAAGGCAGCCTCGACGCAGAGGCCGGCGCGCGCGGGACGACCTATTTCCGGGGCGGGATCGGCGGCGCCAACGACCGTCTGAGCTGGCGTCTGGCCGCCAGCCGCTACAACACCGACGGCTTCTCCGCCTATGCACCCGGAACCGAGGATGACGGATATTCGAACACCGGCCTCTCCGGACGACTGAATCTGAAGATCACGGACGCGGTTTCGCTGGACCTGCGTTCAGTCTGGTCCGCCGGTCGAGTGGACATCGACGGCTTCGGCGTGGACAACCGTGAATACGGCAACACCGATGAACTTGTTACCTATGCGGGGCTGAACTTCGACCTGCTGGATGGCCGTTTCCGCAATCGCATCGGCTATGCGGCGACGAACACCGAAAGCTTGAACATCAACCCCGACAACAAACTTGAAAAGCGCACCTATGACGCGGCGGGCGAAAACCGTCGTTGGGAGTATCAGGGCGTCTTCGCCGTGAGCGAGGATCTGTCCACGACCTTTGGTCTGGAGCATGAAAAGTCGGAAATGAGCGTCCGCTCAGCCAGCGATTGGGACCCCAACGCCCCCTTCCATAAGGGTGAGGCCGAACTGAACAGCGCCTATGCCCAGGTGCAATGGACGGCGGCGCCGGGCCTGACGCTGACGGGCGGCCTGCGCTATGACGACCATGCCCAGTACGGCGACAACCTGCTGGGTCAGGTCGCGGCGGCCTGGGCCCTGAACGACGGCGACACCATGGTGCGCGCCAGCTGGGGACAGGGCTTCCGCGCGCCGGGCCTGTTTGAGCTCTATAGCCAGTACGGCAATCTCACCCTGCAACCGGAAGCATTCGACAGCTGGGAGGTTGGCGTCGAACAGCGCCTCTTTGATCGCGCCGTGGTCTCGGCCACCTACTTCAACCGTCAGGCTGACAATGAGATCCGCTACAACTACTGCACGCCGCCCACGACCGATGCGCTGTGCACCGTCAACGGCGTGGACCGCGGGGGCTATTACAAGAACGTTCAGAAGACCGAGGCCCAAGGCGTTGAGCTGATCGGCCGCATCGATGTGACCGAGGGCCTGAACCTCAGCGCCAACTACACTTGGACCGACGCCAAGAACGCCTCTGGCAAGGATATAGACGGCAAGCGCCTGACCCGCCGCCCCGAGCATATGGGCAATTTGAACGTCGATTACGCCTTCGCCTTCGGGCTGAAGACCGGCGTGTCGGTTCGCTATGTCGGCGAAACCTTCAATGACGCTGAGAACAAGGTGAAGGTCGACCCCTACACCCTGGTCGACCTCCGCGCCTCCTACCCGATCAATGACAATCTCGAAGTCTATGGTCGGGTCGAGAACGCCTTCGACGAGGATTATCAGACGGTCCTGAACTACGGCACGGCCGGTCGCGGCGTGTTCGGCGGCGTTCGCGTCCGGTTCTGATCCGATGCATGACGCCGCGTTTCTGACGACGGCGACCCGGCACGGCGGCGGTCTGATGAGGGCCGCCGCCGCCTATCCCGACGCGCCGCGCCCCTGGTTGGACCTGTCCACCGGGATCAATCCCGAACCGTGGCGGGGGGCGCGTGCGGCGGAGGCCGAGTTGAACCGTCTGCCCGATCCAGGCGCCCTACAGGCGCTGGAGACAGCGGCGGCGTCTGCTTTCGGCTGTGCGCCGCAACGGACGGCGGCGACCGCCGGGGCCGAGGCGGCGATCCGGCTTCTGCCCCTGCTGCTGGGCGTGCGCTCGGTCGAGATCGTCGGCCCGACCTATGGCGCCCATGCCGAGGCCTGGCGGGCGGCGGGGGTGGCGACGCGCCTGATCGCGCCAGATCAGGCGGCGACGTCGCAGGCAGGCGTGCTGGTGATCGTCAACCCGAACAACCCCGACGGACGCCTGACCCGGCGCGCCCACCTGATCGCCATGGCGCGTGCGCGCTCAGCGGCGGGCCGCTGGCTGGTGGTGGACGAATCCTTCATCGAATGCGCGCCCGACGAAAGCGTGTCGGATTTGGCCGAACCGGGCCTGATCGTCCTGCGGTCGTTCGGCAAGTTCTATGGCCTGGCGGGGGTAAGGCTGGGCTTCATGCTGGCCGCGCCGGACCTGATCTCTCGCCTGCGCGCCCTGCTGGGCGACTGGCCGGTCGGCGCCGATGCTTTGATCATGGGGCGGGGCGCCTATGCCGACAGCGGATGGCGGCGGCGGACCCAGACGGCCCTGGCGGATCGCGCTGATCGGCTCGATGATCTGCTGGTCCACGCCGGGTTTCAGATCATCGGCGGGACCAGCCTGTTCCGCATGACGCGCACGCCGCACGCCGCGCCCTGGTTCCAGCATCTGTGTCGGGCGGGCATCCTGACCCGCCCGTTTGACCATACGCCCGACGCCTTGCGGTTCGGCGTGCCGACCGAACGAGATCTGCCTCGTTTGGCCCGCGCGTTGGAGACCTTCTCGTGAGGACGACGCGGCGGGGCGCAATGGTCGGTGCAGCCGCGGCCCTGATCGCCGCGCCCGCCTTGGCCAAGCCGGCGCCGCGTCGCGTCGTCTCGCTGAACGCCTGTCTCGACGCCATCCTGGTCCACGTCGCCGACCGGGGTCAGATCGCGGCGCTCAGCCACTATGCCCGCGAGCCGGTCGGCTCGACCATTTCCGAGGTGGCGAAGACCTTGCCCTTCACCTGGGAGACCGCCGAGGAAGTGATCGCCCTGCGGCCCGATCTGGTCCTGACCAGCCGTCACAGCGCCCTGGCCACCCGCAATGCTCTGGGCCGGATGAACATCCCGACCGCGCTGTTCGCCGTGCCCGAAAGCGTGGGGGCCAGTCTGGATCAGGTGCGCGATGTGGCCCGTCTGGTCGGTCGCCCGGCACGAGGCGAGGCTCTGATCGCCCGCATCGAAGCCGCCATCGCCGCCTCAGCTCCGCCGCCCGGCGCGCGCCCGCTGAAGGCCCTGATCTATCAGCCCAACGGCTTCGCCGCCGGGCGCGGCACCCTGATGGACGAGATGATGACGCGCGCCGGGTTCGAGAACGTCGCCGGACGCTACGGCCTGGGCAAGTGGGGCAATGTCCCGGTCGAGCGCCTGCTGGCCGACCCGCCCCAGGTCCTGCTCAGCGGCGTGCCGGTTCAAGGTTCGCGCACCTGGGCCGACCGGGTGATGCGTCACCCGGCGCTGGCCTCGCTGTCCGGTCGGATGGTTCAGGCGCAGCTGGAAGAGAAGCTGCTCTATTGCGGCGGGCCGGTGCTGATCCAGACCGCCGCCGCCCTTGGCGAGGCGCGCCGCACGGCGCTGGAGGCCCTATGAAGACCTTGCCGCGTCCCTTGATCATGGCGGGGCTGCTGGCCCTGATCGTCGCCCTGTCCGTCGCCAGCATGAGCGCGGGCCGCGTCTGGGTGCCGTGGAGCGAGTGGGCCAGCCAGAGAGGCGATCCGGCCTGGGCCATCCTGTTCGAACTGCGCCTGCCGCGCACTGTTCTGGCCTTGATGGTCGGGGCGGTGCTGGGCCTGACCGGGGCAGCGTTGCAGGGCTATACGCGCAACCCTCTGGCCGATCCGGGGATGCTGGGCGTCTCGACCATGGCGGCGCTGGGGGCGGTTCTGACCTTCTATCTGGGCGCGGCGGCCAGCGCCCCCTGGGTTCTGCCGGGGGCGGCCATGATCGGGGCGGGCGTCGGCGTCCTGCTGCTGCTGGCTCTGGCGGGGGCGACCAGCAGCGTCGTCACTTTCATTCTGGCGGGCGTGGTGATCCAGACCATGGCGGGCGCCGGGGTGGCGCTGGCGCTGAACCTGGCCCCCAACCCCTGGGCGGTGAACGAGATCGTCAACTGGCTGATGGGGTCGCTGGCGGACCGCAGCCTGGTCGAGCTGAAGCTGGCGGCGCCGGGCATGGTTCTGGGCTGTCTGCTGCTGATGACCCAGGGGCGGACGCTGGACGCCCTGACCCTGGGCGAGGCCGGGGCGCGGTCGCTGGGAGTTCGGCTGGATATAGGGCGCTTGATGCTGGCGCTGGGCGCGGCGCTGGCGGTCGGGTCGGCGGTGTCGGTGACCGGGTCCATCGGTTTCGTGGGCCTGATCGTGCCGCACCTGCTGCGGCCTCTGATCGGCGCCCGGCCCGGCGGTCTGCTGCTGCCCTCGGCGCTGGGCGGGGCGGCCCTGGTGCTGGCGGCGGACATACTGGTGCGGCTGACGCCGTCGGCGGCCGAGATCAAGCTGGGCGTGGCCATGGCGGCCCTGGGCGGCCCCTTCTTCCTGGCCTTGCTGATCGGCATGCGGAGGAAGCTGGCATGAGCATTCTGAGCGCGGACAATCTGTCGGTCCGGCTGGGCGACAAGGCGGTTCTGGAGGCCGTCGGCGCGGTCTTCGCCCCGGGCTTGGTGACGGCGGTGGTCGGGCCGAACGGGGCGGGCAAGTCGACCCTGCTGGACTGTCTGGCGGCGCTGAGGAAGCCCGATGCCGGGCGCGTCACGCTGGATGAACGGGCGCTGGGCGACCTGCCGCCGCGCGAGCGGGCGCGCCGCATCGCCTATCTGCCGCAGAACGCCGAGATCGCCTGGGCGGTGGACGGGCGGACCTTCGTGGGTCTGGGCCGCACGCCCTATGTCGGCGCCTGGGGCCTGACCGCCCAGGACTGCGCGGCGGTGGATCGCGCCCTGACCGTCACAGGCGTTCAGGCCTTCGCCGACCGTGTGGTTTCGACCCTGTCGGGCGGCGAGCGGGCGCGCGTCCTGATCGCCCGCGCCCTGGCCGGTGATCCGCAATGGCTGCTGGCGGACGAGCCTTTGGCGGGGCTGGACCCCGGCCATGTGCTGGACGCCTGCGCCCTGTTCCGGCGGCTGGCGGATGAAGAGGGGCGCGGCGTCATCCTCACCCTGCATGACCTCGACGCCGCCCTGCGGGTTGCAGACCGCGTGATCGTTCTGGCCGAGGGGCGGGTGCTGGCCGACGCCGCGCCGGCGGAGGCCCTGTCGCCCGCCGTGCTGAAGGCGGCCTATGGCGTCGAGGCCCGCACGCTGGACGGCCTGTGCGGCCCGGTGCTGGAGATGGTCGGCCGTGCCCGCTAGCGTACCGACCCCCTGGATCGTCGCGGGCGCCCTGCTGGTCGAGGGGGCGCTCGGCTGGCCGCGCCGCCTGAGCCATCCGGTCGTCTGGATCGGCGGTCTGATCGCGACCCTGGAACGTTGCTGGAACTGCGCGGCGTGGTCGGCGAAGTCACGGCGCGCGCTTGGCGTCTTGACGGTTCTGATCCTGGTGGTCGTGGCGGGCGGCGCGGGCTGGGGCCTTGAGCGGCTGGCCGCTACGGCGCCCTTCTGGCCGGGACTGGCCCTGTTGCTGATCTGGGGGGCGACGGGGCTGGCGGCGCGCAGCCTTTACGACCACGTCCGCGCCGTGGCTCGTCCGCTGGCGGCCGGCGATCTGCCCGCTGCGCGCCTCGCCGTCAGCATGATCGTCGGTCGCGACGTCGAGGCGATGGACGAAGGCGAGGTGGCGGCCGCCGCGCTGGAAAGTCTGGCCGAGAGCTTTTGCGACGGCGTGGTCGCGCCCGTCTTCTGGTTCGTGGTCGGCGGTCTGCCGGGTCTGTTCGCCTACAAGGCCGTCAACACCGCCGACAGCATGATCGGCCACATGGAGCCGCGCTGGCGCGCCTTCGGCTGGGCGGCGGCGCGCACCGACGATGTGATGAACTGGATTCCTGCGCGGATCGCCGGGGCCTTGATCGCGCTGGGCGGCTGGCAGGGCTGGCGCGTCATGTGGCGCGATGCGGGCAAGCACGCTTCGCCCAACGCCGGCTGGACCGAGGCGGCCATGGCGGGCGCGCTTCGGGTTCGGCTGGGCGGGCCGGTTCGCTATGACGGGATCACCGCCTACCGCCCCGATTTCGGCGACTGGGCGCCGCCGCGCGCCCATGATCTGAACCGGGGTCTTCGCGTCTATGGCCTGGCCTGCGCAGCCCTGATGTTGCTCTTGATTGTAGGAGGCTTGGCATGGCCGCATTGACCTTGACCGACCTGTTCGCCGTGCCCGCCCTGGAACGGGCGTCCCAGTCCGTTTTGCAGCAGATGCTGGACGGCAAGGCCAAGCCGCCGGACGCCCTGGGACGGATCGAGGAACTGGCCCTGACGCTGGGTCTGATCCAGCAGCAGCTGAAGCCGGTCGTCGAGCGCCCAATGCTGCTGGTCTTTGCCGGCGACCATGGCCTGACCCGCTCGGGCGTGGCGGCCTTTCCGTCCGGCGTGACCGTGGCCATGGTCGATGCCCTGCTGGCGGGCAGGGCCAGCGCCAACGCCTTCGCCCGCGTGGTCGGGGCCGAGGTCCAGGTGATCGACGCGGGCGTGGCCGCCGACCTGTCGGACCGGGCGGGCCTGATCCACGCCAAGGTCGCATGGGGCACGCAGGACGCCTCGGTCGAACCGGCCATGACGTCCGCTCAGGCCGAGGCCGCGCTGCTGGCGGGCGCGCGTGTGGCGCAAGCCGCGATCGCCGACGGCGCTGATCTGATCGCCTTGGGCGAAATGGGCATCGGCAACAGCGCCTCGGCGGCTCTGCTGATGCATCGCCTGGCCCCTGCGCCGCTGGACGATTGCGTCGGGCAGGGGGCCGGACACTCGCCGGAAGGCATGGCGAGGAAGCGCGCGGTTCTGGCCAGGGCTGCGGCCCGAACCGATGTCACCGCGCCCTTCGATGTGCTGACCCAGTTCGGCGGCTATGAGATCGCCATGATGGCCGGGGCCCTGTTGGCGGCGGCCAGGGCCGGGGTCCCGGTTCTGGTGGACGGCTTCATCGGCACGGCGGCGGCCCTGCTGGCGGTGCGTCTGGCCCCCGCCGCCCGCGACTATTGCCTGTTCGCCCATGCCTCGGCCGAGGCGGGGCATCGCCTGATGCTGGACGCGATGAACGCCCGGCCCCTTCTGGAACTGGACATGCGGCTGGGCGAGGGAACGGGCGCCCTTCTGGCTGTCCCGCTGGTCAAGGCCGCCTGCGCCCTGCTGTCCGAGGTCGCCGAACTGACCGACGTGCTGGAGGCCGCAGGGTGATCCGGCATGAGGCGCGCCTGTTCGTCTGCGCCGTGCAGTTCCTGACGCGCATCCCGACGCCGCAACTGGCCGGTTTCCAGCCGGAGTGGATTCAGCAGAGCGCCCGCTACTACCCCCTGGTCGGCCAACTCGTCGGAGGCGTTTCGGCCCTGATCCTGTATGGCGCGGCCCAGGTCTGGAACCCGTGGATCGCGGCCCTGCTGGCGGTGGCGGCGGGGGTCGTGCTGACCGGCGGCTTTCACGAGGACGGACTGGCCGATACGGCGGACGGGCTGGGCGGCGGCCTGACCCGTACGCGGCGACTGGAGATCATGAAGGACAGCCGGTTGGGCTCCTATGGGGCGCTGGCGCTGGGGCTGACCCTGGCCCTGCGCGTGGCGGCCCTGGCCATGCTGACCCAGGCCTCGCCCCTGTTCGCGGCGGTTGCGCTGTTGGCCTCGCATGGCCTGGGGCGGGCGGCGGCGGTCGGGGCCATGGCGATCATGCCCTATGGCGGCGACCCCGGCATGGCCAAGGAGGGCCGCCCGGATCGCGCCTCCTGGATCGGACTGACCGTGGCCGTTCTGATCGCCCTGTGGCCGCTGACCTTCTTCTCGCCGACCACGGGGGCAGGGGCTGTGGCGCTGGGACTGGCGGCAGCCGCCGTTCCCGCCTGGCTGGCCTGGCGACTGATCGGCGGGCGCACCGGAGATGTTCTGGGCGCGGTCGAGCAGGCGTTCGAGGTCGGCTTCCTGCTGGCCGTTGCCGGGCTAGCGGTGCAATGAAGCTGATCATTGCGCCCTTGCATGAGGTGGCGGGTCTGGTGGCGCGTCATCAACCGTCGCACCTGATCAGCCTGGCCTCGCCCGGCCATGTCGATGCGCCCCTGGCCCCGGCTCCGTCGCACCGGCTGGACCTGAGGTTCAACGACATCGTCGAGCCGCGTGAAGGCCTGACGCCGCCGACCGAGACGGATGTCGCCGCCCTGCTGGCCTTTGCGGCAAGCTGGGACGGGACGCGGCCCCTGCTGATCCATTGCTGGGCCGGGGTCAGCCGCTCGACGGCGGCGGCCTATGTAATCGCCTGTGACCGCACCGCGCCGGGCCGCGAGGCGGACTGGGCCGTGCGCCTGCGTAGCCTGGCCCCGACCGCCACGCCCAATCCCATGATCGTGGCCCTGGCCGACCGTCTTCTGAACCGAGACGGCGCCATGACCCGCGCCGTCGCCGCCATAGGGCGCGGGGCCGAGACCGCCTGGGGCCAAGCCTTTGAACTCGACCTGTCGCCTGAAAAAGAAACGCGCCGATGACCGAAGCTGAACTGAACGCCCGCCACGCCGAGAAGATGAAGAAGGTTCAGGCCGCCCGCGCCCGGATGATGGCCGGCAAGACGGTCGAGCGCGGCCTGGTCATCGTCCATACCGGGACCGGCAAGGGCAAGACCACGGCGGCGCTGGGCATGGTCTGCCGCATGATAGGCCACGGGATGAAGACGTCGATCATCCAGTTCATCAAGGGGGCGATGGAGACGGGCGAACAGAACCTGTTCGACGCCTTTCCCGATCTGGTCGAGATGCGACCCATGGGCGAGGGCTTCACCTGGGACACCCAGGACCGCACCCGCGACATCGCCAAGGTGCGCGAGGCGTGGGACGCCGCCAAGGCGCGGATCATGGACCCGGAGTGGAAGATGGTCGTCTGCGACGAGCTGAACATCGCCTTGCGCTATGATTATCTGCCGGTCGCAGAGGTGCTGGCGGTGCTGGCCGCCCGCCCGGCCGACACCCACGTCGTCATCACCGGCCGCAATGCGCCGCCCGAGCTGATCGAGGCGGCGGATCTGGTTACTGATATGCAGATGGTCAAGCACCCGTTCCGCAGCGGCGTGAAAGCGCAGGCCGGGGTCGAGTTCTGATGACGGCGCGCCTGATCGTCTGCACCACCTGCCGCCATTCGGACGAGGAGCCCGTGGACGCCGAAGGCCGCACCGGCGGCCAGCGTCTGCTCGGTCTGATTGAAGCCGCGGGGGCGGGCATCGACGGTCTTCGTGTCGAGGAACAGGCCTGTCTTTGGGCCTGCGCCAGCCGCTGTTCCGTCTATCTGTCCGGGCAGAACAAGCCCGGCTATCTGGCGGGACGGTTCGCGCCGACGCCAGAAGACGCCCAGGCCGTTGTCGACTTCGCCCGCCTCTACGCCGCCAGCCCCGAGGGCGCCGTCGCCTATCGCGACTGGCCCGAAGGCATCAAGGGCCACTTCATCGCGCGACTGCCCAACGGCGACTGACGCCTGCTGTCCGGCCTGTTCAGTCGCGGATGAAGTGGGGCAGGAAGCGAGAGGTGTTGCGGGTGATCAGGCTGACATCCTCTCGCAGGCTCATGCCGGCGGCCTCGTCTCCGACGACCCACGAGCCGACGATGACGTGGTTGCCGTCGAAGCTCGGCGGATTGCAAAGCGCCTGACGGATCCAGCGTCCCTCGCCATAGCCGCCGTCGATGATCTCGGCGACGCTACGGCCCTGGTCGATCAGTTCGACATTGGCGCCTTCGCGTGAAAACAAGGGCTTGCGGACGTAGGATGATCCAAGGGCTGAATGCGCCGGATCGTCCTCGAAATAGGCTTCCAGCAGGTTGGGGTGGCCGGCATGGCGTTCCCACAGCAGGGGCAGGATCGCCTTGTTGGACAGGATGCTCTTCCACGCGGGTTCCAGCACCGTCACCCCCGCGGTCGGCAGGGGCGCGGCGTAGTCGTCGCGCAGCATCTGCTCCCACGGATAGAGCTTGAACATCGCTTGGATGATCCAGTTCTCGTGGTCGACGAACTGTCCGTCCGCGTTCAGGCCGATCTGGTCGATGGCGACGAACTGCGGGTCCAGCCCGGCCTGCTGGGCCAGGTCTTCCAGGAAGCGCACGGTCTGGCGATCCTCGACGAAGTCGGCGTCCGAACTGAAGTGGACGAAGCCGCCGTTGGGGAAGATGGCCCGGAAGCGCTCAACCAGCTTCTCGTGCAGGCTGTTGAACTGATCGACGTCGGCGGCCAGGACGCCGGCCTTGATCTGATCCTCCAGCCACAACCACTGGAACACCGCCGTCTCATAGATGCTGGTCGGGGTGTCGGCGTTGTATTCATAGAGCTTGGCCGGACCCGTGCCGTCATAGGCGAAGTCGAAGCGGCCGTAGAGCGACGGATCGCCCCGGTTCCAACTGGCGGCGACGTAGTCCCGCATGGACTCCGGGATGTCGAGATGCTCCATCAGCCGTTCGGACTGGACCGCCTCGGCGACCAGATCCAGGCACATGGCGTGCAATTCCTCGGTCGGCGCCTCGATCCCGTCCTCGACCTCGGCCATCGTAAAGGCATAGGCGGCGGTTTCGTCCCAATAGAGTTCACCGCCGGTGTGACGCCAGGTGAAGCCGAGGCTGTCGGCCTGGGCGTCCCAGTCAGGGCGGGGATCAAGGCGCAGACGTTGCATGGATCAGGCCGGGTCCTTGTCGGGCGTTGCTTGGCCGATGCGCGGGGTGACGATGGTCACGTCCTTCTGGGTCAGGCGAGCCAGAACGTCGTCAGCCGAGGAATGGCCGGGCAGGATGCCGGCGTCGCGCAGCTTGGCGTCCAGATCGGCGCCGGTGCGGCGGTCTTCCAGGGCCTGGTTCTCGCGCAGTTTTTCTTCCTGCACGGCCTGGCGCTGCTTGATGCGTTGCAGACTGTCGGCGGCCGAGCCGATGCGCGACTGGGCGCCGGCCGAGTTCAGCGCCACCGAGGTCTGGGCGCGCTGGACGGACTCGTTGACCTTGACGATGTCGATCTCGCGACGAAGCGTCTCGATCTTCTGGTCGGTCGAGGCGATGGCGGTGCGCAGCCGCGCCTCAGCCGTCTTCATATCCTCGATCAGCGGGCCGCGGCTGTTGATCTCGACTTCCAGTTCGGCGATGCGGCCGGCGACTTCGCGCGCCAGATCGGTCTTGCCCTGACCCAGGGCCGAGCGCGCCGAGCTTTCATACTTGGCGATCTGGTCGTGGAAGCTGGCCATTTCGTTCTCGGCCATGCGGCGGCGCGCCACCAGGCCGGCCAAGTCGTCGCGCGCCTTGCCCTGGGCGTTGTCGGCGTCGCGGATTTCCTGATCGAGGATCTTCAGCGCATTGGCGTCGACGACGCCCTGGGCCGCGTCATGGGCGGTGCCGCGAAACAGGGCGGAGAGTTTTCTGAGCATGGACATGGTGGGGTCTCCGGGATCAGGCGGCGTCGGCGCCGAAGGTTTCACGCAGTTCGGTGGCGTCGATGGCGTTTTCCGCCAGGGTGCGCAACTCGATCAGGATGGTCTGCAGCGTCGTCTTGCACGACAGCTCGCCCATCAGCTCATAGACATCCTCGCCGCCCACATTGGTGATGGCGAAGTTCGACAGCGGCACCACGCGCTGGGCCTTCAGCAGGAACTCATTGAAGGCGTGACGGTCGGCCTGTTCGGCCACCGGCCACAGCAGCACCGAACAGACGATCTGCGCCCCGCCGACGCTGAGATAGACCGGCAGGTCGCCGTATTCGTGCATGGTGGCCAGCAGGACCGGCTCGGCGCCTTCCAGCACGCGCAGGGTCATTTCGCCGTCGCGGACCAGAGGCGAGGCGTCCATGGCCTCCTTGATGGCCGGCACGGTCCAGGGGGTCTCGATCACGGCGTCCATGTGGTGGTCGTCTCCAGAAGTGATGGGGTCAGAAGTGGGGCGGCGCGCCCGGCCGGCAAGGTCTCGTCCGGCAAGATGGGGGCCGCGGGTCGAATCGGTGATGATGGCGCGGACGGCCGCCTTGACGTCGTCGCGTGCGGCCTCGGGCACCCAGAGCTCCAGCTTGACCAGCCCGGCCTCGCGGCGCGCCTGTCGCCACGCACGAATGCGCTCGGTCGCGGCGGAGGAAGGTGCGGGGGGCTTGGTCATGTTTCATGTAACGCGTAACATGAACGCTTGACATCGGGCAATGCAGGACGGAATTTCGGACCATGACCCGCATCATTCGGTCGCACCGTCTGTGTTTTCTCGCAGTCGGCTCGCGGCAGGCCTAGATAGTCACCCATGTTCAAGAAGCTTTTCGGACAGTCGGACAAGGCCGCGCCCGCGTCGCGTCTGGCGACGGTGCGCAATATCACCGTGGGCCGCACCGTGGCGCTGGACCCGCTGGCCTGGCGTCGGCTGGGCGACGAGACCCATTTCACCCTGGACCGCGACGTCCTGGACATCACGGCCCAGGGTCTGGTCACGCTGGACGGCGGGCAGTTCGTTCACCGCTTCTATACTGACGACCACGTCATGCTTCAGGCCATGAGCGACGATGAGGTGGGCACCGAAAGCTACGACTTCAGCCTGTTCATCCCCTGGACCTCGGCCTATCCGCCGGGTGAGCGCGAACGCCGTATCTGGCGCGACCGCCTGTCGGCGCCGGTGTTTCATGGCGCGGCTGAGGAACTGCCCGACTATCCGCGCTTCTGGTTCTCTGAAAGCGACGCCGTCCAGCCGCCCGTCACCCTGTGGGAGACCATCTGGGACGACCGCACGGCGGGTACGCCCTATGCGAAGATCTTCCAGACCTGCATGCTGTACGGCCGTGATCTGGCGGGCGGACGCGAACTGATGATCGCCCTGGAGCAGCAGCCCGAGGGCGGCGAGACGACACACGAAATCATGATCGGCATTCCGCTGGAAATGGCCGAGTTTCGCGCCTGACGGCGCCTGGGGAGATGCAGCAGATGTTCGACTGGTTCACGTTTCAGCAGGGGGCGATCGCCTTCCTGATCGCCTTCGCCATGGCCGGAGTCTTCACCCTGGCGTTCAAGCTGATCTACCAGTGGGTCACGCCCTATCACGAGCATACGCTGATCCGGGAAGGCAACACCGCCGCTTCCATTGCTCTCGGGGGCGCCCTGATCGGCTACGTCCTGCCCTTGGCCTCGGCCCTGTCGCATACCGTCAGCCTGATGGAGTTCGCCGCCTGGGCCCTGCTGGCCGGCGTGATCCAGATCCTGGTCTTCGTCACCATCAGCCGCATGGCGTTCCGCAACCTGGTCGTTCGCATCGAGGCGGGCGAGATCGCGGCGGCGGTCTATCTGGCCGCCATCTCCATCTGCGTCGGGCTGCTGAACGCCGCCTGCATGACGGCGTGACCGCGATGACTGATCCCAAGGACTTGCCGAAGACCGCGACGATGCGCCGGATGAAGCGCTCGCGCGTCCTGCACGTCAGCAGCCTGATGGCCACCGCCAGCTTCTCTCTGGCCGCCTGCGGGTCGCCCCAACGCGTGGCCGCGCCGGAGCCGGAGCCCACCCCGGTCTATACCTCGCTGGACGAGTGCCGCGCCGCCAACGACATTTCGGACGCCGAGTGCGACGCCGCCCAGGCCGCCGCCCAGAAGGCCGCCGCCGAGACCGCGCCGCGCTACGCCACCCAGTCCGAATGCGAAGGTCAGTGGGGCCCGTCGCAGTGCCAGCCGAACAACAGCGGCGGGGGCTCCTTCTTCACGCCGCTGCTGGCCGGTTTCGTCGTCGGCCAGATGTTGAACGGCGGCGGCTATCGCGGGGGCGGCCCGATCTACCGGGATCGCAACAACCAGTATTCCAACGGCTACGGCGGCGGTTACGCCTATCGCGACTATCGCACCGGCAAGACCCTGACCAACGGCCGGGAATACGGCGACGTGGCTCGTCAGGCCCCCAGCCGGGTGCAGAGCCGCACTACGGTCGTCTCGCGCGGCGGATTCGGCGGCGGCGGTCGGGGGTACGGCGGCTAGGTTGGTCGCCGATGCTGAGACAAGGGTACTGTCGCCCTTGACGTGAGCGGGCAGGGGGCTACGAACCCCGGCCCCTCTCCCCGCAGGTTTTCCCATGACGTCCGCGACGCCCGCCACCATCGGCATCGACTTCGGCACGACCAATACGGTGGTGTCGCTGACCCACGGCGACGGCCCCGCGACCCTGGTGCGGTTTCATACTGACGAGAAGGACCTGTTCGCCTTCCGCTCGGCGCTGAGCTTCCAACTGCATGAGGCCCGCGACGGCGGCTCGCCCGAGCGCGTGATCGAGGCCGGGCCCTGGGCCATCGACGCCTATGTCGAGGACCCGCTGGACACCCGCTTCATCCAGTCGTTCAAGACCTTCGCCGCCAGCGCCGCCTTTACCGAGACGCGCATCGACAACCGCCGCTATCGCTTCGAGGACCTGCTGTCGGCCTTCCTGCTGCGGCTGAAGCACCATGCCGACGGGGCGATGGACGACCTGCCGCCGCGCATCATCGTCGGCCGTCCCGTCACCTTCGCCGGCGGCAATCCCAACGAGGCCCTGGCGCTGGAGCGCTATGAGGCGGCCTTTGCCCGTCTGGGCTTCACCGACATCCGCTACGCCTATGAACCCGTCGGCGCGGCCTTTTTCTTTGCGCGGGCGCTGAAGCAGGACGCCAATGTCCTGGTCGCCGACTTCGGCGGCGGCACCAGCGACTTTTCCATCGTGCGGTTCGAGCGGGCCGACGGCGCGCTGAAGTCCACGCCGCTGGCGCGCTCGGGCGTGGGCGTGGCGGGCGACGCCTTCGACTATCGGATCATCGACCAGCTGGTCTCGCCGGAACTGGGCAAGGGCAGCCTGTACCGCGCCTTCGACAACCGTCTGCCCATCCCGCAGCGCTATTACAGCGCCTTCGCCCGCTGGGACCAACTGGCCCTGCTGCGCGCCTCCAAGGACATGCGCGACATTCGCGGCCTGGCCTCCACCGCGCTGGAGCCCGAGAAGATTGAACGCCTGATCGAGGTGCTGGACGACAACCACGGCTATGCCCTCTACCGCGCCGTCTCGGGTCTGAAAGAAGCCCTGTCGCGGGACGAGGAGGCGGTCTTCTCCTTCCTAGCCGGATCGGTGCGGATCGAGAAGCCGGTCAAACGCACGGACTTCGAGGGCTGGATCGCGCCTGAGCTTCAGGCCATGGAGGCCGCCGTCGACGAGGCCATGGCCCAGTCGGGTCTGGAGGGCGCACAGATCGATCGCGTCTTCCTGACCGGCGGCACCTCCTTCGTCCCCGCGGTGCGCGACATCTTCATCCGCCGCTTCGGCGCCGACCGCATCGAGACCGGCGGCGAATTCGAATCCATCGCCTCCGGCCTGGCCCTGATCGGCCGTGAGGCGGATCTCGACCTGTGGAGCCAGAAGGCGGCCTGATCCTGGGATGGACGTAGAGCTTTATGGGCGGCTCTAGCCCGCGTCCGCGGTGACGTTCGGTGTGCTTATCGATTAACGTTCTGCTAGTACGATCAGCGGTGCAATGGGGGCCAAGATGTCCACCGAAGATCAAAAGACAGTGCCGGTCTGAGAGCGGCCAAGGCCTCGCATCCCTGAAGCGGATTGGAACCCGTTTGCCCGTCTCGACACGCTTCATAAGGTGGATGTGGCGACCAACTCAGGATCGATGTCGCTCTTTCTAATCGGCCTGTTCCATGCCTTCATCGCCATGGGCGCCTTCAATGGCATAGGCTCAGCCGGCGCGCTTGGAAGCGATGGAGGGCTTGTCGGCTGGGTCAATGTCGTTCTGAGCCTGCTTGCGGCCCTTCTGTTCTTTCGGGTTCGCAGGACGCGATCCCTGATTTTGGCTTGGATTGTCGTGCTTTGGGCGACCCTGTTCCTGTTATTCCCGGTGTCGATCTGGCTGTTTTCCGGCACCATGCCGATCAGCTTTGGCATCCTCAGCGTCGTGACGTCGATAATGCTGCTGAGGGCCTGCCTGGCTCAGAAGCGCCTCGACAAGATCAAAGCCGGAATTTGACCCCTCCGCCTACCGATGCCAGATCGCGGCCCTCAGCAAGCGAGGGAGCGCCCCATGACCATCACCCTGTACGGCATCAAGGCTTGCGACACGATGAAGAAGGCGCGGGTCTGGCTGGATGAAAACGGCGTGGACTACGTCTTCCACGACTACAAGGTCGCCGGCGCCAACAAGGCGGATCTGGAGCGCTGGATCGCCGAGCATGGCTGGGAGGCGGTGCTGAACCGCGCCGGGACCACATTCCGCAAGCTGCCGGACGCCGACAAGGCCGACTTGAACGCCGACAAGGCCGTGGCCCTGATGCTGGCCCAGCCGTCGATGATCAAGCGGCCGGTGCTGGATCTGGGCGACGGCCGGACCCTGGTCGGCTTCAAGCCGGAACGCTACGCCGAGGCGCTCCTTCAGTCTTAGGCGTCGCCTAATCCTCGACGGTGGTTTCCGGGCGGTCGTGGCCGTCCGCGCGTTCGGTGATCCACTGACCTGAGCTGTCCTCGAACTCGATCCACGAGGTGCGGTCGGGCACCTGCTGCTCGCGCGAGACGGCGACGGCGGCGGCGCGCGCGGCGTCATGGGTGGCGAAGGTCTCGGAAAAGCTGTCGCCCAGCTTGTAGGCCCAGCCGCCGTCGTGGGGGACGATGCGATAGATGATGCGGGTCATGGGCCACTCTGTCGATTGAGGATGGCTGACGCTTGGCCTCCGCGCGCCCGAAGTCGAGTCACGCTGTGGTGACGAGCGCCCCCACCTTACAAAGAGTTCATGCGCGATCCTGCATCTGATCGGCGCGATCACCGCCTCTTGTTATCAGAAGGCCGCAGCGTCACGCTCGGCTCCACTATTCAAGAAGGGGCGAAACCCATGGAAGAGTTCATTCCCATAGCGTTCTTCATCATGATCGGCGCGATCGTGATCGTGCCGAACTGGCTGAAGAGCAAAGAGCGCAAGGAGATGCAGGCGACCCTGCGTTCGGCCATCGACAAGGGCCAGCCGCTGCCGCCCGAAGTCATCGACGCACTCAGCAAGGAAAACATCAAGGCGCCGGCGACGGCGGCCCGCGACCTGCGCGTCGGCGTCATTCTGCTGGCGGTCAGCCTGGGCATCGCCCTCTTCGGCTACATGGTCAGCTTCGCCGAGATGGACGCCTTCTATCCGATCGCCGGCAGCGCCGCGGTGCCCGGCATGATCGGTCTGGCCTTCATCATCCTGAGCATCTTCAACAAGAACAAGGGCTGAGGGGCGACGGGGAGGGGAAACCGTCATGGCCAAGCCTTTACGCGATCTGCACGATGTCGAGCTCGCCGCCCTGTCGGCGGCGGGCGGGCGTCGCGAGTTCGGGGAGCTGGTGCGCCGCCACAGTCCGGCGGTGCGCGGCCTGCTGCGTCGTATGGGGGCGCAAGCCGCCCTGGCTGATGACGTGGCTCAGGACGCCTTCCTGCTGGCGTTCGAGAAATGCGCCGAGTTTCGGGGCGAGGGGACCTTCGGCGCCTGGATCAAGCGGATCGCCGCGCGCC
Source organism: Brevundimonas bullata (assembly GCF_003350205.1). Lineage (GTDB taxonomy): Bacteria > Pseudomonadota > Alphaproteobacteria > Caulobacterales > Caulobacteraceae > Brevundimonas > Brevundimonas bullata. Next base: position 93,291 of record NZ_QLLC01000007.1, on the reverse strand, counting down.
TCTATTTGAAACGTCGCTCGAAGGACGCGCGCTATGTGGCTGAAATCGAAAACGACGAGGTCGCGCCCAGTGTCGACAGTGCGGGGCGCATGGACCTGGACGAGGCGATGAAGGGGCTGACTGAACCGGAGCGCTTGTGCGTCTCCCTGTGTCACGGGGCGGGCCTGTCCCATCCCGAAATCGCGGCCGCCATCAATTTGCCGCTTGGAACGGTGAAATCTCATGTCAAGCGTGGTCTGGATAAACTTCGGGCCCGGCTCCAGTCGGCGCCGGTTGCTCACGGGAGCGCGTCCCATGTCGGTTGATGAATTCGACCCTGCCATCGAGCGCCTGTTTGCTCGGGCGCCGAGTTTCCCCGATTCGGCCCAGTTCGAGGCCGCCTTGGCCGCGAAACTGAACACGTCGTCGCGTTTCAGGACCATGGCCCTGTCGGTCGCAGGTCTGGTCGGCGGCGTCATCGCCGTGCGTGAAGTCCTGAACGTCGATTTCAATTTCGCTTCCTCGGCGGTGTCCGCATCGGCCGGGTCGCAGCCGGCTCCCCAGGGGCTGAGCATGGCGGGCGTGGACGCCGCACAGGCCGCCCAATCCTTGCTGGACAGGCTGGGCCTGACCGGCCTGGACATGAGCGCCATGGGCGGGATGCAGATGTTCTGGGCCACCGCCGGGGTGCTGGTCGCCCTCCTGGCGGCCGGGGTGGTGAAACTGTCTCAGGAAATCTGACCGCCGTTTTCCTGACGAAGTCGCGACCTACTGCTGAAATTTCGGGTCGCGGCGTAAACGCCTGCGTTGCGGGCGCGACGCCGACCCTCTAGGGTCGCGCCGGTTTAGCGACCAGTCTTGGCAGCGGTTTTTGGGGCGACGTTTCGTGGTTGATGTCTTCGAACAGGTCGAGGAGGAGCTTCGCTCCGATCGATACAAGCGTATGGCCCGCACCTGGCTGCCCATCGGCGCCGGCCTGCTGGCGGTCGCCCTTGTCGCCGCCCTGGCCTGGTGGGGCTGGCAGAGCTATCAGACGAATCAAGCCGACAAGGCCTCGGCCGCCTATGACCGCGGCATGATCGCTTTGCAGGCTGACAATCCGTCGGGGGCCGACGCCGCCTTCGCCGAAGCCGCCAAGACGGGCAACGGAGCCTACAAGGCCCTGGCCCTGATGCAGCAGGCCGGGATCGCCGTCTCGGCGAACAAGACCGAGGACGCCGTCAAGCTGTTCGACGACGCCGCCAAGGCCTCGCGCGACCCGATCATCGCCGACGCCGCCGCGCTGAAGGCCGTCTTCCTCATCATGGACACCGCGCCCCTGGCCGACATCCAGAAGCGTCTGGAGCCGCTGGCGAACGACAAGCGCCCGCTGCACGCCTTCGCCCAGGAAGCCCAGGCCATGGCCTTGCTGCAACACGGCAAGACCGCCGACGCCCGTCAGATCTTCGTGCAGCTGCAACTGGGTCAGAACGTGCCTGATTCGATTCGCCAGCGCGCCCAGGCCGGCGTTCAGGCCGTCGATTCCGGCACCGCCGCCGGTCTGGCCGCCATCGTCAAGGCCGCCGCCGCGACGCCGACGCCCGTTGCGGCCCCGGCTCCTGCTGCTCCCGCTGCTGCTCCGGCTCCCGCTGCTGAGGCGGCGCCCGCCGCCGCCCGCCCGTAATCTACGCTTTCAGGACGCCATTCATGAATCGTACGCTGAAAGTCGCCCTGTTGTGCGGCCTCGCTTTGACCGTCGCGTCGTGCGGCACTGTGCGCAACGCCCTGCCGTTCGGCCTGGGCAAGCCCAAGGAAGACGTCGCCAGGGCGTCCGAAGGCCAGCGCATCTCGATCCTGGAGTTCGAACAGCAGCTGGCCCCCTCGGCGGCCCTGTCGGGTCGTGATTTCTTCCTGCCGGGTCCACAGGCCGCCACGGCCTGGACCCAGCCCGGCGGCAACGCGGAAAACTCGGTCGAACACGTCATCGCCGCGCCGGAATTCTCGGTCGCCTGGAAGCGCAACATCGGCGCCGGGTCCAGTAACACGCGGCAGGTCATGGCCCCGGTCGTCGCTGACGGCGGCAAGGTCTTCGTGCTGGATGGCGAGGCCGGCGTGACCGCCGTCGACTCCGGCACGGGCGCCGTGCTGTGGAAGGCCGACGTCAAGGTCGACGAGCAGGACAAGGGCAAGCGTTTCCTGGGCATCGGCTTCGGCGGCGGCGCGGGCGGCGGCGGCTTCGGCGGCGGCGTGGCCGTCAGCGACGGCAAGGTCTTCGTTTCCTCGGGCTATCGCACCATGACGGCGCTGGACGCCGCGACGGGCGCCGTGGTCTGGCGCTCGACGGTCGATCTGCCGATCCACGGCGCGCCGACGGTCTCGGGCCAGCGCGTCTTCGTCATCGACGTCGACAATCAGCTGATCGCCTTCAACGTGAACACCGGCCAGCAGGACTGGTCCTATCGCGGCATCACCGAGCCGGCCCGCATCATGCGCGCCTCCAGCCCGGCGGTCAGCGGCGACACGGTGATCGCGCCCTTCTCCTCGGGCGAACTGGTCGCCCTGCGCGCCTCGAACGGCCAGCCCGTGTGGCAGGAGGTCCTGTCCCGGACCAGCCGCACCAGCGCCCTGTCGGAAATCCGCGACATCGCCGGACGTCCGGTCATCAGCCGCGGCTCGGTCTACGCCATCAGCCACTCGGGCGTTCTGCAGGCCATGGACATCCGCTCGGGCCAGCCCAAGTGGTCCCTGCCGGTCGCGGGCGTCAATGCGCCCCTGCCGGTCGGCGACGTGGTCTATGTCGTGTCCAAGGCGGGCGAACTGACCGTGGTCAACCGCGAGTCGGGCCAGGTCTACTGGACCCGCGACCTGAACGAGGGCCGCGTTCGCCAGGAAGGCGGCGTTCTGGGCTTCGGCAAGCGCACCGTGCGTCCGACCTGGTCGGGCCCGATCCTGGCCTCCAACCGTCTGGTGCTGGTCAATTCGGACGGCGAGGCCGTGGCCTTTGATCCGAAGACCGGCGCACAGCAGTCCAGCGTCAAGCTGGGCGCGGCGGCCTATATCGCCCCCGCCGCCTATAACGGCGCCCTCTATGTCCTGACGGACAAGGGCGAGCTGGTCAGCATCCGCTGACCTTTTTCCTGTTTTTGAGTTAGAAAGCCGACATGGCTCTAAAAGTCGCCATCGTCGGCCGGCCCAACGTGGGCAAGTCGACACTGTTCAACCGACTCGTCGGCAAGCGTTTGGCGCTGGTCGATGATCGCCCGGGCGTGACCCGTGACCGTCGCTATGCCGACGGCAATATCGGCGACATGGATCTGACGCTGATCGACACGGCCGGCTACGAAGACGTCACCGACGACAGCCTGGAAGCGCGTATGCGCGAGCAGACCGAAGCCGCGCTCGACGACGCCGAAGTGGTCATGTTCATGATGGACGCCCGCGAGGGCGTGACGTCGCTGGACCGCATCTTTGCCGAACGTCTGCGCAAGGTGCATAAGCCGATCATCCTGCTGGCCAACAAGTCCGAAAGCCGAGAGAGCGGCGGCGGCGTTGGCGAAGCCCACGCCCTGGGGTTCGGCGAGCCGGTCGCCATCTCGGCCGAGCACGGCGAGGGCATGGCCGACCTGTATCAGGCCCTGCTGGCCGCCTCCGCCGACATCTTCATCGAAGAGATCGACGAGCCGGACAAGCCGATCCGTATCGCCATCATCGGCCGGCCCAATGCGGGCAAATCGACGCTGATCAACCGTATGCTGGGCGAAGACCGGCTGCTGACCGGGCCTGAGGCCGGCATCACCCGCGACTCGATCTCGGTCGACTGGGAATACGAAGGCAAGGCGATCCGCTTCGTCGACACCGCCGGGATGCGCCGCAAGGCCCGCGTCCAGGAGAAGCTGGAAAAGCTGTCGGTCGCCGACACCATCCGCGCCATCACCTTCGCCGAGGTGGTCGTGCTGGTGATGGACAAGGACGACGCCTTCGACACCCAGGACCTGCAACTGGCCGACCTGGTCGAGCGCGAAGGCCGCGCTCTGGTCTATGTCGCGTCCAAGTGGGACCTGGAAGAAGAGCCGCAGGCCAAGATGGCCGAGCTCAAGTCCCTGGCCGAGAACAAGCTGCCGCAGCTGAAGGGTTCGCCCTTCGTCGCCCTGTCGTCGCACAATGGTCGCGGCGTCGAACGGCTGATGCCGGCCATCATCAAGGCCTATGAAACCTGGTCGGTGAAGGTCAAGACCAAGGACCTGAACACTTGGCTGGCCATGGCCACCCAGAGGCACCCGCCGCCCGCCGTCAACGGCAAGCGCGTGAAGCCCAAGTACATGGCCCAGACCAAGGCCCGTCCGCCCACCTTCGTGCTGATGGCCAGCCGCGCCTCGGACATGCCGGAGCACTACCAGCGCTATCTGGTGAACAGCCTGCGCGAGAGCTTCGACCTGCCCGGCACGCCGATCCGGCTGACGGTCAAGTCGGGCGCGCCCAACCCCTATGCCGAGGGCGGCGCCAAGTCGGGTCCTGAACGCTACAAGGGCACGGCCAAGACCGCGCCGCGCAAGGTGTTGAAGGCCGAGAAGGCCGCCGAGGCCCTGTCGAACCTGCCCGGCAAGGCGCTGGAGCAGAAGAAGTCGGGCATCAAGCCCAAGGTGAAGGCCCTGGGCGGTCTGAAGGCCAGCTCCAGCAAGAAGGCCGGCCAGTCCATCGCGGTGCAAAAGGGCGCCCGCGGCGGCGCGCGGCAGGTCTCGCGCTCGGGCCGGGTCCGCACCGGCCAGAAGCACGCGCCTAAGAAGTAGAGCCGCCAAGGCCTCAAACAGACAAAGGGCGAGCCGTCGGCAATGACGGCTCGCCCTTTTAAATTTCGCAGACGGCTTCCTGCCCCTCTGCAAGCCCAGAGGGAGGCGAACTAGGCCGACTGAGCCTGCTTCCAGTCCTTGAAGCTGACGGTCAGGGGCGGGGTCAGGTCGGGGCGGGTCAGCTCGACCATCAAGGGGCCGATCTCGGAGGGATGCGGCAGGCCCTCGGGGTCTTCGCCCGGGAAGGCCTGGGCGCGAAGCTGGGTGCGCATCCGACCGGGATCGACGATGGCGGCGCGGACAGAGGTGCTTTCGATCTCGTCGGCCCAGCATTTGACCAGGGCCTCGGCTCCGGCCTTGGTCGCGGCATACATCCCCCAGAAGGCGCGGGGATTGGCCGCGACGCTGGTGGTCAGATAAACGGCGCGCCCGGCGTCTGAGGCCCGCAGCAGCGGCTCCAGCGAGCGGATCAGGCGATAGACGCCAGTGAAATTGATCTTCTCGATCTTGGCGAACTCGCGCGGCTCGGCGTGAGCGACCGGCGTAAGGCCCGACGGCCCCATGGTCGCGGCGGCCTGAATCCAGATGTCCAGCTTGCCGAAGCGCTCGAACAGGGCGCCGCCCAGGCGGTCGATGGCGCCGCCGTCGACCAGGTCGAACGGGACCAGGGTGGCGTGCTGGCCGGTGGCGGCGAAGATGGCGTCGTCCAGCTCTTCCAGGCCGCCTTGGGTGCGGGCGGTCGCCACGACGTGGGCGCCGGCCTTGGCCAGGGCGAGGGCGGTCTCATAGCCGATGCCGCGCGAGGCGCCGACGACCAGGGCGATACGGTTGGCGAGGGGGAGGGAAGCGTGTTCGGACATGGTGGGCTGATAGCGCGACCCGTCGCGGGTTGGAAGGAGGGGGCTGAGATTGGTGCAGCCTGATCCCTCTCCCGGCGGGAGAGGGCTTGAGCGCACGAGAGCGCAAGCGATCGTTCTTGCGCGAAAGGGTGAGGGGCTGAGGGTCCATTCGGCGCAAGCCGTGGAGCGATGACTTACGCCGACGGTTGACGGCGACCCTCACCCTTTCGCCTTGCCAATCGCTACGCTCTTGGAGGCTCAAGCCCTCTCCCATTGGGAGAGGGAAGGCAAAATTAGTACCCCGGCGCCGGCTGCCACAGGCTGAAGCTGACGCCCTGATCGTCGGCGACAATGGCGGACAGGCCGGAGGGGCTTTCGGCGGGGATGGCGGCGTGTCCGCCCAGTTCTCGTACGCGGGCGCAGACCGCGTGAATGTCGTCCACGCGGAAGTAGAGATGGGGAAAGGCCCTGTGCTCCCCCTTGGTGATGCCAAAGGCGGGGTCTGATCCCTTTACGTGGGCGTAGGTCGGGTGTGAGTCGGCTTCGTCGAACATCCAGCCGAACAGACCCGCATAGAAGGCGCGGGCCTTTTCGACGTCAGGCGTGTCGAGGGTGAAGTAGCCGAGCTGGATCATCCCGCCTTAAGCGGTCACCAGCAGGGAAAGTTGCGCACCGCGTGCGTCGCGGCCGCCTTCTTCGATTTCGCGGTCCACCAGACGGGTCGGATAGTCGCCGGTGAAATAGTGGTCCGTGAACTGCGGCTGGGCCGGATCGCGCGGTCCCACGCCCATGGCGTCGTACAACCCGTCAATGGACAGGAAGCCGAGGGAATCGACTTCCAGGATGGCGCGCATCTCGTCCATGGAATGTGTCGCGGCCATCAGCTGCGTCCGTTCGGGCATGTCGATGCCGTAGAAGTCGGGGAAGAGGATCTGCGGGCTGGCCGAGCGCAGGTGGACCTCCTTGGCACCGGCCGCGCGGACGGCGCGCACCAGCTTCAGCGAGGTGGTGCCGCGCACGATCGAATCGTCGATCAGGACCACGCGCTTGCCTTCCAGCGCGGCGCGGTTGGGGCTGTGTTTCATGCGCACGCCCTTCTGCCGGGCGCCCTGGCTGGGCTGGATGAAGGTGCGGCCCAGATAGTGGCTGCGGATGATGCCCATCTCGTAGGGAATGCCGCTTTCCTGGGCATAGCCCAAGGCCGCCGGCACGCCGGAGTCCGGCACCGGCACGACCACATCGGCGTCGACCTGGAACTCGCGCGCCAGACGGCGGCCCATTTCCTTGCGGACGTTATAGACTGAGCGGCCGTTCACCACGCTGTCGGGGCGGGCGAAATAGACATATTCGAACAGGCAGGGGCGGGCGGCGCGGGCCGGGAAGGGCTTGATCGAGGTCAGGCCTTCCTCGTCGATGACGACGACTTCGCCATGCTCGACATCGCGAATGAAGGTGGCGCCAATGGTGTCCAGCGCACAGGTCTCGGACGCCAGCACCCAGGCTTCGCCGACCTTGCCCAGCACCAGCGGACGGATGCCCAGGGGGTCGCGGGCGCCGATCATCTTGAACCGCGTCTGGGCGACCAGGGCGTAACCGCCCTCGATCCGGCCCAGGGCGTCGATGAAGCGCTCGATGATCTTGGCCTTACGGCTGCGGGCGATCAGGTGAAGGATGGCTTCGGAGTCCGAGGTGGACTGGAAAATCGCGCCTTCGGACACAAGTTGTCCGTGCAGGTGCTTGAAATTCGTCAGGTTGCCGTTGTGGGCGATGGCGATGCCGCCCTGGTCCAGATCGGCGAACATCGGCTGGATGTTGCGCAGGAAGCTGCCGCCGGCGGTGGAATAACGGGTGTGGCCGACCGCGGCCCCGCCGGGCAGGCGGGTGGTCAGCTCGGCGTTGCCGAAGGCCTCGCCCACCAGGCCCTGATGGCGCTCGGTGTAGAAGCGGTCGTCATGGACGCTGGCGATGCCGCACGCTTCCTGACCGCGATGCTGCAAGGCGTGCAGACCCAGGGCCACGATGGAGGAGGCTTCGTTCTCGGGCGCCCCCCAGACGCCGCAGACGCCGCACTCCAAGCGGAGTTGATCATCCTCCGGCTCGCGCCAGTGTTCGCGGTGAATGATGGGATCGGCGATATGGTGGCGCATCGTCAGGCTCCGATGACCGGGAACAGGGTAACTCAGGCGGTGGCGCCGCGCACGTAGTCCGCCATTACGTCGAGGGCAAGGCTCATTGATCGGAAAACCCTTCGCGGACGGAAGATCCGACGACGGGCGTGAGCGCGTCTGCGCCCTTTCCTAGCGTCGGCAGCACGATCTGGATGATCTCGGCGGCCTTGGCGCTGACCGGGGCCAGGGTGGCCTGGGTCAGCCAGCGCGGGGGATTGTCGGTCATCACCCCCATGATGGTCAGGTGGGCGCCGCCGATCAGGGCCAGGGCCCGCACCAGTCCAAGCAACAGACCAAAGGTCTGGTCAAAGGCGCCCAGCGCATTCCCGCGCGCGCCCTTGGAAAGGGCCGAGCCGAGGAAGCGCAGGCCGAAATAGAGAATCAGGAAGGTCAGCCCCACGGCCAGCACCGACCCGGCCCAGTCAGGATCGACCAGCGACCGCCCGAACGGCGCGGTCCACGGCAGGGTGATCAGAGCCAGCAACCCCGCCAGGAAGAAGCTGAACAGGGCCGTCAGCTCGCGCACGCCGCCCCGGAACCAGCCGGCGGCGCCGGAGGCCAGAAGCACAAGGATGACGAAGACGTCGTAGCCGGTCACGCGCGCTGAGGTCCTTAGAAGAGGGGGCGCTGGAGGAACAGAGGCCGTCTCAATAGCGGTTTTGGGAGATTCGCTCGACCACCTCGGTCAGCAGGCCGGCGGAGGTGATGGCGACGTCGCCCTTCTTGACCTTGCCCTTGGCCTGCGCCGGGGCCAGGGCGCGGTCGAAGCCCAGCTTCTGCGCCTCTCTCAGCCGGGCCTCGGCGCGATTGACGGCGCGGACCTCGCCCGACAGGCCGATCTCGCCGAAGACGACGCAGCCCTGGGGCAGGGGCATGTCCAGCGCCGAGGAAATAAGGGCCGCGGCGGCGGCTAGGTCGGCGGCGGGCTCGCTGATCCGCAAACCCCCGGCGATGTTCAGATAGACGTCCTTGTCCCCAAAGCCGAGACCGCAGCGCGCCTCCAGCACGGCGAGCAGCATCGCCAGGCGGCCATTGTCCCAGCCGACGACGGCGCGCCTTGGCGTGCCGTATGCAGAAGGGGCGACAAGCGCCTGTATTTCAACCAGAACAGGCCGCGACCCTTCTATGCCTGCGAAGACGGCGGCGCCCGGCGCCCGCTCCTTGCCTTCGCCCAGGAACAGGGCGGACGGGTTGGTCACTTCACGCAATCCGACGTCGCTCATCTCGAAGACGCCGATCTCGTCCGTGGCGCCGAAACGGTTCTTGCCGGCGCGCAGGATGCGGAAGGGATAGCCGCGCTCGCCCTCGAAGCTGAGCACCGCGTCGACCATGTGCTCGACCACGCGCGGCCCGGCGATCTGGCCGTCCTTGGTGACATGGCCGACCAGGACGATGGCCGGGCCGTTGTCCTTGGCCAGCCGCACCAGTTCGGCGGCGCAGGCGCGGACCTGGGTCACGGAGCCTGGCCCGGCCTCGTGCGCGTCGGACCACAGGGTCTGGATGGAATCGATGATGACGATGTCGAACTTGTCGCGCTTCAGCGTCGTCAGGATTTCGCGCAGCGCGGTCGCAGACGCCAATGACACAGCGGCGTCGGCCACGCCCATGCGTTTGGCGCGGGCGCGGATCTGTTCAATGGCTTCTTCGCCCGAGATATAGGCCACGCGGGCGCCGTTGCGCGCCGCCTTGGCCGTGACCTCCAGCAGCAGGGTCGACTTGCCCACGCCAGGGTCGCCGCCCAGCAGGATGGCCGAGCCCGGCACCACGCCGCCGCCGCAGACGCGGTCGAACTCGGTCACGCCGGTGACGATGCGCGGCGGCTCGGGCGTGTCGGATTGCAGGGTCTCGAACTGCAGGCCCCGTCCGCGCGCCGTGGAGCTCGGCTTCATCGCGCCGGGCGGGGCCGACTTCGATTCCTCGGCCAATGTGTTCCACTCGCCGCAGCCGGAGCATTGCCCCGCCCACTTGGTGTGAACCGCCCCGCAGGACTGACAGACATAGAGAAGGGTATCGCGCGCCATGACCCTGACCTAGCAGGAATCGCGGCGCGGGCGAGGGGTCATGCGCGCGGCTGCGACCGGCTTTGACGCAAGGCGGGCGCGCGGGTTGCATTAGGCCTCATATGCCCGTCATCCTGCCAAGCTATAGCGCTGATACGACTCACCCCCCGCCGAGGCCCCCATGACCGCTCCGAACCCGCCCGCCATTGATCCGGGCCTCGTCGCCCGCGTGCAGAACATCCTGATGCGGCCCAAGCTGGAGTGGCCGGTCATCGACGCCGAATACGCCACGACGCGCAGCCTGTTCGCCCGCTACGCCATGCTGCTGGCCGCGATCGGCCCGGTGGCCAGCCTGATCGGCGGACAGCTGTTCCCGATCCACATCTTCGGCTCGGTGATGCGCACGCCCGTGGTCGGCGGCCTTCTGGGCGCCATCGTCACCTGGGGCTTGTCGCTGCTCTCGGTCTTCGTTCTGGGCCTGATCATCGACGCCCTGGCGCCGACCTTCAACGGGACCAGGGACAAGGTGCAGGCGATGAAGGTCGCCGTCTATTCGATGACCGCCGCCTGGGTGGCGTCGATCTTCAACCTGTTCCCGGCCCTGGCCTGGCTGGGCGGCCTGCTGGGCCTCTACGGCTTCTACCTGCTCTACCTCGGTCTGCCGACCGTGATGAAGGCGCCGCAGGACAAGGCCCTGGGCTATACGGCGGTCGTCGTCGTCTCCGCCATCGTGCTGTGGATGGTCGTCGGCGCCATCGCCGCTGGCGTCGTCGCCAGCTTCGTGGTCGGCACGGTCGGTCTGGGCGCGCTGGCCCTCAGCTGACCCCTCAGCCGACGTAGAGGCGCGGCACGCGCGGCGTGATCGAGGTCAGCATCTCATAGCTGATGGTTCCCGCCGCCGTCGCCGCGTCGTCCACCAGACGGTTGGCGCCGAAGATCTCGACCGTGTCGCCCGCCGCCACGTCCAGGCCGGTGACGTCCACCGCCAGCACGTCCATCGACACCCGGCCGATGATGGGACGCAAGGCCCCCGCCACCCAGACCTGGCCGTTCGGGCTATTGCTGCGCATGACCCCGTCGGCATAGCCGGTCCCGCAGGTCGCCACGCGGATCGGCGCCTCGGCGCGATAGCCTTGCGAATAGCCGACCGTCTCGCCCGCCGGCACGTCGCGCACCTGCATGATCTGGGCGTTCAGCGTGGCCACCGGGGCGATGCGCCTGTCGGGCTTGCCCTCAGGCCCGCCGCCGAACAGGCAGATGCCGGGCCGGGCTGCGTCAAAGGCGAAGTCCGGCCCCAGGAAGCAGCCGCCCGAGTTGGCGAACGACCGCGTCACGCCCGGATATCGGGTGACTGCGGCGGCATAGGCATCGCGCTGGGCCCGGTTCATCGGGTTGGCCGGTTCGTCGGCGCAGGCCAGGTGGGTCATGACCAGCTCCAGCCCCTCGAACGGCTCGGGCGCGTCCTCGACGCGGAAGCCCAGCCGGTTCATGCCGGTGTCCAGTTGCAGCCCGCAGGCGCCGCCGCCCGCCGCCGTCCAGGCCGCGATCTGGCCGGGCTGGTTCAGCACAGGGCGCAGGTTCGCCGCCTTGATCAGACTCGCTGACGCGCCGTGACAGCCGTCCAGCACATAGATGACCGGCTCAGCCCCCAGGGCCTCACGCAGAGCCACGCCCTCGGCCGCCCGCGCGACGAAGAAGGTCCGCGCCCCTTCAGCCATCAGCCGCCTGGCCACCGCGGCGGCGCCCAGGCCATAGCCGTCGGCCTTCACGACCGGATTGACCGGCACGCCGATCAGGCCTTGCAGGGTGTGGAAATTGCGCGCCAGGGCGCTGAGATCGACGGTGAGAGAGGCGGGGAGGGACATAGCCCCCTTATGCCGCAAGTTTCGTGCGGCGCCACCGGCTTTGCGCGGCTTTCCGCCGTCTGCTCGCCTATCACTCGCCTCCAATCCCTTGAACCGCCCGGGATTGCGCGCCGCCGCCGCCCGCCAGCGCGCCGTAGTCCGCCTCTGGCCTAGATTGGCGCTTGCCGGTCTTTGACATCGCCATCCGCCGCCGTCCGCCAACCACGAATTTCTCTCCCTTCCCCCTCGAGGGGGGAAGGGCCGGGGATGGGGGTGAGGGCGCCGTCCTTAAGGGATGAGCGCAGGAGGCGATCCGCGTCTCTCCGCCCATTGCACCAATTGCACTGTTTTTTTCTTCGCCCAGTGCAATAGCCCCCGATCCCTACTCAGGGATGTCCGCGAAGGCGCTGCCGTAGCGGTCGTCGTGGGCTAGGTTGCCGAAGCGGACGGTGTCCGCGTCGAAGGCCAGCTTGACGATGCCGATGGGGCCGTGACGCTGCTTGCCGATGACCACCTCGGCCTGGCCCTGCAGCCGGTCCATGTCCTGCTGCCATTGCAGGTGCTCCTCAGAGCCCTCGCGCGGTTCGGCGCGGCCCAGATAGTAGCTTTCGCGATAGACGAACATGACGCAGTCGGCGTCCTGCTCGATCGAGCCTGATTCACGCAGGTCGGACAGTTGCGGGCGCTTGTCTTCGCGCTGCTCGACCTGACGCGACAGCTGCGACAGGGCGATGATCGGCACGCCCAGTTCCTTGGCCAGGGCCTTCAGGCCGCCGGTGATCTCGGACACTTCCTGCACCCGGTTCTTCTGACCGCCGCCTTCGCCCGTCGTCACCAGTTGCAGGTAGTCGACGATGATCAGGTCCAGGCCGTGCTCCATCCGCTTCAGACGTCGCGCCCGCGCCGCCAGCTTGGAGATGGAGATGCCGCCGGTGGCGTCGATATAGAGGGGGCTCTCGCCGATCTCGACCGCCGCGTCGCGCAGCTTACCGAAGTCCGAGGCGTCGATCTCGCCCTTGCGCAGCTTGTCCGAGGACACGCCGGACGCATCGGCCAGAATACGCATGGCCAGCTGTTCGGCGCTCATTTCCAGCGAGTAGAAGGCGACGACGCCCCCGTTGACCGTCTTGCGGCCCTCGGGCGTCGGTTCCCACTGATAGGCGCGGGCCACGTTGAAGGCCATGTTGGTGGCGAGCGCCGTCTTGCCCATCGACGGACGACCCGCGAGGATCAGAAGGTCGGAGGGGTGCAGGCCGCCCAGCTTGCGGTCCAGGTCGTTCAGGCCGGTGGCCAGACCCGCCAGCTTGCCCTCACGCTGATAGGCTTCGCCCGCCATTTCGACGGCCCCGGCCAGGGCGGTCGAGAAGCTGACGAAGCCCGACGACGGCTTGCCCGTTTCAGCCAGCGAATAGAGGGTCTGTTCCGCCTGTTCGATCTGTTCGTCGGCGGGCGTCTCTGGGTTGGGCGCCTGCTTGATCATCTCGCCGCCGATACGGATCAGGTCGCGACGCAGGGCCAGGTCATAGATGACGCGGGCGTAGTCGGGGGCGTTGGCGGCCGGGGGGGCGCGGTCGACAAGGTCGGCGAGGTATCGCAGACCGCCGAACTCGTGGAAGGCCGGGTCCTGCTTGAACCGCTCCATCAGGATGGTCGGCTCGGCCAGCAGGCCCTGACGGATGTGATCCTCGATCGCCTCGAACAGCCGCTGATGGAAGGGCTCGTACATATGCGAGCCGCGCAGGCGGTCGCTCAGCCGCTCGAACACGGCGTTGTCGAACATCAGCGAGCCCAGCAGCGCCTGCTCCGCCTCCAGGTTGTGGGGCATGGACGAGACGGAGACCTGGTCTGTGTTTCCGTAGGGCATGGGAGCGAAGGCGTTCATGGGACTAGCCATAGCCCTAAGCGACGCCTGCGTCAGACCCGGCCATGGCCTTGATCGTGGACATTCGACGGCGTCTGTGGACGGTCCTGAAAACCCCTGTCGGATCAGCGGTCGGGCCAGGCTTCAGGCCGGGCAGGGATGCTCCGCCGCCATCCATTCCCGCACCGCCTGGGTCACGCTGATATTGCGCCGCGCCGCCGGTATGGCGTTGAAGCGGGTCAGGATCATGTCGGGCGACAGGCTGATCTTGGCGCCTTCGGGAATGCAGGTGGCGGCGCGCCGGTTCGATGCCTGGGCCGCTTTCTGCTCCTCGCCGACCGTTTTGAAGGCGCCGTTGATCTCGTTCATTAGCCGCCGCGTGTCCGACCGCAACAGGGCGGTCGGATTGCGCGGGATGCGGTTGGCCGAAGTCAGGAACTCTTGAACCGTCATGGCGCTGGCGCTGCCGACCCACAGGCTGGCGGCGACGGCGAGGACAAGCGCGGCTTTCTTCATACGGACCCCTCCGATTGGAATGGCCCAGCTTGGTTCGATGTCTGTGGCGGAACAATGGCTGACGAGACGGCCGCGGCGGGGGCCGCCGCAGCCGCCACGTCGCCCCTCAGCAACAGCGTCCGGCGCGAGGAGGGAAGAAGGCCCTCCTCGCGGGGACTGCCGCCTAGGCTGAGGTTCCGATCACCACTTCACCGCGATGCGGCCATAGACGAAGCGGCCGTTGAAGCCGTAGGGCGAGAAGTTGGAGAAGGGAAAGGCGCCGGTCGTATTGTTGGCGCGCAGGCTCTGGCGCGGGTACTGGTCCAGGATGTTGTCGGCCCCGACCGAGATGATGACCTTGTCCGTGAGGCGGTAACGCGCCTCGAAATCGGCCACCAGGGCGGCGCCCAGTTCCAGGTCAGTGGCCTCGGAGGAGCCGGCCGCCAGAACGTCGCCATAGCCGGTCAGGCGAACCGTGCCGCCCAGGCGCTGGGCTTCCCAGTCGGTCTGGAACACCACCTTCCAAGGCGGGGAGCCTTCTTCAAAGCGGGCCACGGCCTGACGCCCGAACAGGCTGGTCGGCGTGGGCAGGACGCGGCTCTCGGTCACCGGCGTCTTGGTGACTTTGAAGTCGTTGACGTTGCCCGCCAGGGTGAAGTCCAGGCGGTGGCCGACAGCGGTCTCGGCGCGATAGCGGGCGACGACGTCCAGACCCGTTGTTTCAGTGTCCACGCCGTTGATGAAGAAGCGCGCGGCCGATGCGCCATAGGGTTGGAGAATGCCGAAAATCGCAAGCTCGTTGGCTGTTGCGTCCTTTGTGCCGGGCGCTTTGCCGGTCAGGGTTTCTGACAGGATGATGCGGTCCTTGATGTCGATGCGATAGGCGTCAGCCGTCAGCTCGAACGGGCCGTTGCGGGCCACGAAGCCCAGCGAATAGTTGACGGACTCCTCGGCATCCAGCGGCGTGCCGCCGAGCGCTGCGCCGACCTCGCTGATCGACGGATAGGTGCCGGTCTCGTAGGGCACGTTGTCGATGTAGAGGATCGAGGTCTGGGTATAGTACTGCTGTTGCAGGCTGGGGGCGCGGAAGCCGGTCGAGACCGCGCCGCGGACCGCGAAATGGGGGGTGAAGTCGTAGCGGGCCGCGAACTTGCCCGAGACGTTGTCGCCGAAGTCCGAATAGTTCTCGTAGCGAACGGCACCCGACAGGGTCAGGCCGTCGATGACCTCGCCTTCCAGGTCCAGATAGACCCCGACGTTGTTGCGATCTTCGTCCACCTCGTTGCTCGGCGTGAAGCCGGTGAAGCCGCGCGAGCCGAAGGCGAGGGTGGCGCCTCCGGCTGTCAGAACTGGGCCGCGAGCGTAGGAGGCTTCTTCGCCGGCTCCGATCTGATAGTTTTCGCTACGGGCCTCAAGGCCGACGGCCACGTTCAGAGGGCCGTGCCAGCCCAGGTCGTACTCGCGGCTGGCGTCGACGCCGAACACGAGCTGATCATACTGCAGCGACCCGGCGTCGAACTGGGTCGGACCGTCGATGCCGTAGGTCGGGTTCATGGTGTTCTCGGCGCCGAACTCGATCTTGTTCGAGCCGTAGCCGAGATTGATGTCGATGCCCCATTCGCCCAGAGAGCCACGGACGCCGCCCGCAGCGGTCCAGTCGGTCGTGTCCGTCAGGATCTCGGGCAGGTAGCCGTTCGGATACTTGCGGCCCGAGCCATAGTCGGGGTTCTGGGTGGCGTCCGTCGGGGTGCGATAGAAGGCGGCGGCTGAGGCGTCGCGCTTCTGATAGCCGGCCCAACCATAGGCTTCCCAGCCGGCCGCCAGCGGGACGCCAGCATTCAGATAGACCGACAGATCTTCGGCCTGGGCGTCGCCCTGACCGCCGGTGATGCGGCCCAGGGTCGGGTTGATGTCCGAACGGTTGGTGCGGTCGCGGTCACGATACTCGACCGAGGCGGTCAGGAAGCCTTCATCGCCTATGGCGAAGCCCTGCCACCCCGATACCGTCAGGGTGTCGCCGTCGCGGATCTTGCCCTTGCGGCCGTAGAAGCCGTCATAGTCGGTGACATACTGGCCATAGGTGACGGTCGCGCCGCCGCCGTCGCGCGCTTCGCGCAGACGCAGGTTCAGAACCCCGGCGATGGCGTCGGAGCCATACTGGGCCGCCGCGCCGTCGCGCAGCACCTCGATGCGCTCGACCGCCGAGGACGGGATGGCGTTCAGGTCCACGGCGGAGGAGCCCCGCCCGACCGAGCCGTTTAGATTGACCAGAGCGGTCTGGTGGCGGCGCACGCCGTTGACCAGAACCAGGGTCTGATCAGGACCCTGCCCGCGCAGGGTGGCCGGGCGGATGGAGTCGGTGCCGTCGGTCGCCGAGGGGCGCGGGAAGTTCAGCGCGGGCACCGAGGCCGCGAGCTGGGCCGCCAACTCGGTCGTGCCGCGTTGCTCCAGAGTTTCCGCCGTGACCACGTCCACGGGCGCGACGGTGTCGAGGCGCGAGCGGTTGGCGACGCGGGTGCCGGTCACGACGATGTCGTCAACGGCGGTGGGGTCAACCGAGGCTTGCTGGGCGGCGGCGGCGCCGGCGAGCAGCAGCGTGACGCTGGAGGACGCCAGGAACAGGGCGGAGCGGAAGGCGGGGGTTCGGTTCATCTCGAGAGGTCTGCTTTTCTGATTGGACGCAAGGAATCGCGCCGCGCCGTTGAGCAGCGACGATGGAACTGTGCGTCAGTAACGTTGGTCGTCAAGGCCGGCGGCGGACCGACCTTAGTCGGGTCAGCGGCGGGCCGGACATCGTCCCGGTCGAGCGACCGGGCGATGGGTGTCCGCGTAGAAGCGCATTCGCATCGTCATCTCCCGCCCATCGAAGGAGGATGAGCTGTGACCATATTGCGGTGCGAAAACGGCGCGGGATATCGAGATTATGTGGTGCTGTGCCCAGAAAAACTAAACAGACCGGCCAAGAAAAAGGGGCGCGTCCCGAAGGACGCGCCCCTTGATCGATACCGTCAGTCGACAGATCAGGCTTCGTCGCCGAAGCCTTCTTGCTGACCAGCGCCGCCTTCGATCAGTTCCTTGGCGGACTGCTCGGCTGCGTTGCGCTCGTCGTCGAACTGGGCGCGGATGACATCCTCGCCCTTGGCTTGACGTTCGGCTTCTTCGGCCGAGCGGGCGATGTTGATCTTGACCGTGGCGCGGACCTCGGGGTGCAGGCGAACCGGCACTTCGTGGACGCCCAGGGCCTTGATCGCGACGTTCAGCACGACTTGCGAACGCTCGACCTTGCCGCCTTCGGACTGAATGATTTCAGCCACGTCGCGACCGGCGACCGAACCGTACAGGTGACCCGTTTCACCGGCCTGACGGATCATGACGTAGGTCTGGCCGTCGATCTTGTCGGCGACCTTCTGTGCGTCGGCCTTGTTCTTCTCGTTGCGGGCTTCGATAGCCGCGCGGTCGAGTTCGAACGCTTTCAGGTTGGCCGAGGTCGCGCGACGAGCCTTGTCGCGCGGCAGCAGGTAGTTACGAGCGAAGCCGTCCTTGACGGTGACGACGTCGCCGATGGCGCCGAGGTTCTCGACGCGTTCCAGCAGAACGACCTTCATCTTACTTCACCACGTACGGCAGGAGGGCCAGGTAGCGAGCGCGCTTGATGGCCTTGGCCAGTTCGCGTTGCTTCTTGGCGGAAACGGCGGTGATGCGCGAGGGCACGATCTTGCCGCGTTCGGAAACGTAACGCTGCAGCAGCTTCACGTCCTTGTAGTCGATCTTCGGTGCGTTGGCGCCCGAGAAGGGGCAGACCTTGCGACGACGATAGAAGGGACGACGTCCGGCGGCGCCGGAGCCGGCCGGGGCGCCCGGGGAGGGAGCGGTTGTGTCGGTCATGATCCGGTTCCTTATTCCGAAGCCGCAGCTTCGTCGGTGCGCGCGGGGCGATCACGATCGCGCTCACGTTCACGACGGGCCAGCAGGGGCGACAGTTCCAGGTCGAGTTCCTCGACGCGGACGGTCAGCCAGCGCAGGACGTCTTCGTTCAGCGACAGCTGACGTTCGACTTCGGCCACGGCGGCAGCCGGGGCGTCGATGGCGAGCAGGGAATAGTGAGCCTTGCGGTTCTTCTTGACCCGGTAGGTCAGGTTGCGCAGACCCCAGTACTCGATCTTGGCGACGGCGCCGCCGCCTTCTTCGATCAGAGCCTTGATGGTGTCGTTCAGCGCTTCGGCCTGTTGCGCCGAGATATCCTGGCGCGTCATGACCGTGTGCTCGTAAAGAGCCATGCGGTAGTCTCCCTTGTGGGCATCGGCGTGAAACGGACCGGGTAAGTCCTGTCCACGATGGCTCCTGAAGCGGCGGCCGGGAGGACTTCCCGAACCCTTTGGCGTTCCGCATCAGGACCGAAGCCCTGGAAAGGCGGCGCGTATAGGGGAAAAAGGCCGACAGGGCAAGGATGGCGCGCCGCGCGCGGGTCTGCATTGCCAAGCGGGGCCGAAGCAGGGGAGGGTTTTCGCCTGATCGGAGACGCCGCATGACCTCGACCGAGCCGAACGTCGCCCTGAAAAGGCGCTGGTCCCTGATCGGGCCGGGCATCGTCGTCGCGGCGACGGGCGTCGGGGCGGGCGATCTGGTGGCGACCCTGATCGCCGGCTCGCGCTTCGGCTACGCCCTGCTTTGGGCGGCCATCATAGGGACGGTGCTGAAGATCGCCCTGGCCGAGGCGGTGGGGCGCTGGACCCTGGCCAGCGAGCGGACGATCTTTGACGGCTGGTCGAGCCTGGGGCGGGGGCTGCTGCCCGGCGCGATAGGCGGGCGGCTGAACTGGGCCGGCCTCTATTTCGGCCTCTATGTCGTCATCTGGGGCTTTGTGTACGGGGCGGCGGCCATGACGGCCACGGCCCTGCCGCTGGCGGCCCTGTTCCCGGTGCTGGACCTGAAGGTCTGGGGGATGCTGAGCGGGATCGCGGGGCTGACCTTCGTCTGGTTCGGCGGATACGGCGTGTTCGAGAAGGTGATGACGGCCTGCGTCGGGGTGATGTTCGTCACCGTGGTCGGCCTGGCCGTGATCGTGACGCCGGATATTCCGGCCCTGATGACCGGACTGTGGCCCACCCTGCCGCAGGGGTCGGTCTTTTACACCCTGGGCCTGATCGGCGGGGTGGGCGGGACCATCACCATGGCGGCCTATGGATACTGGCTGAACGCCAAGGGCTGGAAGGGGCCTGGCTGGATGGCGGTGATGCGGCTGGACAACCGGGTCGCCTATATCGTCACCGGGGTCTTCGTGGTGGCCATGCTGATCGTCGGGGCCGAGCTGCTGTACGCGGTGGGCATAGCCTTGCAAGGCGGCGAGCGGGGGCTGCTGGATCTGGATCAGGTGTTGAGGGAGCGGTTCGGGCGACCGATCTCCATTCTGTTCCTGGTCGGCTTTTGGGCCACCAGCTTCTCAAGCCTGCTGGGCGTCTGGCAGGGCGTCAGCCTGATGTTCGCCGACTTCACCGCCCATGTACGGGGTCGGGCGGGCGAGGAGGCGGTGCGCGGCGACCGCAGCCGGGCGTTCAGAGGGTTCGCTCTGTGGCTGACCTTCCCGCCCATGGCCCTGCTGTTCATGGACCGGCCCTTCGGTCTGATTGTCGCCTATGGCGTGCTGGGCAGCCTGTTCATGCCCTTCCTGGCGGGGACGCTTCTGTGGCTGCTGAACAGCGACCGGGTGCCGAGGGAGTGGCGCAGTCATGGGCTGTCGAACACGCTGCTGGCGGCGGGAGGGCTGCTGTTCGCCGTGCTGGCCGGCAAGGAGTTGGCGGGGTTGTTCTGAGGGGCGGCGATTGCACTGCGCGACGAAAAAAACAGTGCAATTGGTGCAATGAGTGCAATCGGCGAGGTCTGCGATCCTCCCTTGCGTAGCGGGGGAGGACTTCAAGAGGGCGGCGGTGCGGGTCATGAGGCTATTGTGGCTCAGGTTTCGGGGGGCGTGCGTTGATCGAAGCCAGAGCCGTCCAATCCCTGTGATTCACTGGGATTGGGGCGGGGAGTCGTGCGCAAGGTCCCGGTTCGAGGGGGCGAGTTCTTGCCGTAGGGGCGGGTTTCGCCTACGCCTCGGCGCCTTGAATCAACGGACCACGGATCGTTTCGCATGACCCTCGCGCTTCTCTTCCCCGGACAGGGCAGCCAGAGCGTTGGCATGGGCGCTGCATTGGCGGACGCCTTCGCCAGCGCCCGCGAGGTCTTCGCCGAGGTCGACGACGCGCTGAACCAGAAGCTGTTCGACCTGATGCGCGAAGGCCCGGAAGACCAGCTGACCCTGACCGAAAACGCCCAGCCGGCCCTGATGGCCGTGTCGGCGGCGGCGGCAAGGGTGCTGAAGGTCGAGTTCGGCGTGGACGTGACCAAGGCGGGCTTTGTCGCCGGTCACTCCCTGGGCGAATATTCGGCCCTGGCCGCTGTCGGCGCGATCAGCCTGTCGGACACGGCGCGCCTGCTGAAGCTGCGCGGTCAGGCCATGCAGCGCGCCGTGCCGGTGGGCAAGGGCGCGATGGCCTCGCTGATCGGACCCAAGACCGACCTGGCCCTGGCCGAAGCCGCCGCGAAAGCCGGTTCGGAAGACGGCGTCTGCGTCGTCGCCAACGACAACAACAACGGCAACGTGGTGATTTCGGGCGACAAGGCCGCCGTGGACCGCGCCATCGAGAAGGCCAAGGAACTGGGCGCGCGGGCCATCCCGCTGAACGTCTCGGCGCCCTTCCACTGCCCGCTGATGCAGCCCGCCGCTGACGAAATGGCTGATGCCCTGGGGGAGGCGAAGATCGTCGCGCCGCTGGTCGCCGTTGTTGCCAACGTCACGGCTCGCCCGGAAACGGACCCCGAGGTTCTGCGTCGCCTGCTGGTCGAGCAGGTCACGGGCCGCGTGCGCTGGCGCGAGAGCATGGAGTGGATGGCGGGCGAAGGCGGCGTGACCCGCTTCGCCGAGATCGGTTCGGGCAAGGTCCTGACCGGCATGGCCAAGCGCATCGCGCCCGACGCCGAGAGCCTGGCGCTGAACACGCCGGAAGACCTGGAAGCCTTCGCGAAGGCGGTGACGAGTGGCGAGTGACGAGTGGCGAGACATTCGCCCCTTCACTCTGCTTTTCCTCGCCACTCGCCACTAATCACTCGCCACTACGGAGAGACATAATGTTCAACCTTTCGGGAAAGATCGCCCTGGTGACCGGCGCGACCGGCGGCATCGGCGGGGCCATTGCGCGTTCGCTGCACGCCCAGGGCGCGACGGTGGTGCTGTCGGGCACGCGCGAGGCCGTGCTGGCTGATCTGGCCAAGGAGCTGGGCGAGCGCGCCTTCTTCGCCGCCGCCAACCTGTCGGATGCGGACTCGGTCGATGGGCTGGTGGCGCGGGCTGAAGAAGCCGCCGGCGGACCGCTGGACATCCTGGTCGCCAACGCCGGCATCACCAAGGACGGCCTCTTGATGCGGATGAAGGACGAGGACTTCCAGTCCGTCATCCAGATCAACCTGGAAAGCTATTTCCGCCTGACCCGCGCGGCGGTGAAGGGGATGATGAAGCGCCGTTCGGGCCGCATCATAGGCGTGACCTCGGTGGTTGGCGTGACGGGCAACCCCGGCCAGACCAACTATTCGGCGTCCAAGGCGGGCATGATCGGCTTCTCCAAGTCGCTGGCTCAGGAAGTCGGTTCGCGCGGGATCACGGTGAATTGCATCGCGCCCGGTTTCATCGCCTCGCCGATGACGGACGTGCTGAACGACCAGCAGCGCGAGGCCATCCTGACCAAGATTCCGTCAGGCCGACTGGGCACGGGCGAGGAAATCGCCGCCGCCGCCGTCTATCTGTCGTCCAACGAAGCCGCCTATGTCACCGGGCAGACGCTGCACGTGAACGGCGGCATGGCGATGATCTAAAGCGTTGCGCGTCGCCATCACGACGCGCAACAATCTATTTCCCGCCCCGATGGCTGTGCTAAAGGGCGGGAATGCTTCGCGGCGGTGAGTCCCTCGGGTCTTGCTTCCAACCGGCTGCCGTGACACGGCGAACACTGAGACCCCGCCTTCACGGCGACAACAAACAGGCAGAGAGACACTCATGTCCGACACCCTCGAACGCGTCCGCAAGATCGTTATCGACCACCTGGACGCCGATCCGGACAAGGTCACGGAAAAAGCCTCCTTCATCGACGACCTGGGCGCCGACTCGCTCGACAACGTCGAGCTGGTCATGGCCTTCGAAGAAGAATTCGACGTCGAAATCCCGGATGACGCCGCTGAGCACATCCAGACCGTCGGCGACGCTGTGAAGTTCATCGACGAGAAGCTGGCTGGTTAATCCAGCTGCGATCCGTCGCACTTCCAAATGATGGCCGCCGTGACGGGACCCTAGCGGGACCGTCCGGCGGCCATTATTGTTTTCGGTCACGATTCTTATAGTCCAAGGAGCGCGAACCATGCGCCGCGTCGTCATCACGGGCCTCGGCCTTGTCACCCCGCTCGGTTCGGGCGTGGAACATGTCTGGAAGGGCATCGTCGAGGGCCGCTCGGGCATTGGTCCGATCACCTGCTTCGACACCGAGGGCTATGGCTGCACCATCGCGGGTGAAGTGCCGTCCGTGGACGGTCGTGGACGCGGCGCGTCGGATCAGCCGGGCGTCTTCGATCCCGATCAGGTGATGTCGGCCAAGGACAGGAAGCGCGTCGACGACTTCATCCTGTACGCCATCGCCGCCGCCGACGAGGCTCTGGCCGATGCGAACTGGAAGCCCGAAACCGAGGACGACAAGGAAGCGACCGGCGTCATGGTCGGCTCCGGCATCGGCGGCCTGGGCCCCATCGCCGAGACGGCCATCGTGCTGAAGGAACAGGGCGTCCGTCGCGTCAGCCCCTTCTTCATTCCCTCGGCCCTGATCAACCTGGCCTCGGGTCAGATCTCGATCCGCCACGGGCTGAAGGGACCGAATCACTCGGTCGTCACCGCCTGCGCCACCGGCGCCCACGCCATCGGCGATGCGGCCCGCATGATCGCCCTGGGCGACGCGGACGTCATGGTGGCGGGCGGGGCCGAAAGCTCGGTCGTGCCGATCGGCATCGCCGGCTTCCTGGCCTGCAAGGCCCTGTGCACAGCCTACAACGACACGCCCGAGAAGGCCTCGCGTCCCTATGACCGCGGCCACGCCGGCTTCATCATGGGCGAGGGCGCCGGCATCATGGTGCTGGAGGAGTACGAACACGCCAAGGCGCGGGGCGCCAAGATCTACGCCGAGGTCGTCGGCTATGGCATGAGCGGCGACGCCTATCACATCACCGCCCCGTCCGAGGATGGCGACGGCGGTCTGCGGGCCATGAAGATGGCGCTGAAGCGCGCCGGGATGGAGCCGTCGGACCTCGACTACGTCAACGCCCACGGCACCTCGACCATGGCCGACTGGATCGAGCTGCGGGCCATCGAGCGTCTGGTCGGCGATCACGCCAAGGACGTGGCGGTGTCCTCGACCAAGTCGATGACGGGGCACCTGCTGGGCGCCGCCGGGGCCATCGAGAGCATCTTCTCGGTTCTGGCTATCCGCGATCAGATCGCGCCGCCGACCATCAACCTGGACGATCCCGAGCACGAGACAGCCATCGACCTGGTGCCGCACAAGGGCAAGCCGATGAAGATCGATGTCGCCATGTCCAACAGCTTCGGCTTCGGCGGCACCAATGCGGCCGTGATCTTCAAGAAGGTCGACTGATTTGGCCAAGGCTCCGTCGCGTCGTCCCACGCCCAAGGTTCGCATCCCCAAGTCGCGCGTACCGAAGCGGGGCGGCGGCGGGGGGGCTAAATCCAGCCTCGGCGTCGGCCTGATCACCGCCGCCGGGACGCTGGGCGTCTTCGTGGCGGCGGCCCTGATCGGCCTGTGGGTGGTCTATTGGGGGCCTGGACCGTCAGCCAGGGAGGGCGAGGCGACCATCGTCACCCTGCCGTCGGGGGCGGGCGTCTCGGCCATCGCCGCCAATCTGAAATCGGCGGGCGTGATCCGCTCGACCGACCTGTTCCGCGCCGCCGTCAGCCTGAGCGGCGCCGACCGTAAGATCCGCGCGGGCGAGTATGAGGTGCCGTCGGGCGCCTCGCTGGCGACCGTGGTCGGCCTGCTGGTCGACGGCAAGGCGGTGCGCCACTACGTGACCCTGCCCGAGGGCTGGTCCTCGGCCCAGGCGGTCGACATCCTGATGAAGCAGCCGGTCCTGACCGGCGAGGTCGAGGTTCCGCCTGAGGGCAGCCTGTGGCCCGACACCTATGAGGTGTCGCGCGGCGAGACCCGCGCCTCGGTCGTCGCCCGGATGCAGCGCGCCGCCACGAGCAAGCTGGCCGCCCTGTGGGCGCAGCGCTCGCCCAACACCATCGTCACCACGCCGGAAGAGGCCATGGTCCTGGCCTCCATCGTCGAGAAGGAGACGGGCCTGGCCTCGGAGCGGCCCCAGGTGGCGGCGGTCTTCACCAACCGTCTGCGACTGGGAATGCGGCTGGAGAGCGACCCGACCATTGTCTATGGCGTGACCAAGGGGCGGCCGCTGGGACGTGGCATCCGCGCCTCGGAGCTGCGGGCCCAGACGCCGTGGAATACCTATCTGATCGACGGCCTGCCGCCGACGCCCATCGCCAATCCCGGCGAGGAGGCGCTGAAGGCGGTGCTGAACCCGCCGCGTTCGGAATACGTCTTCTTCGTCGCGGACGGCACAGGCGGTCACGTCTTCGCGCGGACCTATCCCGAGCACCTGCTCAACGTGGCGCGCTGGCGCGAGATCGAACGCCGCAAGGCGGGCCTGCCGCCCGGCCAGACGGCTTCTGTTCCGGGCGCGGCGACGACGCCGATGGGCGAGGGGGCTGTGGTCGAGACGCCTGCGGGCGCCGCCGTTATCACCATGAACCCCGGACCGGCACGATGAGCCAGATCTCAGGCATGACCGGCTTTGGCCGGGCCGACGGGGCGCTGGACGGCTGGACCTGGACGGTCGAGGCCCGTTCGGTCAACGGACGCACGCTGGAGGTGCGCTATCGCGGACCCGGCGGCTTCGACAATCTGGAGAGGCTGACCAAGGCGGCGGCGCAAGGACGGCTGAACCGGGGGCAGGTGACGCTGGGGGTTCAGGCCAAGCGCGCCGAGGGTTCTGAACCCGCCCCGCGCGTCAACGAGGCGGTGCTGGCCAACTATCTGAAACTGGCGAACCAGTTGGCGGAAGAGGGGGCGGTTCCGCCCTCGGCTGACGGCCTGTTGGCCCTGCGCGGCGTCATCGAAGTCGCCGAGGAGGACGAAGATCCCGAGGCCCGCGCCGCCGTCGAGGCGGCCATCGCCGTCACCATCGAACAGGCGCTGGACGCCCTGAAGCTGTCGCGTCAGCGCGAGGGCGAGCAGCTGACGCCCGTGATCCGCGACTTTGTCGGGACCATCGAGGCCCTGATCGCGCGGGCGGAACTGGAAGCCTCGAGCCAGACCGAGGCGATCCGCGAACGTTTCACCCGCCGGATCAGCGAACTGGCCCCGGATGCGCCCGGTCTGGAGGAGCGAATCTTCCTTGAAGCGGCGGCCCTGGCGACCAAGGCGGACGTGCGCGAGGAACTGGATCGCCTGACCGCCCACGTCGATTCCGCACGGACACTGTTGCAGCAACCCCCCGCCGGGCGAAAACTCGACTTCCTGATGCAGGAATTCATGCGGGAAGCGAACACGCTCTGCTCGAAATCCGCTACCACGCCGCTCACCGGAATCGGCCTCGAACTGAAGGCCGTCATCGAGCAGCTTCGAGAACAAGTTCAGAATGTCGAATAACCGCACCCCCCGCCGTGGCGTCCTGCTGATCGTCGCCAGTCCGTCGGGGGCCGGGAAGACGTCTCTGTGCCGCCGCCTGATGGCCGATCACAAGGGGTTGGAATTGTCGGTCTCCATGACGACGCGCGGCATTCGTCCGGGCGAGGTCGACGGCCGCGACTACAACTTCGTCAGCCAGGAGGAATTCCAGCGTCTGATCGACGCGGACGCCTTCCTGGAATGGGCCGACGTGCACGGCAACCGCTACGGCTCGCCCGCCGCGCCGGTGAACCGCGCCCTGGCCGAGGGTCGCGACGTCCTGTTCGACATCGACTGGCAGGGCGCCCGCGACGTGGCCGAGAAATGCCCCGGCGACGCCGTGCGCGTCTTCGTCCTGCCGCCTAGCCTGGAAGAACTGCGTCGCCGCCTGGTGACGCGCTCGCAGGACGCTGACGACGTGATCGAACGCCGCGTCGCCAACGCCAAGGGCGAGATCGAACACTGCGACGAGTTCGACTACGTCCTGGTCAACGAGGATTTCGACAGCAGCTATGCGGAGCTGGCGCACATCTATCACGCTGAGCGCAGCTGCCGGACGCGCAACCTTTGGGTTGAGGGCTACAAGGACGCCTTGCTGAAGGAAGTGGTCTGACCTGATCGCTTCACCCTCTCCCAATGGGAGAGGGCTTGAGCCTCGGAGAGCCGAAGGCGATCCGCCAAGGCGAAAGGGTGAGGGTTTCCCGGCGTTCGTCGGCGTAAGCCGAAGGTTCGTCCGCCAAAGCCGCCCGCCCAAACCATATGGGCGCTTCAGCTCCCACCTAAAACCGAGCGCCACGGCTACCGCCGACTGACAAGTCCAACCCTCACCCTTTCGCGCAACCAATCGCCGTCGGCTCTTGGGCGCTCAAGCCCTCTCCCATTGGGAGAGGGGCAGGAAACGGCGATTAGCGGAAGCTCACCTTCACGCCCGGTTTAACCCGCGACGCCAACTGTTCAGCGTCCCAGTTGGTCAGGCGCACGCAGCCGCTGGAGAAGGTCTTGCCGACCTTGGACGGGTCCGGCGTGCCGTGGATGCCGTAGGTGTCGCGCGACAGGTCGATCCACACCGAGCCGACTGGATTGTTCGGCCCTGCCGGCACGATGACCTTGCGGTCGCCCCGGTCATAGCTGACCCGGTCGGGATCGTAAGTATAGTTGGGTTCGGGCGCGACGCCGACCACGGTCAGGTCGCCCGACGGCGCGGGACGCGCTGAACTGCCGATGGTGGCGGGATAGAAGGCCAGCAGCCGGTCGTCGGCGTCATAGGCGCGGACCGAGCGTTCGGTCTTGTCCACCACGATGCGGGCGACGTCTGCGGTCAGGTCGGTCTGAGCGACAGCGGCGACGACGATGGTCTGGCCCGCCTTGCTGAAATCGACGCCGGGGTTGAGGGCGCGCAGCAGGCCCTCGGTCATGTGGAACTTCTCGGCGAGGGCTTCCAGGGGCGTAGCGTAGCCGACGGCGGCCAGCTTGGACATGGCCTGAAGGTCCGACGGGACCTGGCCGATGAAGGGGCCGGCCAGGTCGGCGGCTGTGATTGTATAGTCGGCCATGGCCTTGCCGGCATCGCCTGCGGTCAACCGTTGGAAGACCTCGGCGTCGAGAACGCCGTCCTCGGGCAGGCCAGCGGCCTTCTCGAAGGCGGCGATGGCCTGACGCGTGTTGTCGCCGCCCAGACCATCGATGACGCCGGGCGAGAAGTTGGCGCGGTCCAGAAGGATTTGTGCGCGGGCGATGGCCGGATCAGGCGCGGAGGGCGTCGCTTGGCCGTTTGCGACCGGAGGCGGGGCGGCGGCGAACACCGCCGTCTCAATCGCGTCGCGAGTCAATGCCGGAGCCTGTGCCGAGGCGGACGGCTGTTCGGGCTTGGGCGTCTCGTCGGGGGAGCCGCAGGCGGTCAGGAAGACCAGGGCGAGGGGCAGGGCGACGGAGGCGGCGAGACGCGATTTGGGCATGAAAGTTCCGATGGTTTCGGGACTTGCCGAACGTCTTCAAGCGGAAGACCGTTCCGTCCTGCCATCCTCCCCTGCGTAGCGGGGGAGGGGGACCATGCGGAGCATGGTGGAGGGGGCGAAGACAGGTAGGGCGGCGACAGGGTTGGAGTTGCGGCTATGTCCGCCCCCTCCCCCGTAAACGGGGGAGGATCAGGCTCGGGCTGCGAAGAAGGGTTTGATGCGGGCGAGGGCGTCCTCGACCTGCGCCGTTGAGACGGCGAAGCTGAAGCGGATGAAGCGGTGGCCGTTGACCGGGTCGAAGTCGACGCCGGGGGCGGTGGCCACGCCGGTTTCGCGCAACAGGGCCTCGCAGAAGCCGATGCTGTCGTCGGTCAGGTGGCCGATGTCGGCGTAGATGTAGAAGGCGCCGTCGGGCGGGGCGATGGAGCGCAGGCCCATGGCCGGCAGGGCGTCGAGCATCAGGGCGCGGTTGGCGCGATAGACGTCGATGTTGGCCTCAAGCTCGGTTTCGCAGTCCATGGCGATCAGGCCGGCGTGCTGGCTGAGGGTGGCGGGGGTCAGGAACATGTTGCCGACGCGGGCGCGGGCCTGGGGCACCTCAGCCTCGGGCAGCAGCAGCCAACCCAGACGCCAGCCGGCCATGCTCCAGTATTTGGAGAAGCTGTTGACGATCAGGGCGTTCGGCTCGAACTGCAGCATGGACGGCGTCGGGCCGGTGTAGGACAGGCCATGGTAGATCTCGTCCGAGATGACCGAGATGTTCCGCTCGCGACAGACTTCGGCGATGGCCTTCAGTTCCGCCTCGGGGATGATGGTCCCGGTCGGGTTGGCGGGGCTGGCGATGATGACGCCTGCTGGGGCCGGGTCCAGCGCGCGCAGGGCCTCGGCGGTCAGCTGGAAGCGCACCTCGTGGCCGCAGTCGATCTCGACCGGCTCCATGTGCAGGGCCTTCAGGGTGTTGCGGTAAGCGACATAGCCGGGCCGCGCGATGGCCACCCGGTCGCCGGGCTGGAACCGCATCATCAGGGCCAGCACCAAGGCGGGCGAGGCGCCCGCGGTCATGACGATCCGCTCGGGATCAACGGCCACGCCGTAGCGGTCCTCGTAAAGCTTGGCGATGCGAGCGCGCAGGGCTGGGCTTTCCCAGTAGCCGCCGGGCTCTGAGTCCAGAATGCGGTGCGCCTCGGCGATGGCGGCGTCGGGCGCGCCGGTCGAGGGCTGGCCGAACTCCATGTGGATGATGGAGCGGCCCTGGGCCTTCAGTTCATGGGCCAGGCGGCTGACGCTGATGGCGCGGAAGGGTTCGATTTCAACGGTCATGGCAGGCTTTACTTGAGGGCGTCGGCCAGGCGGAGGAAGCCGGCGATGTCGATGACTTCGGCGCGGGCGTCGGGTTCGATGCCGGCGGCTTCGCACAGATCGCCGCCGCCGAGCTGTTTCAGGCTGGAGCGCAGCATCTTGCGGCGCTGGCCGAAGGCGGCGGCGGTGACGCGTTCAAGCTTCTTCAGCCGCTCGGGCGACGGGCGGTCGGCCAGCGGCACCACATGGACGACCGCCGAGGCCACCTTGGGCGGCGGGGTGAAGGCGGCGGCGGGCAGGTGCATGACGATGCGGGCTTCGGCCACAGCCTGGGTGATGACAGCCAGGCGGCCATAGGCGTCGTCGCCGGGGGCGGCCACGATACGCTCGGCCACCTCCTTCTGGAACATCAAGGTAAGGGCGCAGGGCTGCCACGGGCCGGTCAGCCACTTGATCAGCAGGGGCGTGCCGACGTTGTAAGGCAGGTTCGACACCAGATGGGTGGGGCCCTCGGTCAGTTGCGCCTCGCGCACGTTCAGGGCGTCGCCCTCGACGATGGTCAGGCGGCCGGAGCCATCGTCCAACTCGCTGAGCAGGGGGATGAAGCGCGGGTCCTTCTCGACCAGCACTACCTTGCCCGCGTCGCTTTCCAGAATGGCGCGGGTCAGGCCGCCGGGGCCGGGGCCGACCTCGATCACGGCGCGGCCGTCGAACGGACCGGCGTAGCGGACGATCTTGCGCGTCACATTGAGGTCCAGCAGGAAGTGCTGGCCGAAGCTCTTCTTGGCCAGCAGGCCGTGGGCGTCGAGCGTTTCGCGAAGGGAGGGAAGGTCCGTCATACGGAGGCCTTAGCGCGTGGCGCGCGCCGCCGCCATCTCTGAAGCCAGACGCACGGCGGCGATGAAGCTGTCGGCGCGGGCGATCCCCTTGCCGGCGATGTCGAAGCCGGTGCCGTGGTCGGGCGAGGTGCGGACGATGGGCAGGCCGAGGGTGGCGTTGACCCCGCCCCAGAAGTCCAGGGTCTTGACCGGGATCAGGGCTTGATCGTGATAGAGGCAGACGGTCGCGTCATAGCGGGCGCGAGCCTCATCGTGGAACAGGGTATCGGCGGGCAGGGGGTCGGTGATGTTCAGCCCCTCGGCGCGCAGGGCGGCGGCGGCGGGGCGCAGGACCTCGATTTCCTGCAGGCCGATCGATCCGCCTTCGCCCGCGTGGGGGTTGAGGGCGGCCATGGCCAGGCGCGGGGCGGCAATGCCGAAATCGCGCTTCATCGATTCGTGGACGACGCGGGCGACGCGCATGACGCGTTCGGCGGTCACAAGCTCAGGCAGTTGGTCGATGGCGACGTGGATGGTCACCAGACAGGCACGCAGGTCTTTGGCCGTCAGCATCATGACCGGGCCGCGCGTGCCGGAAAACGGCATGTCGGCGGTCAGTTCGGCGATGAACTCGGTGTGGCCAGGGAAGCGGAAACCCGAGGCGTACATGGGCGCCTTGGCGATGGGGGCGGTGACGACGCCGGAGCCTTCGCCCGAGATGACCAGGTCGACGGCGCGCTCGATCCAGTCGGCGACGGCGATGGCGTTGCGGGGATCGGGCTGGCCCGGCGTCACCGGCGCGGGGGCCGGGTGGTGCAGGACCGGGATGGCGCGGCCGAAGACGGCGGCGGCCTCGGACGGGCTGAAGATCTGCTGCACCGGCGCGCCGAGGGCCGCCAATACGTCGCCGTCGCCGATGACGGCGAAGGGGGTGACGGGGGCGAGCGGGCCGGGCGGCGTGGCCAGAACCGGCCACGCCTTGGCGATGATTTCCGGCCCCACGCCGGCGGGGTCGCCCATCGTGACGATGAGCGGCCGCCCGCTCATCACTGCTTGATTTCGATCAGGGCGTCGGCCCGCAGGTCGCGCAGATAACGACGGCCCAGCATGGCGAAGTTCTGATTTTGCAGACGGGCTTCGACCTGTTGCGCCGAGGGGGCCTCGGGTCCGCCCAGGCGACGACCGCAGACGGCCAGGATGTGGACGCCCAGCGGGGTGCGGACGACGCTGCTGACCGTGCCGACTTCGGCCGAGCGGGCGACCTGTTGGAACTGCGGCAGCAGGTTGGCGACGTCGCTTTCGCCCAGGTCGGCGCCTAGCATGCCTTGCTCGGCGCGGGCGCGCTCGATGATGTTGTCGCAGGTCGTGCCGCTGCGGAGCGCTTCGAGACGTTGAGACGCCGCCGCGACTTCGGCCTCGCTCGCCGTCTCCGGCAGTTCGATCATGACCTGCTTCATCTGAACCAGGCTGGTGGCCGCGCCTGAACGCTTGTCGCGCATATAGAGGATGTAGACGCCGCCATCGACGGGGATGGGGTTGGACAGCTGGCCGACCTCAAGCGAGGCCATCGCCTGCTCCAGGGCCGGTTGGACCGTGCCCTGAACCACCCAGCCGGCGTCGCCGCCGCGGGCCGCCGAAGGCGCGGCCGAGAACTGGCGGGCGACGGCCATGAAGGGGGCACCCTGAACCATCTGTTGCACCAGTTGGCGGGCGCCGTTGACGGCTTCTTGCATGCCGCCGACGCGGTTGGCCTCGATGTAGATTTCGCCGACCAGATACTGGGGCTTGGTCGCGGACTCGGTCAGTTGGCGCATGGCCTGCTCGACCTGGGTGCGCGTGACCTTGGCGCGGTCGCGGAAACGCCCGCCGACCAGGTCGCGCCAGCCGATTTCGGTGCGCAGCTGTTCGCGGAAGGGCTGGGGACGGATGCCGCCCTGTTCGAGGAAGGCCATATAGCTTTCCGGGGTGGCGCCGGCCTCGCGGGCCATGCCGGCGATTTCCTGATCGACTTCGGCGTCGGAAATCTTCAGCTGTTCGAACTTGGCGATCTCGGCGGCCTGAAGGTGCTGCTCGATCAGGTCGTTCAACGCCTGCTGCTGGATGGCGCCGATGTTCTCTTCGGTGGGTTGAACCTGAGTCATGGCCATCAGCACCAGCATCCGCTGACGCAGGTCGTAGCCGGTGATGATCCGGTCATTGACGGTGGCGATGATGCCGTCGGACAGGCGGAACTGGGGGGCGGGGGCAGCGCGCTGAGGCGCTTCTTCCGCCGCAGGGTTCAGCGTTCCAGCAGCGGGCGCAGGCTGCGCCGGAGCCGTCTGGGCCGCAGACTGTCCGATAGTCGTGCCGGCCATAAGGGCGGCCATGGCCACGCCCGTCGTATAACGCATCAAACGCATCGTCAGTCCTGATTCCCTAAAGCGGTCTCGACCCGGTCCCAGCAGCGTCATTAAACGTTCCGGGCCATGTAGGGCGCACGCCCCTGCACGCCATGCTTACCGCATATCATTTCGATCATAACCTGAACCTCCGAAAGTGGCGAGGTTAAGTCGGACATAGACGCCCTCGGATGGCCCGGTCGGGCGCACGCGGGTGTTATCACGCCGCCAGCCGAGTTCGAATCGGAAACAATCGTCGTCGAACAGCAGGCCGACTTCGGACCGTGTAATGATGTCGCGCTCCAGGTCAGCGATGCCGTTGACGGCCACGCCCCAGTTGCCGCGAATGAACTGCTGGCCGGAAAGCTGAACGAATTCATAGTTGCGGTTGAGCGGGCCGTTGACCGGATGGGAGCGGTCGATGATGTAGCTCAGGCTGGCGGCGTTGCGGCGGCTCCAGCGTCCATCAATGGTCGTTTCCGCCCGGCGGATCTCGCCGTTCCCATCGACGGTGGCGTGGAACCAGCCGCGCATACGATCAGAAGGCGCGAAGGTCGCCTGGACCACCCAATCGGTCGTGCGCGAGGCGACGCCGGACGGGTCATAGAGCCGAGCGGGATCATCCGGGATCGGCGTCAGAAACTCGCGCTGGTCGTCGGCGCGCATGCTGCGTCCGACAAAGAGGCTGGCCGATCGCTTTTCGTCCCAGCGCAGGGTGGCGCGGGCGCCGGCGGTGAAGCGCAGCCCGCCTTCCATCAGGTCGTAGCCGGGGAAACGATCCATGCGGAACAGGGAGGTTTCGTCCAGTTCCAGCGTCTGGCTGTCTTCGTTGGGAATACGTGGGTCCAGATCTGCGTCGGTCGAGGCCGACAGCTGGGCCATCGGTTCCAGCACCAGGTCTGACGAGCCGCTGAGGCGACGGTACAGCGGATAGCTGACATCGACCCCGGCGCTGGCGCGGCCACGCGACAGGACGTCGGAGGTCTTGCCCAGCATCGGCGGCAGGTCGTCCACAGAATAGACATCCAGCCGGCCGTCGATGAACGGCTCCCAGCGCAGACCCATGGGCGTGATGATCGTCCGCCGCCAGTCGACCTGGCCTGTGAGACGGCGGCTGTCGACGCCCGGCAGCGCGTCGGTCGGTGCGGGCGGGATCAACTCGGGGCGCAGGGTGGGGAAGCCGACATAGGCGTCGCGGGTCAGGGCGACCGCCGAGCCGCGCAGACGCAGGCGTCCGCCGAACACAGGGCCTTCCGGCTCCCACCGGGCGTCCACGATGGGCGCGACCAGGGGCAGGGTGCTCTCGCGCTCGAAGATCTTGAAGCCGTTCGGGTCGCGGAAGTCCGTCGCCGAATAGCGCGGGTCCAGCCGCAGGCTCTGGATCGAGAAGGCGGCGACCGAAAGATAGGACCGTTCGGTCTGACGCTCGGCGTAGACCTGGCTGATCAGGCGACGTCGGTCGCCGTAGTAGAGGCCGTTGTCCTGATAGGTGGAACTGACGTCATAGCGGTCGAACAGGGTCTTGTCGGACACGCGCTCGGCGGTGAAGCCATAGCGCCACGGGCCGTCGGGATCGAACTTGCCGTGGGCCAGCAGATAGCTGCGGCTGGTGCGGTCGCCAAAGCGGACGTTGCTTTCCGTATCGCCGTCCCCGTCCAGGTCGAAGTCGCCGAAGTTGCGGCCATAGGTGTAACCGCCGCGCGCGACGATGGTCCCGTTCTCGAAGCGTCGGCGCCATTGCAGGTTCAGCAAGGGCGCGACCTTGGTGTTGATCTGCGGACTGAACAGCCAGTCCTCGGACGGCGAGACCACCAGCAGGTAGGGGATTTCGACCGAGCCGCCTCGGCCCTCGTCCCAATCCACGCGCGGGATCAGGAAGCCGGAGGCGCGATCGACGCTGGGGTCGGGGTGGGCGAAGGCCGGCAGATAGAAGACCGGCACGCCGCCGACGCGGAAGACCGCGTTGCGATACAGGATGGCGCGCAGATTTTCGTCCTGAACCGCCTTGTCCGCCTGGATCGAAATGGTCGGCTGCTTGGGACCGTCGACGTCGCAGATCGGGCAGGGGGTGAAGATGACCCGGTTCAGTTCGCTGACGTTTTCCGAGCGGCGCACGGCGGTGGCGGCCATCAGGCTGGCGCCATTGGCCAGGCGCAGGGCCAGATCGGTGGCGACGCCAGCCTTGAAGTCCGCGTCCAGTTCGACGCGGCTGGCGTGCAGGACCGAGCCGTCGGGGGCGACAACCTCGGCCTGGCCCGAGGCGGTGGCGACGCCGCTTTTCAGGTCATAGGTGACTTCTTCGGCGCGAATGCTGTGGTCGCGGGTACGGGCGAAGACGCGGTCATCCGGCGTGCCGCTGGCGGTCACGACATCGCCCTCGCGGGCGGCGGCGTCGGCGTTCACGTAAAGTCCGCCCGGCGTCAGGCCGTCGGCGCCGGGCGTATTCGGGGCAGGTTGGGGGCTGGCGGCGGGGGCCTGAACCGGAGAGGCGGCGGCGACCTGGGCCATCGTCGGCAAGGCCGGCAGGCACGCGATCAGCGCCGCGCCGGCCAGGAGCCGGACGCGCAGGGCTCCCTCACGGGGAATGCGGCGATCACTCATGCGGAATCCACTCAATTGCCGGGCGACCGGAAGCCGTCCGATTAGCCGTCTTCGGTATAGAACAGCAAGGTAAAGGCGGCGAGCGCCGTCAACACAGGCGGCAGCCAGGCCGCCAGGAAGGGCGGCACGACCTCGGCCGAGCCCATGGCCGAGGAGAACTGGTTCACGAAGAAGAAGGCGAAGCCTAGCACCACGGCCGCCACCGTCATCTTGGCGAGATCGCCCAGACGCATGAGGCGCAACGAGAAGGCCGCCGCCAGAATCGACATGGCGGCGAACATCAGCGGCGTGGCCAGCAGTTGTTGCAGGCGCAGACGGTAGGCGGTCGAGGCGAAACCGGCGTCCTCGATTCGCTGGATCTGGTTCGGCAGCGACCAGAAGGGCGTCGACTGCGGGCGGGCGAAGCGCTGGAAGGCTTCTTCGTCGGCCAGGTTCGAGGGCAGGTCCAGCGTGGCGTAGCGCACCGCGCGTTGGCCCGTCTGGGCGCCTGTGGCGTCAGTCAGGCGCCAGCGTCCGGCGGTCAGCGAGGCCGTGGTCGCGTCGATCCGCTCGGTGAAGGTGCGGCGACCGTCCGCGGTGGTGGTGTAGATGAAGAAGCTGGCGTCCAGCAGGCGACCGCTGGCGGGGTCTTGCTGTGCGCCGCGAATGATCATCTGCCGATTGGCGTCGCCTTCGCGCAGCCAGACGGCTTGCTGGGCGTCCGTGCCGGGGGTGGAGCCGGAAATCCGCCCGCGCTCAAGCTGCCACAAGCCGTCGCCCGCCGCGGCCATCGGGCCGAAGACGGTGACGGTCAGCACGCCCAGCACCAGGGCGGCGGCCGCCGCCGGCAGGACGAAGCGCCAGGCCGATATGCCCGCCGCCCGCATGGCGATCAGCTCGCTGCGCCGGTTCAGCCCGACAAAGGCCGCCAGCGTTCCGAACAGGAAGACGAAGGGCAGAAGCTGGACGATCACGCTGGGCGATTTCAGCAGCACCAGGCCGAAGATGCGGGCGCCGGACAGTTCGCCGGACGAGTTCAGCCCGCGCGACACCTCGACGAAGTCGATCAGCATCACCAGGGCGGAGATGATGGCCAGGGCGACGGCCAGGGCGCGGAACTGCTGGACCAGAACATAGCGTTCGATGCGGCCGAGACGGAGCCTCATGCGAACCTCGCCTTGAAACGTTCATAGGGCGCCCAGACGCGCCGTCGATGCGGCTTCAGCGCGCGGAACAGCAGGCGCAGGGCCACGAAACAAGTGGCCAGCGGCAGCAGGTATTGCAGCAGGTTCAGCGCGCCGTTCCAGGCGCTGGCCGCGACCAGGCCGTAGCCGACGACGCGCACCACCAGGAAGACGCCCGCGGCCTTGGCGATGCGGCCGCTGTATCCCGTGCGGCTGAACGATCCGCCGAGGATGGCGGTCAGGGCCAGGGCCATGGCCGCCAGGGCGTAAAGCGGCGAGGCCAGCCGCGAATGGGCCTCGGCCAGCAGTTCGCCGCGCGTCCCGGCGCTTTCCAGCAGGGCGGGCGTGGGGTTGAACAGTTCGGTCAGCCAAAGGTCGGACGGCTTGAAGCGGATGCGCTCGGTCGTCTTGGTATAGGGCGACAGGTCGAAGACCTGCTGGTCGAAGGACAGCTGGTTCAGCACGTCGCGCGACGAATAGCGCTGCATCGAGCCGTTCTGCATGGTCAGGACCGGCACCCCGTCGATGCGGCCGAAGCGGGCGGTTTCGGCGTCCCAGGTGGTGACCGTCTTGCCGTTGTCGAGATAGACGAACAGGTTCTTCAGCAGGCCGTTCTGTTCAATCTGCTGCACATAGACGGTCAGGCCGCCTGGCCCCTGGACGAAGCGGCCTTCCTCGACCAACAGGGCGGCCAGGTCGGTGCGGATGGCGAAGGCCTGACGCCGCGCCTCGCGCTGGGCCCAGGGCTGGACGAAGACATTGGTGATCAGAGCGACGACGGCGACGATGACGGCGATCTGAACTGCAGGTCGGATCAGCGACCAGCGGCTGACGCCCGCAGCGTAGGCGGCGGTCAGCTCCTGCTCGCGTTGCAGCCGCGTCAGGGCGATCAGGGCACCGACGAACAGGCCGATGGGCAGGATGACGGCGATCAGTTGCGGCAGGGTCAGCAGGGTCAGCTTGGCCATGACCCAGATGCTCTGGCCGCGCTCGACGATGACCTCGAGCTGATCGAGGCTCTGGCTCAGCAGGCCGATTCCGGCCAGCGCCGCGCAGGCCGCCACGACAGGCAGGCCGATCTGGCGGAAAAGGTAGCCTTGAATCAGCGTCATGATCGGGAAAAAGCGTTTCGGGGGGCGAGCGAGTTGCAGCCGCGAGCGATGCGGGCCATGTAATACACATCCGGACGCAGCGGCGAAACTGCTGGTGCGTCCATGTCCGATTCAAGCACGACCGGGGCACAAAACCTCGGCCTGGAGTAGATTTCATGAAAATCGAGTTCGTCGCTTCCCCCAGCGCCGCCGAAATCCTTGCCGTCCTGGTCCATGACGGCCGTGCGCTGGCCGGCACGGGCTCGGCCCTCGACGCCGCCGCGTCGGGCGCTCTGACCAAGGCGATGACGAACAGCCGCTTCACCGGCGGCGCCAACAGCAGCCTGATGGTTGCGGCCCCGGCGGGAGTCGACGCCAACTCGGTGCTGCTGGTCGGTGCAGGCGCGGCGGACAAGTTCGACGATCTGGCGGTCGAGACCGCCGCCGCCGCCGCCTATCACGCGTCCAAGCTGTCGGGCGCCGAAGTCCTGACCATCGACGCCGCCCACCTGTCGGCCGAGCAGGCCGCGCGCGCCGGTTTCGCCGTGCGCCTGGCCGCCTACCGCTTCGCCAAATACCTGACCAAGCAGAAGGCCGACAAGATTCCGTCGGTGACGACCGTCCGTGTCGTGACGTCTGACGTGGCCGCCGCTGAGGCCGCCTTCGGCCCGCTGTCGGCGGTTGCCGACGCCGTGCTGTTCTCGCGTGATCTGGTCGCCGAGCCCGCCAACGTCCTCTATCCGGCCGAGTTCGCGCGTCGGGTGAAGGAACTGGAGCGCCTGGGTCTGGAAGTCGAGATCCTGGGCGAGGCCGAGATGGAAAAGCTGGGCATGAACACCCTGCTGGCCGTCGGCGTCGGGTCGGAGCGTGAAAGCCAGCTGGCCGTCATCAAGTGGAACGGCGGCAAGGAAGGCGAGGCCCCCATCGCCTTCGTCGGCAAGGGCGTCTGCTTCGACACCGGCGGCATTTCGCTGAAGCCCGCTGACGGCATGGAAGAAATGAAGTGGGACATGGGCGGCGCCGCCGCCGTGGCCGGTCTGATGCACGCCCTGGCGGGGCGCAAGGCCAAGGTCAACGTGGTCGGCGTGCTCGGCCTGGTCGAGAACATGCCGGACGGCAAGGCTCAGCGTCCGGGCGACGTGGTCGTATCGATGTCGGGCCAGACGGTCGAGGTGCTGAACACCGACGCCGAGGGCCGCCTCGTTCTGGCCGACGCGCTCTGGTACACGCAGGAGCGTTTCAAGCCGAAATTCATGATCGACCTGGCCACCCTGACGGGCGCCATGATTGTGTCGCTGGGTCTGGAATATGCAGGCGTCTTTTCGAATGATGACGACGTGGCCAACGCCATTTTGGCCGCCGGTCCCAAGGTCGGCGAAAACGTCTGGCGCATGCCGATCCCGGCGGCCTACGAGCGTCATATCGACAGCCCCATTGCTGATGTGAAGAACATGGGCAACGGCCGCGCCGGGGGTTCGATCACCGCCGCCCTGTTCCTGCAACGCTTCACCAACGGCACGCCGTGGGCGCATATCGACATCGCCCCGACCGCCTGGGTCAAGGA
Source organism: Brevundimonas bullata (assembly GCF_003350205.1). Taxonomy (GTDB): domain Bacteria; phylum Pseudomonadota; class Alphaproteobacteria; order Caulobacterales; family Caulobacteraceae; genus Brevundimonas; species Brevundimonas bullata. The sequence continues at coordinate 54,651 of NZ_QLLC01000007.1, read as the reverse complement.
CAGCCGCAACCCGACCGTGCCGGACGGCGCCGTGGGCTATGGCGTGCGTCTGCTGGACCGCATGGTCGCTGACAAATACGAAGCCTGATCCGATAAGCTTCTGGGGGTAGAGCCGGGTGTCTGACGCCAAGCCGGAAATCTGGTTCTACCACCTGGAGCGCTCGACGCTGGATCAGGTGCTGCCGGGCCTGCTGGAGAAGACCCTCCAGCGGGGTTGGCGCGCCGTGGTGCGCGGGGCGGCGTCCCACCGCCTCGACGAGATCGACGAACAGCTGTGGACCTACCGCCCCGACAGCTTCCTGCCGCATGGCCTGGCGTCGGAGGCTCACGCGGCCCGGCAACCGATCCTTCTGTCCGAATCGGGTGAGAACCTGAATGCTGCTCAGGCGCTGTTCATCGTCGATGAGTCAGAGCTGGGGGCTACGGAAGGGTACGAGCGGTGCTTCATCATTTTCGACGGTCGGAACGAACAGGCCTTGCAGCAGGCGCGCGAGCGCTGGCGCACGCTGAAAACTGCCAAGGCCAATCTGGCCTATTGGAAACAGACGGACGAAGGGCGCTGGGAAAAGGCGGCCTGATCGTTCTGGGGCTGCTGGCCATCGCCGGCTGCTCGTCCTCGTCGCCGTCGACGCGCCCCTCGGCGCCGGCCATTGTTGAACAGGCGCGCCAGAGCCAGCCGGTCGGCACACGCATGCCTCAGAACGACGCCGACGTCTGCAAGGCGGGCGAGCTTCAGTGGCTGGTCGGGAAACCGAGAAGCGAGATCCCCGTTCCGGTGGATGTGGTGAACCGTCGCGTGGTGTGCAGCACCTGTCCTGTCACTGAAGACTATTCGCCTTACCGACTGAATATTTTCTATAATCAGCAGACCGGCATCGTCGAGCGCGTGAGCTGCGGCTAGGCCGAAACGGAGAGACGCCATGAAGACGATTCTGATGCTGACGGCATTTGCCGGCGCCGTGGCGCTCTCGGCCTGTGCGCCGAGCATGACCGCCCCCGGCGGCGAGCCGACGCCCGTCATGTGCAAGGCCAGCGACTATCAGGAGTATGTCGGGCGCAATCGCTCGACGATCCCGACCGCCCCGGCGGGCCGCATCTTCCGCGTCCTGTGCAGCAGCTGCGCCGCGACCATGGATTACCGCGATAACCGCGTGACCTTCACCTATGACGATACGACCAATGTCGTGACGCGCGTTTCGTGCGGATGAGGGCGTTTCTGATCTTGGGGGTGGCGTTCGTCGCCCTTGGGGCCTGCGCTCCCAAGACGGTAGAGCCGGTTGATCTGGCCCAGCGTTGTGATTCAGCGGCGGGCCAGTCGCTGATCGGCAGCCACGTCGGGGCGGTGGATTTCGCATCCAACGCCAATGTTCGGATCATCTGCACGACCTGCCCGGCCACAACGGATTATCGGGCCGAGCGAACCAATGTCCGCTTCAACGAGAAGACCGGGATCATAGAAAAGGTCGATTGCGGCTAAGGCTGTCTGCGACCTTCCGACGACGCGGGTTCAGGGGGCTGGGCTGAACGGATCGTCATCCCGGAAGCGGCGAAGCCGCTATCCGGGACCGCAGGATGCTCTGATGTCTGCGTCCTGGGCGGTCCCGGCTCTGCGCCTCGCTCCGCGAGGCTTCGGCCGGGATGACGTCCTTCGTTAGCGTTCAAGGCCGTAGAGGGCGTCGGCGATGTCCTCGACCTTCTGGCGCACCACGGTCTCGGCGTCGCGCAGACCCCGATTGTAGAACAGCCTGCCTATGTCGCGTTCGATGAACTCGACCAGCATTTCCGCGGGCAGTTGGCCCGCCTCGATGTCCATTTCCTCGCGCAGATAGGTTCGCAGGCGGCTGGCGGCCTCCTGCATTTCGTCGCGGGTCAGGGCCGAGGGCTGGGCCTTCTTGCTCATCAGGACACGGCGGCCAAGGCTTCTTCGGCCTCGACCCAGGCGGCCTCGGCGGCGTCCAGATCGGTCTGAGTCTTGGCGCGGGCGCGCGTCAGGCCTTCCAGCGCCTTGGGGTTCGACACGGCGGCGTTGGCCAGGTCGTCGTCGATGCGGGCGACCTCGGCGCTCAGGGCGGCCATGCGCTCTTCGGCCTTCTTGACCGCATGACGCAGGGTCGAGGGCGAGGGGCCTGATTTCTTGTCGTTCTTCTTCTTGCCGCCTGGAGCGGGGGCCGCGGCTGCGGCCTCCTGCTTGATCTGGCTGGGCTTGACGGCGGCGGCCTTGGCGCGGTCGAGGACGAACTTCTGATAGTCGTCCATGTCGCCGTCATAAGGCTTCACCGTGCCGTCGGCGGCCAGCCACAGGCGGTCAGCGACCATCTCCATCAGCGAGCGGTCGTGGGTGATCAGGATGACGGCGCCGTTGTAGTCGTTCAGCGCGTCCAGCAAGGCGCGGCGGCTGTCGATGTCCAGGTGGTTGGTCGGCTCGTCGAGGATCAGGACGTGGGGCGCATCCATCGCCACCATGTTCAGCAGCAGACGGGCGCGTTCGCCGCCCGATAGGCTCTCGACCGTGGTTTCCTGCTTTTCGTAGCCGAGGCCGAACTGGGCCAACTTGGAGCGACGGCTGCTTTCATTGGCGTCCGGCATGGCCCGGCGGATGATTTCCAGCGGGGTGTCGGTCGGGTCCATGGCTTCGATCTGATGCTGGTGGAACCAGCCCACGCGCATCTTCTTGTCGCGGTGCAGTTCGCCCTCGGAGACGTTCAGGGCGCCGGCGATCATCTTGGCGAAGGTCGACTTGCCCGCGCCGTTGACGCCCAGCAGACCGATGCGGTCGTCCAGGTCCATGCGCAGGTTCAGGTTGCGCAGGATGGGCTTGCCGGTCTCATAGCCGACGTTGGCGCGTTCCAGGCGGATCAGCGGCGGCGCCAGGGGGCGCGGCGGCGAGGGCAGGGTGAAGGGGGCGACGCGTTCCTCGATGGTGGTCGAGACGGGCTCCATCTTCGCCAGACGCTTCATCCGCGACTGTGCCTGGGCGGCCTTGGAGGCCTTGGCCTTGAAGCGGTCCACGAAGGCTTGCAGGTGAGCGCGCTCGGCGTCCTGCTTGGCCTTGGCCGACAGTTGCAGACGGGCCTTCTCGGCGCGCGCCTTTTCGAACATGTCGTAGCCGCCGGTGTAGAGCTCCAGCTTGCGGTTCGCCAGGTGCAGGGTGTGGGTGCAGCTGTTGTTCAGCAGTTCGCGGTCATGGCTGATGATCAGGGCCGTGTGCGGATATTTCTGCAACCGGCTTTCCAGCCACAGGGCGCCTTCCAGGTCGAGGTAGTTGGTCGGTTCGTCGAGCAGCAGCATGTCGGGCTCGGAGAACAGGGCGGCGGCCAGGGCCACGCGCATCCGCCAGCCGCCCGAGAACTCGGACATGGGACGCTGCTGGTCCTCCTGGCTGAAGCCCAGACCGGCCAGGATTTCGCTGGCGCGGGCGGGAGCTGAGTCGGCGTCGATGTCTATCAGGCGCGCCCAGATCTCGCCCATTTCCTCGGGCGGAGCCGTTTCCAGCCGGGTCAGCAGGGTGTGGCGCTCCACATCGGCTTCCAGAATTGTGTCCAGCACGCTGTCGGGCGTGGCGGGGTGTTCCTGATCGACCGAGCCGACGCGGGCGGTCTTGGGCAGGCTGACCTCGTCGCCGTTGGCGGCCAGTTCGCCCAGAATCAGCTTGAACAGGGTCGACTTGCCGATGCCGTTGCGGCCGACCAGGCCGACCTTTGCGCCGGGCGGAAGGCTGACAGAGGCGTCGTCGAGGAACTGGCGGCCCCAGGCGTTGAACGTCAGGTTGGTGATCTGGAGCATGGAAAACGACTGACGTTGAGGTGGCGGTTGGAAAGCGGGGAGGGCGCCGCTATAAGCCCGCGACCCTCAAACTACCAAACCGCAAAGAGTCTTCCCATGACCGAACGCACTTTCTCGATCATCAAACCCGACGCCACGCGCCGCAACCTGACCGGCGCGATCAACGCCGTCATCGAAGGCGCTGGCCTGCGCATCGTCGCTCAGCGCCGCATCAAGCTGACCGAAGAACAAGCCAAGAAATTCTACGAAGTGCACGCCGAGCGTCCCTTCTACGGCGAACTGGTGTCGCAGATGATCGCTGAGCCGGTCGTCGTGCAGGTGCTGGAAGGCGACAACGCCGTCGCCAAGTACCGCGAAGTCATGGGCGCCACCAACCCGAACGACGCCGCCGAAGGCACGATCCGCAAGCTGTTCGCCCTGTCGATCGGCGAAAACTCGGTCCACGGTTCGGACTCGCTGGAAAACGCCGGCATCGAAATCGCGCAGTTCTTCACGGACGCCGATATCGTTGGCTAAATGTTGAGCGGCCGCCTAGCGCGGCCTAGCTCTGCAATAAAGCGGCCCGCCTCCGGAACCGGAGGCGGGCCGTTTCGTTTTCACGGTCCTGTTACCTGTTTAGCCATCAAGGAAGACCGCCATGAAGACGATCCTCAAACTGGCTCCGGTTATCGGCCTCGCAGGCCTGCTGGCCGCTTGCGGCACGACCACGGAACAACGCGCCGCCACGGGGGCCATCGGCGGCGCAGTCGCCGGTCAGGCCATCGGCGGCAATACTGGCGCAACCGTCGCCGGCGCCGCCATCGGCGCGATCGGCGGTGCTGTGACCACGCCGAAGAAGCCGAACTGACCTTATCCGGGCGTCCCCGGACACAAGAACGGCGTCAGCTGCGAAGCTGACGCCGTTTTCGTGTCCGATAGGACCGAGCCGCTTACCAGATGCGGGCGCGGCTTTCCGGGGCGATGTACTGGGCCTGATCCGGGGTCACGCCGAAGGCGGCGTACCAGGCGTCGATGTTGCGCGGCGGGGTCGAGGCGCGGGCGGCGCCCGGCGAGTGCGGGTCGGTCGTCAGCTGCTCCTTCAGCGCCGCCTCACGCGACTTCTCGCGCCAGACCTGAGCCCAGCCGAGGAAGACGCGCTGTTCGCCGGTCAGGCCGTCAATGACGGGCGCCGGCTGGCCGTTCAGGCTGCGATGATAGGCGTCCAGCGCCATCAGCAGACCGCCGAGGTCGGCGATATTCTCGCCCATGGTCAGCTCGCCGTTGATGGGCGTGCCGGGAATGGGCTCCTGAGCGTCGTAGATGGCGCCCAGGACCTTGGCGCGTTCCTCGAAGCGGGCGGCGTCTTCCGGCGTCCACCAGTCGCGCAGGACGCCGTTGGCGTCCGACTTGCGGCCCTGATCGTCGAAGCCGTGGGTGATCTCGTGGCCGATGACGGCGCCGATACCGCCGTAGTTGACCGCCGGGTCGGCCTTCGGGTCGAAGAAGGGCGGTTGCAGGATGGCGGCCGGGAAGACGATCTCGTTGCGCGGCGGATTGTAATAGGCGTTCACCGTCTGGGGGGTCATGCCCCATTCCAGCGGATCGACCGGCTGGCCGATCTTGCTGCGCTTCCAGGCCCAGTCGAAGGCCGAGGAGCGTTCGACGTTGCCGTAGAGGTCGCCGGCCGACAGTTCCAGGCCGTCATAGCTGCGCCATTTCTCGGGATAGCCGATCTTGACGCCGAACTTGGACATCTTGAGCAGGGCCTGCTCGCGCGTCGGCTCGCTCATCCAGTCCAGCTTCTTCAGGCGCTCGGTCATGGCGGCGCTGAGGTTGGCGACCAGGGCCTCCATCTGGGTCTTGGACGAGGCGGGGAAGTGCAGGCGCACATATTCCTGGCCCAGAACCTCGCCCAGCTGGCCGTCGACGAGGGCCACGCCGCGGTTCCAGCGCGGACGGTTCTCGGGCTGACCGCGCAGGGTCTTGCCGCGGAACTCGAAGCGCGAATCGACAAAGGCGTCGGACAGGTAGGGGCCGGCCTGATCGACGATCTGGAAGGCTTCCCACGCTTTCAGCGTGTCCAGCGAGGTGTCGGCGAAGACCTGGGCGATGCCGGGGAAGGCGGTGTTTTCCATCAGGACGATGTTTTTCACGTCGCCGATCTGGGCGCCTTGCAGGAAGGCGGTCCAGTCAAAGCCGGGGGCCAGCCGGGTCAGGTCGGCGGTCGGCGCCGGGTTGTAGATCTTGTCGATCTGGCGACGCTCGACCGTGGTCCAGTGCTTTTCGGCCACCTTGGTTTCGAAGGCCAGGATGTCGGCGGCGGCCTGGGCCGGGCTGGACCAGCCGGCGGCCGTCAGGGCGCGCGTGATGTAGGCGACATAGGCCTCACGCTGTGGCGCGAAGTCGGCCTTCAGGTAGTAGTCGCGGTCAGGCAGGCCCAGGCCCCCCTGGCCCATATAGGCCGAGTTGAGGTTGGGGTTCTGCAGGTCTTCGAACACGTCGACGCCGAACAGGGAGCCGCCGAAACCGGCGTGGCTTTCGCCCATCAGACGAGCCATGCCGCTGTGGTCGGCGACGGCGCGGACGGCGGCCAGGTCAGCGGCGAGCGGCTGGGCTCCCAGCTGGTTGACGCGGGCCTCGTCCATGAAGCTGGCGTAGAGGGCGCCGACCTTTTGCGCATTGGCGTTGGTCGGGGTGGCGGCGCTGGTCTCGATGATGGACTTCAGCTGGCTCTGGGCGTTTTCGTACAGGACGTCGAACGGGCCGAAGCGGGCCTTGTCCGCAGGGATCTCGGTATCCCGTAAATAGGTTCCGTTGGCGTATGCGTTGAAGTCGTCGCCCGGCTTCACGGTCAGGTCGCGACCGTTCAGGTCAAAGCCCCAGGGATGGATCTGCGGCGCGTCAGCGGCGGCGGCTGGCGCGGCGTGGCCGGCGTGGGCGTTCTGGGCGGAAGCGGCTTGGGCGGAGAGCGCGAAGGCGAGCGCCAGGCCGGCGGCGCCCATCAGGCGGGTCTTGGACATCGGGTCTTCCCATGTGGAAACAGGCGAGCGGTCGCCGACCATGTCAGGTTTGGCCGGGCCGATCTTGACGGGGAAACTGCTCCCGCCTGCGACCGGCTGTCGCATTAAAAATCGTTAAGGTTGGGCTTGGACCTGACGGGCGACGAATGCGGCCAGCGTCTGCGGATACAGGGCGTGCTCCGCCGCCTTGACCCGTTCAGCCAGGGTGTCGGCGTCATCGCCGGGCAGGATAGCCACGCGGGCCTGACCAAGGGCCGGGCCCTCATCGACGCCTTCAGTGACGACGTGGACGGTGCAGCCCGCCTCAGCGTCGCCCGCCTCGATGGCGCGGGCGTGGGTGTTCAGGCCGGGATAGAGGGGCAGCAGCGAGGGGTGGATGTTGACCATGCGCCCCGCCCATTTCTGCACCAGCCAGGGCGTCAGCAGGCGCATGTAGCCGGCCAGGGCGATGACCTCGACGTTTCGTTCGACCAGCAGGGCGTCGATGGCGCGCTCATGCGCCTCGCGGTCCTTGCCGAACGGCTTGTGCTCGACGGTCAGGGCCTCGACGCCTGCGGCGCGGGCCTTTTCCAGTCCCGCCACGTCGGCGACGTTGGAAATGACCACCACGACTTCATAGGGGGCGTCCGCCGCCTGACCCGCCGCGATCAGCGAGGCCATGTTGGTGCCTGAGCCGGAGATCAGCACGGCCACGCGGGTCTTGGATTTGGCGGTTTCAGTCGGCATGGGGCGGCTCTGGCGAGACAAGAGCGAACGGCCCCGGCGTGCGACCGGGGCCAGATCGTATCACGCGGCTTCCAGTTGTCCGCAGATGAAGGCTTCTTCGCCGGCGTTCAGCAGGGCGGCGAGGACCGGCTCGGCGTTTTCAGGCGAGACGATCAGCATGAAGCCGACGCCGCAGTTGAAGGTGCGGCGCAGTTCGTGGTCGGAAATGCCGCCGACCTGACCCAGCCATTCAAAGACCGGGGGCAGGGCCCAGGCGTTCCAGTCGAACGCGGCTTGCAGGCCCTCGGCGATGCAGCGCGGCGGGTTTTCGATCAGGCCGCCGCCGGTGATGTGGGCCGCGCCCTTGATCAGACCGGCCTTCATCAGCGGCAGGACCGGCTTCACATAGATGCGGGTCGGCTCCATCAGGGCCTGAGCCAGGGTGCGGTCCTTGGCGAAGGGGGCGTCGTCGCCCCAGGCCAGACCGGACTTCTCGACCACCTTGCGGATCAGCGAATAGCCGTTCGAGTGCGGACCGGACGAAGCCAGGCCGATGATGATGTCGCCGGCCTTCTGCTGGTCCAGATAGGGCAGGACCTGGCCGCGCTCGACCGCGCCGACCGAGAAGCCGGCCAGATCATAGTCGCCGCCCGAATACATGCCCGGCATTTCGGCCGTCTCGCCGCCGACCAGGGCGCTGCCCGACTGGCGGCAGCCCTCGGCGATCCCAGCGACGACGCGACGCGCGGCGTCCACGTCCAGCTTGCCCGTGGCGTAGTAGTCCAGGAACATCAGCGGCTCGGCGCCTTGCGCCAGCAGGTCGTTGACGCACATGGCGACCAGGTCGACGCCCACGCCGTCATGACGGCCGGTCTCGATGGCGATTTTCAGCTTGGTGCCGACGCCGTCCGTGGTGGTGACGATCAGCGGGTCTTCAAAACCGGCGGCCTTAAGGTCGAACAGGGCGCCGAATCCGCCCAGCGAAGCCTCGGCGCCGGGGCGGCGAGTCGACTTGGCCAGGGGTTTGATCGCGTCGACCAACATTTCTCCGGCGTCGATATCCACGCCTGCATCGGCGTAGGTGAGGCCGTTTTTCAGGGCTTCGGGGGTGTCGCTCATCGGTCACGGCTCGATATCGGGGGCGAAAATCTGTCGCGGCGCTCTTGCCACAACGGCGTCGCGCGGGGCTATAGCATCGGAATGACGCCAATCACCACCAATGACGCGCTAATCGAGTTCTGTGAACGGCTGGCCAAGGCCCCGTTCGTCACGGTCGACACTGAGTTCATGCGCGAAACGACCTACTGGCCCAAGCTTTGCCTGATCCAGGCCGCTTCGCCGACGGACGCCGCGATCATCGACCCCTTGGCCGAGGATCTGGACCTGGAGCCCTTCCTCGCCCTGCTGCGCGACGAATCGATCCTCAAGGTCTTCCACGCCGCCCGCCAGGACGTGGAGATCTTCAACCGCCTGGGCGCGATGCCCAAGCCGATGTTCGACACCCAGGTCGCCGCCATGGCCGCCGGTTTCGGCGATCAGGTCAGCTATGAACAGCTGGTCCGCCAGATGCTGCGCCAGGAACTGGACAAGGGCAGCCGCTTCACCGACTGGGCGCGCCGCCCGCTGTCGGACGCGCAACTGGTCTATGCCCTGGGCGACGTGACCCATCTGGCCGCCCTCTATCCCAAGCTGCGTGATCGACTGCAGAAGGAAGGTCGTCTGGACTGGGTCATGTCCGAAATGGGCGCCCTGACCGATCCGGCCCTCTATGACACCACGCCCGAGAATGCGTGGAAGCGACTGAAGCCCAAGAAGTTCAGCGCCAAGTATCTGTCCGCCTTTGTCGCCACGGCTGTCTGGCGCGAACGCGCGGCGCAGGAACGCGACCAGCCGCGCGGCCGCATCCTGAAGGATGAGGGCATCGATGAGATCGCGACCCAGGCCCCGACCGATCCCGAGGCTTTCAACCGTCTGCGTTCGGTGCCCAAGGGCTTTGGCGGTTCGCGCCTGGGCATCGAACTGGCCGCCGAACTGAAACGTGTTCTGGCCGACCCGGAAGCTCATGCGCCCAAGCTGGAGCGTCCGGCGCACAGCCAGCCGGCGCCGCCCTCGGTGGTCGAACTGCTGAAGGTGCTGCTGAAGGCCAAGAGCGACAACGCCGGCGTGGCCACCAAGCTGATCGCCAACGTCGCCGATCTGGAAAAGATCGCCAACGACGACAACGCCGACGTCGAGGCCATGAAGGGCTGGCGTCGTCAGCTGTTCGGCGAAGACGCGCTGAAGCTCAAGAAGGGCGAGATCGCCCTGGTGCTGAACGGCTCGCGGGTCGAAGTCGTCGAAATCGAAGGCTGAGTTTCGGAACCAGCGAAGAAGAGGCCGGCGGAAACGCCGGCCTCTTTCGTTTGGACGTCAGTGCGGCGTCGCTTCCTGCATCTTCAGCCCCAGTCCCATGGCCTCGGCCAGGGCCTTGGCGCGGCGGCGGGTCTGCTCGCCCAGCAGCATGTCGGCATAGCCGTCGGCTGCGGTGATGCGCAGCGCGCCTTTCTCGACCGTGGCGGCGGCGTTGGCCAGGAGCTGCGGCGAGCGGCCCGACAGATCGCAGGCCAGGCGCATGGCCAGGCCCAGGGCGCGGGCGCGCTTCTGGCCCGTTTCCGACAGCAGGCGATCGATAGCGCCCGGCGAGGGCGTCTTGGCCTCGCCGCCATAGCGGGCGTTCATGGCCACGGCCAGGAAGGCGCGTTCGGCGTGGGTCTGACCCGGAATGGGCGAGCGCAGCACTTGATTAAAGACCAGATCGACCCGATGGTCAGGATGCAGGCGCGCGCCGAGGTCGGCCAGGCGGCAGACCGACGAGGTCAGAACCGCGTCGCGTTCCTCGCCAAAGGCCTCGGGCATGGCCGAGACGACGGGTTGCAGCCAGCCGTCCAGAGCGCGCGGCAGGGCCGGGTCCACGCCTTGCCGACCGCCCCAGGCGGAGCAACCGGCCAGCAAGGGATCGACCGCCGCCATCTCGGGCGACAGACCGGCGTAGAGCAGACCCTCGCGCACGCCCCAGGCCGAGAATGTTACGGACTTCAGACCAAGCGCGTCGATCAGGCCGTCCAGCACCAGGGCGGCGTAAGGCAGGGTCTCGGCCCGGCGCTTGGACACGCCCGGCAGTTTCTCCAGCGAGGCCCTGGACTGACGCGCCACCAGACGGGTCAGATCGCGCACGTCGGCGGCGGTCATTGCGTATTCGTGGACGATCCGTAGCGGATGCTCGGTCATGGCCATGTGCATCTGGGCCAGGCTGCGCCAGGCCCCGCCGACAGCGTGCAGGTCGGTCGTGGCATAGACGTCGGCGACCGGGGCCAGGCGCCTGGCGATGCGGGCGCGCAGACGCTCGACATCGAACCCCTTGGGGTCGGCCAGGGAGAACGGCCCCAGCGGCAGGGTCACGCCCTTGTCCAGCGGACGGTTGCGGCCGCCGTTGCCGATTCGGGTCAGTTCCAGGCTGGCGCCGCCCATGTCGGCGGCCACGCCGCTTGAACCGGGCGCGCCGGCCAGGACGCCGAGCGCGGAATAGCGGGCTTCTTCCTCGCCGCTGAGGACGCGGACCTGCAGACCTGTCTCGGCGGCCACGCGGGCGCAGAAGTCGGGTCCGTCCTCGGCCTCGCGCACGGCGGCGGTGGCGGCGATGATGGTCTGATCCGGCTGGACGCCCTCGATCACGGCGGCGAAGCGGCGCAGCGCCGTCATGGCCGAGACCACGCCGGGGACGGACAGGCGTCGGGTGGCGGCCAGATCACGGCCCAGGCCGGCCAGGACCTTTTCGTTGAACATGGTCCAGACCGCCCGGCCTTCCAGCCGGTAGAGCACCAGACGGACCGAGTTGGAGCCGATGTCGATGACCGCGATCTGACGCGACGGGTATTCGGCCTCGACGCCCATCAGCGCTGCTTCCGGGGCTTGAGACCCGAATAGGACAGGGCGCCGGGCAGGGTCTTCACCTTGCGGCCGCGTCCCGAAAGGCTGGGATTGGTCATGAAATACTTGTGGGCCGAGAAGGGACGTTCAGGACCGGAGGGCGTGACGCGACGATAGGTTCCGTCAGCCTCCAGCACCCAGCTCTGGGCGTCGTCCTTCAGGTTGGCGACCATGATCTGATCCAGCACCTGATCGTGGACGGTCGCGTTCAGAATCGGCGTCATCAGTTCGACCCGGCGATCCAGATTGCGCGGCATCCAGTCGGCGGACGAGATGTAGAGGCGGGCCTTGTTGCTGGGCAGGTCGTGGCCGTTGGCGAAGGCGATGATGCGGCTGTGCTCCAGGAAGCGGCCGACGATGGACTTGACCCGGATATTCTCGGACAGGCCCGGCACGCCGGGGCGCAGGCAGCAGATGCCCCGGATGACCAGTTCGATCCGCACGCCCTGTTGGCTGGCCCGGTAAAGGGCGTCGATAATCTCGGGATCGACCAGGGCGTTCATCTTGGCCCAGATGGCGGCGGGCTTGCCCTTGGCGGCGGCGGACATCTCCTTGCCGATCATCTCGATCAGGCTGGTCTTCATGTTCAGCGGCGAGACGACCAGGGCCTCCAACTCGTCGGGTGCGGCATAGCCGGTGATGTAGTTGAACACCCGCGTGGCGTCGCGGCCCAGCACGGGCTCGCAGGTGAACAGGCTGAGGTCGGTGTAAATCTTGGCCGTCGTCGGGTGATAGTTGCCGGTGCCGAAGTGACAGTAGGTGCGCAAGGCCTCGCCCTCGCGTCGGACCACCACGCTCAGCTTGGCGTGGGTCTTCCACTCCACGAAGCCGAAGACGACGTGGACGCCGGCCCGTTCCATCTGCCGCGCCCAGCGCAGGTTGGCTTCTTCGTCAAAGCGCGCCTTCAGCTCGATCAGGGCGGTGACGTTCTTGCCGTTCTCGGCCGCCTCGATCAGGGCGGCGACGATGGGGCTGTCCTTGGAGGTGCGGTACAGGGTCTGCTTGATGGCGATGACGTTGGGATCGCGCGCGGCCTGTCGCAGGAACTGGACCACTACGTCGAAGCTCTCGAACGGGTGGTGGATCAGCATGTCCTTTTCGCGCACCGCGGCGAAGATGTCGCCGCCGTTATCGCGCACCCGCTCGGGATAGCGTGGTTCATAGCCCTTGAACTTCAGGTCAGGGTGGCCGCCGGTAATCAGTTCGGCCAGTTGCGCCAGCCCCAGCATCCCCTCGACCAGAACCACGTCCTGAGGTTGGGCGTGCAGTTCGGCGATGATGAAGTTGCGCAGGTCCTCGGGCATGGAGGCCTGGATCTTGATCCTGACGACCGAGCCCATGCGGCGCTGCTTCAACGCCTCCTCGAACTCCATGACCAGGTCTTCGGCCTCTTCCTCGATCTCGATGTCCGAGTCGCGGATCAGGCGGAACAGGCCCTTTTCCAGGATTTCACAGCCTGGGAAGAGGTGGTCGATAAACAGCAGAAGCAGGTTTTCCAGCGAGACGAAACGCTTGCGGCCCGGCGCCGAGCGTCCGTCCGTCGCCAGAGGCCAGAAGCGCTTCACCTGGGTCGGCACGGGCACCATGGCGTAGAGGATGCGGTGGTCGCTGTTGCGGCGCAGCTTCAGCGCCAGCGAGAAGCCAAGGTTGGGCAGGAAGGGGAAGGGGTGGGCCGGATCAATCGCCATCGGGGTCAGGACGGCGAACAGTTGATTGAGGAACTCGGGTTCCAGTCGTTCGCGCTCGGTGCGGGTGATCTTGGAGCTTTCGACGACCTCGATCCCTGCGGCGGCCATTTCCTTGCGCAGGACGCGCCAGCGGCGTTGCTGCTCGGCCATCAGGCCCCCGGCGGCAGCGTTGACCTGTTCCAACTGTTCGGCGGGAGTCAGGCCGTCGGGCGAGACGACGCGGACGCGCTCGCGCACCTGACCCTTCAGGCCCGCCACGCGGGTCATGAAGAACTCATCCAGGTTGTTGGCCGAGATCGACAGGAAGCGAACCCGCTCCAGCAGCGGGTGGCCCTCGTTGGCGGCTTCTTCCAGCACGCGCCCGTTGAAGGCCAGCCAGGACAGCTCGCGATTGATGAAGCGTTCGGGCGAGTTCATCAGCGCCTCCGACAGCTCCAGCTGCGGGGCGCGCGACGAGGGGACTTCCTCGCCGGTGGTGTCGACGGCGATGGGCGCGATTTCAGTCATTTGACTGTTGTCGCGCGGGCCTGTGACGGCTGCAACCGTGATCTGGCCGGATCAGTCAGACAGTTCGTCGCTGTCGCCCAGAACCTGACGGGCCAGAACGCGCGTGACCGGGCGGTGGTAGGCGTCCAACCTGTCCACGATGTTCTCGACGGCGGCGGCTGAACGGTCGATGCGCCGGGCCAGATAGTCGATCACTTCGTCGCTCGGCGTGATGTTGCGCGTGGCGAAGGCGCGCTTCAGCATGGCCCCCAAGACGGCGTCGTCGGGCGCCTCGACGCCCACGGTGCGAATGGCGTTCAGGCGCGAGCGCAAGTCGGGAAGGCTGCACGCCCAGGCTGCCGGCGGATCGCGCGACACCAGCAACAGGGCGCCGCCGCCCGACTGGGTCAGGTTGATCAGGTGGAACAGGCTCTCGTCGTCGGCGTCCTGGGCGCGGTCCAGCAGGACGAACTGGCCTTCAAGCTCCAGCGGATCGACCAGGGCGGCCTCGGCGCCGTGCAGGGCGACGGCGCCGGTGCGCTCGACCCAGGCGGCGGCCAGATGGCTCTTGCCGCTGCCGGGCGGGCCGAAGATCGACAGGATCGAACCGGCCATCTCGGGCCAGGTCGCCAGCACCGCGGCGGCTCTAGAATTGGATTCGGACACGACGAAATCCGTCGCGCGTTGCGACGCCTCCTGCCGCAGGGGCAGGCGCAGTTGCTGAATGTCCGAACCCAGGGCCGTCATGCCGTGAACCATAGCAGAGGCCGCCGGAAGCGCTGTGGGCAGGTTCCCTGGGGCGGTGGACAACCGCGCAGCGCTGTGGATTTAGCCGCCAGCCTTGACTTTCCGGGGCGATGATGGGCCTTTCGCCCCTCCTAATTCACGCTGTTCTACAGCCGTTTTCAGACGATATCCGATCATGCACGCCTATCGCACCCATACCTGCGGCGCCCTCCGTTCGACGGATGCGGGCGCGAATGTTCGTCTGTCGGGCTGGGTTCACCGCAAGCGCGACCACGGCGGTCTGCTGTTTATCGACCTGCGCGACCACTACGGCCTGACCCAGTTGGTGCTGCACCCGGAGACGCCGGGCTTTGAAGCCGTCGAGCGTCTGCGCGCCGAAAGCGTCATCAAGATCGACGGCGAAGTGGTCAGCCGCTCGGCCGAAACCACCAACGCCAACCTGCCCACCGGCGAGATCGAAGTCCGCGTCCTGGCCATTGAAGTGCTGTCGGAAGCCGCCGAACTGCCGCTGCCGGTCTTTGGCGAGCCGGAGTATCCTGAGGAAATCCGCCTCAAGAACCGCTTCCTCGACCTGCGCCGCGAAACCCTGCACAAGAACATCGTCCTGCGCTCCAAGGTGATCCACTCAATCCGCCAGCGCATGGTCGAGCAGGGCTTCCTTGAGTACCAGACCCCAATCCTGACGGCCTCGTCGCCGGAAGGCGCGCGCGACTTCCTGGTCCCGTCGCGTATGCATCCGGGCAAGTTCTACGCCCTGCCGCAGGCCCCGCAGCAGTTCAAGCAGCTGCTGATGGTCTCGGGCTTTGACCGCTATTTCCAGATCGCGCCCTGCTTCCGCGACGAAGACCTGCGCGCCGACCGTTCGCTGGAATTCTACCAGCTCGACGTCGAGATGAGCTTCGTGACGCAAGAAGACGTCTTCGCCGCCATCGAGCCGCTGATGAACGGCGTCTTCAACGAGTTCGGCGAGGGCAAGCCGGTTTCGCCGATCGACGGCGTCCACACCTTCACCAACGACTTCGGCGAGACGTTCGAGCACAAGGGCTTTGAGCGTCTGACCTATGCCCAGTCGATGAAGTGGTACGGTTCGGACAAGCCGGACCTGCGCAACCCGATCAAGATGCAGGACGTGTCGGACCACTTCCGCGACGGCGGTTTCGGTCTGTTCGCCAAGATCCTGGGCGCGGACGCCAAGAACGCCGTCTGGGCGATCCCGGCCCCGACGGGCGGTTCGCGCGCCTTCTGCGACCGCATGAACTCGTGGGCGCAGGGCGAGGGCCAGCCGGGCCTGGGCTACATCTTCTGGTCGGACGATCAGCAGGCCTGGGGCGGTCCCATCGCCAAGAACCTGGGTCAGGAGCCGACTGAGGCCCTGATGACCGCGCTGGGTCTGGGCAAGGGCGACGCCGCCTTCTTCACCGCCGGCGACCCCGCCGTCTTCGCCAAGTTCGCCGGTCTGGCCCGCACCCGCGTCGGCACGGAGCTGAAGCTGGTCGACGAGGCGCAGTTCAAGTTCTGCTGGATCGTCGACTTCCCGATGTTCGAATGGTCGGAAGAAGAGAAGAAGGTCGACTTCAGCCACAACCCCTTCTCGATGCCGCAAGGCGGGATGGAGGCGCTGGAGACGCAGGACCCGCTCACCATCCGCGCCTATCAGTACGACATCGTCTGCAACGGCTATGAGCTGTGCTCGGGCGCGATCCGTAACCACAAGGCCGAGATCATGCTCAAGGCCTTCGAGATCGCCGGTTACGACGCCTCGGTGGTCGAGGAGCAGTTCGGCGGCATGCTGAACGCCTTCCGCTTCGGCGCCCCGCCGCACGGCGGTCTGGCCCCCGGCATCGACCGCATCGTCATGCTGCTGGCCAACCAGACGGCCATCCGCGAGGTCATCGCCTTCCCGCTCAACCAGCAGGGCCAGGACCTGCTGATGAGCGCGCCCGCCGAGGCCGCTGACAGGCAGCTGAAGGAACTGTCGATCCGCACGGCCCTGCCGCTCAAATAGGCGGCCTTGCGGCGTTGAAATGGAAAGGGCGGCTCTCGCGAGCCGCCTTTTTTGTAGGCTGAACCGACGGCTTCATTTGCGTCACTTTCTTTCCGCGTCATCCTCGCCCTTGTGGCGAGGATCCAGAACCTCGACGTGGGCCTGATTATGCAGGTCGTTCAAAGTGGCTTCGGCAGCGTGTCTGGATCCTCGCCACAAGGGCGAGGATGACGAGGGTGTAGGTGTGGCCGGAGGACCTAGTGGCCCGAGGCGACGACCAGATTGCGCTGACGCGGCGGAATGGGCGGCGAGGGCGGGGCCGGGGGCGTGCGGATGACGCGGATGCGGGCGCCGCCGCACGAACGCACGGTCAGGCCGTTAGGCAGGCGGGTCGCGCCGTCACCGCAGGCGTCATGCACCTGATCCTGGGTCAGGCCGCGCGCGCCGGACAGGTCGGCGCCGCGAATGTCGGTCCGGTTCATCGAGGCGCCCGAGAAGTTGGCGCGGTCGAAGCTGGCGCCGGTCAGGCGGGCGCTGTCCAGCGAGGCGTTGTTGAACTTGGCGCTGTCGAAAACGCCATTGGTCAGGTTGGAGGCGTTGATCTCGGCGTTGGAGAAGTCGGCGCCCGTCGCGCGAACATTGGCCAGGGTGGCGCCGAACATCTCGCTGCTGTTGAATCTGGTGCGGGTCAGGACCGCTCGATTGAAGTTGGCGCCGTTCAGCTCGGCCGAGGACAGGTTGGCGTCCTGGAAGTTCGTGTTGATCAGGTTGGCGCCGGTGGCCTCGGCGCCGGTCAGATTGGCGCTGATGAAGGTGCTGCCGGTGAAGTTGGCGCCCATCATTTCGACGCCGCGCATGTCGGCGCGGCTGAAGTCGCTGCCGGCGAAGTTCGAGCCGAGCAGTTCGGCTCCGCGCAGGGTGGCGCCGACCAAGGTGGCGTTGGTGAAACTGGCGCCGGTGAAGGTGGCGCCCGACAGGTCGCGACCGGACAGCTCGCAGCGATTGCAGCTGCCGCCCAGCGAAACCATGCGGGCCACGTCACGATCCTGCATCTGCGACAGGTTCACCACCCCGGCGAAGGCGGGGGCGGCGACCAGCACGCCGGCCAGTCCGCCGGTGAGGGCGGCGGCGGGGGCCAAGCGACGGAGGAGGGCGAGCGGGCGTTTCATCACGCTGTCTAGATGCGCCTGTCGCCTGCAAAACCCTACTTAAATCGTGGTAACGATGGCGACCTTCAGCAGGCCGGAATGCGCAGGCCCGACGGCAGGACGGTGGCGTCGTCGCCGCAGGCCTGGTTGAGCTGGCTCTGGGTCAGGCCGACCGCGCGCGCCAGTCGGGCGCCCGACAGATTGGTCCCGCTGAGCTTGGCGCCCGACATGACCGAGCCGTCCAGATAGGCGCCAACAAAGCTGGCGTTGGTCAGGTCGGCGCCGGCGAAGTTCGAACTGGAGAAGACGCCGCCATAGGCCTCGACATCGCGCATGTCGGCGCGCGAGAAGCGAGTGCGGTTCATGACGGTCAGGCTGAGGTCGGCCTGGCGCAGACGGGCGCCCGCCAGGTTGAGGCCGCGCACCTCCATGCCCGAGAAATCGCCCTGGAACAGGTTGCAGCCGGGGCAGCTGGCGCCGCCGCGCACGCGGCTGATCTGCGAGGCGTTCTGGGCGACCGCCGGCAAGGCCGTGGCGGCGATCAGCGAGGCGACGAGTGCGATTGCGAGACGGTTCATGCGAAAGCTCCGGGATTTGACCCCTTCACAGCAAGAAGCGGGCCGCAACCGCGCCGCTGTCAGCCCTGCATCTGCGGGGCCGCGCCGCAGGTGTCGCAAATCCAGCCGCCGCCGCGATTTTGCAGGCTGAGATCGCCACAGGCCGGACAGGCGACGGCTTCGGTCGGGGCGGCGTCGCGCGGCGTCTCGGCCTTGCGCCCAAATGGGACGACGACGAGGTTGTCGGGGGCGGCCCCGCGCGCGAAGCCCTTGGAGATGAAGCGGGCGGCGGGAACCGGCTCGGCGTCGTTCGTCGCCGCGCCCAGACCGTCTGGATTGCCCTCGGGCTCGGCGTTGGCCAACTCCTGACGCTCCAGATAGGAGACGCCTAGTTCGCGGAATATGTAGTCGAGGATCGAGGTCGCGGAGCGGATCGAATCATTTCCGGTGACGCGCCCGGCGGGTTCGAACCGGGTGAAGACGAAGGCGTCGACGAATTCGTCCAGCGGCACGCCGTATTGCAGGCCGATCGAGATGGCGATGGCGAAGTTGTTCATCAGGCTGCGGAAGGCGGCGCCTTCCTTGTGCATGTCGATGAAGATCTCGCCCAGTTCGCCGTCTTCGTATTCGCCGGTGTGGATATAGACCTTGTGGCCGCCGACGGCCGCCTTCTGGATATAGCCCTTGCGGCGGTCGGGCAGTTTGCGACGGGTGCGATCGCGCTCGATGACCTTCTCGACGACGCGCTCGACGGGCGGGGCCTCAGGTTCCGCGCGGCGCTGACCGGGGGCGTCTGCCTCGGGCAGGTCCAGGCGGAAGTCGGCGGGCGGCGCGGCGCGACGCAGGACGACGGCGCGGCGGCCCTCGCGCGCGGCCTCGCCCAGGGCGCGGGCGACCTGAAGCGATCCGGCGCGCCAGTCGATCAGGTCGGGCGTGACGTCGGGGACATCGCTGAACGGCTCGATCGCGCGGCGCAGCTCGGCCTCGTAGGTGGCGGGATCAGCGGCCAGCAGACCGCGCAGGGCCTCAGGCGCGGCCTCCCAGCTGGACAGATCAGCGTAGCCGAAGGCGGCGGCGCGGGCGGCCTCGATGGCGGTGGCGTCAAAGCCGAGTCGCGGCAACATATCGGCGCCGTCCTCGCACGACAGGCCCAGAACGTCGTCGATGAAGCCCGCGTCCAGTACGGGCGGGGCGAAGACGGCCGCGAGTTGGTCTGTTTGTCCCAATGCGAGCTCGACGGCCTCCAGCTCCACGTCGGTGAAACCCAGGTCGCGTAGGGCGGAGTGGTTGACGCCGGGCGCGCCGATCAGGGTGCGACGGCCGAACAGGCGGCGCTCGGCGTCCTCGGCGTCGCCGCCCGCGCGGGCGATGGCGCGGGCCAGCGAGGGGCGCAGGCGCCGCTGGGTCTCCCCGTCCTCGGTCTGGAACAGGTCGGTCGCGCCGAAGGGCGAGGCGCCGAGGCGCAGTTCAAGCTCCGCGTCGCGGACGAACAGGTTGATGGCGGCGTGGCGACGGCCGCTGCGTTTCAGGGCCTTGGTCTCCTGACCACGCAAGACGGCGGCGTCCACGACCTCGTCGGCGACGGCGTCCCACTCAGAGCAGGGGCCGAGCAGGGCGGCGAGTTCGACAGAGGCGGCGCCGGCCGCCGCCGAAACCCGCGCGCCGACCGTGGCGGCGAGAGGAAGGGATTTTGCGGCGTCGGTCGCGACGGTCCAGTCGGCCAGACCAGAAAGGCCGAGGGCGACGGGCCTGGCCGCTTCGCGTCGCGTCGCAGAGACGCCGATGGCCGTCTCGATCTCCAGCGCCATGACCCAGAGCCGGGTCAGGTCGTCCAGAGCCTCGTCGAAGGCTTCGCCGGTGAAGGCGGCCAGACTCGGCAAGTGGAAGGCGGCGCGGGCCTCGAACGCGGCGTCGGTCAGGGTCTCGGCGTCGCGAGGGGTGAAGGTCAGGGCCAGATCGCCTTCCAGCATGGCCTCGGCCACAGCCAGAGCCTCAGGGCCGCCCGAGGCGATGGCGTCGCGCGGGGCCAGGACGGGCGTCAGGATGCGGACGGCGGGCGCGGCCAGGGCGACGGTCTGGGTTTCGCCCTCGACGGCGCGAATGATGTCCGCGTCGCTCGCCCCGCAGCGGCGGGCGATCAGGGCGGCGCGGGCCAGGGCCGGATTGGCGGCGGGATCGGCGCAGGCCTCGCGCGGGCCTTCGCAGCGGTCGACCGCGTCTGCGACGGCCCGCAGGGCGTCGGACAGGGCCTCGGCGGCGCGTCCGGCCAGACGCTCGCCGCGTCGGGCTGCGGTCAGATCGGCCAGACGCCGGGCGGCGCCGGGTTCGCTGAATGATAGACAGGTCGGGACGGCGGGCGTGGTCCGCTCTGTCTCGGGCGCGGCCAGGCCGAGCAGCAGAGACGCCCAGAGTTCGTCGGCGAAGATCTCGGCTTCGTCGGCATTGTCGAACAGGCCCAGGTCGCGGCCCCAGGCCCCGAGCCGATGGGCCCAGCGGTCGGCGGCGCCGCGCAGCCAGGCGGCGTGATCTTGGTCCAGAGGCGCGGCGTCTTCCGGCAGGTCGGTCGGCAGGCTTTCAGCCCAGTCCAGCCAGGCCTCCACGCGCGCATCGGACCAGTCAGCGGGCGCCAGCGTCGCCGTCATGGCGCCGGGGCGTTCGATCTGGCGGAGGTCCATCGCCACGGTCGCGGCGAGGGGGGCAAAACGGGGCTTGATGCGCATCAGACGTCTCCGCGCGTGTCCTGATCGCGACATTAACGACGCCTCTGAAGGCGTTTCAATAAATCTTGGGCCTGTGGGGCATGTTACCCCCAAGATGTTGATGTTGAGCGGCGGCGCTCTGTTGGGCTGGCGGGCTGGACGCGGGCGGCTGTGGTTTCTATGATCGCGCTGCGTCGTCGGACCTCCCCGAGCGGCGGGATACAAGTGAGTACGACGACGTGCTGAGCAAGATCTTCACCTGGTGGAACGGCGCCACGATCGGCACCCTGTTCACCATCGGCAAGCGCGGCCAACTGGTCGGCACGGACGAGTTCGGCAACCGCTATTACCAGTCGCGCGATAACGTCAGCTATGACGGGCGCAAGCGCCGCTGGGTCATCTATGACGGTTACGCCGAAGCCACCAAGGTTCCGCCGGAATGGCAGGGCTGGCTGCGCTACACCTATGACGAGACCCCGGTCGAGAAGCCGCTGCCGCGCCGCGCCTGGGAAAAGGATCACCTGCCGAACATGACCGGCACGCCGATGGCCTGGCGTCCGCAGGGCTCGCTGGCCAATGAAGGCAAGCGCCCCGCCGCTACCGGCGATTATCAGGCCTGGAGCCCGGAATGAACCGACGCGTCCTGCTGATCGGCGTGGCCGTGGCGGGACTGGCGGTCGCGGGCGCCGGCATGACCAGCGTCCTGATGGACCTGCCGCAGGACGCTGTTCCGGTTCAAGACCCGGTCGGCGACGCCCTGCGCGAGGCCAACCGGGCGCCTGTTCAGACCCCTGCGTCCCCTTCATCCCAGGCCCCGGCGACGCCGGCGTCGGGATCGCCTTCGACCGTTCCGACGGCGGCGCCCGGCGCGCCTGTCGTTATCGTGACGCCTGAGGCCGAGATTGCCGCCGTTCAGGAGGAGGCGCCGCCCGAGGCCGCTGCCGAAGCGCCCAAGGTCGAGGCCGCGCCCGTGGCTGCGCCGGGTCGCCGTCAGCGTCGCCCGGTCGCCGTCATCCACGCCATCGACAAGGTCACGGCCGAATCCATGCTGTTCGAGGTCGAGGTCGGCGGTCGTCCCGTCCGCTTCAACAAGACCCTGATCTTCAGCGTCCGCGCCTGCGAGGTCTCGGCGCCGGATGAGTTGACCGAAGACGCCATCGCCTACCTGGAAGTCGGGGTTCAGCCGCGCGGTATCGCCGTGCCGACCGAGGCGCGCCAGATCTTCAAGGGCTGGATGTTCGCCTCATCGCCCGCCATCAGCGGCCTGCAACACCCGATTTACGACGCCTGGGTGGTCGGCTGTAAGGCATAGGTCACGGCCTCCGCGCCTGTCAGGGGCGCGGTCAGGGCCGACTTGTCCGGCGTCAGGCGCAGAGCAGGCTTCAAAAGGCGCAGATAGGCCGCCTGCGGCGTTTCCACGGCGCCGAATTGGCTGAGATGCTCGGTCAGGAACTGGGCGTCCAGCAGGCCCCATCCGCCTTGACGCAGGCGCGCCACCAGATGCACCAGGGCGACCTTTGACGCGTCGCGCGCCCGGCTGAACATGCTCTCGCCGAAGAAGGCGCCGCCTAGCGTGACGCCGTAGAGGCCCCCGACCAGAACCTCGTCCTGCCAGCACTCGATACTGTGGGCGTGGCCGCGCTCGTGCAGTTCCAGATAGAGGCGGCGGATCGGATCATTGATCCAGGTGTCCTCGCGTCCCGGCATGGAGGCGGCGCAGGCGTCTAACACGGCGGCGAAGGCCGTATCGACCCGCACCTGAAACGGCTCGCCACGAACGGTGCGGCGCAGTCGCGTGGGAATGTGGAAGCGATCCAGCGGCACAACGCCCCGCTGATCCGGCTCGACCAGAAAGACGCGCGGATCGTCGCGCGCCTCGGCCATGGGAAAGACGCCCCGAGCGTAGCAGGCCAGCAGCTCTTCAGGCCCGAAGACGCTGGAGGGGCTGCTGGCGCTGAACTCGGGGTCGTCCAAGAGGGGTTAGGCCTTGGCCTTCTGGGCGGCGGCCCATTTTTCCAGCCAGTGGATGTCGTAGTCGCCGGACAGGATGTCGGGCTCCTGCAACAGTTTCTGGAACAGGGGGATGGTGGTGTCGACGCCGCCGATGACCATCTCGCCCAGGCTGCGCTTCAGGCGAGCCAGGGCTTCCTCGCGGTCGCGGCCGTGGACGATCAGCTTGCCGATCAGGCTGTCGTAGTAGGGCGGGATCGAATAGCCGGCGTAGATGGCGCTATCCAGACGCACGCCCAGGCCGCCCGGCGCGTGGAAGTCGGTGATCGTGCCCGGCGACGGGGTGAAGGTCTCGGCGTTCTCGGCGTTGATCCGCACCTCGATGGCATGGCCGTCGAAATGGATATCCTCTTGCGTGAAGGACAGCGGAAGACCCGCGGCGATGCGGATCTGTTCGCGGACCAGATCGACGCCCGTGATCATTTCCGTGACCGGGTGCTCGACCTGCAGGCGGGTGTTCATCTCGATGAAGAAGAACTCGCCGTCCTCCCACAGGAACTCGATGGTGCCGACGCCCAGGTAGCCGATGGCGGCGATGGCCTTGTTGACCGTCTCGCCGATCTGCTTGCGACCCTCGGCCGACAGGGCGGGAGAGGGGGCTTCTTCCAGCACCTTCTGGTGGCGGCGTTGCAGCGAGCAGTCGCGTTCGCCCAGGTGGACGACGTTGCCGTGGCTGTCGGCGATGACCTGGATCTCGATGTGGCGCGGCTTCTGGAGGTAGCGCTCCATATAGACGGCGCCGTTGCCGAAGGCGGCCTTGGCCTCGGTTTGGGCCGTCTGCACGGCCTCGACCAGATCATCGGCGGTCAGGGCGACCTTCATGCCGCGCCCGCCGCCGCCGGCGGCGGCCTTGACGATCAGCGGGAAGCCGATGGTCTTGGACGCCTCGATGGCGGCTTCGACGGTTTCGACCTCGCCGTCAGACCCGGGGACGCAGGGGATGCCCGCCTCCATCACGGTCTTCTTGGCGGTGATCTTGTCGCCCATGACCCGGATATGCTCGGGCTTGGGACCGATGAAGGTCAGGCCGTGGGCCTCGATGATCTCGGCGAAGCGGGCGTTTTCCGACAGGAAGCCATAGCCCGGGTGGATCGCCTGGGCGCCGGTGATTTCCGCCGCCGCGATGATCTGCGGGATGTTCAGGTAGGACTTGGCCGCCGGCGCGGGGCCGATGCAGACGCTTTCGTCGGCCAGGCGCACCCACATGGCGCCGCGGTCGGCCTCGGAGTGCACGGCGACGGTGGAGATGCCCATCTCCTTGCACGCCCGGTGGATGCGCAGGGCGATTTCGCCGCGGTTGGCGATCAGGACCTTGGTGAACATGACGGGTCTCAGGCTTCCAGCAGAACCAGAGCTTCGCCGTATTCGACGGGCTGGGCGTCGCCGACGAGGATTTCCGACACGACGCCGTCACGCGGCGCTTGAATCGGGTTCATGGTCTTCATGGCCTCGACGATCAGCAGAGTCTGACCCTTCTTGACCTTGTCGCCGGGCTTGATGAAGGCCGGAGCCTCCGGCGAGGGCTGGAGATAGGCGGTGCCGACCATCGGCGACTTCACCTCTTCGCCCTTGCGCGAGACGATGGTGGCCGGGTCCGACGGCATGGAAGCCTGTGCGGCGGCGGGCGCGGCGTGAGCGACCGGGGCCGGGGCGGCGGCGTAATGGATCGGGGCGGCGGCGACGGTGACTTCGCGCTTAACCTTGATCTTCAGATCGCCGCGCTCGACTTCGATCTCGGTCAGGTCGGTGTCGTTCAGGATGTCGGCCAGGCTGCGGATCAGGCCGGCGTCGATGGCGTCGTTCTTGTGCTTGTCGTCGGACATGGTGCGTCTCTCTTCAGATCTTGGGCGAACGAGCCCCGGCCTCGGCGCGTTCCTTGGAACGGTCTTGCGCCAGCCGAAGGGCGGCCTTGACGGCCAGTTCGTAGCTGTGGGGGCCGAAGCCCGAAATGACGCCGGTCGCGACCAGCGAAACATAGGAATGACGCCGGAAATCCTCGCGCGCGGCGGGGTTCGACAGGTGGCATTCGACGACGGGGACGCTGAGCGTCTTCAACGCATCCAGCAAAGCCACCGAAGTATGGGTGAAGGCGGCGGGATTGATCACCAGGGCGCAGGCTTCATGGCGCGCCTCATGGATCCAGTCGACCAACTGGCCTTCGTGATTCGATTGGCGGAACACGACACGCGTGTCGCCGGCGGCGGCCTCACACAGCGCCTGGACGTCGGCCAGGGTCTCGTGGCCATAGATGTCCGGTTCCCGAACCCCGAGAAGGTTCAGGTTGGGGCCGTTCAGGACGTAGAGGACAGGGGCTTCGGGCATTCGCTCGGAAAACTGGCGCTCACGACCGCGCGGATTCGGTCGGGCGTTGTAGCTCAGGTCGAGCCAGACGCAAAGCGGGTCGATAAGGATCTTGACCTTAGGGCATCTGGATTTCGATCTGGCGGGTGAAAGACGGTCGCTAGGCGGGCAGTTCGACCAGCACGACAGCCTGGGCCGCCAGGCCCTCGCCGCGCCCGGTGAAGCCCAGGCCTTCGGTCGTGGTCGCCTTGACGCTGACAGCGTCCAGCGGAAGCTTCAGCAGGTCCGCGAGGCGTTCGCGCATGGCCTGGCGATGCGGCTTCACCTTGGGCTGTTCGCAGATCAGGGTGACGTCCACATTGACGATGCGCCCGCCGCGCGCCGTCACGCGATCAGCCGCGTAGACGAGGAAACGGTCGGACGAGGCGCCTTTCCACTGCGGATCGCTAGGCGGGAAATGGTCGCCGATGTCGCCGTCGGCGATAGCCCCCAGGATGGCGTCGGTCAGGGCGTGCAGGCCCGCGTCGGCGTCGGAATGACCGATCAGGGTCTGGTCGTGCGGGATCTCGACGCCGCAAAGCCAGACGGATGCGCCCGGTCCCCAGCGATGGACATCATAGCCCTGGCCTATGCGGGTGGTCTTGGGCAGCAGGGCCTCGGCCATGGCGAAATCCTCGGGATAGGTGAGTTTCATGAGGTGGGCGTCGCCTTCGACTAGGCGCACACGTCCCCCGGCGCGTTCCACGACGGCGGCTTCGTCGGTGGGGGCCTCGGATTCGGTCCAGGCGACGTAGGCGTCGCGGATGGTCTTCAGGCGGAAGGCTTGCGGCGTCTGGGCGCGCCACAGGCCGTCGCGGTCGATTCCGCCGACCACCAGGCCCTCCACGCCGCGGCGCAGGCTGTCGGCCACTGGGAGGGCGGGCAGGGCGCCGTCGGCGTCATTCAGCGCCGCCAGCAGACGGTTGATCACGGCTGAGTTGAGGAAGGGGCGAGCCGCGTCGTGGATCAGGACCGGCGTATCGTCAGCGACCTCCAGCGCGGCGAGGCCGGCGCGCACCGAATCTGCGCGCGCGGCGCCGCCCGCGACCGTACGCCAGCCTGAAAGACCGGCGAGGGCCTCAGCCGCGCGCGCCTCGGCCCCGGGCGCGACCACGACGACGACCGAATCGGCGCCCGCCGTGAGCAGGGCGTCCACCGACCAGCGCACCATCGGTCGGTCGCCGACGACCCGCCACTGCTTGTCTCCACCGGCCCGAGAGCCTGAACCGGCTGCCACTACGATTGCTGCAAATCCCATTGCGGCCTTCTAAGCGCCCCAGTTCCGCTTGACGAGAGGCTCAACAGTCGGCGGTAAGGGCGGCATGAACGCAGGATTGCAAATCGGAGACGTGCGGATCGCCGGGCGGGTGCTGATGGCCCCGATGACCGGGATCACGGACCTGCCGTTTCGGCTGCTCGCCTCGAAGCTGGGCGCGGCCTATGTCGCGACCGAGATGGTGGCTTCGGCTGAACTGGCGCGGGGACGTCCCGACGTGGTGCGACGGGCGGCGGTCGGCGGCGGTCTGCCGCTGACGGTGATCCAGTTGGTCGGGCGCGATCCCGAGATCATGGCCCAGGGCGCGCGCATGGCCGAGGCGGCGGGCGCGGACATCATCGACCTGAATTTCGGCTGCCCGGCCAAGGAAGTCACAGGCTCGGCCTGCGGCTCGGCCCTGATGCGAACGCCGGATCTGGCCTGTCGCCTGATGGAGGCGGCGGTCAAGGCCGTCAGCCGCCCGGTGACGGTCAAGATGCGGCTGGGCTGGGACGACGACTGCCGTAACGCCGCCGAGCTGGCGCGCCGGGCCGAGGACCTGGGCGTCCAGGCGGTCACGGTCCACGGCCGCACCCGCAAACAGTTCTACACCGGCCAGGCCGACTGGGGCGCGGTGGGCGAGGTCAAGGCGGCGGTGTCGGCCATCCCGGTCATCGTCAACGGCGACATCATCACCGCGGAACAGGCGCGCGAAGCCTTGAGCCAATCGGGCGCGGACGCCCTTATGCTGGGACGCGGCGTCTATGGCCGTCCCTGGCTGGCGGCGCATCTGGAGCGGGCCTTGGCCGACGGGACGCGGTTGCAGGAGCCGGGCCGGGAAGAGCGGCTGGACATCGTCGTCGAGCACCTGCGGGCCTCGGTCGATTTCTACGGATTGCCGCTGGGGCTGAAGATGTTCCGCAAGCATCTGGGTTGGTACGTCGAGCAGGCGCCCTGGCCCGAAGACCCGCTGGAACGGCGCGCCGCCAAGGCGCGGCTCTGTCGGCTGGAGACGCCCAACGAGGTCGAACAGGCGCTTTCGGCGCTTTGGTCGCCTGCGGTGGATCAATTCAGCAACTCTGGTGTTGAAAACACGCCACAGCTGGTCAAAGCTGCGAGGTAATGACGGACCTCCCTGCCGAGCAGACTGAAGGCCACGGCCCCGAGCGTTCGCTCTGGGGGCGTTTGGCCAGCGGTCGCGCCCGGGCCTTGTTCGTGACGGCCTACGCCATCGCTTTCCTGATTACAGCCGCCGCCATCTGGCTGGTGGCCATCGCGCCGGGCACCACGGCGGGCGGCGACGCGCGCACGGCGGCGAGCCAGGTCGTTCTCTTCATTCTGCTGGCCAATCTGGTGTTGATCGGGGGCTTGGCGACGGTGATCGGCGGGCGGGTGCTGCGCCTGGCGCGGAACCGCAATGATCCGGGCGCACGGCTGCATCTTCGTTTCGTCACCCTGTTCTCGCTGGTGGCGGTCGTGCCGGCGGTGCTGATCGCCCTGGTGTTCGGGGTACTGGTCAACCGGGGCGTGGATCAGTGGTTCAGCACCAATGTGCGTTCGGCGGTCGAGAACGGCGCTGAGATCGGCCGCGCCTATGTCGCCGATGTCGGGGCGGGGCTGGAAGTCGATCTGGAGACCATGTCGACCGAGTTGGGCGGCGTTCGGAGCCTGTTCGACAACCGGATTCAGTTCTCGCGGGCTCTGGCGCAGATCGGCGATTTCTTTGGCTATCCCGCCCTCTATATCCTGAACGGCGACGGCGAGGTTCTGGCCAGCGGCGAACAGCCCGGCGCGCCGCCCTATGTCGCCCCGCCGCGTGAGGCGTTCGAGACGGTGGCCGGCGGCGAGGTGGCGCCGACGACCGTG
The DNA here is from genome assembly GCF_003350205.1 of Brevundimonas bullata. GTDB lineage: Bacteria > Pseudomonadota > Alphaproteobacteria > Caulobacterales > Caulobacteraceae > Brevundimonas > Brevundimonas bullata. The sequence goes on along the minus strand of NZ_QLLC01000007.1, from coordinate 26,418 downwards.
ACCGAGAACCCGGACATGGTTCGGGCCCTGTATCCGCTGCCCGACTATGGCGACGCCTATCTCTATGTCGTGCGCCCCCTGGCGCCGGGTCTGATCCAGCGGATGCGCAACGGCGAGGAATCCATCGCCGCCTATCGCGCGGCTGAGGAAAGCCGGGCGCGGATTCAGGCGGCCTTTGCACTGAGCTATCTGGAGACGGCCCTGCTGGTGCTGGTCGGCGCCGTCTGGCTGGCCATGTCGGCGGCCAGTTCGATTTCGGCCCCCATCGGGCGGCTGGTGAAGGCGGCGGATCAGGTGGCTGGCGGCGACCTGAGCGCGCGCGTCGACAATGCGGGCGCACCGGCCGAACTGGTTGTCCTGTCCGAGGCCTTCAATCGGATGACGGGCGACATCATGACCCAGCAGGCGGCGCTGAAGGCCGCCAGCGACGACGCCCTGGGGCGCAGCCGCTTCATCGAGACTGTGCTGTCGGGCGTCAGCGCCGGGGTTATCGGTCTGGACCGCGTGGGCCGGATTTCGGCCATCAACGACAGCGCCAGCCAGCTTCTGGCGATCGAAGAGGCGGATGTGCAGGGGCGGCTGCTGGCCGAGGTCGCGCCGGAACTGGCCGAGCTGTCCGAACGCGCCGAGGCCCATATCGAGGAAGACATCGACGTCAGTCGGGATGGCGATACGCGTCGTCTCCGGGTTCGTATCGAGGGCGGGCAGGGCGGCGAGATGGTGCTGACCTTCGACGACATCACCCGCCTGGTCACGGCACAGCGCAACGCCGCCTGGCGCGACGTGGCGCGCCGCATCGCCCATGAGATCAAGAACCCCCTGACGCCGATCCAGCTGTCGGCGGAACGTCTACGTCGCAAATACCGCGCTCAGATCGGCGACGATGTCGAGGTCTTCGACCGCTGCACTGAGACCATCATCCGTCAGGTCGGCGATATTGGCCGCATGGTGGACGAGTTTTCCTCCTTCGCCCGGATGCCGGCGCCGCGGTTCACCCGCGAGAACCCGGCCGAGATGCTGCGCGAAGCCGTCTTCGCTCAGCGCGTCGCGGCGGCGGACATCGGCGTCGAACTGATCGAACCCCTGCCGGACGTGGTCCTGCAGTGCGACGGGCGCATGGTCGGGCAGGCCCTGGCCAATATCCTGAAGAACGCTGGCGAAGCCGTGTCCGCCAAGCGCGTGCGCGAGCCTGTGCCGGCGGGCGCGACCGGCATCATCACCCGGCTGACGGTCGAGGGCGGCATCGCCACCTTCGTCATCGAGGACGACGGGATCGGCCTGCCGATCAAGGATCGCGACCGGCTGACGGAACCCTATGTCACCACGCGCGAGAAGGGCACGGGCCTCGGCCTGGCCATCGTCAAGCGTATCTGTGAAGACCACGGCGGTGAGCTGAAGCTGGCCGACGCCGAAACCTTGTCGGGCGCACGCGTGTGCCTGACCTTCCCCCTGACCCAAGACAGCAAGGCTGCTCACCGTGCCACCGGCGCGGCGCGAGCGGCGGAGTAAGAGAGGCGTCATGCGCAATACAGGTGCCGACATTCTGGTCGTGGACGACGAGGCGGATATCCGCGAACTGGTCTCTGGCCTGCTCGAGGACGAGGGCCACTCGGTCCGCACGGCCGCCAACTCGGACGAGGCCCTGGCCGCGATCCGGGCGCGCAAGCCGTCGCTGGCCGTGCTTGACATCTGGATGCAGGGCGGCGGTCTGGACGGGCTGGAACTGCTGGACGTGGTCAAAGAACTGGACCAGGACCTGCCGGTCGTCATGATCTCGGGGCACGGCAATATCGAAACCGCCGTCAGCGCCCTGAAGCGCGGCGCCTATGACTTTATCGAGAAGCCGTTCAAGTCGGACCGACTGGTGGTCGTGGTCGAGCGCGCGCTGGAATCCGCGTCGCTGAAGCGCGAAAACCGTCGCCTGCGGGCGCAGACCATGGCCCCGACCGGCCTGATCGGGAAGTCGGCGGCGGCGCAACTGCTGCGGGGCACCATCGCCAAGGTCGCCCCGGCCAACAGCCGCGTGCTGATCTCGGGTCCGCCGGGCTCGGGCAAGGAGCTGGTGGCGCGTCAGATCCACGACGCCAGTCCGCGCGCCCGATCCGAGTTCGTCGCCATCTCGGCCGCCGGCATGACCCCGGAACGCCTGGACGTCGAACTGTTCGGCGAGGAAGGCGGCGACGGCCGTCCGCGCAAGATCGGCGTCTTTGAACGCGCTCACAACGGCACTCTCTACCTGGACGACGTCGGCGACATGCCGCGCGAGAGCCAGAGCCGCATCCTGCGCGTCCTGGTCGAGCAGCGATTCCGCCGGGTCGGGGGCGAACAGGATGTTCAGGTCGATGTCCGGGTCGTCACCTCGACCGCCCGCGACCTGAAGGTCGAGATCGCAGAAGGGCGCTTCCGCGAGGATCTGTTCCATCGCCTAAACGTGGTGCCGATCCGCGTGCCGCCTCTTTCCGAGCGTCGCGAGGATATCGCCGAACTGATCGAGTATTTCGTCGATAATCTTTCGTCGTCTCAGGGCTTGCCGCATCGCCGCATCGCCGACGACGCCCTGGCCGTACTGCAGGTCCACCCCTGGCCGGGGAATGTCCGCCAACTGCGCAACAACGTCGAGCGCCTGCTGATCCTGGCGACGGGCGATGCAGACGAGCCGATCACGGCCGACATGCTGCCGCAGGAGGTGGCCTCGTCGGGCGGGGCCTCGTCGCTGGGCGCCGATCGAATCATCGCCCTGCCGTTGCGCGAGGCGCGCGAAGTGTTCGAGCGGGACTATCTGGCGGCGCAGATCATGCGTTTTGGTGGAAATATCTCGCGCACGGCCGCCTTCATCGGCATGGAAAGATCCGCGCTGCACCGCAAACTGAAGTCGCTGGGCGTTTCGCCCGCTCGCGGCGGAGACGACGAAGAGGGAGAGGGGGCCTGATGTCCAGGATCGCCTATGTCAACGGAACCTATCAGGCCCATAGCGGCGCCACGGTTCACATCGAGGATCGCGGCTTCCAGTTCGCCGACGGCGTCTATGAGGTCTGGTCGGTGTTCGACGGCCGGCTGGCCGATTTCGATGGCCACATGAGCCGTCTGGCGCGCAGCCTGACCGAGCTTCGCATCCCGATTCCGATGACCGCCCAGGCGCTGGAGCGCGTGCTCAAGGAAACCATCCGGCGTAACCGGGTGCGCAACGGCATCGTCTATCTGCAGGTCACGCGCGGGACCTCGCCGCGCGACCACGCCTTCCCGCAGGACACGCCGCCCAGCGTCATCGTCACCTCCAAGACCATCGACCTGGCCAAGGGCGATGCCCTGGCCGCCAGGGGCGCCGCGGGCGTGACCATGCCCGACATCCGCTGGGGCCGTTGCGACATCAAGACCGTGGGCCTGCTGCCCAACGTCCTGGCCAAGCAGGCCGCGCGCGAAAAGGGCGCCTATGAATGCCTGATGGTCGATGAGATGGGACTGGTGACGGAAGGTTCGTCCACCAACGCCTGGATTGTCGATGAGAACGGCAAGCTGCGCACGCGCGACACCCAGGCCAATATCCTGCGGGGCATCACCCGCACGGCCATCCTCAAGCTGGCCGAGGCCGAGGGCATTGAGCTGGACGAACGTCCGTTCAGCGTGGACGAGGCCAAGCGCGCGAAGGAAGTCTTCGTCACCGCCGCCAGTTCCTTCGTTATGCCCATCGTGTCTCTGGACGGCGCGAAGATCGCCGACGGCAAGCCTGGTCCGGTCGCGACCCGACTGCGAGAGGTCTATCTTGAACAGGCGCGCCGCGAGGCCATTTAGGGCGTTGCCGCGACGGCGAAGGGGCGTCTAAGGTTGTGTGCGGGCCGTCGAGTCCGCACCGGCTGCCTTGGCCGGCGAAAAAGAACCAAGAACAGGACAAACCTGCCATGTCGCAAGACAAACGCCAGAACCTTCAGGACACCTTCCTCAACAGCGTCCGCAAGACCAAGACTCCGCTGACCATCTTCCTGGTCAATGGCGTCAAGTTGCAGGGCATCGTGACCTGGTTCGACAACTTCTGTGTGCTGCTGCGTCGCGATGGCCAGTCGCAGCTCGTCTATAAGCACGCCATCTCGACCATCATGCCGTCCGCGCCCGTGCAGCTGTACGAGCCGGACGCCGAAGAAGACTGATTGACCTCCAAACACATCGACCACACCGTTCCGCTGATCCGGGCGGTTGTCATCCACCCCGACCGCCGCTCGGACAGCCCAAGGCTGGCCTCAGAGCGTCTTGAGGAAGCCGCGGGCCTGGCCCGCGCGCTGGACCTCGACGTGCGCGCCGAAGAGATCGTGCGTCTGCGCTCCACCACGCCCGCGACCCTGTTCGGTTCGGGCAAGGTCGAGGAACTGGCCGCCCTGGTTCGCGCCGCCGACGCCGAGGCCGTGGTCATCGACGACGACCTGTCGCCGGTGCAGCAGCGCAATCTGGAAAAGGCGTGGGAGGTGAAGGTCATCGACCGCACCGGCCTGATCTTGGAAATCTTTGGTCGCCGTGCGCGCACCAAGGAGGGGCGGTTGCAGGTCGAACTGGCCCGGCTGGACTATGAACGCTCGCGTCTGGTCCGCACATGGACCCACCTGGAGCGCCAGCGCGGCGGCACCGGCTCAACCGGCGGCCCCGGCGAAACCCAGATCGAACTGGACCGACGCCTGATCGCCGACCGCATCGTGCGCCTGAAGGCCGAACTGGAAGAGGTGCGCCGCACGCGCGGTCTGCACCGCAAGGCCCGCAAGAAGGTGCCTTTCCCCTCGGTGGCCCTGGTTGGCTACACCAATGCGGGCAAGTCGACCCTGTTCAACCGTCTGACGGGGTCCGAGGTCTTCGCCAAGGACCTGCTGTTCGCTACCCTGGACACGACCCAGCGCACCATTCGTCTGCCGCAGGGCCGTCCGGCCATCATCGCCGACACCGTGGGCTTCATCTCTGACCTGCCGCATGAACTGGTCGAGAGCTTCCGCGCCACGCTGGAAGAGGTGGGCGAGGCCGACCTGATCCTGCACGTCCGCGACATCGCCTCGCCCGACAGCGACGCCCAGGCCAAGGACGTCGAGGCGGTGCTGGAGCAGATCCCGACGCCGGAGGGCCCCAATGGCGAAAAGAAGCCGCGTCGCATCCTCGAAGTCTGGAACAAGATCGACCTGCTGGACCCCGACGTGCGTGAAGCGGTTACGGGCCAGGCTGAACGTCTGGCGCGCGAGGGCAAGGCTGTCGCGGTTTCGGCCTGGACGGGCGAGGGGATCGAGGCCTTGCGCGAAGCCATCGCCGGCCTGATCGACGACGATCCCGAGACGCGCCTGACGCTGCAACCGGACCAGGGCGAAGCTCTGGCCTGGCTGTACGAGAACGGCCGCGTGACCTTCCGGGACACGGACGCTGACGGTCGGACGCATATGGTGGTGCGACTGCATCCCTCGGCATTGGGACGACTGGAGCGCCTCTACCCGGACATCATCAACTAGTTCCATGCACCTGATCGAGACCATCCTCTTCCTGCTCCTGGCCGTCGTGGTCTCGGGCTGGGTGGCGCGGATGACCCGGATCGCCCTGCCTCTGGTGCAGATCGGTCTAGGGGCGGGCGTGGTCCTGATCACAGGGCAATCGGTCGATCTGAAGCCGGACATCTTCTTCCTGCTTTTCCTGCCGCCCCTGCTGTTCGTGGACGGCTGGCGCATTCCCAACGAGGCCTTGTTCCGAGATCGGGTCGTGATTCTGGAGCTGGCGCTGGGGCTGGTGGTCTTCACCGTTCTGGGGGTGGGCTTCCTGATCCACTGGATGATCCCGGCCATGCCGCTGGCGGTGGCGTTCGCTCTGGCAGCCATCCTGTCGCCGACCGATCCCATCGCAGTGTCGGCGGTGGCGGCCCGCGCGCCGATCCCCAAGCGCCTGATGCACATCCTCGAGGGCGAATCGCTGCTCAACGATGCGACCGGCCTGACCTGTATGCGGATCGCCGTGGTCGCGGCGACGACCGGGGCGTTTTCCCTGACCAACGCCGTCGGCACCTTCGCCTGGCTGGCCGTGTCAGGGATCGCGGTCGGGGTCGTCGTGACCCTGGCCATCGGCCTGCTCAAGGGCTGGATCAGCCGCCGTTGGGGCGAGGATGTCGGCGGGCAGATCCTGATCAGCCTCCTGATCCCCTTTGCGGCCTATCTGGCCGCCGAAGCCGTGCATGGATCGGGCATTCTGGCGGCGGTGGCCGCAGGTGTGACCATGAGCTTCACCGAGCGTAGCGGCATGGCCCAGGCGGCCACCCGCATTCGCCGGGCCGTGGTCTGGGACACGGTGCAGTTCGTCGCCAACGGCCTGATCTTCGTCATCCTCGGCGAGCAGATGCCGTCAATCATGGCCCGCGCCGCCGAGGTCATCCAGACGACCCAGCACAAGGAGGTCTGGTGGCTGGCGGTCTATGTCTTCGCCATCGTGGCGGCGCTGGCGACGCTGCGCTTCGTCTGGGTGTGGACCTCGCTGAAGCTGACCCTGTACCGCAGGCGGGGGCGTAGCGCGCCGCCTCGGGTGGGATTGCGCCTCGTCGCCGTCATGTCTCTGGCGGGCGTGCGCGGGGCCATCACCCTGGCTGGCATCCTGACTCTGCCTTTCGTTCTGAGCGACGGCACGCCCATGCCGGCGCGCAACCTGGCCATCTTCCTGGCGGCGGGGGTCATCATTGTCTCCCTGGTGCTGGCCACCATCGCCTTGCCGCGTCTACTGAAGAACGTCGAACTGCCGCCCGAGCCGTCACACCTCGAGGAAGAAGATCGGTCGAGGGTTGCTGCGGCCACGGCGGCCATGCGCGCCATCGAGGACCGACAGCACTTCATGGCGGAAGGCAAGTCGGACCCTGATCTCTATGCCGAGACCGCCGCCCGTCTGATGGAGGTCTATCGTCGCCGAATCGAGAGCCGCAGCCACAGCGAGGGCGATGATCTGGCCCGCGCCCAGCGCGGCGACGAGATCGAGCGCCAGCTGCGGCTGGCCGGGCTGGCCGCCGAACGCGACGAACTTGTCCGTCTGGGGCGACAGAGACTAGTGGATGAAGAAACCGCGCGCCGCCTGATCCGCGAGATCGATCTGCAGGAACTGCGCTACGTGTGATCCTGCCCCGTCATCCCGGCCGCAGCCGCAGGCGGAGAGCCGGGACCGCTCAAGATACGGCCGTTTGCGTTTTTAGCGGTCCCGGATAGCGGCTACGCCGCTTCCGGGATGACAGCACGGCAGGTGAATCAGCTCTTCTCCGCCGCCTTGGCGGCGTCCCACAGGGCGTCCATCTCGGCCAGGTTCGACTGTTCCGGGGTGCGGCCGTCCTTGGCCAGTTCGGCTTCGATAAAGCCGAAGCGGCGGATGAATTTGGCGTTGGCGGCGCGCAGGGCGTCTTCGGGTTCCACCTCCAGCTTGCGGGCCAGATTGGCGACGACGAACAGCAGGTCGCCCAGTTCCTCGCGCGCCTTGTCCTTGTCGCCGGCGGCGATCTCGACACGCAGTTCCTCGACCTCTTCGGCCAGCTTGTCGAAGACCTCGTCGGTCGAGGGCCAGTCGAAGCCGACGCGGCCCGCGCGCTTGGTCAGTTTGGCGGCGCGGGTCAGGGCGGGCAGGCCGACCGGAACATCGTCCAGCACGCCGTGCTGCGCCTTGGCCTGACGCTCGGCGGCCTTGATGTCCTCCCAGCGGGCTTTCTGGGCCGAGCCGCTGGGCTTGGCGGCTTCCTCGCCAAAGACGTGAGGATGACGGCGGACCAGCTTGTCCGCCATGGCGTCGGCCACGTCGTCAAAGGCGAAATGCCCAGCCTCCTCGGCCATGCGGGCGTGGAAGACGACCTGAAACAGCAGGTCGCCCAGTTCGACCTTCAACTCCTCCATGTCGGCGCGCTCGATGGCGTCCGCGACCTCGTAGGCCTCCTCGATCGTGTAGGGGGCGATGGTCGCGAAGGTCTGCTCGACGTCCCAGGGGCAACCGCCGTTCGGATCGCGCAGGCGAACCATGATCTCTTTCAGGCGGTCGACGGAGTGGGTCATTCAGGCGGTCCCGGCGTCGCGGGCAGCCAAGGCCTCGCGGATTTCATCGTGGCGCTTGGGCGTCAGAGGATAGCCCTTCAGCACCCAGGCGGTCGCGGCCAATAGCAGGCCCGGGACGGCGATGAACAGGATTTGCAGCGCCAGCAGCGAAAACTCGCTGTTGCCCTCAGGTCCCGGCAGGGCCTTGAACCCCACCCATTGCAGGATCAGGTAAGGGATCAGCGCCACGACGTGGCCGATCTTGGTCGTGGCCGACAGGATGGAGAACATCAGGCCGGTGCGGTCCACGCCTGTCTCCAGGCGAACCTCGTCGCCCGCGTCCGCCATCATGGCTCGCAGCAGGAACAGGCCCGCTGCATAGGGTAGACCGGCGATGAACATGACCACGGCGGTCAGGGCGAAGTTGCCGCCGGGGACCAGGGTGGCGGCGATATAGAGGCCGGCGAAGATCAGGCTGGCGACGGCCAGGGCCTTGTCCTTGCCGATCCTGGTCGCCAGCCAGGCCCAGATCGGCGCCCCGACCAGCCCCGCCACGAAATAGAACAGCATGAACAGCGAGGCCTGGGTGTGGTCGTAGCCCTTGATCTGGCCGAAGAAGAAGAACAGCAGCGAGCCGGTGATGCCCGGCGCAATGCCCAGAAGCAGGTCGGCGATCAGCAGCTTGCGCACCGTCTTCATGCCGAACAGGGCCAGATAGGCCTTGGGGCCACCGTGTGGCGGGGCGCCGACGTTCATCGGTTCGGGCACGGCCACCATGGCCAGGCCGATGGTGACGGGCAGGGCGATCAGGATGGCCCAGCCCATGATCCGCACACCGTCGGCGTAGTCGCCGATGCCGGTCTTCACCACCAGGGTCGGCAGGATCAGGATCAGGATGACGCCGATGATGTTGAACACCTGCCACCAGCCATAGACGCGACTACGCTGGTCGTATTGCGGCGCCAGAACCGCCGCCCAGCCCAGCTGGCCCAGGGTGCCGATGGAGAAGCCGAGGTAGAGGACCAGCAACCAGGCGAACAGATAGGCGGGTCCGGCGCCCGGCTGGACCAGGACGAACATCATCAGCGCCGACAGCATCAGAATGGGCGTCGAGACGATCATCCACGGACGATAGCGGCCGAACCGCGTCTTGGTCTTGTCCATGCCCCAGCCGATGAAGGGGTCGAAGACGATGTCGATCAGCCGCACGGCCATGAAGACGGCGGCCACCACGCCCAGCTCCAGCCCGACGTGCGTGGCGTAGAACTCCGGCAGGGTGACGGGCAGGGCCACGCCGAAAGCCGCCAGCGGCAGGCATGGCCCGGAAAAGGCGGCCAGAACAGCATTGGAACGGCGAGGTGCGTCAGCGGCGGCAACAGATGACATCAGGCGTCCGAACATGGTCGGCCTGAGTCGGCCGCAGCTTCACCATGCCGGTTTTCTGCGAACAGGCGAAGACGCCCTTGCGGTTCCCGGCAAGCTGAGGCCTGCTGGCGCCATGTCAGTGCGATTTGCGATCCTTGCTGCAGTGGTTCTTGCAGCGCTCGGCGGCGCCGGAGTGGCGAAGGCCGATGCCCAGATTTGCGACCGGCCCACCAACGCCTGGGACAATGCGGCCCAGGCCAACGGCATTTCGCTCTATACCCTGGAATGGTCGCCGTTCGGATCGGCGGAGTGGGGATGGGAGACCTATACGCCCCTGATTCAGCGGGAGATCGGGTCGCCGTGTGATCCGGCGTCGCCCGCCTTCGCCGAGGCCCTGGCCGGGTTTCAGGCGCGCTATGGGCTGATGGCGACGGGCCGGTTCGACCAACCGACCTTTCAGGTGTTTCGGGGTCTGTGGCAGGAACGGCGCCCCTTCGTCATGGCGCGGGTAAGGGGGGAGTGCCCCGAGCCGCCGCCCATCAGCCTGCTGGCCTATCTGTCGCCGCAGGAAGAGCATGCCGAGCGGATGACGCGTCTGCTGCGCCGCGACGTGCTGGACGCCTATCGTCGCATGGCCGCCGCCGCCCGCGCCGAGGTTCCCGCCATCGCCGCCGATCCCGAACTGATGCAGATCTTCTCGGGCTTCCGTGACCCAGAGGCCGACGCCGCACGATGCGCCGCACAAGGGAACTGCGACGGCCTGCGCCGCGCCGTCTGTTCGCCGCACCGGACCGGAACCGCCATTGATATCCACGTCGGCCATGTCGAGGGCATGGGGGTGGATTCGACCGATCCTTTGAGCCGCCGCCACATGGCGGAAGGCCCGGCCTACCGCTGGCTGGTGGCCAATGCTTCCCGTTTCGGCTTCACCCCCTATGTGTTCGAACCCTGGCATTGGGAATGGATTGGCGATGATACGGCCGCTGGCGGACGGTGAGGCGGCGCTGGCGCGCGAGGTGTTCGGCGCAGCGCTGAGGCTGGACGACATACGCTTCCTGGCCTCGCCCTGGCCGTTCGACCGGGCCTTTGTGCCGGGGCGCTGGTTCGGTCGCGACTGGATCGTCTGGCCGAAAAAGACGCTGGAGCCGGATCTGTCGCGCACGGCGCTGCGTACCCAGGCCGTCTTCGTTCATGAACTGGTCCATGTCTGGCAGGCGCAGAACGGTCTGAACCTGCTGATGAGCAAGCTTCGGGCGGGCGACGGCCCCGCCGCCTACGCCTATCCGCTGGACGACCTGTGCGCCTGGAGCGGTCTGAACATCGAACAGCAGGCCATGGTGGTCGAGCATCGCTTCATCCTGTCGCACGGGGGGCGCGCGCCCGCGACGCAGGCCTTCTACGACCGGGTCTGCCCCTTGGCGCATCGCATGGAAATTTGACCGCCGGGGCTTGCGGCGTCGCAACATCTCGCTAAATCAGACACTGATGCAGTTGCTTTTGTATCAGTCAGATTTAGCGGAGCGTTTGATGCCCAAGATTCTCGTCCTCTATCACTCGACCTATGGCCACATCGAGCAGATGGCCGAAGCTGTCGCCGAGGGCGCGCGCAGCGTCGAAGGCGCTGTCGTGGACATCAAGCGCGTGCCGGAAACCGTGCCTGCCGAGCTGGCCAAGGCGTCAGGCTACAAGATGGATCAGGTCGCGCCGATCGCCGAGGTGAACCAACTGGCCGACTACGACGCCATCATCCTGGGCGCCGGAACCCGCTTCGGCACCGCCGCGTCGCAGATGCGCGCCTTCCTCGACCAGACCGGCGGTCTGTGGGGGCAGGGCAAGTTGATCGGCAAGGTCGGCAGCGCGTTCAGCGCCTCGGCGACCCAGCACGGCGGTCAGGAAACCACCTTCGCCGGCCTGCACAACTACTTCATGCACCAGGGCATGGTGGTGGTCGGTCTGCCGTATTCCTTCGCCGGTCAGATGAACATGGACGAGATCACCGGCGGCACCCCCTATGGCGCCACCACCCTGACCAAGGGCGACGGCTCGCGCATGCCCAGCCCGAACGAACTGGACGGAGCCCGCTTCCAGGGTCAGCATGTGGCGGAAATCGCCAAGAAGCTGCACGGTTAGGATCATGCGCCAGCCCGCCGTCTTTTTTGGCCACGGTTCTCCGATGAACGCTCTGGGCGGACCCTATGCCGACGCCTGGCGCGCGCTGGGAGAGCAGATCGGCAAGCCCAGGGGCGTGGTCATGATCTCGGCCCACTGGGAGACGCGCGGGCTGGCGGTGACGGCGCAGGAGCAGCCGGAAACCATTCATGATTTCGGGGGCTTCCCGCCTGAACTTCACGCCATGCAGTATCCCGCGCCCGGGTCGCCCTCGCTGGCGGCTCGGGTGGCGGAACTGACCGGCGCGCAAGCGACGACTCAATGGGGGTTGGATCATGGCACATGGTCGGTTCTGGCCCATGTCTGGCCCGAGGCCGATGTGCCCATCGTCCAGCTGTCGCTGGATCGGACGCTGGATGCGCGCGGTCATTATGAGCTGGCGAAGGCGCTGCGGCCTCTGCGGGACGAAGGCGTCCTCATCGCCGGGTCGGGCGACTTCGTGCACAATCTGCGAACGTGGAAGCGTGCGGGCGGCGAGCCCTATGCCTGGGCCGTAGATTTCAACGAGGCGGTGAAGCGGGCCTTTGTCGCCGGGAACCACGACGCTCTTATCGACTGGGTGAACCTGGCCGAGGAGGCCCAGCTCAGCGTGCCGACCGACGAGCACTATCTGCCGCTGCTCTACGTCGCGGCCCAGCAGGCGCCGGGCGAGGCGGTCAGCTTCTTTACCGACGCCATCGAGGGCGGTTCGATCTCGATGACCGGCGCCCGGATCGGCTGATCCAGGCGCCGATCTGATCGGTCAGCGGCGACGACCGCCGCGCATCATGCTGTCCAGGGCGATCGGACCGGGGCCCGCGAAGAACAGATACAGGAAGACAAAGCAGTAGAGCGCCGCCAGCTCGCCCCCATTGTTGATCGGATATGGGCTCTGCGGCGCGTGCACCATCCAGTAGGCCACGGCGGTGAAGCCGGACAGGATGAAGGCGGTCGGGCGGCTGAACAGACCCAGCACGATCAGGACGCCGCCGACCAGTTCGATCGGGCCGGACCAACCGGCCAGCGTGGACAGGCTGGAGACGTCAAAGCCGCCGCCCTGGCCGCCGGGCGGGAAGCCCAGGATCTTCTGCGCGCCATGCTGCAGGATCAGCAGACCGGCCACGATCCGCAGAATGCTCTGGAAACGCGGGGCCCAGCTCGAAAGCGACGCTGCACTCGCCATTCTTTTTTCCTCCCGATCACGCCTGTCCGTCAGGTCCAGGGACTGGACCGACGCAGCGCGCAAAGGCGGAGGTTAGGCGAAGCTGTGCGCTCTGCAAGCCGTCCTGATCAGACGGCTTTCAGGGCGTCCTCGACCAGCTTCTGGATGGCGACATAGTCGGTCTTGCCAGTGCCCAGGACCGGAATGACGGCGATCTTGATGATCTTTTTCGGCACCGCCAGTTCGGGTGCGCCGTTGTCGCGCGCCCACTCCGACAGCTCGGCCGAGGCCGCACCTTCGTGGTCTGTGACCAGGATCAGACGTTCGCCCCTCTTGCTGTCCGGCACCGAGACCGCCGCGTGGCGGTTGTCGGGCCAGACGGCGCCGGCCATGTCCTCGACCGCCAGCAAGGACACCATCTCGCCGCCGAGCTTGGCGAAGCGCTTCACCCGTCCGAGGATGGTGATGTAGCCCTCGTCGTCGATGTCGACGATGTCGCCGGTGTCATGCCAGCCGCCCGCCAGCGGCTCTATGCCCTTGGGATCGTTCGGCGAGATATAGCCGGCCATGACATTGGGCCCGCGCAGGAACAGCTGGCCGCCGCCCTCGATGCCCGGAACCGTGTCCAGGCGATATTCCATGCCGGGCATGATCTGGCCGACCGTGCCGGGGCGGTTGCGGTCGGGGTGGTTCACGGCGACGACGGGCGCCGCCTCGGTCGCGCCATAGCCTTCCAGCAGTTCCACGCCGCCGAACTTGGTGTTGAACATCTGACGCGTCTCGTCGCGGACCTTTTCGGCGCCGGCGACGACGAATTGCAGGGTGGTGAAATCGTCCGGCTCGGCCACACGCGCGTACTGGTTCAGGAAGGTGTCGGTCGCGAACAGGATCGAGGCCTTCACCTGGGGCAGCAGGTCGGTGATCTGCTTGGCGTGCAGGGGCGAGGGGTATTCGAACGCCTTCATCCCTTGCAGCAGCGGCAGCAGAACCCCGCCCGTCAGGCCCAGGGAGTGGAAGGTCGGCAGCGGGTTGAACATCACCCATTCGGGCTTCAGTTCGATATGGGCAGCGACCTGGCGGGCGTTGGCGACCAGATTGCGCTGGCTCAACACCACGCCCTTGGGCGCGCCGAAGCTGCCGGAGGTGAACAGGACCACGCCCGGCGAATCGGGATCGGTCTTCACGCGGAAGCGGCGCGGGGCCATGCCGGCGCTGAGACCGTACAGCTTGTCAGCCAGGCCGATGGTCTTGCGCACGTCGTCCAGCCAGATGATCTCGGCGACTTCGCCCAGGGCCGTCATCAGGTCGTCCAGCTTGGCCTGGGTGACGAACCGCTTGGCCGACAGGATCTTGGTGACGCCCGCCGTCTTCAGCGCCGCCTTCAGATTGGCTTCGCCCGAGGTGAAGTTCAGCATGACCGGCACCCGCCCAAAGGCGTGCAGGCCGAAGAAGGTCACGACCACGCCCGCGCTGGACGGCAGCAGAACGCCGACGCGCTCGCCCGGCTGGGTCATGGCGGCGATCTTGCGCCCCAGCACGAAGGCGGCGCGGATCAGGCCGGTATAGGTCAGGGGATGACGATCCTGGTCTTCCAGGATCTCCTTGTCGCCATAGCGGGCGCGCGCATCGATCAGCGCGTCGAACAGGGATTCGTCATAGACCTTGGGGTCCAGGGCAGCCCGCAAGCACGTCCTCCTTCGGAGAGCTCTGAGACGGCTCTCTCGGTTACAAGAGGCCGGAACCTAGTGACGTAAGGTCGCCTTGAAAAGATGCGTAACGTCGCGTGAACGTCGCATCTCCATCACTGAAACCGTCTGTGGCTTGCCATCGGCGGTCGGAAAGCCGACATACCGCCCTTCTGCACAGGAGCCCGACCGCCGGCTATGGTCACGCTGATCGACACCCTGACGAAGAAGCCTTCAGAGCTGCGTCACCCGGAAAAACAGAACCGCCCGGAATCGGCGGTGCTGAAGAAGCCTGACTGGCTGCGCGTCAAGGCGCCCGGCTCGGGCCAATATAATGCGACCCGGGAGATTGTTCGCTCCAAGGGTCTGGTGACGGTCTGCGAAGAGGCGGCCTGTCCCAACATCGGCGAGTGCTGGAGCCAGAAGCACGCCACCCTGATGATCATGGGCGACACCTGCACGCGGGCCTGTGCCTTCTGCAACGTCAAGACCGGCTTGCCGCAGGCCCTGGACCCGGAAGAGCCGGCCAAGGTCGGCCTGGCCGTGCAGCAGATGGGTCTGAACCACGTGGTCATCACCTCGGTGGACCGTGACGACGTGGCCGACGGCGGCGCCGCCCACTTCGCCGAGGTGGTGCGCCAGATCCGCATTCAGGCGCCCAACACCACCATCGAGATTCTGACGCCCGACTTCCTGCGCAAGGACGGCGCGGCCGAGGTGATGATCGACGCCACGCCCGACGTCTTCAATCACAACCTCGAGACTGTTCCGCGCCTCTATCTGAAGATCCGCCCCGGCGCCCGCTACTTCCACTCCTTGCGCCTGTTGCAGATGGTCAAGGAGCGCGACCCGAACCAGTTCACCAAGTCCGGCATCATGGTCGGCCTGGGCGAGACCAAGGAAGAGGTCATGCAGGTGATGGACGACATGCGTTCCGCCGGCGTCGACTTCATCACCATCGGCCAGTACCTCCAGCCGACGCGCAAGCACGCCGCCATCGACCGCTTCGTCACGCCGGAAGAGTTCAAGGCCTATGAGGCCATCGCTCGCGCCAAGGGCTTCCTGATGGTGTCGTCGTCGCCGTTGACGCGGTCGTCGCACCACGCCGGGGACGACTTCGCCCGCCTGAAGGCTGCGCGTCAGGCCCAGGCAGGCCGTTCGGCCCGCTAAGCCCTGAATGGCGGTCCATCGCGTTACGCGCATTCTTCCCTATGCGCCCGAGCAACTGGCGAGCCTGGTCGCGGACGTAGAGTCCTATCCGGCCTTCGTGCCGTGGATCACATCCATGCGCGTGTGGAACAAGCGCGAGGAGGCGCCGGGCGTCCGCCTGCTTGACGCCGAGGCGGGCGTGGGCTTCGCCTTCCTGAGCGAGCGGTTCTCGACCTGGGTCCGGCATGACATCCACGCGCCCAAGGTCGAGGTCGGTCTGATCCGCGGCCCGTTCAAGCATCTGAAGAACCGCTGGGAGTTTCACCCCCATCCCGAAGGGACGCGGCTGGAGTTCTTCATCGACTTCGCCTTCAAATCGCGGATGCTGGACATGATGCTGCACGCCAACTTTGATCGTGCGGTCGACAAGCTGATCCACTGTTTCGAAACGCGGGCGAAGGCCCTTTACGGCAAGAGGTAGGCCCATGACTGCGCCTTTCGACTTCGATGCGACGGTCGTGGGGGCGGGGGCTGTGGGGCTGGCCTGCGGGCGGGCGCTGGCGAAACGCGGTCTGTCGGTTCTGGTGCTGGAGAAGGAACCCCACATCGGCCAGGGGGTGTCCTCGCGCAATTCCGAGGTCATCCACGGCGGGCTTTACTATCCGACCGGCTCGCTGAAGGCGAAGTTCTGCGTCGAGGGGCGTCGCGGCCTCTATGACTTTCTGAGCAGCCACAAGATTGACCACTGGAAGTGCGGCAAGCTGGTCGTGGCGACCGAGGAGGCCGAGGTCGAGCGCATCGAGGCCATCTTTCAGCAGGCCACGACCAACGGCGTCGAGGGGCTGGAACATCTGACCGGCGCCCAGGCGCGGGCGCTGGAACCGGAACTGAACGCCCACGCCGCCGTCCTGTCGCCCGAAAGCGGCCTGTTCGACAGCCACGGCTATATGCTGGCCCTGCAAGGCGAGATCGAGGACGCGGGCGGATCGGTCGTGGTCTCCACGCCGTTCGAGCGCGCCGAACCTCTGTCCGACGGCGGTTTCAGGATCACGGCGGGCGGCCCAGATTCGGGGGAAGGCGGGGCGGTACTGACGACCCGCCTGCTGGTCACGGCTCCCGGCCTGTCGGCACAGACCGTCGCCGCCGCCATCGACGGCTATCCCGCCGCCGACATTCCGGCGCGCCATCTGGGCAAGGGCGTCTATTTCCGCCTGACAGGCCCGGCGCCGTTCAACCGACTGATCTACCCGCCGCCCATTCCGGGGGCGCTGGGCACCCACTACCGCAAGGATCTGGGCGGGCAGGGGGTGTTTGGCCCCGACCTGGCCTATGTCGAGACCGAGGACTATTCCGTCGATCCGGCCAAGGCCGAGGGGTTCGCGGGCTATATCCGCCGCTTCTGGCCGGGCGTGACGGTCGAGCGGCTGACGCCCGACTACGCCGGCATCCGGCCCAAGCTGCACGGGCCGGGGGAGCCGCAGCCGGACTTCCAACTGCATGGGCACGAGCATCACGGCATCGACGGCCTGATGGCCCTGTTCGGCATCGAGAGCCCGGGCCTGACCAGTTCCCTGGCCATCGGCGAAGCCGTGGCGGAGGCGCTGACCAGGACCTGAGCGAATCACCTGGGCCAGCGAAGGGCGAGACGCGTTGCGGTCTTGGCCACCTGAACTGGTCCGCATGACCCATAATCGGTGCGGAAACGGCCGTATTCGCTACGGAAATCGGGCCCACGCCTTCAAGCGGCGCTCATCCGTCGGGCGCTCTTGAAATCGGCGACATCTTCATGCATAAGCCCGCCCTCGCGTGGCGGCTCTTATCGGGGGGCCGCCACTGTATGTTTTCGCGTCTTCACGGCGCACCGACTTAGAGATTGAGACGGACATGGCCGTTCCGAAACGCAAAGTATCCCCCTCGCGTCGCAACATGCGTCGCGCACACGACGCCCTCGGCGCCAACTCCTATGTCGAAGACAAGGACACGGGCGAGCTGAAGCGTCCGCACCACATCGACCTGAAGACCGGCACCTATCGCGGCCGTCAGGTCATCACGCCGAAGGAAGACTAGTCTTCATTACGGCCTCGGCTTCGGCCGGACGATAGATTTAACGGCGCGCGATGATATCGCGCGCCGTTTTCGTGCGTTGTGTGCGGTGAAGCTAAACCTCTGGAGCGCTCCGCATGATCCGTAACGCCGTCCTCTGTTCCGTCGCCCTGCTGGCCCTGGCCGCCTGCAACGCCCCCGAAACCGCCAAGACGCCCGAAGCGAAGGCCCCGGAAGCCGCCACGCCCGTAGCCCCCGCCGACGCGGCCTCGGCCAACGTCCTGACGCCGCTAGGCTATGGCCCGATGAAGATCGGCATGACCCAGGCCGAGGCGGACGCTGCGGTCGGACCGCCGCCCGCCAATGCGGCCGAAGCCGAACCTTCCGAGTGTCGCTACTACCATCCGCCCCGCGCCCCCGAGGGCCTGCTGGTCATGGTGGAGAACGGGGTCCTGACGCGGCTGACCGCCACCAGGGACTCGACCATCAAGACCGAGGACGGCGTCGGCGTCGGCGATGACGGCGAGCAGTTGAAGGCCCGCTACGCTGCCGCCACCGTGACGCCGCACAAGTATCAGGGCGCGCCGTCGGCCTATGTGACCCTCTGGCCGGGCAAGCCTCAGCTGCAGGGCGCCTATGTCACCGACCCGACCGCGCGCGGTCTGGTGTTCGAGATCGGTGACGACGGCAAGGTCGCCTTCATCCATGCGGGCGGACCCAGCATTCAGAACGTTGAAGGCTGCAGCTGACGCCGAAATCAGGGAAGGCGCGGCGCCCGGTGGCGATTCGGCGGCGGCTGGTCTAAACCGGCCGTCGCACCTTCTTCTCCTGACAGAGCGCCTTCCTCATGACTGACATCGCCGACATCGTCGCCCGCCAGATTCTCGACAGCCGAGGCAATCCGACGGTTGAAGTGGATGTGACCCTGGAAGACGGCAGCTTTGGCCGCGCCGCCGTGCCCTCGGGCGCCTCGACCGGCGCGCACGAAGCCGTCGAACTGCGCGATGGCGACATGGACATGTGGGGCGGCAAGGGCGTCCAGAAGGCGGTCGACGCCGTCAACGGCGAGATCTTCGACGCCCTGTCCGGTATGGACGCCGAGGACCAGCGCCGTCTGGACGAAGCCCTGATCGAACTGGACGGCACCGACAACAAGGCGCGCCTCGGCGCCAACGCCATCCTCGGCGTGTCGCTGGCTGCGGCCAAGGCCAGCGCCATCAGCGCCAACCTGCCGCTGCACCGCTACATCGGCGGCGTCTCGGCCCGCGTCCTGCCGACCCCGATGATGAACATCATCAACGGCGGCGCCCACGCCGATAATCCGATCGACATCCAGGAGTTCATGATCCTGCCGACCGGCGCCGACAGCTTCTCGGACGCCCTACGCATGGGCGCTGAAATTTTCCACGCCCTGAAGAAGGCGCTGAAAGACGCCGGTCACAACACCAACGTCGGCGACGAGGGCGGCTTCGCCCCGAACCTGGCCTCGGCCGAAGAAGCCCTGGCCTTCATCACCAAGGCCGGTCAGGCCGCCGGCTATCTGGCGGGCGAGGACTTCCACCTGGGGCTCGACGTCGCCTCGACCGAGTTCTTCAAGAACGGCAAGTACAACCTGACGGGCGAGGGCAAGGCCTTCGACGCCGACGGCATGGTCGGTTATCTGGCCGATCTGGTCGAGCGCTTCCCGATCGTCTCCATCGAGGACGGCTGCGCCGAGGACGACTTTGACGGTTGGAAGCTGCTGACGGACCGTCTGGGCGACCGCGTTCAGCTGGTCGGCGATGACTTGTTCGTGACCAACCCGCGTCGTCTGGCCGCCGGTATCGGCGAAGGCCTGGCCAACTCCATCCTGATCAAGGTCAACCAGATCGGCACCCTGTCCGAGACCCTGGACGCCGTCGATATGGCGCACCGCGCCGGCTACACCTCGGTGATGAGCCACCGTTCAGGCGAAACCGAGGACTCGACCATCGCCGACCTGGCGGTCGCCACCAACTGCGGTCAGATCAAGACCGGCTCGCTGGCTCGTTCGGACCGGACGGCCAAGTACAACCAGTTGCTGCGCATTGAAGAGATGCTGGGCGACCAGGCCGCCTATTTCGGCGACGGCATGCTGCTGAAATAAACCGCCTCACAAAGATGTGCGCAGCGCCGTCTCCGAACCTCGGAGGCGGCGTTCGCAATTACGGCCAAGCTACGGTTCGTTAGGCATTTTCGGTCAGGATCGGGAAACTGTGTTCACGCTCAGAAGGAGCGTCCGTCGTGCCCGAGCAGATGAAGCCCTACCTTCCGTCCGCCTTCCTGCTGTTCCTGATCCTTTACCTGGGGGTCCAGGCCCTGACGGGGCAGCGCGGCCTGTTGAGCGGCGGCGAGCGGGACGCGCTTCTCGCCAAACGCGAGGCTCAACTGGCCCACCTGACGGAGCAACGCCGCGATCTGGAAGTGCGCGTGCGCTACCTGCGGACCGAGAGCCTGTCCAAGGATCTGCTGGAAGAGCGGGCGAGGGCGGTGCTCGGCTTTGCCGATCCGCGCGACTACGTGGTTCGCCTGAGCGCCCCGGTCGCGCACAATCCTGACGCGATCCAGACCTCCTGAACTATTGTTACAGCCAGGCCGGCGCGCTTTGCGTTTCGGGAACGAAGGCTGCTAAAGCCCCTTTCCGTAACGATAAGAGTCCCTGAAACTGGGGGCGCAGCCGGGAGATGCCGGATGGCGAAAGCCGCCGCTCATAAATCCTCGTCCAGCGCGGACGACACCAAGATTCCGAACACGCCCCAGGCTTCGAAAGAAGACCTGCTGCGCTTCTACCGCGAGATGGTCCTCATCCGCCGCTTCGAGGAGCGCGCGGGCCAGCTTTACGGCATGGGCCTGATCGGCGGCTTCTGCCACCTCTACATCGGCCAGGAGGCCGTGGCGGTGGGCGTTCAGGAGAGCGTCAAGCAGGGCCACGACAAGATCATCACCGGCTACCGCGACCACGGCCACATGCTGGCCGCGGGCATGGACCCCAACGCTGTCATGGCCGAGCTGACCGGCCGTATCGGCGGCTCGTCCAAGGGCAAGGGCGGTTCGATGCACATGTTCGACACCGCGACCGGCTTCTACGGCGGTCACGGCATCGTCGGCGCCCAGGTGGCGCTGGGCACCGGCCTGGCCTTCGCGGGCAAGTACCGTGGTGACGACAGCGTCTCGTTCGTCTATTTCGGCGACGGCGCCTCGAACCAGGGTCAGGTGTACGAGAGCTTCAACATGGCCCAGCTGTGGAAGCTGCCGGCCATCTACATCATCGAGAACAACCAGTACGCCATGGGCACGAGCATTGAACGCTCGTCGTCCACG
The DNA here is from genome assembly GCF_003350205.1 of Brevundimonas bullata. Classification (GTDB taxonomy): domain Bacteria; phylum Pseudomonadota; class Alphaproteobacteria; order Caulobacterales; family Caulobacteraceae; genus Brevundimonas; species Brevundimonas bullata. The sequence goes on along the minus strand of NZ_QLLC01000007.1, from coordinate 5,527 downwards.
ACCGAGCTCTACATGCGCGGCGCCAGCTTCGGCATTCCGGGCGAGCAGGTCGACGGCATGGACGTTTTGGCCGTCCGTGACGCCACCGCCCGCGCCGTGGCCCGCGCCCGCGCCGGTGAAGGTCCCTATATCCTTGAGGTGAAGACCTACCGCTATCGCGGCCACTCCATGTCGGACCCGGCCAAGTACCGCACCAAGGAAGAGGTCGACGAGGTCAAGAAGACCCGCGACCCCATCGACCATCTGAAAATGCTGCTCGCCGCCGCCAAGGCGACCGAGGAAGAACTGAAGGCCATCGACAACGAGGTGAAAGCCATCGTCGCCGAAGCCGTGCAGTTCGCACACGAAAGCCCTGAGCCGGACCCGTCCGAGCTCTATACTGACGTCTACGTGGAGGCCTGAACCGTGACCGACATTCTGATGCCGGCGCTGTCCCCCACGATGGAAGAGGGCACGCTGACCAAGTGGCACATCAAGGCGGGCGACACCGTGTCGGCCGGCCAGGTGATCGCCGAGATCGAAACCGACAAGGCGACGATGGAAGTCGAAGCCGTCGATGAAGGCGAAGTGCTGGAAATCCTGGTGCCGGAAGGCTCCGAGAACGTGAAGGTCAACACGCCCATCGCGCGTCTGGCCGGTGAAGACAGCGCCCCTGCGCCCGCGTCCAAGACCGAAGCGCTTAAGGCTGAAACCGCCAAGGCCGAGGCGGCTCCCGCCGCCGCCGCCGCTCCGGCTGCGCCCAAGGTCGAACTGCGCGACCCGGAAATCCCGGCTGACGCCAAGCTGGTCAAGACGACCGTGCGCGACGCCCTGCGCGACGCCATGGCCGAGGAAATGCGCCGTGATGACCGCGTCTTCCTGATCGGCGAGGAAGTCGCCCAGTACCAGGGCGCCTACAAGGTCAGCCGCGACCTGCTGCAGGAGTTCGGCGAGCGTCGCGTCATCGACACCCCGATCACCGAGCACGGCTTCGCCGGTCTTGGCGTCGGCGCCGCCATGGCGGGCCTGAAGCCCATCGTCGAGTTCATGACGTTCAACTTCGCCATGCAGGCGATCGACCACATCATCAACTCGGCGGCCAAGACCCTCTATATGTCGGGCGGTCAGATCCGCGCCGACATCGTCTTCCGTGGTCCCAACGGCGCGGCCAGCCGCGTCGGCGCCCAGCACAGCCAGGACTATTCGGCCTGGTACGCCCAGATTCCGGGCCTGAAGGTCATCGCGCCCTACGACGCCGCTGACGCCAAGGGCCTGCTGAAAGCCGCCATCCGCGACCCGAACCCGGTCGTCTTCCTCGAACACGAAATGCTCTACGGCACCGAGTTCGACGTGCCGGAAGGCGATGACTACGTCCTGCCGATCGGCAAGGCCAAGATCCGCCGCGAAGGCAAGGACGTCACCATCACGGCTCACGCTCGCATGGTCGGCTTCGCCCTCCAGGCCGCTGAGAAGCTGGCCGAGGAAGGCATCGAGGCCGAGGTCATCGACCTGCGCACCCTACGTCCGCTCGACCACGAGACCATCGTCGAAAGCGTCAAGAAAACCAGCCGCCTGGTCTCGGCCGAAGAAGGCTGGGGCCCGATGGGCGTCGGCGCCGAGGTCGTGGCCCGCGTGATCGAACACGCCTTCGACTATCTGGACGCCCCGCCGCTGCGCGTGCACCAGGAAGACGTGCCGCTGCCCTACGCCGCCAACCTGGAAGTCCTGTCGCTTCCGGGCGTGGACAAGATCATCGCGGCTGTGAAGCAGGTGATGGCATGACCGACATCCTGATGCCCGCCCTGTCGCCCACGATGGAAGAGGGCGTCCTGGCCAAGTGGCACGTCAAGGTCGGGGACATCGTCTCCGCCGGCGACGTCATCGCCGAGATCGAGACCGACAAGGCCACGATGGAAGTCGAGGCCGTCGATGAAGGCGAAGTCACCGACATCCTGGTCGCCGAAGGCACGGAAGGCGTGAAGGTCAACACCCCGATCGCTCGTCTGAAGGACGAGGGCGGCGCTGCCGCTCCCGCGCCTACGGCCAAGACGGAAGAAGCCCCCAAGGCCGAAGCCGCACCGGCCAAGGCTGAGGCGCCCAAGGCTGCAGCGCCTGCCACTCCGGCCTCGGCTGCGCCGAAGTCGGACAGCGGCGAGCGCATCTTCTCGTCGCCCCTGGCGCGTCGCATCGCCGCCCAGAACGGCGTCGATCTGAAGTCGATCAAGGGCACCGGGCCGCACGGCCGCATCGTCAGGCGCGACGTTGAAGCGGCTCCGAAGGGGGCTGTTCAACCCGCAGCCTCGACGGCGCCCGCCGCTGCGATCTCGGGCATCGCCCCGCGTCAGGCCCCGTCGCTGGCCCAGATGGGCATCCCGGACGGCAGCTACGACCTGATCCCGCTGGACGGGATGAAGAAGGCCGTGGCGCGTCGCATGGTCGACAGCATCCAGAACGTCCCGCACTTCCCGCTCTTCATCGATGTCGAGATCGACCAGCTAATGGCCGTCCGCGCGAAAGTGAACAAGATGCTGGAGCCGCAGGGCATCAAGGTTTCGGTCAACGACTTCGTCATCAAGGCCGCCGCCCTGGCGCTGAAGATGGTGCCGGAGGCGAACGCCTCCTACACGCCGGAAGGCATCGCCATGCACCACAACGCCGATGTCTCGATGGCGGTGGCGATTGACGGCGGCCTGATCACCCCGATCATCAAGAAGGCCGAGACCAAGGGCCTGGCGCAGATCGCGACCGAGTCCAAGGACCTGGCCAAGCGCGCCCGCGAACGCAAGCTGAAGCCGGAAGAGTTCCAGGGCGGCACCTTCTCGGTGTCCAACCTGGGCATGTTCGGCATCAAGCAGTTCACCTCGATCATCAATGAGCCGCAGGGCTGCATCATGAGCGTGGGCGCCGGTGAGCAACGTCCGGTCGTCAAGGACGGGCAACTGGCCGTGGCCACCGTCATGACCGTGACCCTGACCTGCGATCACCGCGTGGTCGACGGCGCGACGGGCGCTCGCTTCCTGCAAGCGTTCAAACCGCTGATCGAAGACCCCGTGGCGATGCTGGCCTAGTGGAGCGGAAGTCATGACCTCGGTCTATGACTTCTCCGCCCGCGCCATCGACGGCACGGACGTAGCCCTGGACCGCTATCGCGGTCAGGCGCTGCTGATCGTCAATACGGCGTCCAAGTGCGGCTTCACCGGTCAATATGACGGGCTGGAGAAGCTGCATCGGGACTTCGCCGACGCGCCGTTCGAGGTGCTGGGCTTTCCCTGCAACCAGTTCGGCCAGCAGGAGCCGGGCAGGGCGGCGGAAATCGCCGCCTTCTGCGCCACCAGCTTCGACGTGACCTTTCCCCTGTTCGACAAGGTGGAGGTCAACGGGCCGAACCGGCACCCGCTCTATGCCTGGCTGACCCAGCAGAAGCGCGGCTTCCTCGGCTCCCAGGCCATCAAGTGGAACTTCACCAAGTTCCTGACCGACCGCGAAGGCCGCGTCGTCGCGCGCTATTCGCCCCAGACTGAACCCGCGGCCATCAAGGCCGACATCGAGAAGTTGATCTGACCATGGCTGCTGAATTCGATCTCGTCGTCATCGGTTCGGGCCCCGGCGGTTACGTCGCGGCGATCCGCGCCAGCCAACTGGGCCTGAAGGTCGCCATCGTCGAGCGCGAGAGCCTGGGCGGCATCTGCCTGAACTGGGGCTGTATCCCCACCAAGGCCCTGCTGAAGTCGGGGGAGAAGTTCGAGAGCCTGTCGCACCTCAAAGAATACGGCCTGTCCGCTTCGGGCGCGTCCTTCGACTTCGACGCCATCATCCAGCGCTCGCGCGGGGTCGCGGCGACGATGAACAAGGGCGTCGCCTATCTGATGAAGAAGAACAAGATCGAGGTGATCGAAGGGTCTGCCACGCTCGAAAAGGGCGCCGCTGCGCCCAAGGTCGTCGTCGCTTTGAAGGCCGGCGGCACGCGCGCCATCGAAGCCAAGACCGTCATGCTGGCCGTCGGTGCCCGCGCCCGCGCCCTGCCGCAGATCGGGCTGGAAGCGGACGGCGACAAGATCTGGGCTTACCGCGACGCCCTGGCTCCCAAGAAGTTGCCCAAGACCTTCGTCGTCATCGGCTCGGGTGCCATCGGCATCGAGTTCGCCAGCTTCTATCGCGCCCTCGGCGCCGAGGTGACGGTCGTCGAAGCCGTCGACCGCATCATGCCGGTCGAGGACGAAGAGGTCTCCAAGGCCGCGCAGAAGTCGTTCGAGAAGCGCGGGATCAAGTTCAAGATCGGCGCCAAGGTCACGAAGGTATCCAAGGCTTCCAAGGGCGTGAAGGTCGCTGTTGAAGTGAACGGCAAGGCCGAGACGCTGGAAGCCGAGGTCTGCATCTCGGCCGTCGGCATCACCGCCAACACCGACGGCATCGGCCTGGAGGCGCTGGGCGTCGAACTGGACCGCGGCCACATCAAGACCGACAGCCACTGCCAGACCAACGTCAAGGGCCTCTACGCCATCGGCGACTGCGCCGGCGCGCCCTGGCTGGCGCACAAGGCGTCGCACGAAGGCATCCACGCCGCCGAGCATATCGCCACCTACAAGACGCCGAACGTCCATTCGCCCATCGCCGGCTGCACCTACGCCCAGCCGCAGGTCGCCTCGGTCGGCATCACCGAGCAGGGCGCACGCGCCGAAAAGCGCGAGGTCAAGATCGGCCGCTTCCCGTTCCGCGTGAACGGCAAGGCCGTGGCGGCGGGCGAGGTCGACGGCTTCGTCAAGGTCATCTTCGACGCCCAGACCGGCGCCCTGATAGGCGCTCACATGATCGGCCACGAAGTGACCGAGATGATCCAGGGCTACGTCACCGCCATCACCATGGAAGCGACGGAAGAAGACATCCACGGCATCGTCTATCCGCACCCGACCATGTCTGAAGCCATGCATGAGGCGGCTCTGGACGCCTACGGACGCGTGATCCACATATAATTTAGGCTGAAGTCGTCCGCCTGGAGAGCGCGACCTTTTTCATCATGTAGAATTGGTCGCGTTCTTCTCGAAGTATGTTGAGTGCTATCAGGTCCCAGCCAAACCCATTCCGGTCTTTGTGACCAAGTTCTCTTCGCATCTGTTCGTATAGGCGCGCCCAGCGATCGAACATCGTCACTAGATCGTCGTCCTCAGAGACATTTTCTATCTCTGCAAGTGCATCTAGAAGCCCTTGATCGCCCCAAATTATCGCTTTGAATTTGATGTCGAGCATTGTTTTCGCCATCTCATTCTCATCAATTGCAAGACCACCAATTTCGGGCTTGCCGGCGATTTGAAGGCGTTTCAACTGATCGAGAAGGCCTTCATATATTTTTGCTTTTTCTGGGAAATGGCGCGCCATCGCTTCGGACTTTTTTGTTTTACTGTAAGTCCATAGAGCAAGGGCAAGGCCTCCAAGGGCCGTGACGCACTGAACGATGAGTTCGGAATTTATGCCTGACACCACAATGTCGGCCATCCACTGACGTGCCTCTGAGTTTTCATCCAGCGGCGACCAGAGTCCTTGGGTTAGTTAC
>NZ_QLLC01000069.1 GCF_003350205.1 Brevundimonas bullata | reverse complement strand
CGGGGGCATGACCCAAGCAGAACCCAGACTGACGACCCTGGCCCATGGCGGCGGTCTTGGTGGGCCAGGCGAGGTAGCGCTGACCGGCGCTTTCCTGGGCCGCGGCGGGCGCGGCGACGCCCAGGGCGCAGGCCCCGGCGGTCAGGATGGCGGTGATCGGCGGGCGTCGCACGGACGGCCTCCTGCAAAGAGACGGCGGTAAGGGGGCAGACTAGGGCATGACGGCTTAATCCGCTGCTAACAGGCGGTCAGCCGCGTTCGGTCAGCCGCGTCCGGGCAGGTACTGGGGGGTGAAGGCCTCGCGCCAGTCGGGCGGCGAGGGATAGGCGGCCTCGGTCTGTTCGGCGAAGGCCTGCCAGCGCTCGGCGGTCATGGTCCCCAGGCCGTAGAGGGCCGCGTCGCCGCCGTCGACCACGGCCTCGGTGCGCAGACTGTCGCGCACGGCGTTCAGCAGGCGCTGGTTCAGGTCGGGATTGGCGCGGCGGATCAGGGCGTCGCCCTTGGACCCGTCGCCGTGGACATAGTCGCGCCAGCCTTCGACCGAGGCGGCGATGAAGTCGCGCAGGGCCTTGGCGTTGTCGCGGGCGAAGGCGTTGGGGGCCAGGATCAGGCTGGAATAGGAGGGGTAGCCGTCGTCAGCGGGGATCAGGACGCGGGGCGTGAACCCGGCTTCGCGGGCGATCAGGGCCGGATCGCCCGCCGTCAGTCGGCCCACCAGAACCGCCTTGGGATCGTCGCGGAAGGCCTTGAGGTTGTCCTCGGGCGTGCCTGGCCTGGCCTGATCGGCGGTCAGGTCGAAGCGGGTCCTCAGCCAGTTCCAGAAGCCGGTCTGGTCGGCGGGGCTCATCAGGATGGGCCGGTCGCGCAGGGCCGACAGGGTCTCCAGCGGCTGATCCGGGTGCGCCATCAGGACCACGGGGTCCTTTTGCAGGAAGGCGGCGACGGCCTTGACCGGGGCGCGGTCGGCGATCAGCCGCATGGGGGCGAAGCTGTCGGCGCCGACGGCCAGTTCCACCGCGCTCGCCGCCAGCAGGGCGGGCACGTCGGCCCCGGCGGCCCCGGTCAGGATCTCGACGTTCAGGCCGCGTCGCTCATAGGCCCCGGTGGCGATGGCCTGATAGAAGCCGCCGTGGGCGGCGGTGACAGGTCCGCCGGCGGCGAGGCGCAGGCGCACGCGGCCGGACTCGTCGACCGGCGCCTCGGCGCGGCCGCAGGCGGACAGGGCGCTCACGGCGGTCAGGCCGGCGGCGCCCAGCAGCAGATTGCGGCGGGAGAGTCGGTCGAAGGTCATTGAGGGATGGTTTAGGGGGCGGCGGCGGACTTGGAAAGGTCGGCGGCGCCGCACTGCACACCGCAATTGAGCGAGGGGACGCGACCCCGAGGCGCCCGAAGGCGGTCCCCTGATCGCGTCCCCTCGCCAAGTCCGGGTTGGACCTGGCCGGTTGGGTCAGGGCCTGGCCGTTTTCCGAAGCGAAGATCTGCATTTGAACGCGAAGCGTCCAGACCGATTTCACTGCGGCGCCTACGGGCGGACCCGGCGGCGGCGGCTGGTCTCCTGGCGGCTCCTGGTCGCGTCGGGCGCGTCGTCGGGACGCGCCGTCTTCGATCCTGGCCCGGTTCTCCACAACCCCTGCGCCGAGGCGCTGAAAGATCGGGAGCCTGTGGCCCTGCGTCGGTGTTTCCGCATCCTCCGAAGAGGCTTGGAACCCTGGGTCAGAGAGCCGGGCCGGTTCGCTTGAAACCCCCGTCGCCATTGCTGGTCTGGGGTTTTCCGCGCCGCCGTGTCCCTTGGCTTGATGAGGGTCTGACGAACGAGGGTTTCTGGCAAGCGAGCGATTCGGCGCCCTGTGGGCAAGTGGCGCTGAGGTCGTGGGCAAGTCTGTGGATGGCTGTGGAGCAATGCAATTCGCGACGCCGCATCAGGCGCGTGGCGGCGTCCACAGGAAAGCGCAGGCGGATCGAAGATGAGCGGGAATTAACGGGGCGGCGAACGCGGGTTCCTCTAACAGTCGCGCTTGAGCCGTCGTGGGCGGCGCTTTCGATCCTTCCAAGGTTGTCTGTCGTGAATTCAGTTCGTTTTTCCGCTGGTCTTGTGGCCCTGGGCGTCGCCCTTGCTCTGACGGGGGGCGCCGCCGCCCAGACCTATCGTCCGACCTTCCACCCGGACCAGCTGAAGGGGCCGCCGGCGGGTCGGGTCAACGAGGTGCTGGTGGTGGGATCGCCGCATCTGGCCCAGATGGGCGACGCGGTGAAGGCCGAGATGCTGGCGCCGCTGCTGGACCGCCTGGCGGCCTGGGCGCCCGAGGTGATCGCCATCGAGAACGTCTCGGGCCTCCAATGCGACGCCATGCGCCGCTATCCGCAGCGCTACGCCGTGTCGATCAGCGACTACTGCGAGGACTTCAGCCACGCTGGTCAGCAGACCGGGCTGGACGTCCCGGCGGCCAACGCTGAAGCCGAGCGGCTGCTGTCGGAATGGCCCGCGGCGCCGACGCCGGAGCAGCGTCGCCGTCTGGCGGCGGTCTTCCTGGCGGCGGGCGAGCCGACCTCGGCCCTGGTCCAGTGGCTGCGTCTGGCTCCGGCAGAACGCCGTGAGGGCGAGGGGCTGGACGCGACTCTGGTCGCCCAACTGAACACCCAGCGGGACAGCATCAACGAGAGCGATTCCGTCGCCGCCGTTCTGGCCGCGCGGCTGGGGCTGGAACGGGTGTGGAGCGTCGACGACCATTCGGCCGACCGCTATCCGGCGGACATCAAGGGCTTCGTCCGGGCGATCCGGCAGGTCTGGAACAACCCGGCGAACGAAGAGCGCAAGGCGGCGGAGGCGCCGTTCACGGCCGGGCTGTCGCAGCCGGACGGCCTGCTGAACCTCTATCGCTACTACAACAGCGCCGAGGCCCAGCGCCTGGCCTATGAGGGCGACTTCGGCGCGGCCCAGAAGGACCCGTCGCCCGAGGGCTTCGGCCGGATGTATCTTGCGGCCTATGAGACGCGGAACCTGCGCATGGTCGCCAACATGCGCGACGTCATGGGGGTGAAGCCGGGCGTGAAGATGCTGACCCTCGTGGGCGCCTCGCACAAGGGCTACTACGAGGCCTATCTGAACCAGATGCACGACGTGGTGCTGGCGGACGTGGATCAGGTGCTGCGCTGAGGCAGGACTGAAAGGGGAGGGGGCTTCGGAGCGCCGAGCCCACTTCCCACTTCGCACCCCTCGCTGACATCGACGACGGCCGCTTTCCGGCCTGGTGGTCGATGTCCGCTTTCAGCGCCAAAGCCTAGGACCGAAATCGACCGAGGCTGTGTAAAAACGTGCGGACCCACGGCGGGGCGGAAGGTGGCGAC
>NZ_QLLC01000068.1 GCF_003350205.1 Brevundimonas bullata | reverse complement strand
CGATCGTGCCGATGTTGCAGTGCGGCTTGTTACGTTCGAACTTTTCCTTGGCCATTCTCTAGCTCCTGGGTCCCCGAACCGGGGGTCCTATTGGTTTGGGGATGAGGCGGGCGGTCTGCGCGCAAACCGCCCGGGTTTCAAGTGCGTCCGTCCATATAGGGCGGAACAGCGACAGTGTTAGGCGTACTTCTTGATCACTTCGTCGGCGACGTGTTGCGGCACCGGCTCGTAGTGATCGTACTGCATGGTGAACTGGGCGCGGCCTTGCGACATGCCCCGCAGGGTGTTCACGTAGCCGAACATGTTCGCCAGCGGCACGAAGGCGTTGATGACGATGGCGTTGCCGCGCATGTCCTGGCCCTGGATCATGCCGCGACGGCCGTTCAGGTCGCCGATGACCGAACCGAGGTATTCCTCGGGGGTCACGACCTCGACCGCCATGATCGGCTCGAGCAGCTTCGGAGCGCCCTTTTCCTTCAGTTCGCGGAAGGCGGCGCGGGCCGCGATTTCGAACGCCAGCACGCTGGAGTCGACGTCGTGATACTTGCCGTCCGTCAGGGTCGCCTTGAAGTCGATCAGCGGGAAGCCGGCCAGCAGGCCGTTGTCCTTGATGGAGTTCAGACCCTTTTCAACGCCCGGGATGTATTCCTTGGGCACTGCGCCGCCGACGATGGCGTTTTCGAAGATGAAGCCCGAACCCGGTTCGCCCGGCTCGAACGTCAGCATGACGCGGGCGAACTGGCCCGTACCGCCGGTCTGCTTCTTGTGGGTGTAGTCGATGTCGACCTTGCGGCCGAGCGATTCACGGTAGGCCACCTGCGGCGCGCCGATCGTGGCGTCGACCTTGTAGGTACGGCGCAGGATGTCGATCTTGATGTCCAGGTGCAGCTCGCCCATGCCCTTCAGGATCGTCTGGCCCGACTCGTGGTCGGTCGAGACGGTGAAGGACGGATCTTCCGAAGCCAGCTTGGCCAGAGCCACGCCCAGCTTCTCTTGGTCGGCCTTGGTCTTGGGCTCGACCGAGATCTCGATCACGGGCGCCGGGAATTCCATCTTCTCAAGGATGACGGGCGACTTCAGGGGATCGCACAGGGTGTCGCCCGTGCGGGTTTCCTTCAGGCCGGCCAGGGCGACGATGTCGCCGGCGTAGGCTTCCTTGATGTCCTCGCGGTTGTTCGAGTGCATCTGCAGCATGCGGCCGACGCGCTCACGCTTGTCGCGCGACGAGTTCAGCAGGCTCATGCCCGTTTCCATCTTGCCCGAGTACAGGCGGCAGAAGGTCAGCGAGCCGACGAAGGGGTCGTCCATGATCTTGAACGCCAGAACCGACAGGGGCTCGTCGTCCGAAGCCTTGCGGGTGACAGGCTCTTCCGTCTTGAAGTCGATGCCCGGGGTGGCCGGGATGTCGGTCGGCGACGGCAGGTAGTCGATGACGGCGTCGAGCAGCGGCTGAACGCCCTTGTTCTTGAAGGCCGAGCCGCCGAGGATCGGATAGAAGGCGCCGGTCAGAACAGCCTTACGGATGCACTTCTTCAGCACTTCGACCGAGGGCTCTTCGCCGCCCAGGTAGGCTTCCATGGCTTCGTCGTCGAGCTCGACAGCGTTGTCGATCAGGTACTGACGGGCGGCCGCGCACTCTTCAGCCATGTCAGCCGGGATTTCGCGGATGTCGGCGTCGGCGCCGACGGTGTCCGTTTCCCAGACGTAGGCCTTCATCTCGACCAGGTCGACCACGCCCTTCAGCAGGTTTTCCGAACCGATCGGCAGTTGGATCGGCACAGCCTTGGCGCCCAGGCGGTCGCGGATCGACTGAACCGAAGCGGCGAAATCGGCGCCGATCTTGTCCATCTTGTTGACGAAGACGATCCGCGGCACGCGGTACTTGTCGGCCTGACGCCAGACGGTTTCGGTTTGCGGCTCAACGCCGGCGTTGCCGTCCAGAACCGTCACGGCGCCGTCGAGGACGCGCAGCGAACGCTCGACTTCAATGGTGAAGTCCACGTGGCCGGGGGTGTCGATGATGTTGAGGCGCTTGCCTTTCCAGAAGGCGGTCGTCGCGGCCGAGGTGATGGTGATGCCGCGCTCTTGTTCCTGGTCCATCCAGTCCATGGTGGACGCGCCATCGTGCGTCTCGCCCATTTTGTGGTTCTTGCCGGTGTAGAACAGGATCCGCTCGGTCGTCGTCGTCTTGCCCGCGTCGATGTGGGCCATGATGCCGAAGTTGCGGTAGTCTTCGATTTTATGTGTGCGGGGCATTGGAGTTGCCTTCGGGGTGCTTCGCGGACGCGACGAGCGCCCAAGGTGATATCGGATAAGACAGCGCGGGCGATTTAGCTCAAACCGCCCGCGCTTGATAGTCTCAGATAAGCGCGCCTGATGGCGCTTTGAAGACGCTTACCAGCGGTAGTGGCTGAAGGCGCGGTTGGCTTCGGCCATCTTGTGGGTGTCTTCACGCTTCTTGACGGCGGTGCCGCGGTTGTTCGAGGCGTCCAGCAGCTCAGCCGCCAGCTTTTCCGTCATGGTGTTTTCACCGCGCTTGCGCGCAGCGTTGACCAGCCAACGGATAGCCAGGGCGCGACGGCGCTCGGGACGGACTTCGACCGGCACCTGGTAGGTGGCGCCGCCGACGCGACGCGAACGGACTTCGACCGACGGAGCGACGTTGTCCAGAGCCGTGTGGAAGGTCTCGACCGCAGTGTGGTCTTTCTTCTTTTCGGCCAGGATATCGAAGGCGCCATAGACGATGTTCTCGGCGACGGCCTTCTTACCTTCGTACATGACGTAGTTCATGAACTTGGTGACGATCAGATCGCCGAACTTGGGATCCGGCAGAACTTCACGCTTCTGGGCGCGGTGACGACGCGACATAGGTTATTCCTTGCAGTGCCCGACAGACGCCGGGAAAATCTCTGAGGGTCCAGACCAGCAGGCCTGAAAACGGTTCGCTTACTTCGGACGCTTGGTGCCGTAGTGCGAACGACGCTGCTTGCGGTCCTTGACGCCTTGCGTATCGAGCACGCCGCGCAGGATGTGGTAACGCACGCCGGGCAAGTCCTTCACGCGGCCGCCGCGGATCAGAACAACCGAGTGCTCTTGCAGGTTGTGACCTTCGCCGGGGATGTAGCAAACGGCTTCGTGGCCGTTCTTGGCCAGACGGACCTTGGCGACCTTACGCAGAGCCGAGTTGGGCTTCTTCGGAGTCGTCGTGTAGACGCGGGTGCAAACGCCGCGGCGCTGGGGCGAACCTTCCAGAGCCGGGACCTTGTTACGGGTGGGCTTGGGCTTGCGCGGCTTGCGGATCAGCTGGTTGATCGTAGGCATACGATTTGTCTCTTTTCGATGTGGAGGCGTGTGCCTTTCGGCCGGGGCGCCTCATGAGCCTTCTTTTGGACCTCGCCGAAGCGCCGCCCGGGTGTTGTTTCCGAGCGAGCCGTAACAGCCAAACGAAAAAACCGGAACGCGCGCTTTGGGCGTTCCGGCGGGCACAGCCCGTCCGTTCAATTGTGACGATCTCAACAGACGGCGAACCGCCCACGTCTCGAAAGTGCGCGCGATGTACGCGGGATGGGTGAACGCGTCAAGTGATTCACCCCGGCCCCGCCCGCCCGTCGCA
>NZ_QLLC01000067.1 GCF_003350205.1 Brevundimonas bullata | reverse complement strand
GTGGCGGAGGGGGCGGAGGAGGAGGAGGTGGTGGAGGCGGCGGCGTCACTACGCCGCCCGCTGACGACCCTCCGCCGCCGCCCCCGCCGCATCCGGCCAGGGGAAAGGCCAGAAGCCCAATCACGCCGATCGAAACCGCTATGTCGCGCAGACGCTGATAGGCCACTGCTTCATCCCCTCAAACCGAGGGCGCCATTAGGCCATAATCCGCGTTCTTGACGACCCTGATTCCGAGCGTGGCCGGAGCAAAATCGCCGTTTGCAGCCCTAGTCGCGCAGCAGTTCATTCACGCCGGTCTTGGCGCGGGTCTGGGCGTCGACGCGCTTGACGATGACGGCGCAGTACAGCGACGGGCCGCCGTTCGGGTCGGGCAGGGCGCCGGGGACCACGACCGACCAGGCCGGGACCTCGCCGCGGAAGATCTCGCCGGTGGCGCGGTCGACGATCTTGGTTGAGCCCGACAGATAGACGCCCATGGCCAGGACCGCGCCTTCGCGCACGATGACGCCCTCGGCCACTTCGGCGCGGGCGCCGATGAAGCAGCCGTCCTCGATGATGGTCGGGTTGGCCTGCAGCGGCTCCAGCACGCCGCCGATGCCGGCGCCGCCGGACAGGTGGACGTTCTTTCCGATCTGGGCGCAGGAACCGACCGTGGCCCAGGCGTCGACCATCGAGCCTTCATCGACGAAGGCGCCGATGTTCACGAAGGAGGGCATCAGCACGACGTTCCTGGCGATGTGCGCGCCGCGACGGACGATGGCGCCGGGCACCGAGCGGAAGCCGGCGGCCTGATAGTCGGCGGCGCTCCAGTCGCCGAACTTGTTCGGCACCTTGTCCCAGAAGGGCCCGACGGCGACCGGATGATCAGCCGACAGCGGCAGGGTGGGGGCGTGGCCGGCGCGCATGATGACGTTGTCGTTCAGGCGGAAGGACAGCAGCACGGCCTTTTTCAGCCACTGGTGCGTGGTCCAGACGCCGTCCTCGCCGCGCGTGGCGACGCGGGCCTGACCGGCGTCGAGCAGGGCCAGGGCGGTGTCGACGGCGTCGCGCACCTCGCCGCGCGTGGCGGCGGAGACCTCGGCGCGGGCCTCCCAGGCGGCTTCGATGACGGATTCCAGATGGGTCAGGTCGGTCATTGCGGATCTCCGTCCAGCATGGCGGTGGTCAGGAAGGGGCCGACGGTGGCGGCCCGGTGTTGGATGTGCGCGCCCTCGGCCGTGAAGGCCTTGGGGCCGACCAGAACCGTGGTCATGCCCAGGACGTGAGCCGGCTCCAGGTTCCTGGGCGTGTCCTCGAAGAAGCAGGCGGTGGTCGGATCGACGCCGAACCGGGCCAGCATCTTGTCGAAGGTGCGCGGGTCGGGCTTGGGGATCAGGTCGGCGTCTTCCAGGGCGAAGACCCCGTCGAAGAAGGGCGTCAGCTCCAGCCGCTCCATCACCCGGCGGGCGTGGCCGATCGAGCCGTTGGTGAAGATCAGGCGCGGGCCGTTCAGCCGCTCCAGCGCCGCGTGCAGGCCGGGATCGGGCGTCAGCACGTCCAAAGGCACGTCGTGGACCTCGGCCAGGAAGTCGTGCGGGTCGATCTCATAGTGCATCATCAGCCCGGCCAACGATGTGCCATAGTCATGCAGATAGCCGCGCTGGACGCTGAGCGCTTCCGCTGACTCTAGACCCGAGGTCCGCACCACATACTGATTGATGCGCTGCTCGACCTGTTTCAGGAACAGGCTTTCCGGCGGGTAGAGGGTGTTGTCGAGGTCGAACACCCAGGACCGGACGTGGCGCAGGTCGGCGCCGATCTCGGTGGTCGCCGCCAGAGGCTGAGTGGTCGTTTCTGCCGTCACTTCGCCTTCACCAGCGTGCCCGCCCCGAACTCGGTGAACAGCTCGACCAGCATGGCGTGGGGGCGACGCCCGTCCAGGATGACCACAGCCTCGACGCCCGCGCGGACGGCGGCCATGGCCGTCTCCAGCTTGGGAATCATGCCGCCGTTGGCGACGCCGGTGTCGATCAGGGCTTGCGCCTCTTCCAGGTTCATCTGGCGGATGATCTCGCCGTCCGCGCCCTTCACGCCCGCCACGTCGGTCAGCAACAGCATCCGCTTGGCGCCCAGCGATCCGGCGATGGCGCCCGCCACCGTGTCGGCGTTGACGTTATAGGTCATGCCGTCCTCGGCCACCCCGATGGGGGCGATGACCGGAACCCAGTCCTCGGTTTCCGAGGCGATCAGGCCCTTGATCAGCTTGGGATCGACCTTGGTCGGCTCGCCGACGAAGCCCAGATCGACCTCGTGCTCGATCATGCTGTCGGGATCGCGCTTGGTGCGCATCGTCTTCTCGACCGTCAGCAGGCCGGCGTCCTTGCCCGACAGGCCGACGCCGCGCACGTCGGCCTCCTTGCCGGCGACGGTGATCCAGTGGGCGATCTCTTTGTTCACGGCGCCGGACAGGACCATCTCGGCCACCGACATGGTGTCCTTGTCCGTCACGCGCAGGCCGTCGACGAAGGCGGATTTGACCCCCGCCTTGTCCAGCATGGCGCTGATCTGCGGCCCGCCGCCGTGGACCACCACGGGGTTCACGCCCATCAGTTTCAGCAGCACCACGTCTGCGGCGAACTGTTTCGCCACGGCGCTCTCGCCCATGGCGTGGCCGCCGTATTTGATGACCACGGTCTCGCGATCATAGACCTGGATATAGGGCAGGGCCTCGGCGAGCGTCTTCGCCGTTTCCCAGCTGCGTTCTTCGGATTGCCGTTCGGTCTCTTTCATGATGGGCGCTCGATAGCGGCGAAGGCCGTGCGAGTCACGACAGTACCTATTGCAAGGTTATGAAACGCGCAGCGATTGTAGCCAAAACAACCCTTTCAATCGGAGGGAAGTCGGCTATCCAAGGACCATGGCTCTCTATCCTGTGATCATGTGCGGCGGTGCAGGAACCCGGCTTTGGCCGGCTTCTCGTCCGTCGCGTCCCAAACAATTCATCGCCCTGGCGGGGAACCGTTCGCTGTTTCAGGAGACCGTGCTGCGGGCGGCTCCTCTGGTGGCGGACGGGGGCTGCCTCGTCGTGGTCGGCGGTGTCGATCACAGGGCGTGGATCATGGAGCAGCTGGAGCAGATTGAGATCGACGCCCAAGTGCTGCTTGAGCCAGAAGCGCGCGATTCGGCGGCTGCAATGGCGGCCGCTGCGGTCTGGACTCATGATCGCGATCCTGAAGGGATCAACGCCTTTTTCGCGTCGGATCACCATATTCCTGACCATAAGGGTTTCAGGTCTGCGGTGATGTCAGCGGCGGATGGGGCGCGTAATTCGCGTATTGTCACCTTGGGTGTAAAGCCTACGGAGCCGTCTCCGGCCTATGGTTATATCGCGCCTACTGGACGGGGGTTGGGGCCTATCGCTGCTTTCGTGGAAAAGCCTGATCAGGCGATGGCGCGGCGATATATCCGTGATGGTTTTCTTTGGAACAGCGGCAATTTCATAGTATCTGCCGATGTTCTTCTTTCTGAACTCAGGGCGCATGCGCCAGCAGTGGAAAGCGCCGCACGCACTGCCGTTGCGACAGCCAGCCGGGGGGCTGTCTCTGTACTGGGCGACGCCTTCCGACAGGCGCCTAAGGTGTCCATCGACTACGCGGTCATGGAGAAGACGCGGTTGGCCTCGGTCCTTGAAGTCGATTTCAGCTGGTCTGACCTAGGCGCCTGGGACGCTATCGCCGCCAGTGGCGAGGGGCAGATCGGCGGCCATATCTTCGAGGATTCTGAAGGGTGTCTTGCGCGCGCTGCAGATGGGATGCTGGTGGCGGCGATCGGAGTTCGAAATCTGGCGATTATCGCTGAGCGCGATGCGGTGCTCGTGTGTGACTTGAGCCGGTCGCAAGATGTGAAAAAGGTGGTTGACCGCATCCGTCATTCTTCGCCTCAGCATGTGGACTTTAGTCGCCGCCCTGAAGAAGGATTGGAAGTCGGCGCTCGACGACTGAAGGACTGGCTGCGTTGTCGGGCTCTGAACCGCGCCGGGTTTGCCGGAGGCTGATTTTGGTTAGTTACGCGGCCATGGGT
>NZ_QLLC01000066.1 GCF_003350205.1 Brevundimonas bullata | reverse complement strand
AGAGACAGGGAATCACGATCCGCGAATAATGCAACGGTTCCGCAAGGGGAGAAGGTGGGCGAGCGAAGCGAGGTCGGATGAGGGGTCTTGCTGAGGCCTGACGTCCTGGCTGTTTCTTCTGTCGCGAGACCCCTCATCCGGCCCTTACGGGCCACCTTCTCCCGCAAGGGGAGAAGGGAGGATCGGTCAGGGCGGGTCCGCCTCCTCCGAAAAAACAGAGTCCAATTCGTCTGAATCGTCTGAAATCAGCCCCTCGGAGTCCAGCCGCGCCTTGAGGGCGGTCAGGCGGGCTTCGATGGCGCGGCGACCGGCGTGGTCGTCGGGGGAGAGGCGGGCGGCGTCGCGGGCGACCTTGGCGACGGCTTTCAGGTCGGCTTCCAGCGCAGCGGCGGGATCGGGTTGGGGTTCCGGTGCAGCGGCGCCGAGCAGGGCGGGGTCTGTCAACGCCCGCCAGGTGCGCAGCCAGGAGGCGGCCTCGGCGGCGCGGCCGCGTTGCAGGGCGCGGTTAAGCCGCATCAGGGCCTGGGCCGCCATCTGGGTCAGGTCGGGCGGGGCGGCTTCGGGAGCCTCGTCCTGCGGATCGGGCCAGACGTCCTCGACGTCGCTGCGGCGCCAGCCCTCGCGCGCGGCGCGGGCGCGCAGGGTTCCCAGCTTCAGGTCATAGCGGGCGCAGACGGCCTCGGCCGCGTCTCCGGCCAGATAGTCGCGCCGCGCCGCCGCCCAGGTCCGCGCCGAGCGGACGCGATAGCCGTCGCTGGCGGGGTCGTCTGCGGGGGCGTCCATGAGGTCGCCGCCGACCGGCGGGTCGTCCGCCCCGGCGGCTGTCGAGGGCCGGACATGGTCGGGGATGTAGGTGGTGTCGCCGAACTCATCCTGCTGCCACCGCCCCGAGGCGACGATCCGGGGCTCGCCCTCGTGCCAGTATGCCTCCCGCGCGTCGTCCATCTCGCCTCCTCCTGCCTGCGGGAAGGAGGTTGGCGGACGGGTACGTCAGGATCGGACGCAATATGCAAACAGGAATGTTAGTGAACTTCGTTCGATACCTTGCGCGGACTCGCGTTGTGAGCGTCAATGCACTCTCGTCAACGTGGAATGATTGATTGATGCAAAATCTGGGGGAACATCAGTTCGGTAGTTTATCTACAGGTCTAAAGCTCTCGATGGTGCAGGGGTATCTGCAATCCTACGCCACTCTCATGCAGGGTAAGGGCTTTGACATTTGGTACGTTGACGCTTTTGCAGGAACGGGGGAGGTCACTAAGCGGATTGCCGCTCAGGATACTCTCGCCGGGTACATCCCTGAGACGGTAGAGAGGCGGAAGGGATCGGCTCAAATCGCAATCGACATTGAGCCCCGCTTCGACAGACTTGTGTTCATGGAGCGAAAGCCGAAGCACGTAGCCGCTCTGGAGGCCCTCAGAGAAAAGTATCCTGACCGAGGCATCACCGTTCACAAGGGGGACGCCAACGACCTTCTGAAAATGGCCGACGGCTGGCGTGGATGGCAAAAGACACGGGCCGTGGTCTTTCTTGATCCTTATGGGCTTCAGGTTGATTGGGCGACGCTGGAGGCCCTAGCGCGCACCCAAGCTATGGATATTTGGTATCTTGTTTCCCTGTCGGGTCTGTATCGGCAGGCAACGAAGGACCCGTCTGACATTTGTGCCGATAAGCGAGCATCACTCACTCGTTTTTTAGGAACGGATGCATGGGAGCAGGCTTGGTATAACTCGAAAACTCAACCTAGTCTTTTTGGTGATGATATTGTCGAAACCAAACGGACGGATGATTTGAGCGTTCTAGAAAAATATGTGGAAGAGCGGTTCAAAACAATTTTCGCTCGAGTTCGAGGACCAAAACGACTTTATAATGATCAGGGTGCGCCTATGTTTTCTCTATTCTTTTTAATGGCAAACCCCAGCCCGAAAGCGTGGAACGCGGCCAAGCCAATCGTAGATCACTTACTGAACGCGAGGTAGTTCATCCCAAGTGCGGTTCAAGTAGGTGCGACCTGTCGCCTTCTTATTCTTGCCGCCCCATTGCTTGAAGAAGAATGCCGTACCAGTTGCCAGGCAGTTCAGTCGAATTTCGTCGACCCACTTTTCATCCATTGGTCTAGACCTTGGACCAGACTCGCCGCCCACGATTGCCCAGTGGATACCTCGAAGATCGGCCGTAGCCACTGATCCGATCAAGGGTTCGAATGAAACGAACCGAATGATGGCGGGTGTAGATCGTAGATCATCGAGGCGAGACAGAACGGCCGCATTCTCTACGCTGGTACCGAGCCAAACATGCTCCAACGCGGGTAAGTCCAGAGACGTAATTACTTCTCTCATCCGCTCCGGACGCTTGGTCAGGATTTGATAGGTGTGTTGAGGCGTCCTCTGCATGACGTCCCATACCCGCGCGATGAATTCAGCTGGAACGTCGTCGTGAAACAGGTCCGACATCGAGTTAACGAATATCTTGCGTGGCTTCCGCCATTTCAGCGGAGTTTCAAGCGATGCTTCGTCTAGGCGAACCTTGCCCGTCCAGATGTAGCGATTGCCGCTCTTTCTAGTGAGACCGGCATATTTGGGTACGCCCATCGCTTCTAGCCGGGCGGCCATGCGCATAGCGTAGCAATTGGTGCAGCCCGGAGTGATGATCAGGCAACCGGCGACTGGATTCCAGGTCGCGTCGGTCCATTCAATGCTGGTCTCTGCCATCTTCCTCTCCAAGGGCTGGAGTAGGAACTTGTTCCTACAGAACGTCAGAATCGGACGCTTCCGTCAAGAGTTTCGCTTAAAGATGGTTAACGCTGCGTTGAGTCGATTGTTCGACCGCTGAGCAAGGTGGTGGCTTCGGCGCGATGAACTTCCCCGACCGTTCCTCGCGCGTGCCGGTCTTGGCGACGACGGCTGCGGCCTTCATCGCCTTGGCGATGGTGTCGGGGTCGATGCGGGATTTCATGATCACTCCGCGCAGGGGTCGGACGCGAGGCTAACCGAAGCCGCCTCGCGTCCATAGTCCTGAACCCTGCCCGCGCAGGCGTGGGCCGGGCGGCTACACCTTCACCTCAATCGCCGCTCCACCCGCCCGGAACTTGGCGCTCATTTCGGCCATGCCGGCTTCGGCTTCCTGAGCGGCGAGGCTGGCGCCCGCGTCGTTCTGGGCCAGGGCGTCGCGGCGGATGTCCTGGCTGATCTTCATGCTGCAGAACTTGGGGCCGCACATGGAGCAGAAGTGGGCGGTCTTGTGCGCTTCCTTCGGCAGGGTCTCGTCGTGGTATTTGCGGGCGGTTTCGGGGTCGAGGCCGAGGTTGAACTGGTCCTCCCAGCGGAACTCGAAGCGGGCGCGCGACAGGGCGTCGTCGTGCATGCGGGCGGCGGGGTGCCCCTTGGCCAGGTCGGCGGCGTGGGCGGCGATCTTGTAGGTGATGACGCCGTCCTTGACGTCCTGACGGTCGGGCAGGCCCAGGTGCTCCTTGGGCGTGACGTAGCAGAGCATGGCCGTGCCGAACCAGCCGATCATGGCCGCGCCGATGGCCGACGTGATGTGGTCATAGCCGGGGGCGATGTCGGTGGTCAGGGGGCCAAGCGTATAGAAGGGCGCCTCGTGGCAGTGCTTGAGCTGCTCATCCATGTTGGCCTTGATCTTGTGCATCGGCACGTGGCCGGGGCCTTCGATCATGACCTGGCAGCCCTTGGCCCAGGCGATCTTGGTCAGTTCGCCGAGGGTGCGCAGCTCCGCGAACTGGGCCTCGTCATTGGCGTCGGCGATGGAGCCGGGGCGCAGGCCGTCGCCCAGGGAGAAGGAGACGTCGTAGGCCCGCATGATGTCGCAGATGTCCTCGAAGTGCTCGTAGAGGAAGCTCTCCTTGTGGTGGGCCAGGCACCACTTGGCCATGATGGAGCCGCCGCGCGAGACGATGCCCGTGACGCGCTTGGCCGTCATCGGCACGAAGGGCAGGCGCACGCCCGCGTGGATGGTGAAGTAGTCCACGCCCTGTTCCGCCTGTTCGATCAGGGTGTCGCGGAACACCTCCCACGTCAGGTCCTCGGCGACGCCGTTCACCTTCTCCAGCGCCTGATAGATGGGCACGGTGCCGATGGGGACCGAACTGTTGCGGATGATCCAGTCGCGGATGTTGTGGATGTTGCGGCCGGTCGACAGGTCCATGACGTTGTCGGCGCCCCAGCGGGTGGCCCAGACCAGCTTGTCCACCTCGTCATCGACGCTGGAGAGGACCGCCGAGTTGCCGATGTTGGCGTTGATCTTCACCAGGAAGTTGCGGCCGATGATCATCGGCTCGACTTCGGGGTGGTTGATGTTGTGCGGGATGATGGCGCGGCCGCGGGCGATCTCGTCTCTGACGAATTCTGGAGTGACGTAGTCGGGAATGCTGGCGCCGAAGCTCTCGCCGTCCCTGAGTGACGAGTGGTGAGTGGCGAGTGGCGAAGAGTCGGGCGACATCGCCGAAATGGTTGATCCGTCGTGGAGGGTGATGGTGGAGGCGTCATCGCTCGCCACGCGCCACTCGCCACTCGCCACTGCCTTCCGACGAAGGTTCTCGCGGATGGCGACGTATTCCATCTCGGGCGTGATGATGCCGGCCTTGGCGTATTCGTACTGGGTGACCGGGCGGCCTTCGACGCCCTTGAAGACCTGATGGTGCGAGGTGTCGAAGCGGGGGGCGAGGTTCTTGCCGCTGGCGTGGCCGTTGTCTTCGGGTTTGACCTCGCGCGGATTGGCGACGGGGGCGATGTCGCCGCGATCCAGCTGCCAGCTGGATTTGACGCGGGGCAGGCCGCGCTTGATGTCGATGGTGACGGTCGGGTCGGTGTAGGGGCCGGAAGAGTCATACATCGTCACCGGCGGCTCGTTGGCGCTGGGGTGGACGGCGACCTCGCGGAAGGGGACGCGGATGTCGGGGTAGAGCTCGCCCGCCACATAGACCTTCACGCCGCCGGCGCGGGGGCCGGTGGGGATGCGGCCGGTCTCGGCCTCGACGGCCTTGCGGGCTTCGGCCAGCGGGAGCTCGACGTTGGGTTCGGCGGGAGTCTCGGCTTGCGGCGTGACTTGGATATTCATTGTGGCGGCCTCTTCGACAAAGAGGGACCGCCGGCGTGGTATGAGCGCCCCGGAAGCCGGTTTCCCGGCGTGGAGGCGGTGAACTCGTCCCTTCGCCGGCATGACCCGGATCAGGTTCGACGGGTCAGGCGGCTACGCCAATCTCAGCCGCTCGATCGCGACCCCCCGGAGAACGCCGCGACCCTAGCCCGTTTCGGGGGGAGGTCAAGCGGGAGGGGAGGGCGCGCGGCGTGGAGG
>NZ_QLLC01000065.1 GCF_003350205.1 Brevundimonas bullata | reverse complement strand
GCCCCCTCCACCATGCTGCGCATGGTCCCCCTCCCCCGCTGCGCAGGGGAGGATCAATTCAGCCTCAAACCTCTTCCGTCACGGCCCGCAGCCGCATCACCGCCCAAGCTCGTTTCAGATCCCCGCTGCGAAACACGTCGGTAAAGGTCACGCCCAGGCTGACCGCCCTCACCCCGTCGGCTTCCAGCGGCGCATCCGCGACCCGCGCCCGCACCGCCGCCGCCACCGCCCGCGCCTCTTCCATCCCGGCGAAGCGACTGGCGCAGGTCAGCGTCAACCGATGCTCGACCCCGCCCCCGTCGGCGTTCAGCCCCCGGCTCTCGCCCTTGCCGATCAGCAGATGCGGAAACGCGGGCTCCTCCGGCGGCTGGTCCCAAACCCTTGCCGGATCACCCAGCAGCGCCTGCAAGGCCGCGTCGCCCTTCAGATGCGCGATCAGCGCCTTCACCAGCGCCCCCTCATGATCCCTCATCGCGCCCGCTCCAGGTTCAGCCGCACACGCCCCGCCGCCTGGGGATCGGCCTCGATCCCCGCAACCGCCCAGTCGGCCCCGCCGAAGCGCACCACCAGCCCCTCGGCCAGCCGCGGATCGGCCCGCACGGTCGCGCTCAACGTCTCCACCCCGCGCGTCACCCCCGCTTCCGTCCGCTCGCGCCGACGCCGCGCCCCGAGGCTCAGCCACAGCGACCCGACCGGCTCATAGCTAACGACCCGCCCGCCATAGGGCGTCTCCGCCTCCACCGCCCGCACCAGGCTCGCGATCACCTTCATGCCGCCCGCGCTCACAGCCGCACCACGCGATAGGGCGCGATCCACCCCTCGACCGGCGCCGTGCTCATCTCGCCCTCGCCGCGCTCATAGGCGCGCAGCACCAGCATCATCACCGCCAGCCGCAACGGCGCCGCCGAGGTCGAGGTCAGGCTCAGCCCCACCTCCCCCTCGACCCGCGCCCTCGCCGCATCGATCAGGGTCTGGATCAGCCCGTCCTCCGCCTCATGCTCGACGCGCAGAAACAGCTTCGCCTCCGTGAGGGTCACGGGTGCGCTCATGCTAAAATCTCCAATGTTCGGACGCGCCACTTTCCTCCCCATTCCATGGGGAGGGGGACCACGTAGTGGTGGAGGGGGCGACGCAAACGTCAGCCCTCGAGTCGCCCCCTCCGTCACGTCGCTATCGCGACGCGCCACCTCCCCATTCGCTCCGCGAACAGGGAGGAAAGTCATCAGCCCCTTACGAGGCCGCGAACTTCATCAGCTTGATCGCATCAAAGTTCTGCACCCCGCCGCCCACGCGCTTGGTCGTGTAGAACAGCACATAGGGCTTGGCCGAATAGGGATCGCGCAGCACCCGCACCCCCGCGCGGTCCACGATCAGATAACCGCGCGAGAAGTCGCCGAACGCGATCGATAGACTGTTGGCCGCCACATCCGGCATGGTCTCGATCTCGGTGACCGGATAGCCCAGCAACGACGCCGCCTCGCCCGGCCGCGTCGCCGGCGACCAGACATAGTTCCCGTCCGCGTCCTTGAACTTGCGCACCGCCGAGACCGTGCGTCGGTTCATGACAAAGCGCCCGTTCGGCCGATACTGGGCCTTGGGCGCATAGATCAGGTCGATCAGCTTGTCCGCGGGACTGGTCGAGGCGAAGGCGCCCGCCGCCCCCGAGGCCACGGTGCCGATCTGGCCCCAGGTCTGCGTGCCTTCGCTCGCCGTCGCATAGGCCAGGAAGCCCTTTGGCTTGTTGACCCCGTCGCCGCTGACAAAGGCCGCCGTCTCCTGCGCCGCAAAGGCGTCCTCGACCTCGGCCGCCAGCCATTCGTCCAGGTCGATCAGGGCGTCGTCGAGCAAGGACTGCGTCGCCGCCGGACAGGCGTAGAGATCAGCCGACGAGAACTCGAGCAAGGCCAGCGTCGCCGGGTCCGTCTCGGGTCGCGCCGCCGTCTCGGCCACCCAGCCCGCCGTCACGCCCGCCGTCGACACCGGCTTGCGGAACACGCCCGAACCGACCGTGCGCACCGTGGCGATCTCGCGCATCGGCGACCCCGCCATCAGGCGCCGCTCGATGGCCCGCTCCGTCTCCGGCGGCACGACATAGCCCGCCGAGTTCGACGCCGACGACAGCCCCGCCTTCAGCTCCAGACCATAGGACTGACCCGACTTCATATAGCCGTCCCACGCCGCCTTGGCCTCCGGCGCCGCCGCCACGACCGGCGCCTCAGCACCCAACATCGGACGACGGCTCTCGCTCAGCGCACGGTCGAGACGCGCCTGAGCCCCCGCCACCGCCTGATCGATGCGCGCCACCTTCTCCTCCAGCAGCGCATCGGCCGACGCCTTCTTCTCGATCTCGTCCAGACGGGCGTCGTTCGCCCCTTTGAACGCCTCGAACGCCGCCATCATCTCATGCAGGGCGGCGCGCGCCTCGGGCGATGCCGAGGCGGTCTTGGTCTCTTTCATGCTCTCTCCGGTGTTTGCGCCCGTCCTCCGGTGCGCCGTCATCCGGGCCTGACAGCCCGAAACCTCACTGCGAGGCGATTGCCTCCTCACCGAACCGTGCTACGGCTCAGCAAAATCTCTAGGGGACCTCAAGCCATGCTCGGCCTGTCAATCGCGCTATCGGGCGCGCTTCTCATCCAGTCGCAGACGCCAGCGCCAACCGACGATCTCACGCCAGCCCAGGTCGAGCAGGTCGTGCCCCTGCTGATGCAGACGTTCGAGACGTTCGGTTCGTGCGAACAGTTCTTTCCGCCCGAAGTTGCTCAACAATTCCGTGCCCAGCTCGCCGCTCCAAAAGACGCCGACGTTGCCACGCTGATGGTTCTGGGCCTGCTTGAAGAGGCCTACGAGCGTGGCCAAGAGTCGCCGGAAGCAGAGACCCTGACCAGAGAAGAATGCTCTACCGCCCTTAAAAACCTGCAGACGACCGCCACCGATATCCAGAGCACCGCCGACTAACCCATGCCCGCCCCGATCTTCACCCTCGCCGACCTCTGGCCCAGCCTGTGGCAGCCCCTCGCGCTGGCCCTCTTCCTCGCCCTGTTTCCACCCGGCGTGTTCTCGCATCAGAAACCCGTCAAGACGCCCCGCTGGCGGCTCGCCGGCGGCGTCTTCGTCGTCGTCTTCTGCCTCAGCGTCCCCGCCTCGCTCGTGAAGGCGGCCTTCCAGCGCGGCGCCGTCGCCGCCGGATCGGATCACCCCGTCCTGATCGGCTACGCCGCCGGCTTCGCCATCCTGCTCCCGACCCTGGCCGTCCTCTTCATCCTGCTGCGCCGCTTCCGCTCACGACCGACCTGAACCGCGCCCCCGGCAGCATCGGAAAGGTCACCAGCGACACCTCCCACAGCTCCACCGCGCTCAGCACCCTTAAGCGCCCGTCCCGCCGCGCCTTCGCCGCGCGAAAACCGATGGACAGCCCGTCCAGCGCCCCCGCCCGCGTCAGCGCCTGGGCGTAACGCGCCTCGGCCGACCAGTCGCAGACGCGCCCGCGCACCCGCAGACCCCGCTCGTCCTCGCCCATCTCGTCCCAGACCCCGACCACCGCCCGGCTCTCGTGCTGATGCAGCATCCGCACCCCCGCCGCGCCGGTCTTCGCCAGGCTGTCGGCAAAGGCGCCGCGCGCCACCACGTCCCCGTTCAGGTCCGCTGCACCCCACAGCGAGGCATAGCCTTCAATCCAGACCACGCCCTTCTCCCTCCCCTTCATGGGGAGGGTGGCCGAGCCGTCAGGCGAGGTCGGGTGGGGGCGCTGTGGCGAGCCAGGCGCCGCGCCCTTCACTTCCAGCCCGCCCCACCCGGTCGCCGCTTCGCGCCGACCACCCTCCCCATGAAGGGGAGGGAGAAAATCACGCTGCATCACTTCCCCTCCAGCCGACGTTCGATCCGGTCCACCGTCGCCCGCACCGCCTCGCCCTGGGCTTCCACCCGCGCAAGCCGTTCGGCCACCAGCCTCTGCTCGCCCACCCTCTGCTCCAGCGTCGCAATCCGCGCCGCCGCCCCGCCGGCCCAGACCAGCCCGCCGATGGTCTGCACCAACAGCGCCGCGATCAGGGCCACGGGCATCTTCTTCAACTCAGTCATCTTCACCTTTCTCCCTCCCCTTCATGGGGAGGGTGGTCGCGTAGCGACCGGGTGGGGAGGGCCAGGCCACACGGAACACGGCGCTTGGTCAGCCAAAACGCCCCCACCCGTCTTCGCCTTTCAGGCTCAGCCACCCTCCCCATGAAGGGGAGGGAGAGGCGTCGCGCCTAATCCCCCACCCCCGCCATCCTTCACCGCTCCTCATCCGTCAGGAACGCCGCCGCATTCAGCCTTGCCCACAGCGCATCCCGCTCGACCTGCAAGGCCGGCACCGCGTCCAGATCAGCCTCGATCCGGCAGTCCGCAAACCGCCCGCCCAGCCAGCCCGTCATCGCCCCCGCCGCCTTGCGCACCAACGGGATCACCGTCCCGCGCCAGAAGGCGGCGTTGGCCTCGCGATAGTTGGCGTAGGTCGCGTCCCCCGGGATCCCCAGCAGCTGCGGCGGCACGCCGAACGCCAGGGCGATCTCGCGCGCCGCCGCGTGCTTGCCGGCGATGAAGTCCATGTCGTGCGGCGTCAGGCTCATCGGCTTCCAGTCCAGCCCGCCTTCCAGCAACAGAGGCCGCCCGGCGTTCCTTGCCCCCGCATGGGCCTCGCCCAGTTCCGCCTTCAGCGCCTCGAACTGCTCGGCGGTCAGCCGCTCGCCGTCCCGCGCCCCATAGACCAGCGCCCCCGACGGCCGCGCCGCATTGTCCAGCAGCGCCTTGTTCCAGGCCCCTGACGCATTGTGCACGTCGATGGCGAAGGCCGCCGCCTCCAGCGGTGAAAACCCGTAGTGATCGTCCGTCGGATGAAACAGCTTCAGATGCATGACCGGCGACCAGCCGTCGCCGTGCCGTCCGATCCGCACCGCCTGCCCGCCGACCGCATACTCATAGGCCTCCGGCCAGCCCGCGCGGCCCGGCACCACCTTAACCCGGTCCGGCCGCAGCGCCCACAGCTCATCCGGCGCCCCATCGCCATCGGCGTCCCCCGACGCCTCGACATAGGCGTTCCCCGCCGTCTGCAGCGCGCCGTAAACCGCCTCCATCAACTCCCCGCCCGACTGCTCGGGATTGGGCTTGGCCAGCAGCCGCGCCAAGGGATGCTCCGCCGTCCGCACGCCCCCGGCCATGACCATCAAGGGCGTCGAGGCCGCCGCCTCCGCGATCATCCGCACGCAGCGATAGGCCACGGCGTTCTTGGCGAACCCCTCGTCCGCCAGATGGGCGTAATCCCGCGGCGTCCACCGCGCCCGCCCCGCCCCCGTCAGGGCGATCAACGGCCCCGCCCGGCTATCCTTGGTTTCAGGCGCAGACACGCGCCGCCGACCAAACGGTCGTCGCCAATCCATTGAAATCTCCATGATCTTTCTTTCCTCCCATTCCATGGGGAGGGGGACCGCCCCCGGGTCTCGCCTTCGGCGAGCCCGAGGACAGGCTATGCGGTGG
>NZ_QLLC01000064.1:2500-5614 GCF_003350205.1 Brevundimonas bullata | reverse complement strand
TGGGTGCGGGAGCAGGATTTGAACCTGCGACCTTCAGGTTATGAGCCTGACGAGCTACCGGGCTGCTCCATCCCGCGGCAAGGTGGTGTGCGAAGGAAGAATAAGGTTCGATCTTCGTCCTCAAGCAGCGCGAATGCGCGTTAGGACAAGAATAATGAGAAGACTGATTTATGTGTTCGGTAGACCCCGCGGCGACCTACTCTCCCGCGCCTTGAGACGAAGTACCATTGGCTCTGGAGGGCTTAACGACCGAGTTCGGAATGGGATCGGGTGTGGAACCTCCGACATAGCCACGGGGTCAACCGAACACATAAAAAAGCATCCGGGCTCAAGAAGTGCGAATGCACGTTAGCCCGAATATAATGAGAAGACATCGTCGCGTTTTGTATATCGGCAAGTAAAACCGAATGAGTTTTGCTGAGAAACGATCAAGCCGATCGGATTATTAGTACCAGTAAGCTTCATGCGTCGCCGCACTTCCACACCTGGCCTATCAACGTGGTAGTCTTCCACGATCCTCAGCGAAGCCTTGTTTTGAGGTTAGTTTCCCGCTTAGATGCTTTCAGCGGTTATCTATTCCATACTTAGCTACCCTGCTGCGCGGCTGGCGCCACGACAGGTCCACCAGAGGTATGTCCATCCCGGTCCTCTCGTACTAGGGACAGATCCTCTCAAGCTTCGAACACCCACGGCAGATAGGGACCAAACTGTCTCACGACGTTCTGAACCCAGCTCACGTACCACTTTAAATGGCGAACAGCCATACCCTTGGGACCTGCTCCAGCCCCAGGATGTGATGAGCCGACATCGAGGTGCCAAACTTTGCCGTCGATATGGACTCTTGGGCAAAATCAGCCTGTTATCCCTAGAGTACCTTTTATCCGTTGAGCGATGGCCCTTCCACTCGGGACCACCGGATCACTATGGCCGACTTTCGTCTCTGCTCGACTTGTCAGTCTCGCAGTCAGGCGGGCTTATGCCATTGCACTCGACGACCGATTTCCGACCGGTCTGAGCCCACCATCGCGCGCCTCCGTTACACTTTAGGAGGCGACCGCCCCAGTCAAACTACCCACCACGCCATGTCCCGGATCCGGATAACGGATCTCGGTTAGACGTCAACGACAGTAAGGGTGGTATTTCAAGGATGGCTCCACCAGAGCTGGCGCCCCGGTTTCATAGCCTCCCACCTATCCTACACATACGGTCGCTAACGCCAAGGCGAAGCTATAGTAAAGGTTCATAGGGTCTTTCCGTCTGACCGCGGGAACCCCGCATCTTCACGGGGAATTCAATTTCACTGAGCCTGTGCTGGAGACAGTGGGGAAGTCGTTACGCCATTCGTGCAGGTCGGAACTTACCCGACAAGGAATTTCGCTACCTTAGGACCGTTATAGTTACGGCCGCCGTTTACCTGGGCTTCAGTTCGGAGCTTTCACTCCTCCCTTTAACCTTCAGGCACCGGGCAGGCGTCAGACCCTATACGTCGCATTGCTGCTTCGCAGAGCCCTGTGTTTTTGCTAAACAGTCGCTACCCCCTGGCTTGTGCCACTCATTCCCAGTTGCCTGGGGTGAGTCACGCTTATTCCGAAGTTACGCGTGCAATTTGCCGAGTTCCTTCAGCACAGTTCTCTCAAGCGCCTTGGTATGCTCTACCTGACCACCTGTGTCGGTTTCGGGTACGGTCTCTGCTGGAGTTATTTCCAGGGACAACGCCCCTGCAAGGACAATCCAATAAGCCCTTACAAGTTATGCCATCCGTCACTTCCAGCTGGTGCAGGAATATTTACCTGCTTCCCATCGACTACGCTTTTCAGCCTCGCCTTAGGGGCCGACTAACCCTGCGCAGATTAGCTTTACGCAGGAACCCTTGGTCTTTCGGCGACAGTGTTTCTCACACTGTTTATCGTTACTCATGTCAGCATTCTCACTTCCGATACCTCCAGCCAACCTCACGGTTGACCTTCACAGGCTTACGGAACGCTCCGCTACCGCTTGCAGTAAACTGCAAACCCATATCTTCGGTGCATGGCTTTAGCCCCGTTACATTTTCCGCGCAGGATCGCTTGATCAGTGAGCTGTTACGCTTTCTTTAAAGGATGGCTGCTTCTAAGCCAACCTCCTGATTGTCAAAGCAATCCCACATCGTTTCCCACTTAGCCATGACTTGGGGACCTTAGATGATGGTTAGGGTTGTTTCCCTTTTCACGACGGACGTTAGCACCCGCCGTGTGTCTGCCCGATAGTTCTCTTGGGTATTCGGAGTTTGGTTAGTATTGGTACCGCTCGCGCAGCCCGCAACCATCCAGTGCTCTACCCCCCAAGGAATTCGTCGGACGCTCTACCTAAATAGATTTCGCGGAGAACCAGCTATGTCTAGGTTTGATTGGCCTTTCACCCCTATCCACAAGTCATCCCAGAATTTTTCAACATTCACGGGTTCGGTCCTCCAGTTAGTGTTACCTAACCTTCAACCTGCTCATGGATAGATCACCTAGTTTCGGGTCGTCATACGTCGAACTTAGCGCCCTATTCAGACTCGCTTTCGCTACGCCTACACCTAACGGCTTAAGCTTGCTCGACACATGAAGTCGCTGACCCATTATACAAAAGGTACGCCGTCACCCCGCTTGGGGGCTCCGACTGCTTGTAGGCTTCCGATTTCAGGATCTGTTTCACTCCCCTTGTCGGGGTGCTTTTCACCTTTCCCTCACGGTACTTGTTCACTATCGGTCGTAGAGGAGTACTTAGGCTTGGAGGGTGGTCCCCCCATGTTCAGACAGGATTTCACGTGTCCCGCCCTACTCGAGTCTCTTGCTGTTTGACGGCTACGGGGCTGTCACCCGCTATGGCCAAGCTTTCCAGCTTGTTCGCCTTTATGTCACAAGAGCACTGGCCTGGTCCCGGTTCGCTCGCCACTACTACGGGAGTCTCGGTTGATGTCCTTTCCTCCGGTTACTGAGATGTTTCAGTTCACCGGGTTCGCTTAATGAAGCCTATGTATTCAGCTCATTATACCTTTAAACAACCTGCCAATCCTTACCCTCCCGAGGGAAGGCAAAGTTGGAAGACTGTAAAGGTGGGTTTCCCCATTCGGAAATAGCCGGATCAAAG
>NZ_QLLC01000063.1 GCF_003350205.1 Brevundimonas bullata | reverse complement strand
CAGAAGGCTAACCTAATTCGCTCGAGCTGGAGGCGTTTTCACACAGCCTCGGTCGATTTGCGAAATTGGCATCCGACCTGAAAGCAGACTCGCGCGCCCAAGCCCCCCTGCCGTCATCCCGGCCGCAGCGAAGCGAAGAGCCGGGACCCAGGCGTTGAAACCGGGTGCGGGCGATGCTTGAAATCCACTGCCTGGGTCCCGGGTTCTGCTGCGCAGCCCCGGGATGACGGCGTGGCGTCAGCAGCCCGTGTGGAGGTCCTGCTTCACGGCCAAGAACTTGATGTCCAGCGGCCTGCCCCCTTCCTCCCCATTTCATGGAGAGGTGGCGCGGCGCGAAGCGACGTGACGGAGGGGGCGGAGCCGCCTTGTCCGAGGGATGCTCAGATCGGCAAGCCTCCGCGCCGCCCCCTCCACCGCTGCGCGGTCCCCCTCCCCATGAAATGGGGAGGAAAGAAGAGGATCAGCTCGCGTGGAGTTCCTGTTTCACGCGCTCGGCCAGGGTCTTGATGTCCAGGGGCTTGGGCAGGAAGGAGACGCCCGTCTCGTCTTGCAGCAGGTCGGAGAAGTCGCTCTCGGCATAGCCCGAGATGAACATGACCGGGGCGTCGCCGAGGAAGGGCCGCGCTTTCCGAAGCAGGGACGGACCGTCCAGCCCCGGCATGATGACGTCGGAGATCATCATGTCGATCTGACCGGCCCATTCCTCGGCCAGGATCAGGGCCTCCTCGCCGTCGCAGGCCTCGATCACCTCATAGCCCCGCTGACGCAGCAGGCGGGCGGCGATGCCGCGCACGGCGGCCTCGTCCTCGACGAACAGGATGCGGCCGGCGCCGGACAGGTCGCGCGGGGCGGCCTTGACCGCCTTTTCGACCACCGGGGCCGCGATCAGTTCCTCGGCCGAGGCGGCGGGCAGGAAGATGCGGAAGGCGGCGCCGGCTCCATCAAGGTTGGTCACACTGATATGGCCGCCCGCCTGCTGGACGATGCCATAGACGGTGGCCAGGCCCATGCCGGTACCTTCGTTGACCGCCTTGGTGGTGAAGAAGGGCTCGAAGATCTTGTCCAGCAACTCGGGCGGCACGCCGGGGCCGGTGTCGGACACCTCGATCAGGGCGGTTTCGCCCGAGGCCTCGCGCCAGCCCAGGTCGCGGGCCTGGGCCTCGGTCAGGCGGCGGGTCTTGATCGTCACCACGCCCGCGCCCGGCTCGACCACGCCGCGCATGGCGTCGCGGGCGTTGACGGCCAGGTTCATGACGGCGGTTTCCAGCTGGCTCTTGTCGGCCAGGACCAGGGGCATGTCGCGGCCGTAGTCGGTTTCCAGCCGCACGTCCTCGCGCAGCAAGCGGCGCAGCAGGACCGCGAACTCGCCGACCAGTTCGCCCAGGTCCAGCCGCTCGCGCCGCACCGTGGACTTGCGCGAGAAGGCCAGCAGCTTCCTCACAAGATCGGCGGCGCGGATGCCGGTCTGGCGGATCTGGTTCAGGCCGTCATAGGAGGGGTCGCCGACCGGGTGGCGCTCCAGCAGCTCGGACAGCTGCATCTGGATGGCGGTCAGCAGGTTGTTGAAGTCGTGGGCCACGCCGCCGGCCAGCTGGCCCACGGCCTGCATCTTCTGGGCCTGCGACAGCTGCAACTCCATCGACTTCTGCGACGAGACGTCGAACAGCCAGACGCGGCGCTTGTCGCCCTCGGGCGCGACATAGAGGTGCAGATGGCGGTCGGGATAGGCGCGCGCCACCAGCTCGATCGGACCCGAAGACCCGGCGGCCAGCTTGATCCTGGCCTCGGTCACGCCGGCCAGGTCGAACAGGTGGCCGAAGGCGGCGTCGCCTGAGGCGGCGGGGCCGGTCAGGACGGCCAGGGCGGCGTTGGAATCCTCGGCCTTGCCCGCGAACAGGTCGTCGCCGGCGATGACGGTGGAGCCGAAGGGGGCGCCGGCGGCCATGGCGCGGGCCTCGCCGCTGACCTTGGCGGGGGCGGCGACAGGGGCGGCCTGCGGCACCGGCAGGACGGCGTCGGGCGCGGCGCGGACCAGGAAACGCCCCTGCCCCGCCTGACCGATCAGGACCTCGATCTCGCGGGCGCCGATCTGGACGATGGCGCGGCCCTGATGACCTTCGCGGGCCTGGGCGAAGGCCATGTAGAGGGCCTGGGCCGACTTGCCGCGCGGCAGGGCCGTGACGGCGCCGTTCTCCTCGGCCCAGGCGGCGTTGTAGGCCAGGACCTGACCGGACGGCCAGACCAGGGCGGCGGGCTCGGCCATGGCGTCCAGCATCTCGACCGCCGTATCGCCGTGGGCGCGACGCACCTCGGCCCGGCCAAAGGCGAACAGCCAGATCAGGGCCGTGCCTCCCGCCGCGACAATCAGGATCAGGCCCGGCGCCGTAAAGGCGTTGGCGCGGAACGCCGGATAGACCATGGCCGCGACCGCCAGGGCGAAGCCCAGGGCCATCACCACCAGCAGGGGATCAAAGGTCGGACGGCGCGTCGCCGCCGCTTTCGGCCGGGAAATCGTCATGGCGTCCTGCCCGCGCGAATCAGTGGTGGTCAGCATATCGGAGCTCTGGCCTGCGCCATAACGAGGCACATTTCTCCCTCCCCGTTCGGGGAGGGTGGTCGACGCGAAGCGGAGACCGGGTGGGGAGGGCGCGGCGATGCTGGGCGCGGCGGCTGCCTTGCCGAGCCGCCCCCACCCGGTCGCTACGCGACCACCCTCCCCCGCTGGGGGAGGGAGAGGCGCTGCATCCTTGAGGCCCCTCACCGACGTTTCCGGCCCTGCATGACGAAGCCGATCACCTTGGCCGCCGCCTCGAAATGTTCGCGCGGGATGACCTCGTCGACCTCGACCGTCGCATAGAGGGCGCGGGCCAGGGGCACATTTTCGACGACGGGCACGCCGTTCTCTTTCGCCATTTCGCGAATGCGGAAGGCCACGGCGTCCACGCCCTTGGCGACGCAGATGGGGGCGGCGTCGCCCTGATCCGGCTCATAGCGCAGGGCCACCGAATAGTGGGTCGGGTTGGTGATGACGACGGTGGCGCTCGGCACGGCCTGCATCATGCGCTGGCGGCTGCGCTGCATGCGGATCTGGCGCAGCTTGCCCTTCACATGGGGGTCGCCTTCGGTCTGCTTGTAGTCTTCCTTGGTCTCTTCCTTGGTCATCCGCATCCGCTTGGCGAAGCGGAACTTCTGCCAGATGAAGTCGGCCCCGGCGGTGAAGGCCAGGAAGATCAGGGCGGAGATCATCAGCGACGCCGCCAGATCGCGGGCGAAAGGCAAGATCATGGCCGGGCTCATGGCGGCCAGGTTCTCCAGCTCGCGCGTGTGCGGCTTCAGCACCCACCAGCAGACGGCGCCGATGGCCACCAGCTTGAGGAAGGTCTTGATGAACTGGACGATGCCGTCCGGCCCGAAGATGCGCTTGAACCCCGACAGGGGGCTGACCGCCGACCACTTGGGCTTGATCTTCTCGGCGGTGAACAGGAAGCCCGACTGGGCCAGGTTGCCCCCCACCCCGCCGACGATGACCGCCAGCATCAGCGCGGCCAGAAAGGGCGTCACGGCCCAGACCGCGCGCATCCCGATCTCGACCCCGGCGCCGGCCTGCAAGCCGCCGATCATGGCGTGGGGCTCGGCCAGGAAGGGCAGCATGTCCTCGGCCATCTGGCGCGAGAAATAGCCGCCGCCGATCAGCAGGACCGCCGTCGCCCCCGCCAGGGACATGGCCGCCGCCACGTCGGGCGACTTGGCGACGTCGCCCTTCTTTCGGGCCTCCTCAAGCTTTCGCGGGGTGGCCTCTTCGGTTTTCGACTCGGGATCGGAACCTTCAGCCAAGGCTCCCTCCCGTGAACACCCGCGCCAGGGCGCGATAGCGGTCGATGAAGATGGTCCCCATCACGCCGAGGCTCAGCGCGAAGATCGAAAGGCCCAGCAGGACGCTGAGCGGGGCGGCGGCGAAATAGACCTGAAAGGCCGGCATGACCCGGGCGATCAGGCCCGACGCCAGGTTGAAGATCAGGGCGAAGACCAGGACCGGCGCCGACAGCTGGACCCCCAGCATGAAGCTCTGGCCCACCGTCTTGACCGCCATGGCGGCGAAGTCGGCCGTGATCATCGGCTTGGCCGGGGCGATGGCCTCATAGGAGCCCAGGATGCCGGCGATGAAGAGGTGGTGGGTGTCGGTGGCGAAGATCAGCGTCACCCCCAGCAGCATCAGAAAGGCCGACAGGGTCGAACCGGGCGAGGCCTGAAGCGGGTTGGCCGTCTGGGCGAAGCCGAGGGTCGTCTGCTGGGAAATGATCTCGCCCGCCGTGACCAGGGCCGTCATGAAACTGCGCAGGATCATGCCGATGGCCAGACCCGTCGCCACCTCGCGGATGATCCAGCCGACCATGCCGCCGAGCGTCGGCGGCAGGGCCGGCAGGGTCCCGGCCACCAGGGGCCACATGACCAGCGACAGCAGCAGGGCCAGCGACAGACGCACGCGCGGCGGCACATAGCTCTCGCCGATACCCGGAATGGTCATCAGGATGGCGCCGACCCGCGCGAAGATCAGCCCGCCGGCCCAGATCTGTTCGGCGGTGGCGTAGGACTCCACGCGACCTACATCCCGGCGATTCGGGCGGCGATCTCGCGCATGAAGCCGCCCAGCAGCGCCCCCATCAGCGGCAGGAACAGCAGCAGGGAGACGAAGATGGCGATGATCTTGGGCGCATAGATCAGGGTCTGCTCCTGAATCTGCGTCAGGGCCTGAAACAGGCCGATGACCACGCCGACCACCAGGCCGACGACAAGCACGGGGGCGCACAGCTGGATCGTCAGCCAGATGGCGTCACGGCCAACATCCAGAACTTCCGCGCCGTTCATCACCACTCCCGGGAACTCGGCAGAAAATGCCGACAGGATGGTTAACAGCCCGTTTAGGAAACCCAATCTGTCCGCTCAAGCGTACAGTCCATTTTCGGGCGACGGCCATCTGACGGCTGGATTGATCACCGCGCCCGGCTATATGGACACGCTATGACTGACCACGCGCACAAACCCACCGTCTCGCAGGCCGAAGCCGAAGCCGCCGTTCGCACCCTGATTCAGTGGGCGGGCGACAATCCCGACCGCGAAGGCCTGGTCGAAACGCCCAAGCGGGTGGCCAAGTCCTATCGCGAGCTGTTCCAGGGCTATGAGGTCGAGCCGCGCGAGTATCTGGAAAAGACCTTCCAGGAGGTCGGCGGCTATGACGAACTGGTGGTGCTGAAGAACATCCGCTTCGTCAGCTTCTGCGAACACCACATGCTGCCGGTCGTCGGCGTGGCCCACGTCGGCTATCTGCCCACGGATCGCGTGGTCGGCATCTCCAAGCTGGCCCGCGTGGTGCGCGGCTTTGCGCGGCGCCTGCAGATCCAGGAAAAGATGACCTCGGACATCGCCCACGCCATTCAGGACGTGCTGCGCCCGCTGGGCGTCGGCGTGGTCATCGAGGCCGAGCATAGCTGCATGACCATGCGCGGCGTCGACGTCCCCGGCGCCAGCCTCTCGACCAGCTGCCTGCTGGGCAGCGTCCGCGAAGACCCCCGCACGCGGGAAGAGTTCCTGCGGCTGGTGCGGGGCTAGGCCTGCCCTTCTCCCCTTGTGGGAGAAGGTGGCTCGCGAAGCGAGACGGATGAGGGGTGTGAGCGCCTAGCATCCGATAATGCCCGCCGCCGCCCTGATCAGCCAATATTCGAAACGCCGCGCCGACACCCCTCATCCGGCCCTGAAGGGCCACCTTCTCCCTCAAGGGAACCGTTGCATTATTCGCGGATCGTGATTCCCTGTCTCTGACGGGGAGA
>NZ_QLLC01000062.1 GCF_003350205.1 Brevundimonas bullata | reverse complement strand
GGGGACCGCCCCCGGGTCTCGCCTTCGGCGAGCCCGAGGACAGGCTATGCGGTGGAGGGGGCGGCGCAAACGTCTTCAGTCGAGTCGCCCCCTCCGTCTCGTCTGCTATCGCATCCGATCCACCTCCCCATCGCTTCGCGACAGGGAGGAAAGCCGCCAGTCCTTACGTCCCCTGAAACTGCAAGGCCGCCAGACGCGCATAGAGCCCGCCCTTGGCCGTCAGTTCGGCGTGGGTGCCCTCCTCGACCACCTGGCCGCCGTCCATGACAACGATGCGGTCGGCGCGCAGAACCGTCGCCAGACGGTGGGCGATGACCAGGGTCGTGCGCGCCTCCATGGCCTGATCCAGCGCCGCCTGCACCAGACGCTCGTTCTCGGCGTCCAGGGCGCTCGTCGCCTCGTCCAGCAGCAGGATGGGCGCCTCGCGGACCAGAGCCCGCGCGATGGCCAGGCGTTGCCGCTGCCCGCCCGACAGGCTCTTGCCGCGCTCGCCCAGCGGGGTGTCGAAGCCCTGCGGCAGGGCCTCGATAAAGCCGAGCGCCTGGGCCTCATCGGCGACCGCACGGGCCTCGGCCAGGGTCGCGGCCTCGCGGCCGAAGCGGATGTTCTCCAGCGCCGAGCCCGAGAACAGGGGCGCCTCCTGCGACACCCAGGCGAAGCGCTCGCGCACCGCGATCGGATCAGCGGCGCGCACGTCCACCCCGTCCACCGAGACCAGACCCGACTGCGGATCATAGAAGCGCAGCAACAGGCGGAAGACCGTCGACTTGCCCGCCCCCGACGGCCCGACCAGAGCCACGGTCTCGCCCGGACGCACGGTCAGGCTGAAACCCTTCAGCGCCGGCAGGTCGGGACGGCCCGGATAGGCGAAGTCCACCGCCGACATCGACACCTCGCCGCGCGGCGGCTGCGGCAGGGCCACAGGGTTCGCGGGCGGAGCGATGGCGGGAACAGCCCGCATCAGCTCGTCGATCCGTTCCATGGCCCCGGCGGCCTTCTGCACGTCGCCCCAGCTTTCGCCGAGCGCGCCCACGGCCCCGGCGGCGAAGACCGACAACAGAACGAACTGCAGCAAGGCCCCCGGCGTCATCGTCCCGGCGATCACGTCCTGCGCCCCCAGCCATAGCACCAGGGTCACGCCCCCGAACATCACCACGATGATCATGGCCGTCATCACCGCCCGCGCCCGCATCCGAACCAGGGAGACGCCGAAGGCCTCCTCCACCGCCGCGCCGAAACGACCGATAGCGCTCTTCTCTCGACCAAAGGCCTGGACCGTCTCGATGGCGTCCACGCTCTCGCCGGCGAAGCCCACGGCGTTGGCGAAGGTGTCCTGCGACTTGACCGTCAGCTTGCGCACCTGACGGCCAAAGATGAACAACGGCACGATCAGGATCGGCACGATCAGCAGCACGAAGCCGGTCAGCTTGGGGCTGACGAAGAACAGCAGGATCACCCCGCCGATCAGGGTGAAGAAGTTGCGCAGGGCATAGCTGACCGAGGTGGTCAGCAGGGTATCGACCAGCTGGATGTCGGTCGTCAGGCGCGACAGCACCTCCCCGGTCCGCATATGGGCGAAGAAGACCGGGTCCAGCGTCAGGATGCGCTGGAACAGGGCCGTGCGCAGGTCGGCGATGACCCGCTCGCCGGTCTTGGTCACGTAGAAATAGCGGAAGGCCGTCGCCAGCCCCAGAATCAGGGCGTTAGCGCCCAGAATCAGGAACCAGGTGTTGATGTCGCGGCCGCCGTTCTCGAAGCCGTTGTCGATGGCGCCGCGCGCCGTCGCCGTCAGCCCCAGGGACGCCGCCGTCGAGAACAGCAGCCACAGACCGGCGATGCCCGCGTCCAGCCGGTGCCGCATCATGAAGGGCAGCAAACGGGCCAAGGGCTTGATGTTGCGGGTCTTGGCGCGCTTGCCGCCCGCCTCGTCCATCTGTTCAACCAACAGGGCGCCGGCGCCGGGACGGCCCCTCGCCGCTGAACTGGCCTCTGGGGAAGCGGAAGGCGTGGAAACTTGGGTCATATCCGCGCTCTTGCCCCGGAACGCCCCTCGGTGTAAACGCCGCCGCTCATTCCCGCCGTCTAGCCTCGGCGGGTTTCTCTATTTACGCGCACTGACGGTCGGCATCGTCGACGCGCAGAGACGGATCAGATCGATGAAAGCGGACACGCACCCCGACTACCACTTCATCACGGTTGTGATGACTGACGGCAGCACCTTCCAGACCCGTTCGACCTACGGAAAAGAAGGCGCCTCGCTGGCCCTCGACATCGACCCGTCGACCCACCCTGCCTGGACCGGCGGCAACGCCCAGATGCTGGACCGCGGCGGCCGCGTGTCGCGCTTCAACAACAAGTTCGGCGGCTTCATCAAGAAGTAAGCCCTACAGGCTGCGACATAGTCGCCACAGAAGCGCCGGTCCGATGGGCCGGCGCTTTTTGTTTGCCCGGAACGTCGATAACATGGGGGCGTTCGATCCTTCGGGGCGCAGACGACGGGTCTGGCGCCGGATCGGCCTTACGAGCGTTTGCATATGAAC
Source organism: Brevundimonas bullata (assembly GCF_003350205.1). Taxonomy (GTDB): domain Bacteria; phylum Pseudomonadota; class Alphaproteobacteria; order Caulobacterales; family Caulobacteraceae; genus Brevundimonas; species Brevundimonas bullata. Next base: position 4,076 of record NZ_QLLC01000062.1, on the reverse strand, counting down.
CGACGGGAACTGGGCTTTGGCGTCGCGACGACGACCCTGACCCTTGGCGCGGCCTCGACCGCCCTGGCGCAAAACCGGCCGGTCGACCCCCAGGTCTTCATCGCCGGCTTCGACGCCCAGGCCTCGCGTCTGCCGCAGGCCGTTCAGGCCGATGTGCGCGCCGTCTACCAACTGACCGGCGGCAGGCCGATCTGGACCGCCGACCGCCTGCGCGTGCTGCAGGAAGTCGCCGCCGGGGCCGAGCGTCACGCCCTGCCCGTCGGGGACTTCTTCGACTTCGTCGGTCTGGCCGCCGATCCGGGCTCGGCCGAGATCCGCACCACCGCCGCCGCCGTGACCTACGCCCGCGTCCTGGCCGAGGGCCGCGTCCGTCCCGAGACGGTGGAGGACCTGTGGGAGATGCAGAAGAACAGCGTCGACATCCCGACCGGCCTGACCCAGGCCATCACGGCCAACCAGTTGAGCCAGTGGTTCGACGGCCTGGCCCCCACCGACATCGGCTACACCAACCTGTCGGCCGGCTACGCCCGCTATCGCCGCATCACCCGCGCCGGAGGCTGGCCCGCCTTCCGTCAGGGCGGCACCATCGAGCCGGGGACCAGCGACAACCGCATCCCGGCCCTGATCGCCCGCCTGGTGGCCGAGGGCGACCTCAGCGCCGCTGCCGGCGAACGCGTGAAGGGCAACCTGACCTACGGCTCGGAACTTGAGCAGGCGGTTCGCAGCTTCCAGACCCGCCACGGCCTGGGCGCAGACGGCCGTATCGGCGCCGGCACCCAGCGCTCCCTCGGCGCCTCGGCCGAGGACCGCGCCCGTCAGATCGCCCTCAACCTGGAGCGCCGCCGCTGGCTCAAGCGGGACCTGAATCCCGAGCGGATCGAGGTCAACACCGCCGCCGCCATCATGGTCTATTGGAAGGACGGCAAGCCGGTTCACTCCAACCGCGTCGTCGTCGGCTCGAACGAAAACCAGACGCCCAGCCTGGAAAAACCCTTCGCCTCGGTCGTGGCCAACCCGCCCTGGACCGTGCCCATGGGCATCGCCCGCCGCGAGATCCTACCCAAGGGCCCCGGCTACCTGGCCGCCCATGACATGTACATCAACAAGGACGGCTGGGTCGTGCAGCGCGCCGGTCCGCAGTCCTCGCTGGGCTATGTGAAGTTCGAGCTGCGCGACAGCTACGCCATCTTCCTGCACGACACCCCGTCCAAGGGCGCCTTCAACCTGTCGGTGCGCCAGCGCAGTCACGGCTGCGTCCGGGTCCAGAACGCGGTCGAGTTCGCCCGTCTGCTGCTGCAACCCGATCCCGCCAAGCTGGCCCAGTTCGACGCCGCTCAGGACAGCCGCGAAACCACCCGCGTCACCACCGGGCGCGAGATCGCCGTGCGCCTGCTCTATTGGACCGCCTTCGTCGACGGCCAGGGCCGCGTGGCCTTCCGCGAGGACGTCTATCGCCGGGATGAAAAGCTGGCCCAGGCGCTGGGCATCGCGGTCAGCCTGCCGCGCGTCATCGCCGACGGCCCCAGCGACGCCAACGACGTCGGGCCGTAAGGCCGGCTTTCAAGGGCGTTCCGGTGATCGGGGGCTTCAGCCCCCAAAAGCCGCCTGCAGGCGATCCAGCTGGCTCTGCACAGGATTGACCGGCTGCTCCTCGTCGCCGCCCAGGTACATCCGCTGGTCCAGATGCAGGACGCGGTCGTAGAGCTTCTCGGCCCGCACGGCGTATTCGATCAGGGCGATGGGCAGTTCGCGGTGGCTGGGCTCGCTCTCGATCTTGCGGTCGGCCAGCCGATAGCGCGGCTCGCAGGCGGCCACGGCGCTCATGTCGTCCTCGCGCACGGCGCGCTGCACCAGCAGCCAGGACGCGATCTGCATCAGCCGCGTCGTCAGCTTCATGCTTTCGCCCGCATAGGCCAGGGCGGCGGCGCGCGACAGCAGGCGCGAATCCTGGCGGCCGTCGCCGTCCAGATAGGCGGCGGTCTCCTCGACTAGCTCCATCCCCTCGCGGAAGGTGCGGTCAAACAGCTCCGAGCGCGCGAAATCCAGCACCTCAGCGCTGCGCGAACGCAATCCGACCCTGTCAGCGTCGATGGCAGTCAACTCGGTTCTACCCATGAAACGTCACGCGCGTCCGTCAAACTCGCGGGTCAGAACGACGCCGCACGGACCGGAACTGCAATCGTCATGCCACGGATCGCCAAATCGCGGGAGAGGCCAATCAGCGGAAATTGAACAGGGCGTCGGCGGCGCTGCGCTTGGAGGACTTGCCGTCGATGGCGGCTTTCGACCGCGCGATCTCGGCCTCCAGGGCGGCGATCCGCTCATGCAGCTCGTCCACGGCGTAGAGGTCCAGGTCCTCGCGTCCCAGCGCCCTCAGCGCCTCGCCGCCCTGGGGTCGGGGCTCCAGATCTTCGAACGTCATCACCGCCTCCGTGGCCAGAAACCACACGAACCCGTATGAAAACGCCCCAATGACGACGATTGCAAGCGGCGGAGACATCATGCGGGTCATCGAAATCGAAGGCGGCAAGGGTCCCGCCGAGGCGCTGCGCCTGGCCGAACGACCCCAGCCAGAACCGGCGCCGGGTGAAATTCGCATCCGTATGCGCGCCGCAGGGGTCAACCGGCCCGACATCGTCCAGCGGCTGGGCCACTATCCGGCCCCGCCCGGCGCCTCGGACATCCTGGGCCTGGAGGTCGCCGGCGAGGTGGAGGCCTTGGGCGAAGGCGTGACCCGCTGGAAGCTGGGCGACCGGGTCTGCGCCCTGCTGGGCGGCGGCGGCTACGCCGACTACGCCGTGGTCGACGCCCGGCACGCCCTGCCCGTTCCTGACGATCTCGATTTCGTCCAGGCCGCGGCCCTGCCCGAGACCGTCTTCACGGTCTTCACCAATGTCTTCGAGGGCGGCGGGCTGAAGGCGGGCGAGACCCTGTTGATCCACGGGGCCACCAGCGGCATCGGCGTCATGGCCATCCAGATGGCCAAGGCGGCGGGCGCCCGTGTCATCGCCACCTCGCGCGGCGCGGCCAAGGCCGAAGCCGCCCGGGCCTTGGGCGCCGACGTCAGCCTGGACGCCACGACCGCCGACCTTTTGGCCGAGATCAAGGCGGCGGGCGGGGCCGATGTGGTGCTGGACATGGTGGGGGCGGCCTACGCCGAGCTGAACCTGAACGCCCTGAAGCCCGGCGGGCGATGGGTGGTCATCGCTACCCTGACCGGCGCCCTGGTCCAGATCGACCTGATGCGGGTCATGTTGAAACGAATCGTCCTGACCGGCTCGACCCTGCGCAGCCGCCCAGCGGACGAAAAGGCCCGCCTGGCCGCCGCCGTCGAACAGACGGTCTGGCCCTGGGTCGCGTCCGGCAAGGTTCGCGCCAAGGTCGAGGCGACCCTCCCTCTAGACCAGGCCGCCGCCGCGCATCAGCGACTGGAGACCGGCGACCACGTCGGCAAGATCGTCCTGACGGTCTGAGCCGCCCCAAAAAAAAACTGGAGGCCGAAGCCTCCCGCTTCAACTTGCCTACCAGTTGCCGCCGCGACGGGCGGGGCGCAGCGAGGAAATCCGGTCATTCATGCCGGTGCGGCCCAGATTGCTCACGTCGCCGCTGACGACCTGGCAACGACCGCGATAGTTGGCGTCTTCGCAGACTTCCCAGCTGCCGCGGCCCAGACGCATCGAGCTGATGGCGTCGTTCATGCCGCTGCTGCGCAGGTTCGGAACTTCCTGACGGAAGGTCATCGACTGGCCGCGATAGTTGGCGTCGCGATAGACGGTGATCGAAGTGTTGCCCCAACCGCCGCCGTTGCCGCCGCCGGGGCCGCCACCGGGGCCGCCCGGCCAGCCCGGACGATTGCCGCCGCCGGGACGACCGTTGTTCTCATAGTCGCCACGATGGCCCTGGCAGACCAACAGGCCGTTGTCGTTGGCGATATCGCTGCTGGAGCAACGCGCCAGCTCAATCGAGGTCTCGCGCATCTGACCGCGCATGTCACGGCAATCGGCGTATAGTCGCCCCTGATTGACGTAGGAGCCTGTGCAGCTCTGCGCGTAGCTACCGCGCGGGGCGCCCCGCGC
>NZ_QLLC01000061.1 GCF_003350205.1 Brevundimonas bullata | reverse complement strand
TGACTGCCTTCCGAACAGGCCGCTGGGCGCGGCTGCGGGATCAGATGACACCCTTTCAGATATCGCAAAGCTGACTTCAGCCTTCCACCCATAGCAGACTCGCTGGGCCGCAACTAAGGTGCCCCAATGACCTTAGCGACCATCGATTCAGCCTTGGCTATTGTCGCCAAGCATCCTGACCGAGCGTTTTTTGCTGGGCCGCGCCCCGAGAAGCTGATCGTCCAGGCAGAGCTCGCTCTCGGCGGTTCGCTACCTCCTTCTTACCGGCGATTTGTTGAACGCCTGGGCGCAGGAAGCTTCGGCTCGGCGGAAGTCTACGGCATCATTGAAGAGCCCTTCGACGGACCAGTCCCTGACGCGGTCTGGATTACGATTGAAGAACGTGAGAGGGGCTCAATCCCCCACAACATGATCATCGTCGGCGATAGCGGCGACGGCAGCTACTATTGTCTGCAACAGGGCGAGGACGGCCCTGTCTTTTTGCTAGGAACGAACGGCAATAGTGTGGTCGCTGCTGCCGGTTTCGGGCAGTATCTGCTCTCCCGCTTCGCCAGTTAGAACGTCCGCTTTCCACCCCTAGCTGACATTCCGCCAGTCCGCTTGTCGAGGATGCGGGCAGCGCGGACCTACCCCGCCAGCGCCGCGCGCTTCTCTTCCAGTTCCAGCCATTCCAGTTCGGCGGCTTCGAGGTCGGCGCGGGCCTTGTCGGCGGCCTTCATGGCGGCGTCGAAGGCCTTGGGGTCGCGGGTGTAAAGGGACTGGTCGGCCAGGATGGCGTCGTGCCTGGCGATCTGGCTGGGCAGGGTTTCCAGCAGGGCTTCCAGTTCTTTCAGCCGGTGGGCGTCCTTGAAGGAGAGCTTGCCGGGTTTCTTGACGGCGACGGCTGCGGCCGGCGCGGGGTTGGCGGCGGCGCGGTCGGCGGCCTCCTTGTCCTGCGGACGCGGATTGGCGCCGGGCTGAAGGAAGCCGGGGTTCTGGCGGATGAAGTCGGTCCAGCCGCCGGGGGTTTCGACGATGTCGCCGCGCCCGTTCATGGCGATGGTCGAGGTGGCCAGACGGTCGACGAAGTCGCGGTCGTGGGACACCAGGATCAGGGTGCCGTCATAGGTCTCGAGCAGCTCTTCCAGCTTGTCGAGGGTGTCCATGTCGAGGTCGTTGGTCGGTTCGTCGAGGACCAGCATGTTGGCGGGCTTGGCCAACGCCCTTGCCAGAAGAAGGCGGTTGCGTTCGCCGCCCGACAGGGTCGAGATCGGCTGGCGCAGTTGGGCCTCGGAGAAGAGGAAGTCCTTGGCGTAGGCGGCGACGTGCTTGGAGAAGCCGCGCACGATGATGCTGTCGCCGCCGCCGGGCGTCAGGGCGTCCCACAGGGTCATGTCCGACTTCAGCCCCTCGCGCGACTGATCCAGATAGACGGGTTCGAGGTTGGAGCCGAGCTTGACCGTGCCCTCGTCGGGGGTCAGTTCGCCCAGCAGCACCTTGACCAGGGTGGTCTTGCCTGCGCCGTTGGGGCCGACGATGGCCAGCCGGTCGCCGCGGATGATGCGGGTGGTGAAGGGCTTGAAGATGGTGCGGTCGCCAAAGACCTTGGACACGCCCTTGAGGTCGGCCACCAGCTTGCCCGAGGTGACGCCGGAATCGACGCCGAGATAGAGCTCGCGCGGTTGGTCCTTGGCCCGTTCGGCGTGCTCGCTGCGCAGGGCCTGAAGCGAGCGGGCGCGGCCTTCGTTGCGGCTGCGGCGCGCGGTGATGGAGGAGTAGAAGGTCGCCGTCTCGCGCTCGATGGTCTTGGACAGACGGCGCAGGCTTTCGGCCTCCTCCTCCATGACCTTGGTGGACCACTCGTCAAAGGCGTCGAAGCCTTTGTTCAGGGTGCGGACGCGGCGGTTTTCCAGCCAGTGGACGGTGTTCGTCACCTTGTTGAGGAAGGCGCGGTCGTGGCTGACGACGAGGACGGCGAAGCGGGCCTGGACCAGCTCGTTCTCCAGCAGTTCGATGGCCAGGATGTCGAGGTGGTTGGTCGGCTCGTCCAGCATCAGGACGTCGGGTTCCTCGGCGAAGGCTTTGGCGAGAGCGGCGCGGCGGGTCTCGCCGCCCGAAAGGCCGACGGCGGATTTTTCCGGGTCGAGGCCGAAGGTGGCCAGCCAGCTTTCGGCGGTCCAGCGCTCGGCGCCGCCGGACGAGGCGTAGTCCAGCAGGGTCTCGCCCTGAACGTCGGGCTCCTGGGGCACATAGGCGAAGCGGGTGCCGGCCTGGACCGAGCGGTCGCCCGAGTCCTGCTCGATCAGGCCCATGACGATCTTCATCAGGGTCGACTTGCCGGCCCCGTTGCGCCCGACCAGGGCGGCGCGGGTGCGCGGTTCAACCGCGAGATCGACGCCGTCGAACAGCGGACGCTGGCCGTCCTGGAGACGGACGTCCTTGAGGGCGACGAGAGGGGGGCGAGCGGCCATGAAGACAATGCGATCGGCAAAGGGAAGGAGGGCCGCCCCTATAGACCGGGGGGGACCGTCAGGCCATCGCTTGATTACATACCAGTTGGACGGTAATGGAGCGATATGGACGCTCAGACACGCCGCCGCGCGCCGGAAGCAACCCGGGCCGAGATTATCGACATGGCCATAGAGGTCGCCGCGGAGCAGGGGGCGATGGGGTTGACGCTGGACGCGGTGGTCGCGCGCCTGCCGTTCAGCAAGGGCGCCTTGCTGCATCACTTCCCGACCAAGCCGGCCTTGCTGGAGGGCGTGATCGACCATCTGGCCGGGGAGATGACGGCCCAGGTGCTGGAAGAGGCGGGGCGCGATCCCAACCCCTATGGCCGCAATGCGCGGGCCTATCTGCGGGCGACGGTCAACGACCCGGTGACGGAGCGCGACGTCAGCATCGGCCGGGCGGCCTTGGTTGCCTGCGCCGTCGAGCCGGGGCTGATCGTGCGCTGGCGGGCGGCGATGCGGGCCCTGGCCGAGGACGATCCGGTCGATCCGGCGGGCAAGGACGACGCCCTGATGCTGCGGCTGATCGCGGACGGTTTGTGGATGAGCGACCTGTTCGGGACGCATGAGGTGTCGCCGGAGCAGCGGAAGGCTCTGTTGTCGTTGCTGACGCCGGGGGTGTTGCTGGCCGAGGCGGGCGAGGCATGAACCCCGTGACCTGGGCGGCGCTGCTGGGCGCCATCGGTCTGGAGGTGCTGGGGACCACGCTGTTGCAGCAGTCGCAGCAGTTCACGCGGCCCTGGCCGACGGCGGGGCTGGCGCTCTGTTACGGCCTGGCCTTCTATCTGCTGACCATTGCCTTGAAGCAGATGCCGGTGGGTTTGGCCTACGCCATCTGGAGCGGGCTGGGGGTGGTGCTGATCTCGATCATCGGCCTGGTTCTGTTCAAACAGAAGCTGGATGTGCCGGCGGTGGTCGGCCTGGTGATGATCGTGGGCGGGGTGGTGGTGATCAACCTGTTTTCCAAGAGCGTGACGCACTGAGCAATAGTTCTCCCTCCCCTATATGGGGAGGGTGGCTGGCGCGAAGCGGCAGGCGGGTGGGGGCGCTTCGGCACATCAAGCCTGCGTCCAGTATCGCCTCGCCCTCCCCACCCGGTCGCTGCGCGACCACCCTCCCCATGAAGGGGAGGGAGAAGGCGACAAAGCGGGCTTTGGCGCGTATAGGCCCGGCGCATGAAACCCTTCTGGGAAACAACACCGCTGACGGAGATGTCGGCCGCCGAGTGGGAGAGCCTGTGCGATGGGTGCGGCCTGTGCTGCGTCATTCGCTTCGAGGACGAGAACACCGGCGAGATCGTGCCGACGCGGGTGCACTGCAAGCTGTTCGATCCTGACAAGTGCACTTGCTCGGACTACGCCAATCGGCAGGAGCACGTGCCGGACTGCATCAAGCTGACGCCCGGCAAGATCGCGGGGCTGCGCTGGTTGCCGCCGTCGTGCGGCTATCGCCGGGTGCATGAGGGGCGGGGGCTGGCCTGGTGGCATCCGCTGATCTCGGGCGACCCGGAGACGGTGCATGCGGCGGGGGTGTCGATCCGGCGCCAGACCATCTCGGAGGCGGCGCTGGCGACGGAGGAGGACGCCCTGGATTTCGAGGCGCCCGAGTGGATGCTGGAACGCGGCGGCGACGCTAACGAATAATTCGTCGTGCGGGGGATAAGGGGGAAGCATGGGGATCGTTGTTACGCGAGCAGGAGCGAAGGACACGGCTGAACGCGATGCGTTCGACCGGCTGACCGCCATCGCCTGCGCCGCGTTCGACGCGCCCCACGCCATGATCACCGTGCTGGACGAGGACCGCGCCGTGTTCCGGGCCGGCGTCGGCCTGGAGGAAGTCAGCGTGCCCCGGCTGGAGAGCGTGAGCCACCATCTGGCGGCGTTGGGCCCGGAGGCGGTGTTCGTGATCGAGGACACCCATGCGAGGGCGGATTACCGACGCCACCCGTTGGTGACGGGCGAGCCGTGCATCCGCTTCTTCGCCGGAGCAACGGTCTGCGATCGAAGCGGGACGGCGGTGGGCGCCATCGGCGTCATGGACGTCAAGCCTCGGCCCGCCCCCACCGAGGCGCAACTGACGTTGCTGCGCCAACTGGCCGGTCTGGCCGGCGATCTGCTGGAACACGCCGAGGCCGTGCGGCAGGAGGCGGCGCGTCTGGAGACGTTGCGGCTGGCCGAGGACATGGTGGGGGTCGGGCGCTGGCGCTATGAGGTGGCGTCGGGCGCCGTGACCTGGTCGGACGAGATCTATCGTATTCACGGGGTCGAGCCGGGCGCCTTCGCCCCGAGCCTCAGCGACGTGTTCGGCCACTATCACGCCGAGGACCGTGTCGAGATCCAGGGTCTGGTCACGCGGGCGCTGGAGGCAGGCGAGGGCTACAGCTTCAAGCTGCGGCTGCTGGGTAAGGACGGCGTGGAGCGGGTGGTGGCCGCCGAGGGGGCCGCCGAGAAGGACGCTACGGGACGGGTGATCGCCCTGTTCGGCGTCTTGCAGGACGTGACCGAGCGCGAGCGGCTGTTGCGCGCGGCCCAGACCAATGAGCGGCGCTATCGCCTGCTGGCGGAGAACACCGGCGACGTCATCACCCGCGTCAAGATGGACGGGTCGAGCAAGTATATCTCGCCGGCGATTCAGCAACTGCTGGGCTGGACCTATGAGGACATGAGCGGCCAGTCGACCGACTATGTCCACCCCGAGGACCGGCTGCAGGTGCTGCAGGCGATCAGCGCGGCGGTGAAGACCGGCCAGCCGACCCGGCTGGAGCATCGGGCGGTGCACCGTCAGGGGCATACGGTCTGGGTGGAGTCCGCCTTCAAGGCCCTGAGGGACGAGCACGGCCAGGTCGACGACGTGGTGGTGGTGATCCGCGACATGACCCAGCGCAAGCTGCTGGAGGACGAGGTCATCGAGGCCAAGGAACGGGCCGAGAAGGCCGCCCAGGCCAAGAGCGAATTCCTGGCCAATATGAGCCACGAGCTGCGCACGCCGCTGACCAGCGTGATCGGGTTTTCGGGTCTATTGCAGGGGTCGGACGCCCTGCCGGCCCAGGAGCGGGTCTATGTCGAGCGGATCGCCACGGCGTCGGAGGCCCTGCTGGGCGTCATCAACGACATCCTGGACTATTCCAAGCTGGAAGCGAATGCGATCGAGATGGACCCCGAGCCCTTCCAGGTCGCGGCCCTGGTGGACGGGGCGGCGGCCATTGTCGAGGGGCAGTGCGTCGGCAAGGGTCTGAGCCTCAAGGTCGAGGTCGATGCGGCCATGCCCGAGGTGCTGACCGGGGACGCCGGGCGGCTGCGTCAGGTGATGCTGAACTTCCTGTCCAATGCGGTGAAGTTCACCGGCAAGGGCGGGGTGACGCTGCGGGTCGGCGGGGCGCCGGACGCCGATGGGCGCTGGCGGTTGCGGGTGGCGGTGACGGACACCGGCATCGGCATCCCGGCCGAGAAGGTCGGGCTTCTGTTCGAGCGGTTCTCGCAGGCCGACGCCTCGACGACGCGGGTTTACGGCGGCACCGGGCTGGGGCTGGCGATTTCGCGGCGGCTGATCGAGATCATGGGCGGCGAGATCGGCGTCGACAGCCAGCCGGGCGAGGGCGCGACCTTCTGGTTCGAGACGCCCTTGGCCCAGGGCGGCGCCGTCGGGCGGCTGGCCAGCGGCGACGAAGACATGGCGGCGCCGGGCGGTGTCGCGGACGGGCGCATCCTGATGGCCGACGACGCGCCGGGGAACCGGGAACTGGTCAGCGCCATCCTGAGGGGGTTGGGGCTGGAGATCGACACGGTCTGCGACGGCGCCGAGGCAGTCCAGGCCATGCAGACCGGCGCCTATGACCTGGTGCTGATGGACGTGCATATGCCGGTCATGGACGGACTGGCGGCGACGCGGGAGATCCGGCGGATGCAGGCGGGGACGGAGCGGCGCACGCCGATCCTGGCCTTGACGGCCAACGTCCAGGCGGACCAGGTGGCGCGCTGCCTGGAGGCGGGCATGGACGGGCATCTGGCCAAGCCGATCCAGATTCCCGAGCTGGCCGGGGCTCTGGGGCGCTGGATGGCGGCGGACGGCGCGGTCGGGGACGAGGCGCTGGCGGGGTGATCGCGTGCTTTCCTCCCTGTCGCGAAGCGATGGGGAGGTGGCGCGGGCGCGCAGCGGCCATGACGGAGGGGGCGGCGGCACCCTGTCCGAATTTGCGCCCAAATGATTGATGGCGCCGCCGCCCCCTCCACCGCTACGCGGTCCCCCTCCCCACAAAGTGGGGAGGAACGAGCGGCATCCTGCGGCCGCTATCGCAGTTGCGGGGCGCAAACCCGGTAAATTCCAGCGATTGATCTGTTCTCGCTGCTGTTCGCCAGCCTGAGGACGCTGGTCCGCTATGGTTTGGGCATGACGGGAAATGGGGACGAGGCGGGGCAGGGCGCGGACTGGCTGGACGAGGTGTTCGGCCGGCTCAAGACCCTGACCGATCAGGCCATCGCCGTAGTGGCGGCCGCCCCGGCGCCGGCCGATGTGGCCGAGGCCGAGAAGCGGGCGCGGGCCGTCGGCGTTCTGGCGCGCACGGCCAAGGCGGTGGCGGCGCTGAAGTCGCGACCCGCCCGCAAGACCCCTGATGAGGATGAAATGAGCGAAGACGATCGTGATGTCAGCGACGCCGAACTGGCCGGGCTCCAGGCCGAATTCTTCGCCCGTGTCGATCATCTTGTCGGAGGGTTCGAACGCAAGTCCCTTGCTGCGGGACTGGGTCGAGAGCCTGCCGCGCGAGGAGAAGATCCGGGCGCTGAGGGCCGGGATCAGGGCGGCGCCGAAGTTGAGCGAGGATCAGTTCTGGTCGCGTGACGGGGACTGGCGGACCTGGGTGCTGCTGGGCGGGCGGGGGTCGGGCAAGACCTTCGCCGGCGGGTTCTGGATGAACGAGCTGGCGCGGGAAAAGGACCTGACCTTTGCTCTGGTCGGGCCGGCGCTGCACGACGTGCGCGAGGTCATGGTCGAGGGGCCGTCGGGGCTGAAGGCGCAGGCGGCGAGCGACAACCGGCCGCGCTGGGAGGCGGGGCGGCGACGGCTGATCTGGCCGAGCGGCTCGGCGGCCTACGCCTTTTCGGCGGAGGACCCGGACAGTTTGCGGGGGCCGCAGTTTCATGGGGCCTGGGCCGACGAGTTCTGTGCGTGGAGACACCCAGAGACGACGTTGTCGAACCTGAGGTTCGGGTTGCGGCTGGGGGATGATCCCAAGCTGGCGATCACCACGACGCCGAGGCCGATCGCGGCGCTGCGGCGGTTGCTGGCCGAGCCGGGGGTGGTCAAGGCGCGGCTGGCGACGGCGGCCAATGCGGGCAACCTGTCGCCGGGATTTTTGAGCCATCTGAAGGCGCTCTCCGCCGGGACGCGGCTGGAGGCGCAGGAGATGGAGGGGCTGATCGTCGAGGCGGACGGCGCCCTGTTCCGGGCCGAGGATCTGGCGCGGGCGCGCGGCCATCGCCCGGCGAAGTTCGAGCGGACGGTGGTGGCGGTGGACCCGCCGGCCAGCGCGCATGGCGACGCCTGCGGCATCGTGGTCGCGGGGCGCAAGGACAAGGTCGGATACGTGCTGGCGGATCGTTCGGCGCGGGGGCTGTCGCCCGCCGGATGGGCGCAGCGGGTCGCGGAGACGGCGCGCGAGTTCGGCGCCGACCTGGTGCTGGCCGAGGCCAACCAGGGCGGCGAGATGGTGCGGACCCTGCTGGGGCAGTCGGACTGCGAGGTTCAGATCAAGCTGGTCCACGCCAGCCGGTCGAAGAAGGCGCGGGCCGAGCCGGTGGCCGCCTTGTACGAGCAGGGGCGGGTGGTTCACTGCGGCGCCTTTCCGGCGCTGGAAGAAGAGATGATGGCCCTGGGGAGCGAGGCGGCGGGGGCGAAGAGCCCGGACCGCGCGGATGCTCTGGTCTGGGCGCTGACGCATCTGCTGCTGGCCGGGAAGACGCAGCCGAGGTTGCGGGCGCTTTAGATTTTTCCTCCCTGTCGCGCAGCGATGGGGAGGTGGCGCGGCGCCGAAGGCGACGTGAC
>NZ_QLLC01000060.1 GCF_003350205.1 Brevundimonas bullata | reverse complement strand
TTTCAAGGGCCGGACTCTAGCTCCGCGTGGAGGAAATTCTCAGGGGCACGTCAGGGGGCTTACAGGACGCCGATCATGCTCGCGACCAGGGGATGGCGCACGATGTCGCGTTCGGCCAGCCGCACCACGGCGATTTCAGGCACGGCCTCCAGTCGCTCAGCGATGTCCGACAGACCCGACACGCCGGGCAGCAGGTCCGACTGCTGCGGGTCGCCCGTCACGACCATGGTCGAGTGCCAGCCCAGCCGGGTCAGCAGCATCTTGAGCTGGACGTAGGTGCAGTTCTGCGCCTCATCCACGACGATGAAGGCGTTGTTCAGGGTGCGGCCGCGCATATAGCCGATGGGGGCGATCTCGATCAGCCCCTCGGCCATCAGGGCCTTGACCCGCTTCATGCTGAGGCGGTCCGACAGGGCGTCGTAGAGGGGGCGCAGATAGGGAGCCAGCTTGTCCTCCATGTCGCCGGGCAGGAAGCCGATGGACTCCCCGGCCTCGACCGCCGGGCGCGACAGGACGATGCGACCGATCCTGCCCGCCTCCAGCGCCTCGACCGCCTTGGCGACGGCCAGATAGGTCTTGCCGGTGCCTGCCGGCCCCAGGGCCAGCACCATGTTGTGGGCGTCGACGGCCTCCATCAGTTCGGCCTGACCGTCCGACTTGGGCTTCAGCGTCTTCAGATAGCCCTGGTCGCGTTCGTCGTTCGAGGGACAGGGCGACCAGCCGTTCCGGGGCGGCAATCGCCGGACCTTGGCGTCCTGCAGGAATTCCCGCGAGTCCAGAACGCCTTCACGGACTTGATGCTTGATGGCCGAACGCTTCGTCATGAACGCCTCCAGGGCATGAAAAAAGGCGAGCCCGGCAGGGCCTCGCCTTGGTCGTCGGTGGGGGAGGAGGGGGGCGGAGCCGCGCAGAAGCCGCCGGGATCAGCCGCAGGGTCGTCGCCGCCGCAGAGGCGTCGTCCCGGAACTGGTCGCGAACACGCCACGCGCATTCTCCAGTATCTGACCGGACCGGGCTTGATCCGGCTTCAGATCCGGGGCCGAAATGGCGACCTCGAATCGCATCAACACAATGATGCTAACGTAGTTTATGAGGGCTTAAAGCCATCATTTTCTGAAACATAGGGGGTGTTCGGATGAGTGTTTACAGCCTGGACGACAGCAAGCCGCAGCTTCCGCCTGAGGGCGAATACTGGATCGCGCCGAATGCAACGGTTCTAGGGAATGTGATTCTGCATCCCGGCGCCAGCATCTGGTTCAACACGGTTTTGCGAGGCGATAATGATCCCATCGTCATCGGCCGCGACAGCAATATTCAGGACGGCAGCATCCTGCACACCGATGTCGGCTCGCCCCTGACGATCGGCGCCGGGGTGACGGTGGGCCACAAGGCCATGCTGCATGGCTGCACTATCGGCGACAACAGCCTGGTGGGCATCGGGGCGGTGATCCTGAACGGCGCGAGGATCGGGAAGAATTGCCTGATCGGCGCCAACGCCCTGATCACCGAGGGCAAGGTCATTCCTGACAACTCCCTGGTCATGGGACAGCCTGGAAAGGTGGTGCGGGAATTGGAAGAGGGGCAGATCGAGGCCCTGCGGATTTCGGCCCAGCACTATGTCCAGAACTGGAAGCGCTATCTGGCGGAGCTGAAGCCGGTCGATTGATCCTGGGTGCGCCAGGATGGCACACGGGATGGCGGGCTTTCCCGTTCCCCGTCCTGAAAATGAGAGTTTTCTGGCCCTTTTCCGCCCACTGAACCGGCCCGTGACTTGCAGCGATGCTGGCAGATCAATGCAGGAGTCCGGGCCCATGCGGGTGGGGATCAAGAAAATTCTGGCTGGCGCCGCAGGCTTTGTCGGCATGATGGCGCTGGCGGACGTGGCCGCGGCGGGCTGCAATACGGGTTGCCAGCCGCCGCAACCGCCGCCGCCGCCGGTCACGCCGTGCTGCCTGCCGCCGCCGCCGCCGGTAAGGCCGCCTGTCATCCCTCCGATTCCGCCTGTCCCGCCTCGTGACGGCGTCAACGGCTGGGGCGGGGGCGGCAACGTCAATGTCAATGTGAACGTCAACGTGGCCGGCGCGCGGGCCTTTGCCGGCGCTCGCGCCGGTGCAACCGTCATCGTCGGCGGGGGCGGCGGCGCCTATTTCAACGTCGATCAGCCCTATCCCACGACGATCCAAGGCCTGTCGGTCGAGGGCAAGAGCATGGAGATGGTCCGCGTCCCCTTTACGGCCTCGCGTCGTATGGAGAAGCGGGTGGTCATCCAGGCTGTCTGCATCGACGACCGCGCCGTGCCTCACCCGGCCTCTCAGGTCCGTCCCGGCAAGGACGTGGCGACCGACTATGAAGGCGAGCTCTATCGCTGCATCGCCGGGACCAAGCTGCAGTGGACCATCGCCGACGAAGCCGGCGGCCCAGGCGAGACCATCAACTGCAACAAGCGCGAGGCCCTGTGGTACGGCCGCGGCGGGATGCTGGAGTGCCGCCCCGAGAAGCAGGAGCGCGATTGCAACGAACGGTCGCTGCTGCGCCGCTATGGCGCGGGCGTAAAGGTGCTGACCATGATCCGCGAGGAGACCTACACCGAGTATCGTGAGGAGATGGTCGAGAGCGCCGGTGCCGTGGCTTCGGGCGCGGTCATCATGCTGGACGGCGGCGTCGGCGGCCGGGTCTTCTGAATGGGCCGTTCAGCCTGGCGTCATCCGGGCTGAGCTAG
Source organism: Brevundimonas bullata (assembly GCF_003350205.1). GTDB lineage: Bacteria > Pseudomonadota > Alphaproteobacteria > Caulobacterales > Caulobacteraceae > Brevundimonas > Brevundimonas bullata. The sequence continues at coordinate 7,423 of NZ_QLLC01000060.1, read as the reverse complement.
ATTTCGCCCATCGACTCTCCGTCGATTAGGCCAAAAGACTTGGGGCCCCGATCCGCTGGATCGGGGCCCCTTTTTCGTCTGGCGTTGCGCCGCCTACTGGGCCGGGGCCTTGTCCGAGATGACCTCGGCCTTCCACGCCGTGTCCGGCTTCAGATACTGACGCGCGGCGGCCTGGATGTCGGCGGGGGTGAAGGATTCCAGGTCGCTGATGTGGGTCTGGATCTGCTCGATGGTCGCCGGCTTGGCCGCAACATCCGCCAGTTGACCCAGCCAGTACTCGTTGCCGGCCTGGCTGCGACGCAGGCTTTCGATCGTCGGCAGTCGGGCGCGGTTCAGCTCGTCTTCAGTGACGGGGGCGTCCCGCAACGAGGCGGTGATGGCGTCGACAGCGGCGTAGAAGGCCGGGATCTTGTCCGCCGCCGTCTCGGCCATGACCGAGATGGAGCCATAGCCCTTGAACACGTCGGACGCCGAGGACGAGACGCGCGGCGAATAGGCCAGGGCCTGTTTCTCGCGGATTTCGTCCAGTACGCGCAGTTTGAACACCTCGCTGAGGATGGCGACCTTGCGGGCTTCGGTGCGGTCGTCGACGGCGTCGGTCGTGGGCCAGGCCACATAGGCCAGGGCCTGTTCCGCCGGACCCGTATGGGTCAGGCGCACCGGCTGGGCCGTCGGCGCCGGGAAGCGACGCTGGTCAGAACCGGGCAGGGGCTGGGCCGCCGGGGCGCGCTTCGGCAGGGCCGCGAAGGTGGAGGCGACGGTCGTGATGGCGTCATCGACGGTCACATCGCCGACCATGACGACGTCGATGGGGCCGGACGCCATGCCCTGAAGCACGCCCTGCTTCAGTTCGTCGAGAGTGAAGGCGGCGATGACGTCAGCCGGGGGGAAGACTTCGCGCTTGTCGCCCGACGCCAGATAGCCCGCGCCGTCGATGGCGAAGGCGCCGCCCGGCGTGGCGCGCTGCTGCGCCACATACTGCGGCAGGACCGCCTTGATCTGCTCGAACGGCGCAGGGCGCAGACCGGGGTCGGTCAGATAGGCGGCCAGCACCTGCATCTGCAGCTGCAGGTCGGCGGGACGGGTGGCGCCCGACAACTGATAGGCGTCGCCGTCGATGGTGAAGCCGGCGCCGTAGATCTTGCCGGTCAGGACCCGGCTCAGTTCGTCAGCGGTCAGCTTGCCGAGCCCGCCGGGGGTGAAGACCATGGGGGCCAGGGCCTGGGCGGTGAAACGATCCGTCGGCAGGGCTTCCTCGCCGATGCCGGTGCGGACGCTGATCAGGATCTGCTCGTCCTTGAACTCGGTCGGCTTGACCGTCAGTCGGACGCCGTTGGGGAAGGTGACGACCGTGGCGCCAACCGCGGCTGCTTCGGTGCGGCTGCTGGGCGTGGCGACGGCGCCGAAGTCGGCGTAGGGCCACTGAAGCTCTGCCTGTTCGGCGCGGGGCGTGACGGGTACCGAGCGGCTGGCTTGCAGGGCGGCGGTGACGCCGGCCTCTCCGCCCTCGATGGGCTCGGGCGTGACGACCAGAGCCAGCGGGCCCTGGCCTTCGAAGACGGTCTTGACGGCGGCGTCGACCTGGGTGGCCTTCAGATCCTTCACGGCCGCTTCGAACAAGGCCAGGTTGGTGGCCGGCGCTGAGAAGACCAGGTCGTCGTTGGCCGCGCCCAGCAGGGCGTTGGCCAGACCTGGCGTGCTGCGGGTCGCTGCAGCCTGGACGGCGTTTTCCAGCGCCGTACGGTTGTTGGCGATCTCGCGATCCAGTTCGGCCTGAGACACGCCGAACTGCACCAGGCGGCGCTGTTCCTGGTCGATGGTTTCCAGCGCGCGCGTCAGACCGCCCGGATTGAAGGCGGCTGAGATGGAGCCGATGTCGACGCTGTCGAACAGACTGCCGCTGCCGGCGCTAGCGGAAATGAAGGGCGGGTTGTCGGCGCGGGCGATTTCGCCCAGGCGCCGGTTGAGTACGGCCAGCCCCAGGTTCTGCAACAGGCTGTCGCGACGTTCGGCGACCGTGTCGGGGTCCAGGTCGGGATTGCGGACCCAGTTCAGTTGGATGGACGACTGGATGCCGGGCTCGACCAGGATGCGGGTCTCGGGCGCGCGGGGGGCGACGGTTCCCAGATCGGGATTCGGGCCGTCGGCGGCCTTGGGCTTCCAGTCGGCGAAGGTCGCGCGGATCTTGGCTTCCATCTGATCGACGTCGAAGTCGCCCACGGCGATCATCGTCGCGCGTTCGGGGCGATAATAGGCCTCGTAGAACTCGACGAAGCGTTCACGCGGCGCCGAGCGGATGATGCTGAGGTCGCCGATCGGCAGGCGGTTGGCCAGGCGCTGGCCGGGGGCCAGCAGGGCGATCTGGGCCTTCAGCGAGCGCAGGCCGGGGGTGTTGCGCAGGCGCTCTTCGCCCTCGATGACGCCGCGCTCGGCGTCGATGTCTTCAGCCTTCATCAGGGCTTCGGACACCTGTTCGCGCATGATGCGCAGCGAGGTGTCGACGGTCTCGTCGTTGGTGCGCGGCAGCTCCAGGGTATAGGCGGTCTGGTCGAAGCTGGTGAAGGCGTTGGTGTCGGCGCCGAAGGCCAGACCCAGACGTTCCAGAATGCGCAGCAGTTCGTTCTCGGGCACATTGGTCGTGCCGTTGAAGGCCATATGCTCCATGAAGTGAGCCAGCCCCAGCTGGTCCTCGTTCTCCATCAGCGAGCCGGCGGCGATCCGCAGGCGCAGCGAGGCCTGACCCGGAGGGGTGGCGTTCTTCAAGATGGCGTAGCGCATGCCGTTGGGCAGGACGCCGAAGCGCACGGCCGGGTCGGCGGGAATGTCGCTGGCGGCCTGAGCCCAGGCTTGGGACGGCGCGGCGTCCTGGGCCGCTGCGGCATGCGCCGCCATGCCGGCGGAATCCAGGGCGAGGGCGGGCAGGGCGGCGCCGCCCAGCAGAGCCAGGCTGGAGGCGGCAAGCAGCAGTAGGTGGCGAGGCGATCGCATTCGGCGGTTTCCTGAACGTGCGATCAGGCGGCCCCCGGGACTGACTGCGGCCCTGCACGTTTGTTCACGTGCAGGGAGGCCCGCACGTTTGTCAGACTGACAAACGTGCTTGACTACCTCAAGTTACCGAATGGTAATCTTAGCTTCCGCCGTTGCCGGAGACGTAGAAGGTCGCCGCATTGCCCACGGCGTTGGCGCCGCTGATCACCGTGCGATTGCTGTTGGTGATCGTCGTGTTAGCGGCGGCGCTGATGTTGCCGCTGTTGGTCTGGACGTTGTTGGCGGCGCCCCGGCATTGAACGCAGTTGATCACATTGCCGATGGCGTCGGCGCCGACATAGACGTCATAGCCCTTAGCGCCCTGGAAGGTGGCGGTGCTTTCAACCAGACCCGTGTTGCGCTGGGCGTTGTCAATGCCGACGGCGAAGTCGTCGCCGACCAGAGAGACCTCGTTGGCGGCGGCCCGGGAAGCGACATAGGCCTTGCCGTAGTCATAGGCGAAGACGCGGGCCGCGCCGCGGATGCGGGCGCTGTTTTCCTGATCGACCGTGGCCGACACGCCGCCGCCTTCGTTGCCGAGCCCCACCAGGTTGCCGGTGGCGGTGGCGCGACCGGCCAGATCCCAGGCGTTGCCGGCGCTGGGGTTCACGGCGGCCTCGACCATGGCGCCGTTGGAGCGTTGGCGCACCTTCATGTTCTGATTTGACACGCCGTCCGTGGCGACCTGCACCGCATTGGCCGTGGCGTCGCTGGAGAAGAGCGCGGCGGCGGGGATGTATTGGGTGGAAGCCAGATTGTGGGCGCGGACTTCGCCCGACGTCGTCTGATCGATCACCCCGGTGGTCGAGGCGTTGGTCCCGTCCAGGCCGACGTTGTTGCCGACGGCGCCGACAGCGACATAGGCCCCGCCCACGAGCCGGGCGTCGGCGTTGGTGATGTTGCTGCGCGCAAAGGTGTCGCCGCTGGCCTCCTGAGTGGCGGTCACGGAGGTGCTGGCGTCGTTCGTCGTCGCCGTCAGGTTGTTGCCGCGCGCCTGAATGATGCCGATCACGGGGCCGTTGGTGTCGCCGCGCAAGGTCATGGTCGTCGTGGCGGTGGTGTCGCCGCGCGCGATCTGGTTCGAGCGGACGTTCATCGCCTCGCCCTCGGTCCCGCCGACAGCCGAGTTGCCGAGAGCGGCATTGGAGGTGAAGGCATAGCCGGTGGCGCTGACATCGACGACGTTCAGCGTCTGGCCGGCCACGACATCGCCCAGCTGCAACTGATTGTTCAGGACGAGCGGGCCGTCCTGTGCGACCGCCGTATTAGCGGCTGCCGCGTACAGCGCTGTCACGGCGATCGTGCCAGCGAGCCGGATCTGCGCGAGTTTGGCCATTGTTCGTGTCCGTATTGGCATAGGCGGGATAGAAGCCGCCGGTCGGGCCGACAGGGCTGTCGGCGAGGGGGTCGTTGGCAGGGTTCAGGCAGACTTCCGGGCCGGGGGCGCCGTAAAGGTTGGCCATGAACTCGACGGTGGCGCGTTCCACCAGGGCGCGGACGGCCAGTTGGACCGGCTCCATGCCGCTGGTTCCGGCGGAGATGTCGAAGACGTTGCCGTTCATGAAGTCGAAGACGCCCGCGGAGATTTCGCGGCCCACGATCTGCTTCTGATAGGAAACGACGTCGACGACTTCGAGCGTCGTGGTCTGGACCAGGCGCAGGTCGATGGCGACGTTCATCACGAAGACCTTGCCGCTCAGCAGGCCCGAGCCGCCGTTTTGCTGGACTTCGCCGCCGGCGATGTCGAAGCCGCCCGAGCGGATGTTGTAGTTCACCTCGGTGATGCCGCCGACGACATAGAAGTCCGAGCCCGGCACCTGACCGGCCAGGATGCGGCGGTAGGCGGCGTCCTGGGGCGCGCCATTGGGCTGGTCGTCGCCGATCAGCTTGTTGTTGGCGTAGCGCAGCTCCAGCTCCGACACCGAGGTGTCGTAGCGTTCGACGATCCGCGCGCCGGCCTTGGCCAGGGCGGTGTTCGCCATCAGCGAGGCGCCTTGCGTGATCTGACGCCCGCCGTCGGCCGAGACCGTGCCGGTGTAGTCGCTGATCCGGCCCACCGCCATGCGCGGCGAGGGCAGGTTGTAGCGGCGCGCATAGTCGGCCAGGCAATACAGCGCGGTCGAATAGGGCGTCGGGTTCGACGTCACCGGGGCGTTGCCGATCGGCTTGGCGTACTGGCCCGACGGTCCGGCGCTGGTGCTGGCGCAACCGGCCAGCAGGGCGGCGACGGCGGCGATGGCGACGCCTGTGCGGACACGGATGGAGGAGTTCATGCTCATGGGAAGACCAGCGATCCGTTCAGCGCCGAGCCGGCTTTAATATCGCCGGTGTTGGTCTGGGTGGAGTTGACGATCACAGTGTTGCGGTTGCCCTGCACCACCACGTTGAGATTATTGCCGATGGCTGTCGCGCCGCTGACGGCGGTCCCGCCGTTGCCGCCCGCACCGACATAGCCGGACGAGGCGCCGCCGCTGCTGTTCGAATAGCTGCTGGCGCCGGCCTGGATGATGCCGTTGACGATCAGGCGGTTGCCGTTCTCGTCACGGGTCGATCCAGTGGCGTTCTGGGCGGTGGTGTAGCGCGAGCCGCCGTAGCCGGCCTGGAACTGGGCGGCGCCGGCCGAACCCGACGATTGGGCCGCGGCCGCGCCCACGCCGACGATCAGGCTGATCGTCAGGGTCGCTACCGGCAGTGTCAGTCTTTGGGACGGCATGAGTGGCTCCGCAGTGTCTATGCGGGTCACTCAGCAACGGTCGTGCCAGACCGAAATGCCGGTTTCGGGACGGGTTGAGGTTAACGCCGCGATTGTCCATCTAGGGGGGATGCAACATCCCGTGGACGAACCGGCCGGCGCTCCGCGCGAAAAGATTCTGAACGCGCCCTTCCTGCCGGTGCTGATCGCGGCCTCCATGCCGGTGCTCTTCTGGTTTCAGGAGCGACTGCCGGATGAGGGGTTGTCCATGGCCTTTCGGGCTGGCGATCTGGCGCACGGCCTGTGGAGCGGCCTGTTCACCTCCATGCTGCTGCACGGGGGCTGGGCTCATGTGATGATGAACGCGGTCGGGGCGCTGGCCTTTGGCGCGCCGGTCGCCCGGCTGCTGTCGCGCCGGTTCGCCCCGCTGGCCTTTATCGCCCTCTATATAGGCAGCGGGGTGATCGCCGCCCTGGGCTACGCCCTGTGCCATCCTGGGAGCATGGCGCCTCTGGTCGGCGCTTCGGGCGCGGTGTTCGGCCTGATCGGCGCGGCGACCCGGCTCCTAGGCGGGCATGGACGGGTCCTACCCCTGTTCCATCCGGCGGTGCTCAAGGCGGCGGCGGTCTGGATGGGCGTCAATCTGCTGATTGGTCTGGTCGGTTTCGCGCCCGGCGCCGAGGGCGCGCGCATCGCCTGGGAGGCCCACGCCTTCGGCTTCCTCTTCGGCATTCTGGCGATCGGTCCGCTGGGCCGCTGGTTCGCCCCGCGATAGGATTTGCGCATCGTCTGCGTCTGAGCGATCCTGTCGGGGTAGCGGCCGGTCCGCGGTCGTCTCTCTATATAGAAGGGAAGGAGCCGCCATGCTGGTCGCCGAGATACTCAAGGGCAAGGGACAGGCGGTCTTCACCCTGTCGCCTGATGCGTCATTGATTGAGGCCTGTGCCGAACTGGACCGCAAGCGGGTCGGGGCCCTGATTGTCTGCCGGGGAGACGATGTTGTCGGGGTTCTCTCGGAGCGGGACATTGTTCAGGCCATCGCTCGTGATGGCGTGGCCGCGCTCTCCCTTGCAGTGTCCCACTATATGACTGCCGAAGTGATTTATGCCGAGCCCACTGAAACGGTCGCTGTCCTGATGGGCCGAATGACGGATCGCCGCGTCCGGCACCTGCCTGTGCTGCTAGACAAGCGGTTGGCAGGCGTCGTCTCTATCGGCGATGTGGTCAAATGCCAGATCGCCGAAGCTACTCGGGAAGCCGAAAGCCTGCGCACCTATATAGCGGCAGGGTAGGGCCGGAAAATCAGCCTGAGCCAGATAAAGACTCCGGTTCTCTGAGATAGTTCGTGAAACTGTCATTCAGGGCTTGTGGACTCGAGGGGAGGTCCGTATATCCGCCGCTCGCTCGGAAACGGGCGGGCCGCGGGGTTCGGAAACGGACTGGGTGGGGCGGATTTGAAAGCTTCGGTTTTCGGGTTTGCAGAAAGGCTGAAAAGCCTGGTTGACTTGGAGATCGGCTTTCCTTAGAGAGCTGCCTCCGCCGAGGTCTTCGGGCTTCGGAAGTGTTGAAAAAGTTCTTTAAAAAGAACTGCTTGACACGGAAAACTTGAGGCGGTACACACCGCCTCCGCCGCGAACGGGCGCTAAACAGTTTGGCTGGTTTGTTCCGGTCCTGGTCTTTGAAATCGTTGATCTGGAAAGAGAA
>NZ_QLLC01000006.1 GCF_003350205.1 Brevundimonas bullata | reverse complement strand
GTAACTAACCCAAGGACTCTGGTCGCCGCTGGATGAAAACTCAGAGGCACGTCACTGGCCCGGAATTCATAGATTAGTTCGCGGTCGTTTGGAAGCGTCAGGTCGGCCACAGCGTCGCCCAAAGTCGCCCTTCTTCGAGCGATCACGCTATCGAAGTGGTCCTGGAAATTGTCCCGAATATCTTGCCGCGCCCTTGCGGCCATCGACTTCCAATTGCGCCGCAGGAGAATTTCGTAGGCGTCTTGGGCGGGCTGGAAGAGCGCTTCCACTTCCTTCGCTAGAGCGTCGTCCGAATAAGTCTCCAGCAGCTTGAAACGAACCCTTTCGTGCTGGCGTGCCCCCTCCGCTGGAGCGAGTGCATTGCTAGATCGACGAACGATGATGCGCTCGCAATCTGGTAGCGAAGTAACCTCTCCGTCTTCCAGCGCGATCAACACGCTCGCAGCGCGTAATGACGCCGAGGGATCGCTGCGGAGAGCAAGCTTTTCCGCCGCCGTCAGGAGGCCGCGCCGGGCAAGGATCAGTGCGGCCTCCTCCCGAAGCGTCGCGTCGCGGTGACTGAACGCGAGCCGGATATCCTCTTCCTCCAGCTCGGCTAGGCCATCCCAAGTCATCTTACGGCGATGGGCCATGGGCAGAGAGGCGTTATGCCGAATGAGGAACTGCAGGGCTTCACTTCTAGACTGGCGAGATAGCCGCCGAAACATACCCGCCACGCTGGAGCCTTCCGTAGCGTAGTCGGCTCTGGCGTGTTCAACTCGGAGCGCTTCAAGGCTCGCCGAGTCGTCAAGCGCCGATAGGTATTCGATCAGCGCATTTCGTACGGGCCCTTTCGCGTCTGCAAACCGCTCCGCGATGATCGTTGGGTCCCAAGTGAAAGCGGCCCGGACAGCCGTGAGTACCTTGAGGGCACCGATGCGCAGCGTGTCATCGTCGCCCCAGACCGCTATCGCTCGTGTGTAGGACAGATCGTCATCTTTGTGAGCGAGCCACCGCCAAAGTGGGGTGGTTTGCGTGGAGATGTGCGCCAGTCCCGAGTCGATCAATCCGAGCGCCTCTGAGCTCGAAAGGTCTCCGTCTAGACCGGCCCGGAAAAGGACGTTCGCGTCGTGGGTGCCAAGATGGGCCTCAGACAGACCCGACACTGGCCAGGACGACGCGATCAATCGTAGACGGGCGATCTCTACTACCGAGTTCTGATCGCGCTGCTCTGGATCGGCCAACCGATCGACGAGCGCGCGCAGGCCCAGCAGTCGCTCGTCCTCGCCGACGTCGGTTTGGGCAAGGACAGGGTCCGACGGCGCGCCCGCGGTTTCAGCGGCCTCCGCATCCACAGGGAGCTGTTCCAGCTCGTCGATCACCTCGAAGATCGTGCGGTGGAGATTTTGCCGAAATCCCGTCTGCCAAGCTGCTGTTTCTGCCTCGAATTCTTTGTACAAGAACCTCTTCGACTGCTTAATCGTCTCCTTGAAGGATAGGACCTGCTTGAGCTGTATTCCTGGGTCTTGAATGGCCCCTGGATGTTTGAAGAACAACGCGATCCTTGGCTTTCCGGTCTTCTCAAAGAGCTCGCATGCCAGCGTGAACTCCTCGTGGAAGCCGGATGTATGACCGCTGCCTGTCACGTCTCCCCAGTGCCGATGCATCATCCCGACAAAAAGGAGCGACCGCTCCACGTCGGGATTGATCAGCGCCTGCGGCCGGCCGGCTTGAGGCAGGGTGTCTTCCCAGCCAAGCAGTTCGACTGCCCAGCTCATTCGTTCTGCGTGGACAGCATTCCATTCGGCCACGCAGCCGTGCGCGAATCGCCGCTCCTCGACCATATCGCCGGGCGAGGCGAGGAATACGCTCAGAATCTTTCGTGACCGAACCATGCTGATAATGATGCGCGGCGCCGGACATATCGTCCAGCTTTCACAATCATCGCCAGTTGGGGCGATCCGGTTAAAGAGCGATCCGGCAGCGGTTTGCGGGCCGCCGCCGGATCATGCCGTTCGGGAAAGGTCGGAATCCCGGCGGCGCTCAACTATAAGCTTTACCGTTAGGTCGTGTCTGCCTGTTTGGATTCGACGCCGTGTGCCGCCCGTCGGGCGCTGAGCTGTCATGAGATCCGTTGTCGTTCTGGCCGCCGTCGCCGCCCTGGTCGCGGGATGTTCCGATCCCAAGGCCGCCAGCAAGAAGAATTTCGAGACGGCCATCAACGACTGGATCAGCCAGAACCCGCCCTGTCTCTCGCTGCCCTACACCGGCGTGAGCGCAGCGGATCGCGCCGCGGACGTCGGCGTCTTCCCCCTCTATGTCGAGGCGGCGGTCAGCGAACACCCGATGCGGCTGGAGAACCAGAAGAAGGCGGCGGCGCCGTTTGAGGCTCTGGCGGCAGCGGGTCTGTTGAAGGGCGAGCCGGCGGAAATCACGCAGAGCGGGTTCTTTGCTGGACCTCAGCCCAAGCTGGCCGTCGTGGCCTATGCGCTGACGCCGGAAGGCGAGAAGGCTTTCAAGCCGCGGGGAGAGGGCGGATTCTGGAGTTCGCAGCCGGGCTTTTGCTACGGCGAGCCCGTCGTGAAGGAGATCGTCCGCTTCACCGAGCCCGGCGACATGATGGGCATGACGGTGTCCCAGGTCGAATACACCTGGCAGCTGAAGAACATGCCGGAATGGGCCAAGTCCAAGGCGATGCAGGCGCAGTTCCCGCAGCTGGCGCGCGACAACGCCGAGACCCTGGAAGGCAAGGTCGCCGTGGTCCTGATGAACGAGGGCTGGGTCCACGAGAAGGCGATGAAGCGCTGAGGCCTGGCGGGGCTGGGGCGGCTTCGGCCGCCTCTGCCCCGTGGACCTGAGCAGGGTGGTGGGCCAAGGTGACGGTCGGCCTTGTGGGAGGATGCCGTGGATGACTGCCAGACTGAGTTTGTGGAGCCTTTGGAGACGCTGCGGCGGCGTGCGCGGGCCACGCCCGGTCTGCTGCAGGACGACGCCTGGCGGATCGAAATGACGGCGGCGATCGCAGCGGCCCGAGCCTGCGGCGTCAGCTCCAAGACCCTCGCCGACTTCGAAGCCCTGTTGCGCGGATGAGGTCCGCCGCCCTCCAGCGAGGCGTGTTCGTGGTCTTCATGGCCGCGGCGGGGATCGTCTTCATAGCGGGCGTGGTCGTGTTCGCGCGCGGCGTTTCGATACTGCTTTGACGGGAACCACGGCGACGCTTTGGGGTTGTGCTGTTCGTGTTCTCCTGGGGAGGAGAACCGGGGAACGGCCCGGCAGCGCAACAGCCCCCCTTTACGGCGCGCCGGGCCGTTGTTCGCTTCGGCGAGGGGATCGCCGCAAACCGGCATTATGCAGCTTGCCAACTGAATCCGCGTGATTCAGACTTGGGACGCGTCTGATTTGACGCCGAGGCGTGAGAACCTCGCTTGAGCAGATCCTGAAAATCCCATTCGCGCTCCGTGGCGGCGGGTGGCCCGCGTGCATGTCCAGGTTCCTTTGGGGCTAAAGACGTGGGCGCATGTGTTTGAGCATGTTCTCAACACCCGGTGCTTCGGCCGGGCTCGCCTCTGAACCGGAGGCGAGCCCGTGTCGGATGGATTGGAAAAACTGCAGCCGGATGCGCCGATGACGCTGGACGGGCTGCATGGACGTTATGCGGCGTGGTTTCGGGCGCGGCTGGTTCGCCGCTATGGGGCGGCTGACGCGGAGGACATCCTGCAGGAGGCCTGGTTGCGGCTGGCGTCCTATCCGGGCCTGGCGGGCATCCGTCATCCGAAGGCCTTCCTGCTGCGCGTGGCCAGCAATCTGGCGCTGGGGCAGGTGAGGCGCAGTGCGGTGGCGGAGCGTTTCGCCGCTGTGACGCCGACCGTGTCGCATGAGGACGCCGACCAACTGGAGACGGTCTTCTTCCGGCAGATGGTCCTCGACTTGCCACAACCTCTCCGAGATGTCTTTCTTCTGTCCCGTGTGGGCGGACTGACGAACAGCCAGATCGCCGACCAGCTTGGTATCAGTCCAAAAACGGTCGAATGGCGTATGACGCGGGCTTTGGCGCGCTGCGCCGCCCAGGTTCGACGCTAGGGATGGGGCATCGCATGGCTGGCCCAAAGGCCCGTATGAGCGCCGCCGATATTGAAGCGGCTGAATGGCACGGACGCCTGGGCGGCCGGAACGTCGACGCCCGCATGATCGAGGACTTCTTCACCTGGCGCCAGTCGCCCGAGAACGCCGAGGCCTATCGGCGCGTGGAAACCGTCTGGTCCGGGACCGGCAAGCTGGCGGCAGATCCCCAGGTGAACGAGGCGCTTGAGGCCGCCTTCTCGCGGCGGACGCAGCGGCGTCGGCCGCCCCGGCTTCTGGTGGGCCTGGCCGCGGTCGGCGCCGCGGCTGCGCTCGCGGGGGGCTTCAGTTTCTGGCTGCAATCCCGCACCGTTTTCTCGACAGGGGTGGGGGAGGAGCGGCTTGTCCAGCTGGCTGACGGCTCTTCCGTACGCCTCGACACCGCGTCGCGGGTGAGGGTCCGGTTCGACGGCGGCCGCCGGTTCATCGAGCTCCAAGAGGGACAGGCCTTGTTCACGGTGGCCCATGATGCGGGCCGTCCCTTCGTGGTGGCGGCCGGCGACGCCCGGGTGACGGCGCTGGGCACGGTCTTCGACGTGCGCCGTGAGGTGGCGGGCGTCAAGGTGGTCCTGGTCTCCGGCGCCGTAGAGGTGGCTGACAAGGCGGGAGCGGCGAAACGCATGACCGCCGGCCAGCAGGCCAGGGTGACCAAGGCCGGGGTGGCGACCCGGGCGGCGGACGTGGACGTTGAGACGGGATGGATCGACGGCCGCATCGTCTTCCGGGACGCCCCGCTGCGGGCGGCGGTGGCCGAGGTGAACCGCTACCTGCCCGAGAAGATCGTTCTGGATGAGACGGTCACCGGCCGGGCATCGGTGAACGGGGTGTTCAGGACCGGGGATCGCGACGCCTTCGTCTCGACGGCGACGGAGGTGTTCGACCTCAAGGCCTCGGCCGGGCCGGGCGGAACCATCGTCCTGACGGGACGAAGCGAATGAACTGAAGGCGAGCGCCAGGGTCTTTCGGGGGCTCAGCCATCTCTTCTCAGACGCCATGGGGCGTCGTGGGGAGTCCTGAGATGAATCGTTTGAGTTTCGTGTCCGCCAGCGCGGTTGCGGCCTGCCTGTTCGCCGCCAGCCCGCCCGCTTGCGCCCAGGAGGCGCGCGTCTTCAATATTCCCGCCGGCTCGCTTCGCGACGCCCTCAACCTGTTCGCGACCCAGTCTGACCAGCAGATCCTGTTTTCCAGCGACCTTGTGGCCGGACGGCGAACCCCAGGGCTGAACGGCGCCTATGCGCCGTCGGCTGCGCTTGATCGACTCCTGGCCGGCACGGGTCTGGTCTGGCGCGAGACCCGACCGGGGGTGATCTTTCTTGGCGCGACCGACGTCGCGGCCGACGAGGTCACCCGGCTTGAGGAGGTGATCGTCACCGGCAGCCTGTTGCGGGGAACCGGACCGCTGTCGTCGCCGGTCGTGGTTCTGGACCGTGACGCCCTGGACCGGCGAGGTCGGGGGTCCGTGGCGGAGGTGCTGGCCGACCTGCCGCAAAACTACGCCGGCTCGGGGACGCCGGGAGCGGTATTGGGTTTCGCGGATCCCGCCGGCGGCAACAGCGCCCTGGCCACGGGGATCAATCTGCGAGGCTTGGGCGTCGGTTCGACCCTGACCCTGGTCAACGGCCGGCGTCTGGCGGGGACGGGTTCGCGCGGGGCCTTCGCCGACGCCTCGGCCATACCGTCCGCCGCCGTGGAGAGGGTGGACGTCCTGCTGGACGGCGCCTCGGCCCTCTACGGCTCCGACGCCGTGGCAGGCGTGGTCAATATCGTGATGCGGCGCGAGTTCGACGGCCAGGAGAGCCGGTTGAGGCTGGGCGCCGGGCAGGGCGGGAGCGAAGAGGTCGTCGTATCCCATATGGCGGGTCGGTCGTGGGACAGCGGCGCGGCCTACCTGGCCTATGAGCACCAGACGGCCAAGGGGCTGAACATGCTCGACCGGCCCTATACGGCCGACGGCGACCTGCGCCCGTTCGGGGGGACAGACCGGCGGGGGCTCTTCTCTTCGCCGGGCAATATCGTGGCCGTGTCGGGCGGGGCTTTCGCGTCGCAATGGGCCATCCGGCCTGGCGCTTCCGGAGTCGCGCAGGGTCCCGGGGATTTCGCGGCCGGTCAGGCCAACGGGACGGCCCTGCTGTCGGGGGCGGATCTCATGCCGGACGTTCGACGCGACAGCCTCTATGGGCGGGTGCGCCAGTCGTTAGGCGACCGGTTCGAAGCCAGCGCCGACGTGCGGTTCAGTCATCGCGCCTATGGCCTGCAGAACGCGCCGACGAGCACCGTCCTCACCATCACCGCCGCCAATCCCCACTTCGTGACGCCCAACGGCTCAACCCAGCATCTGATCGCCTATTCCTTCTACGGCGATCTCGGCCCGACGCGGAAGAAGGGGACGTCTCGAAGCCTGGGCCTCACCGCGGGCGGCGCCTATGACGTGGGGGCGGGCTGGTCTCTGGACGGCTATCTCGGCCTGGCCGAGGAAAGGGGCGAAAGCCTGGTCTTCAAGGTCGTCAACAGCGCCTACCAGGCCGAGGCGCTCGGCAATGGCGCCGATAATCCGGCAACGTCCTACGACCGCCTTCGCGACGGCTATTTCAACCCGTTCGGGGCCGGCGCGGCCAATGACCGGGCGGTGCTCGACTTCATCAGCCAGGGCTATTCGTACAAGCTGGAGCGCAGCCGCACGGGTTCGGCGAACCTGCTGGCGAGCGGGCCGGTTCTGAGGCTGCCGGGCGGCGATCTTGATCTGGCGGTGGGCCTCCAGGCCCGTCGGGAGAGCCTCTCCAGCCGCGCCCGCAACCTGACGTCGACGACGACGCCCCGGGACGTTCTTCAACCCCACTACGAACGGACCGTTCTGGCGGCCTTCGCCGAGGTCCGCCTTCCGATCGTCGGAGCGGACAACGCCCGGAAGGGCCTGGAACGTCTCGAACTGACGGCGGCCGCGCGGTTCGAGGACTATGACGACTTCGGCTCCACCACCAATCCCAAGATCGGTGCGGTCTGGTCCCCGGCGCGCGGCTGGAACCTGCGGGCCTCCCATGGAACGTCGTTCCGGGCGCCGGCCCTGACCCAGATGTTCGACGCCTCGGCGGCGACGATGACGACCGTGCCGCGCAGCGACGGCCTGCGGATTCTCAGCGTCTATCTCTACGGCGGCAACCCCGACCTCAAACCGGAGACGGCGACGACCTGGACGGCGGGCTTTGACTATGCGGCGGAGGGCGGCGCGCGGTTCAGCCTCGGCTATTTCGACACGCGCTTCTCGGACCGCATCAACCAGCCGGTCAACGAGAACCTTCAGGCGGTTTTGACGGATCCGTCGCTGGCCCCCTTCGTACGCCTGGTCGATCCGGCGGGGAGCGCCGCCGATCTCGCCCTGGTTCGGTCCTTCATCGAGGCGCCCGGCTTCCCGGCGGCGGGTCTCTACCCGCCGGATGCCTATGGGGCCATCCTCGACGGGCGCTGGGTCAATGCGGCGTCCGTCGATGTCAGCGGGCTCGACTTCGCCGCCGTCTATCCGGTGCGCTTCGGCGAGCAGGAGGTCGCGTTCGACCTCTCCGGATCCTGGCTGCTCGCCTATGACCAGCAGACCACCCCGGCGGCGCCCTCGCTCTCGGTGCGCGGACTGATCGGCTATCCCTCCGAACTGCGGTCGAGGGCGGGCGTGACATGGACGCGGGGCGAGCTTTCGGCCGGTCTGAACTGGAGCCATGTCGCCGCCTATGAGGATCGGGCGGGAACCCGGATCGACGCCTGGAACACGGCGGACTTTCAGTTGGGCTGGGACCCGGGGCGAGGCCTGCGGGTGCTCTTCAACGTTCAGAACCTGTTGGACGCCGATCCGCCCTTCTACGACGCGCCTTCCGGCGTGGGTTTCGATCCCGGCGGCGCGAATGCGCTCGGTCGCATGGTCTCCCTTCAGCTGATCAAGCGCTGGTAGGTCGCCATGGAAAAGCGCAACAGCCCCGCCCTGGCGGGGATCGCCCTCGCATGCCTACTTTGGACAGTCGAGGCTAGGGCGGAGAAGCGGCCCGTCGTCATCGACGACGTCCTGTCAATGTCGAGCTTCGGGGCTGTCTCCCTGTCGCCGGACGGTCGCTATGCGGCCTGGGAGCGGCAAGGCCCCTTTGACCAGGGGCCGCGCTTTGACCGCGACTGGCGGTCCGCCTGGAGCTCCGGGGTCCTGTTCGTCGCCGACCTGGACGCGGGGAAGGCGCCCGCGCCGATCGACGGCGGGGCGACCGGGCTGCTGCTCGGTCCCTGGTCCCCGGACGGGCGACGACTGATCGTCTATCGGCTCGTGGGCGAGATCGCCGAAGCCGGGATCGCCGATGTGCGAACCCGTCAGGTGCAATGGACCGGGCTCGCGCCGGACCTGCCGTTGAACGGCGCGGGGGCGGGCTGGATCAACGCCGAGCGGTTCGTCCTGAGCGTGAGGACCGACGGACGGACGCCCTGGCAGCTTCGGTTCCAGACCCCCGGGGCGGAGGTCATGGCCGAGCGCTGGCGAAAAAGCCGCCAAGGACAGGCGCCGTCGCGGCAGATTCTGGACACGCACGACGCCGCTGTATCAGCGGACGAAGCCTATGAGGTTCAGACCCTGATGACGGTCAGGGCTGACGACGGCGTCGGTACACCGGGGCTGACGGCGTCGATCCGGGATTTTCAGATTTCTCCAGACGGCGGCTGGACCGCGGTCCTCACCCAGGCGGAGGCGACGCCGCTGCGACCCGAGGAAAGAACCGTTCAGAGCGCCGTGCTGCGAAGGGGGCGTCTGCTTCTGGTCGAGACCGCCACGGGACGGACGGTCGCGCTCGAGGACGACCTTGATGTCGCGCCTAACCTGCTGCGCTGGTCGGCCGATTCCCGCGAGGTCGTCGTCTGGGCGCGTCGCGACGGTCAGACCTGGGGCGAGGGCGGCCTGGTCAGGATTTCGACGGAGGGGGCAATCCGCCCGGTCGATACCGGCGGGCTGGAGCCCAGGGAGAAGGGCAGAACCATCGATGAACTGCGGGCGGCGCGGGCCGACTGGGTGGGAGAGCATCTGATGATCTACGCCCGGCGGCCCGACAGCGACCGATTCGATTGGTGGCGGCTGGACCCGGACGGACCTGTCGCCGTGACGCAGCGTCTGGCGTCCGTACCCGACCGGCTGACCAGCGTGGGCGAGGTTTCGGCCAGGCTGGTCGCCGACGGCCGGCTGTGGGACCTGTCCGCGAGCGGAGCGATCGAGCCCGTCGGCGAAACGGAAAGCGGGCTGCGGTCCGCCGAGCCGGTCAACCTGCTGGACACGGTGCGCAGCCGGTCGAACAGCGCGGCGCGACGGGCATGGTCGCCCCTGTTCCAGGACGACCGTCTCACGGCGGTCAGGAATGACGGGAGCACGATCTGGCGGGCGCGTCGTGACTGCATCGGCGAAGCGAGGGTGCGGGCCGCGGCGGGCGAGCGGGCGCTCATGACCTGCGACGTTGAGGGCGTGTCCACCCTGACGGCGGCGGACCGCGCCGGCGACCGGGTGCTGGAGGTGCTGAACGGCGGCTTTCAGGATCTTCAGCTCGCCAGGCCGATCCCTGTTCCCCATCTTGATCGACTGGGCCGTCCCGTGACGAGCTACCTCTATCGCCCGCCTGGCGTGGAGGCGGCCGACATCCGCGGCGTGATCGTCGACTTCTATCCGGGCAGGGCGGACGCCGGTCGATGGACGGACGCCCTGAGCCTGAGGTCGGGCATGCAGGCCAGGGTTCTGGCCATGGGCGAGTATGCGGTCTTCTCGACGAGCACGACGCCGGAAGGCGAGAGCCGCCGCGCCGAAATGCTGGACGACCTTATGGTCGGACTGAACCTGGCGATCGACGCCGGTGCCGCGACCGCTCCGGACCTGCCCTGGTCGCGCCTGGGGCTCTATGGTCACAGCTTCGGGGGGTACAGCGCCCTGGGCGTGGCGGCCCGAACGGATCGCTTCAAGACCTATGTCGTCTCCTCGGCGCCGACCCTCCTGTTCAGCAAGTGGGGCGAGCCCATGCCGGCCAGCCGGCTGTGGCCCAACGCCGGCCCGGCCTGGAACCAGGGCGCAGGGTCAACAGAACAGGGACAGGCGGCCATGGGGGCTCCGCCTTGGGCTATCCCCGAAGCCTATGCCCAGGCCAGTCCGATGCTGGCCGCTCCCTGCATCAGGGCGCCGGTCATGCTGGTCACGGCGGATCGGGACTATGTGCCGGCCACCCAGTCGGAAGCCATGTTCGCCGCGCTCCACCGACTGGGAAAGCCGGCCAGACTGATCACCTACTGGGGCGAAGGCCACGGGATGACGAGCCCTGCCAACCTGCGCGATCTGCACCGACAGATCTTCCGTTGGCTGGACGAGACCCTGGGATGGTTACCATCCTCAGACCTGGAGGCGGTTGTCCCAGGCCCGCGCCCAGCCTTCGAACATGGCGGCCAGGAGGATGTCGGGATAGTCGCCGCAGCGGATCAGGGCGTCTCTTGTCAGGGCGGCCTCCGCCGACCGGCGATCAATGACGCCCAGGGCGGCGAGCCGCCCGTCCAGAAGCCAGGGTCTTAGGTCGGGGAGGCCGTCGGCGATCATGCGCCCGAAGTAGGCGGTCAGTTCGCCCTTCGAGCGCCGGTGGAGAACCTCGGGCGGCAGTCTGTCCCGGAAGGCGAGGCGGGCGAGAGCGCGATCTCGCCGGCCGAGGGTGAGTTGGGGCGTGGTCAGGCCGAGGCAGGCTTCGATCACGGGCTGTGAAAGCAGGGGATGGAAGACATCGACGGCGGCGGTGAGCCGGCTGGGGCCGTGGAGGCCGTGTCCTTGGAGCAGACTCATGACCTGAACGGCCTTGGCCGGTCCCCAGGCGGCCGCGTCGTTGAGCCAGGGATGATGCGGTGAGGGCGAAACGGACGGCGTGAAGAGATTCAGATCGCCGGGCTCCGGATAGAGCGGCTGCTTCCAGCGTAGGGCCTCCGACACCAGCGTCCAGACCGAACGTTCGTTGAGGCGCGCCAGACGAACGAGATCCTTTGAGCACAAGGCGCGCCACCCCTTGAGGCGCCAGAGATCGATGAAGACCCTCGCCGCCGCAGGCTGGATCAGCATGCCGTCGCCGCCCTTTCCCGTGAAGAGGCCCTCGACCCCGGCGCGGGAACAGCGGACCGCCCATTCCTGGTCGAAGTCGCCGTCCAAGGCCGCGAGGGAGGGGCGCAAGCGCTGCGGCGCCGCCTCGAGCGCGTCGCGGTCCAGGGCCGCCGCGCGACGGTTGAACCGGGTCACGTCTATGTCGAGATGCTTTTCGAGGGCTGCGACGAAGGCGCTTTCGTCCGCGCCGGGGCCCGGACCAGAAGCGTTGAGCCAGAGGCGGATCTCATGGCGGGGATGGAGAGCAGCGGCCACGATGCTGGGGTCGAGACCCCCGGATATCTCGGCGCCGACACCCTCCGCCGCGGAGGCCAGTCCATCCACCGCCTCCACGACGGCGGCGCGGAGATGGTCCGCAGCATCAGAGGTGGACAGGGACGTCAGATCGCGCCGATGGACATGGTCCGCCGGCGACCAGAGTGGGATCGTCTCCTCGGCGACGAGATCGCGCATCTCGCCGGGAAGGAGGGCGACCGGGCCGTCGAGAAGAAGGCAGGCGCTCAGGGCGGGAGGGTTCCGAACGGCTGCGGAAAGGCGCTCGGTCGAAATCCTCCAATCAGGCGCGACGGATGTCACGAGTCCGTCAGGAATGTCGGACGCCACGAAGGTCACGCCGTGGGCTGTCCAGTAGACGGCCTCGCGCGCGCCCGACGGGTCGCGCAGGACAGCCGTCGCTGCGCCTGACGGATCGAGCAGAACGCCGACATAGCGCCCCCAGATGCGGGCCATCATCTTGGCGTCGTAGGCGCGAGGATCCCGGTCATCGATGGACGGGAAGACCGGACGCCGGCGATCAAAGACGTCGCCGAACAGGGTCCAGGGCCCGATCCTGGAGACTTTCGGCGGGCGCGGGCCCCAGGTGATCATCCAAACCAGAGGGGACAGGCGGCGGGCTATGAAACCCTGGCGCTCGGCCTCGTCACACGCCGCGCGGGCCAGGCGCTCGCCAGCGAGGTCGTCAGCGCGTCGGCTGCACAGGAGGAAGTCGCCCATCACACGGCCATGATCGGCGTGAAGCCGCCGACCCTGTTGAGGGTGTCGCCGACGACGACATCTCTGACCTGGACCCAGCAGTGGGCGAAGAAGGGCCAGGTGCGTACGCCGAAAACCCAGGCGGCGTCGACGCCGCGGTTGCAAAGGCGGTCATGGAGCATCCAGGACCGCTGGAGGCAGTCGCCTTCGAAAGGGACCCAGGGACGAACGGCCTCGAAGGCCCCGGCTTCGCGCACGGCTTCAGCCAGATCCTGGCGGCGCGCGAAGCTTCGGCGCCGACGCGCGGTCTCGACGAGCGCCGCCAGGTTTTGACGCTTGAAGGCGGCCGTGGCGGCCAGGGCATGAGCCAGGCCCGAAAGGGCGGCCAGGGGAGGGGCGTCGCCGGGCAGGCGGATGTCGCTGACGGCTGGCGTCAGCGGAGTCCGCCAAAGCCTGTTGGTGCGGGCGGCCAGCCCTGCCGTCACGAGATCATCGACAACGGCCGCCGCGCCGCAGACGCCGCCGCCGTTGCGGACGGGCTGCAACAAGGCTGAGGCGCCGGTGATTAGAATATAGGCGTCGGTCCGAAGGTCGAGGACGACGATGTCCTCGTCCACCCAGGCGAAATGAACGCCCGCGACCAGATCCGCTTCAGCTAGGGCTGTCATGAGAGATCTCGACAGGGTCAAACGGGCGGTCGCGGAAGCGGCCGCCCGGTCCGTCCTACATGGGGAAGTCCGTGCGGAGGCCTGCGGCCTCGACGTACTTGCCCTCGATCTCCAGGCGGGTGAGATCATGCGCGCTGCCGACGCGCACCAGCTTCAGGATTTGGGTCTGCATGTCAGTCTCCTGCTTCAGTTCGCCACCTATCGTGGCGGACCCAGTGAGCGCCCGTAGCGACGGTCGGTGAAGCTATATCTGGAGTATATCTGTGCGCGGCGGATGCTCAGCGGCCGGGCTTGGGCCGCGCCTTGGCGAGGGCGTCCTGACCCGTTCGGATCCAGGCGCGGGCTTCGTTCTGGGCTGCAGTGGCATCGGCCAATCGATCGAACATCGCCGTTACGGCGCTGACGATGGCGCGCACGTCGAGATCGGCGATCTTGTCGCCCTGCGTCCGGTTGAAGGTCTGAAGGCCGACCGTGAGGATGGTGACGAGGTGATTGTCGGCCGTGTGAACCGCCAGTTCCGGCGCGCCGATGGCCACCGCCATCACCAGGGCGTGGGGATCGCTGCGCGTCGCCCGGGCGAAGCGATGGATGTGGTCGAGGTTGGGGCGGGTCTCGCCGGATTCGAAGCGCTGGTAGGTGCGCAGCGGCATGTGCATGGCGTCCGCCGTGTCGCGCGAACTCATGCCGCGCAGACGCCTCACCGCCCGGAGCGCCGCCGAGAGAAGCGCCCCGTCATGATTGGAAGCCGGCGGAACGCCTTTCGTTTCCGCATCCATTTTCTCACCCCGAGATTGCGGCCCCGCAGGGCCGGAACGACGCATGGCGACGAAGACCGCGCCGCTTTCCGGCGCTCCCGCCGTCGGTTTTCGGCGGGGCTGGCGACGTTCTTCGGCGCGAGAGAACGCTGGTGTTCTCAACTCATTGGAGAAGCCGGCGTCGCTGTTCAATAGTTTTCTCATGCGAGGGGAGAGGATGCTTTGACCCGAAACCGCGATCCGTTCCATCAGGCGCTCGGCAGCCTGAGGTTGCGCGTGGAGCAGGGGTTCTATGGCGCGGGCCAGCCGGTCGTCATCGTCGAGGAGGCGCGGCGCCTGCGCTTGTCGACCACGCCGGTGCGGGAGGCCCTGGCCTGGCTTGCGGGCGCGGGGCTGGTCGAACGCGCTCCGCTTGGCGGCTACGTCACGCTTCAGCTGGATCCCGCGACGGTCCGGGATCGTCTGGCCTTTCGCCTTCATTGCCTCCGCTTGAGCCTGGACGGCACGGCGGGTCTGCCGGCGGCGTCGGCGCCGGATGAGGAGGGCGTCCGGGCCATGCTCCATCGCGACCTCGACCGTCTGGTCCAGAGCAGCGGCAGCGACGCCCTTCTCGACGCTTTTCGGCGCGTGTCGTCGCGACTGGCGCAGATCAGAGGGGCGGAAGAACAGGTTTTCGCAGACCTCGACGACGAGGCGGCCGGCATCTCCACCCTTCTGGCCCAGGCTGACATCCAGGCGCTCGAGATTGCTCTGAGCCGCTACCACCATCGCCGCATGGAGGCGGCGGCGCTGCTGGTGCTCGAAACGATGACGGGGACGCCGTCGGACGCTGGAGAGGATGCGCCGTGAAGGGGCGGCTCATAGGCCTGGCGGCGGGAATCCTTATCGGCCTGAGCGCGGGAACACAGATGTTCGCCTGGACCTACGGATGGTCCTCGGTGCTGGGGCCGGCCTGGCGGCCCGGTCCGACGCTCGCCGTCTATCCGCCCTGGTCGATCCTGGTCTGGCGAAGGACCTACGGGGCGGAAGCCCGCGAGGCCCTGAACCGCAGCGGCGTCGCGATCCTGGCGGGGGCGCTGGGCGGATTGAGCCTGGGTGTCGTGGCGGATAGCCAGGGCCGGACAGTTCGGCGACGCGGCTGGGGCGGTCTGACGGAGGCGCGGCGCGCGGGCTTTCTCGCGAAGTCGGGCGCCGTCCTGGGGGAGTTTCGCGGGCGGCTGCTGGCGACGACGGACCTGCGGCCGACCCTGGTGACGGGCGGGACGCGCAGCGGCAAGGGCAGGGGGCATGTGGTTCCCACCCTGCTGTCGTGGGGCGGCAGCGTCCTGGTCCATGATCCCAAGGGCGAGCTCTGGGCTGTGACGGCCGGCTGGCGGTCGCGGTTTTCCCACGCCCTCTATCTGGCGCCCCGGCATCCCGCTTCGGCGCGATGGAATCCCCTGGCGGAGATCCGGCCCGGAGCGGGCGAATTGGCCCAGGTGCAGAGGCTGGTCGCCATTCTGTCCGATCCCGGCGGGACGCGCGACGAGGAGGCCATCTGGGACAAGGCGGCCTCGGAGATCCTCGAGGCGGTGATCCTGCATGTCCTCTACACCGCCGAGGATCAGGACAAGACCATGCTGAAGGTCCGGGAACTGCTGGCCGACCTCGACGAGGCGGCGGACGTCATGCTCAAGACCCTGCATCGCCTTGGACCGGACGGCGAGCCGCAGGCCCATCCTTTCATCCAGACCGCGGTGAAGGGCTATGCGGCCATGCATGACCGGTTCCGCACCTCGGTCCAGGGGACGGCGCGGTCCTATCTGAAGTGGCTGGCGGGCGAGGACGTGGAGCGGGTTTTGGCCGCCTCGGACTTCGCCATGGGCGATCTGATGTGCGCCGAAGCGCCCCTGTCGCTTTATGTGCAGGTGGCGCCGGCGGATGCGGCGGCGCTTCGGCCCCTGGTGCGGCTGCTCTTCTATGCGGCGGCCCAGGCCCTGACCGCCGAAGAGAAGCTAGATGCTGCGGGGCGGCCCAAGCGCCACAAGTTGCTGATGGTCATGGACGAGTTCCCGCTGCTGGGGCGGCTGGCCTTCTTCGAGAAGTCGCTGCGGTTGATGAGCGGATACGGCATCAAGGCCATGTTCGTCGCACAGTCCCTGAACGACATCGTCGAGACCTACGGCCCCCACAACACCATCCTCGACAACTGTCATGTCTACACCGCCTTCTCGGCCCTCGACCCGCTGACCCAGGACAAGGTGTCGAAGCTGACCGGCTCGGTCACGGAGACCCGGACCAGCCGCAGTTCGCCCTCAGGGTTCGGCGCGGGGCGAAGCACGGTGTCGCGGTCCGAGGTCGAGCGGCCCTTGCTGGAGCCTGGCGAGATCCGAGCCCTTCCGGATCATCTGCAATTGGTCTTCGTAGCCGGCCAGCGTCCGCTCCGCTCCGAGAAGCTGCTTTACGACCGGCGCGAGCCGTTTCGTAGCCGCGCCCATGGACCTCTTCCGGACCAGGCGCTGGGCGTGGACGCGCCGGGGGCTCCGCCTCATCCCTGGCTGGGGCGGCGCAGCCTCGGCCGGGACGACGGGGCCAGCCTGCCGCTGTTCAAGGAGGTCGCGGGCGCCATGGACGACAGGAGAGCCGCCGCGCGCGCCGCGGACATCTATGGCCGGGTGGCCCAGGAAATGGCGGCGCAGCAGGCGGTGTTGGATCAGTTGCAAGGAGGGAGCGATGGCTAGAGGTGAAAAGCTGGCGACGCGTGTGCAGGTCTATCTCAACGACCCCAAGGTGGTGTCGAGCCTCAACCGGGAAGCCAGGCTTGGGCGCATCGCCCTGAGCCAGGCGGCGGGGCAGGCCATCATGCGGGGCCTGGCCCGGAACCCGAAGGTCGATCCGGAAGATCGGCTGTTGAACCTGGAGCGATCATTGCGCGACCACATGCGGTCGACCGGGCGGGACATGCAGATCGTCCAGGAACTCCTCATCGAACTGGCCAGGGCCTTCTTCCTGCGCCTGCCTGACGCGGTCGCGGACGAGGATCCGACGGTGCAGGCCGCCGTCGAGCGGCGCATCGAACGTCTGCTGGATGAGACCGCCGCCCGGATCGTCTCGGGTCGTCGTGACGGAGAGCGGGCTGTGGTTTCAGCAGAGCCTCGGTCCTTCGCGGCCGCCAGTTAGGTGGCGCCCCATCCGATCATCGCCGAGCGAAAGCTTGAGGCGCTGCGCCACGCACTGGGGGCGACGGTGTTCGCCGGGCTCGAGGAGCCGACCGTGGTCGAGATCCTCGCCAATCCGGACGGACGACTGATCCTGGATCGGGTCGGTGAGGGGCGTTGCGATACCGGGTGCGTTCTGTCGATTGAGGCGCGGGAGCGGACCATTCGGCTGATCGCGGACTATGTCGGCGAGACGGTGACGCGGGAGAACCCGCGGCTGTCAGGCGTGCTGCCTGAGACGGGCGAGCGGTTCCAGGGGGTGTTGCCGCCGGTCTCCGTCGGCCCTGCCTTTTCCATCCGCAAGCGTCCCGCAGTGATCTGGGGATTGGAGGATTATGTGCACGACGGCGTGATGACCAAGGGGCAGGCCGACGCCTTGCGTATTGCTGCATCAGAACGCCACAACATACTGATTTCCGGAGGTACAGGTTCAGGAAAAACGACGCTGGCCAATGCGATTCTGGCTGATCCGGCCTTCGCCGAGGATCGGGTCTTCCTCATCGAGGATACGCCTGAGCTGCAGTGTTCGGCCTGGGACGTCGTGTCGGTCGTGACCCGCCGCCAGCCCATGGCCATCGGCGTGGCGGACCTCGTTCGCGACGCCCTGCGCATGCGGCCGGATCGGATCGTCATCGGTGAGATGCGCGACGGCGCAGCCGCGCTTGAGACCCTCAAGAGTTGGAACACCGGGCATCCCGGCGGTCTGTCCACCGTCCACGCCAACTCGGCGCCCGAAGCGCTGCGGCGCATTGAGGATCTGATCGGCGAGGTTGCGAGCCAGGTTCCCCATCGGATGATCGGAGACGCCGTGGATTGCGTCGTCCACATTCGTCGGACGCCGTCAGGACGTCAGGTCGAAGTCGTGATCGCCGTGAATGGGTTTGCGGACGGCGGATATCGGATCCAGCCGCTGGCCTGATCATCCAATAGCTTTTCTGAGCGCCGATGGTGGCCGGTGTCGTTCAAGCCCAAGGACCAGGCCCATGCCCGTTGCCGCACTTTGCGCTGTACGGGGACTGGTTAGCCTTAAGGCCTGTCCAGCCACGACCGCGGCCCCGGCGTCTGGGTCGTCGGGCGTCTTCCTTGTGATTTCAGAAAGGCATTACTCCGGTCCTATTGTCCAGCTGGACGCCGAAGCCTTGGCTGCGCCTGGCCACGCGGTCCAGGATGGAGGCCGCGTCAATGGGAGAGGCCAGGGCGGGCAGGCCGCGCGTGGCCATGTCATCGGGGCCGTTCAGGCCGACTTCGTTGAGGGTGATAGGAACCAGGCGAACTGTGCGACAGCGGCCCCCGTCGAAGGCGCAGTCGGCGATGACGCCTTGCCAGCACTCGGGCGGATAGGCGCCGACGGGCTTTTCGGTCTGGAAGAAGAAGTTTCCGAGACCATAGAGCAGCGGCGCGCCCTGATAGACCTCGATCCCCTGCACCACGGGCGCGCCATGCCCGGCGACGACGGCGGCGCCGGCGTCGACGCAACGGCGGGCCAGGGCGCGCTGCCAGTCGGGAACCTCGGCCATGTCCGGCTCCCAGTCGTGGTTGTGCTGATAGGCGATGACGACCTGGGCCTGACGACGGGCGGCGGTGATGGCGTTCAGGATGCGTTCGACGTCCTCGGTGACAGGCTGGCCGGAGACGTCGCGGCGCAGTTCGTTGACGCCGGGGCGCTCGGGCGTGGCGGCTCCGCCCGGTCGCACCTTGCCGGTGGCGAAGGCGACCAGACCGACGGTTCCGGCGCTGGAGCCGGCGTAGGCCGGGCTTGAGGCGGCGGCCAGATCGGCGCCGCTGCCGGTCGAGGCCAGGCCCGCCGCGCGCAGGGCGCTGACGGTGTCGAGGATGCCGCCGGCGCCGAGGTCGAAAGCGTGGTTGTTGGCAGTGGCGACCAGGTTGATGCGGGCGGTCTTCAACGCCTCCAGCATCTGCGGACCCGCGGCGTGCAGGGTCAGCAGGTCGCGCGTCGGCGCCCCGGCGTTGGGCCCCTGGATCACCGTCTCCAGATTAGTGAAGACCACATGGCTGCGCGCCAGATGGGCGGCGACGCCCGCGCGGCCCGGCCATTCGTGGGCAGCGGGGGCGTGCTCGATCAGGGCCTGACCCAGCAGGCTGAGCCGCAGGGATGGAGGCTTGGCCCATGCGGCCGGGGCCAGCGCCGCCGCGCCTGCCGCCAGAAACCCTCGTCGATCCATGCCGTCCTCCCCTGATCGACGACCATAAGATCGCGGTTCGGATTTCCGGTAGATCATGCCGTGAACGCATGGACGGATACGAAACTGCAATAATGTTGCATTCGGTCTCGCGACCCGGCTCCTTCCGGCTCAATCGCACGTCTCGACCAAAAACAGGGACGGCTCAGGGCATTGGAAGATTCGGGGAGTGACCATGACGGGATCGGTTAACGGACAGGCGCGACGCCTGAGGAATGGCGCGGCGCTGGCGGTGCTGGCATGGGTCGGGGCAGGCGCGGCCTGGGCGCAGGAGCAGGCGACGCCCGCACCGGGTTCGCAGCCTGAGGCCGCGACCTCGGTCGATGAGATCGTCGTCACCGGCTCACGGATTCAGCGCAAGGACGCCGACTCGGTCGGCCCCGTCCTGACCTTGACCGCCGAGGACATCAAGAATTCGGGCGCCACGTCGATCGGCGACCTGTTGCAGAAGCTGCCGTCGGCGGGCGTCAGCCTGAACAGCAACGGCACCCAGGGGACGTCTTACGGCGCCTCCTCGATCAACCTGCGCTACCTCGGCGGGGCCGAGGGCAGCGGCAACCGCGTCCTGGTGCTGGTCGACGGCCACCGCTGGGTGGACGGGGTAGGCCAGCGCGGCTTCCGCGACTTCGTCGATCTGAACACCATGCCGCTGGGCATGATCGAAGGCATTGAGGTGCTGAAAGACGGCGCATCGGCCATCTATGGCGCAGACGCCATCGCCGGGGTGGTCAACATCCAGACGATCCGCGATTTCGACGGCGTGCGCCTGAGCACGCGTTACGGCTCAACCGATCGCGGCGACGGCGAGCAGTTCCAGACCATCGCCAACTTCGGCAAGCGCTTCGATAACGGCGCTCTGGTCTTCTCGGCCAGCTATGTGAAGGACAGCCCGATCCTGACCGAGGATCGCGACCTGACCCGCACCAGCCTGGTGCCGGTGACGACGCCGGGCACCAGCCCCTATGGCCTGTTCATTTTGCCGGGCCTGTCCAACAACGCCTTCTTCGGCACGGGTGCGGGCTTTGGCTCCTCGGCTGCGCCCATCGTCGCCAACGGCCTGGGGAACTATGGCGCGGGCGCCGCGGCGGACAACAGCTTCCACGTCGCCAGCCTGCCGGGCGACTACTACAACACCCAGGCTCAGGGCATCTATACGACCGGCCCCAGCGAGCGCTACGGCTTCTATGGTCGCTATCGCGGCGACCTGTCGGACAAGCTGTCCTTCCACGCCGAAGCCCTGTTCAACCGCCGCGTCTCGGACCAGATGTTCTCGCCGGTCCTGCTGGACATTGGCGGTACGTCCGGGACCATCCGCGGCTTCAGCTTGCCGTCGAACCACGCCTTCAACCCGTTCGGGACCGCCAACGGCGTGCCGACCGCCAACGCCCTGGCCTTCGGCGCCAACCAGGCCTGGCGCGTGCGCAAGGTGATGACGGACGTGGGCAACCGCGACAACGTCCAGGACGTGAAGACCTATCGCTTCGGCGCGGGCTTCGACGGCGAACTGAACCTGTTCGGACGCGACTTCAGCTGGGACGCCTACGGCAGCTACGCCCGTAACGAGATGAAGTCCTCGGCGCTGAACGGCATCAACTACGAGAACCTGTTCCTGGGGCTGGGCAATCCGGCGACCTGCGCCGCGACCGCGGGCTGCGTCCCGGTCAACCTGTTCGCGCCGATGACGGCCGAGGCGGCGGACTTCATCCGCTACACCACGCGCGAGACGAACAGCACCGAGATCTATGATCTGGCGTTCAACATCACCGGCGACGTCTATGAGCTGCCGGCCGGTCCTCTGGCCGTGGCGGCGGGCTATGAGTATCGCCAGAACAAGGCGACCGACGCGCCGGACCCCTATGTCAACGCGACGCCCAAATATCTGTCGAGCGCCTACACCACCACCACCTCGCAGACGCGCGTGCCGACCACCGGCCAGTACAGCCTGCACGAAGCCTATCTGGAGGTGGCGGCGCCCCTGCTGCGCGATCTGCCAATGGCCCAGAGCCTGGATCTGAGCCTGGCCGCCCGCTACTCGAACTATGACACCGTCGGCGACGCCACGACGATGAAGGTCGGCATGGGCTGGCGTCCGATTCAGGACGTGCTGGTGAGGGGCACCTGGTCACAAGGTTTCCGCGCCCCGTCTATCCTGGAACTGTTCCAGGGCGGTCGCGAGGTCTCTCTTCAGGTCATCGATCCCTGCAACGGCGGCGCTTCGGCCAACCCCAGCCTGCTGGGCTGCGTCGGCGTGCCGACGGGCTACAATCAGGCCAACTACAACCTGAACGGTCTGATCCCCGGCACGACCTCGGGCAATGTCGATCTGAAGCCCGAGACGGCCGATACCTTGAGCTTCGGCGTCGCGGTCAAGCCGCACTGGGTTCCGGGTCTGAGCCTGACGGTCGACTGGTACGACATCAAGATCACGGACGCGATCGCCTCCCAGTCTCCGGCCCAGATCATGAGCCTTTGCGCCGTGCGCGGCGGGGTCTATTGCGACCTGATCACGCGGGACGCTTCGACCGGCGCGGTGCTGAACCTGGTGCAGGGTTCGCAGAACCTGAACGAGATCCGCACCTCGGGCGTCGACGCCACGGCGCGCTATGAGTTCAACACCTCGATCGGCCGTTTCGCCGCCGTGATCGACGCCTCCTACCTGAGCGAGTTCTCGACGGTCAGCCCGGATCCGGCGGGCGGCCCGGCCATCGTCGACGATCGCGCGGGCAAGGGCGACCGTTCGCGCTCGACCTATCCCCACTGGAAGGGACAGACCTCGCTGCGCTGGAGCGACGGCCCGGCGAACCTCATGTGGCGTGGGCGCTATATCGGCGATAGCACCGACGTCGTGAACACGGTCAAGGACGCCAAGACCGACGCGGTCTTCTATCAGGACCTCGAGGCGGGCTATCGCTTCGACCGCTACGACACGACCCTGACGGTCGGGATCAACAACCTCTTCGACGTGATGCCGCCGGCCTCCTACGCCAACGCCCCGATCAACTTCGACATGTACACCTATGACGTGCGGGGCCGCAGCGCCTACGTTCGCCTCGGCTTCCAGTTCTAGGATCAGGCGTTTCTCATGACGGACACCGAGGCTCCGCCGGCTGACCCAGGCCGGCGGAAAGGGGGCCGGCGGAAACGGGGCTGGCTCGACCGGATCGAGGCGATGGGCAACGCCCTGCCGGATCCGGTCTTCATCCTGCTGTTCTGCATCGGCGTGCTGGTCGCTGCCTCGGTGGTCGCCGACTGGACCCAGTGGAGCGCCATCAATCCAGTGACGGGCGAACGGCTTCAGGCCCAGAGCCTGTTGTCCAAGGCCAATGTCGCCCGGCTTCTGGTGGATATGCCCAAGACTCTAACCAGTTTCCCGCCGCTTGGGTTGGTGCTGGTGGTCATGTTGGGCGCGGCGGTGGCGGAACGGTCGGGCCTGTTCGCGGCCCTGCTGGGCGGCGGGGTGAGGCGGCTTCACACCCGCTTCCTCTCGCCCGCCATCTTCGTCATCGGCCTGTTCTCGCACCATGCCTCGGATGCGGCCTATGTGGTGCTGATCCCGCTGGCGGCCCTGGTCTACGCCAAGGCCGGGCGGCATCCGCTGGCGGGGATCGCCATCGCCTATGCCGGGATATCCGGTGCCTTCGCGGGCAATGTCATCCCGGGCCAGTTCGACCTTCTGATGCTGGGCATCACCGCCCCGGCAGCGCAGCTTCTGGACCCGAGTTTCACCGTCAATCCGCTGGGCAACTGGTGGTTCACCCTCGCCATCGGCGTGGTCTTCACCCCCATCGCCTGGTTCCTGACCGACCGCGTGGTCGAGCCGCGCCTGGGGCCGTGGACCGGCGACAATACGGCGGGCGAAGCCGAGGCCGCAGGGCTCGGCGTGCTGGGTCCGGATCAGAAGCGGGGACTGCGTCGCGCCGGCGTCGCCGCCTTGCTGGTCGTCGGTCTGTTCGCCGCCCTGACCCTGTGGCCAGGGTTCAGCCCCCTGGTCGATCATGAGGCCGTGGGGCCGCGTCGGCTGGCGCCCTTCTACGGCGCCCTGATCGCCGCCTTCATGCTGCTGTTCGTCTCGACGGGCTGGGCCTATGGGGCGGCGGCCGGGACCATCCGCTCGCACCGCGAACTGGTGAAGATGATGGCCGAAGGGCTGAAGGGCATGGCCCCCTATATCGTCCTGGCCTTCTTCGCCGCCCACTTCGTCGCCATGTTCAGCTGGTCCAGTCTCGGCCCCGTGCTGGCGGTCAAGGGCGCCGAGGGTCTGGAGGATCTGGCCCTGCCGCTGCCGCTGCTGCTGGTCGGCCTGTTGATGATGTCGTCGGTGCTGGACTTAGTCATCGGCTCGGCCTCGGCCAAATGGAGCGCCATGGCGCCGGTCGTGGTGCCCATGCTGATGCTGCTGGGCGTTTCGCCCGAGATGACCACGGCCTCGTACCGGATGGGTGATTCCATTTTCAATATCGTCACGCCGCTGGCCAGCAACTTCCCCTTGGTGCTGATCATGTGCCAGCAGTGGAAGCCCCGGTTCGGGGTCGGGTCGATGATCGCCCTGATGCTGCCCTACAGCGCCGCCTTCGGCGCGGCCGGGATGCTGCTGATCCTGGCCTGGGTCGGGTTCCAACTGCCGGTCGGACCGGGCGCGCCCGCCGCCTATCACCTGCCGTCGCCGCCTGCGGCCGCCAGCGCGCCCTTTCTAACCGAGCCTGCCGTCCGATGACCGATCTGCCGCCTCTGTCCGGCGTCCGCGTCATGCGCGACGTCATGATCCCGATGCGTGACGGCGTCTGTCTGGCCGCCGATGTCTATCTGCCGGAGGGCGGGGAGGGGCGTCTGCCGGCCCTGTTGGAACGCACCCCCTATGACCGGCGAGGGACGAATCACGCCGACCGCTCCGCCGCCGATCCGACGCCGCGCTCCAAGCCGGAGATCGCCGCCGAGTTCGCGCGGGGCGGCTACGCCTATGTCCTGGTCGATTGCCGGGGGCGCTACGGCTCCGAGGGCGTCTTCACCAAATACGCCAACGAGGCCGAGGACGGCTTCGACGCCATGGCCTGGCTGGTGCAGCAGGACTGGTGCGACGGCCGGGTCGGGACGCTCGGCCTGTCCTACGGCGCCCACGTTCAGGCCGCCGCCGCCTGTCTGAACCCGCCGGGTCTGAAGGCCATGTTCATGGACTCTGGCGGTTTCTCAAGCGCCTTCCACAGCGGGGTGCGGCAGGGCGGGGCCTTCGAGCTGAAGCAGCTGACCTGGGCGATGAAGCACGCCCGCCTGTCGCCGCTCAGCCAGGAGGACCCGGCGCGTCTGGCCGCCCTCGACGCTGAGGACGTGCGCGAATGGATGGCGGTCAATCCCTGGCGTCCGGGCCAGACGCCGCTGGCCGCCGCGCCCGAATACGACGCCTTCATCCAGGACATGTGGCGGCGCGAGACCTTCGACGACTTCTGGCGCGCGCCCGACTTTTGCGCCGCCTGTCATGAGGATGCGTTCACTGACGCGCCCATGGTCTTCATGAGCAGCTGGTATGATCCCTACGCCCTGTCGGCGACGGACAACTACGCCCGCTTCAGTCGCGGCAAGGCCGGGCCGGTCAAGCTGGTCATGGGGCCGTGGACGCATGGTCAGCGCTCGGTCGCCTATGCCGGAGACGTGGACTTCGGCGCCTCCGCGACCCTGGACGGCTTTCTGGCGCCCGACTATCTGGCCCTGCGCCGCGCCTGGTTCGACCGCTGTCTCAGGGGGCAGGAAGCGCCCGACTATCTGGCGTCGCCAGTCAGTCTGTTCGTCATGGGCGGCGGCAGCGGACGACGCACGGCCGAGGGGCGGCTGGATCACGGCGGCTGCTGGCGGGCCGAGGCCGACTGGCCCCTGCCGGGCACGGTCTTCACCGACTTCCACCTGCACGCCGACGGCGGTCTTTCGCCCAACCCGGCCAAACCGGGCGCGCGCGTCTGGCGTCACGATCCCGTCTGTCCCGTGCCGACTGCGGGCGGGGCCATCGCCTCGGGCGCGCCGGTCATGGAGGCCGGAGGCTTTGACCAGCGCGAGGCGCCGGGCCTGTTCGGCGCGACGGTCATCGGCCGCGCCTTCGCTGACCGCGACGACGTTCTGGTGTTCCAGACCGAGCCGCTGGAACAGGCGGTCGAGGTGACGGGGCCGATCACGGCGCGATTGGCGGTGTCGTCTTCGGCTCTGGACACGGACCTGATGATCAAGCTGATCGATGTCTATCCGCCTGGCGATGACTATCCCGAGGGCTACGCCTTGAACTTGACCCACGGCGTGCTGCGCCTACGGTTCCGTGACTCCTTCGCGGCGCCGCGCCCGTTGGCTCCGGGTGAAGTGTATGACGTCGAGATCCAGGCCTTCCCCACCAGCAACCTGTTTGCGGCCGGGCATCGCATCCGCCTGGACGTGGCGAGCAGCAACTTCCCGCATTTCGACGTCAATCCCGGCACGGGCGCCCCAGCGGGCGAGGTCACGGGGGCTGTGGTCGCGATCAACCGCATCCACACGGGGCCCGATCGGTCGCGCCTGGTCCTGCCTATCGTTCCGGCGCGGAGGACGTAACTGATGGCGCTGGTCTCGGCCGGCGCCCGGCGTCCTATCCGGCTGCGCGCCATGCGGGCCTTCCGGGCCATCTTGCAACAGGGATCGGTCACGGCGGCCGCCCGGACCCTGGGCCTGACCCAGCCCGCCGCCAGCCGCCTGCTGGCTCAACTGGAGCAGGACCTGGGGTTCGAGCTGTTTCATCGCGACCGCGGCCGCCTGGTGCCCACCGCCGATGGGTTGATGCTCTACGAAGAGGTTGAACGGGCGCTGGACAATGTCGACCGGGTTCAGGACATGGCCCGCGACATTTCCGACTTTCGTGTCGGCCATCTGCGTCTGGTGGCGCCGCCCAGCTTCCTCGAGGCGGTCCTGCCCGACGTCATTACGGCCTTCCTGGATGAGTACCCGCGCGTTCACCTGTCGATCGATTCTCACGGCATCGAGGCCGCAAAGAACATGATCGCTTCGCGCGCCGTCGATGCCGGGTTCGTCAAGCTACCGTTGAATCGCGACGATCTCGATGCTCGCACGGTTTTGGTCAGCGAAACGGCTTGCGTCTTGCCTTGCGATCATCCGCTGGCGGCTCTGCCGGAAATCTCGGCGCTGGATCTGAAGAACACGCCTCTGGTCCTGCTGGGGCAGGGGCGGCGCTTCCGCTCCCAGGTCGAGGCCGCCTTTGCTGAGGCGGGGGTCGTCCCCCGCGTCCGGGTTGAAACCCATACCGTGGCCTCGTCCTGCGCCTTGGCCGCTCGCGGCGTCGGGGTGGCCATCGTCAACGAACGTCTGGCCCAGGCCTATGTGCGCGGCCAGACGGTGCTGCGGCGCTTCAGCCCGCCCATCCTTCACGAATACGCCTTCGTGGTTTCCAACAGCGTCAAACCCTCACGTCTGGCAGAGGCGTTTCTCGGCTTGCTGGCAGCCGCTCAGAACGGGCTGTCGACTAGCGTTATCGAGACGAAATCGACGGGCGGCTTTAATCCCGCAACCTGAGGACGCCGCCACCGGCGCTTGCGAGGGCGGGCGGGTCTTTTCAGGCCGCTAGGGCGTCCATCAGCCACTGCTTGAACGCTGCGGCGTCAGCGGCGGTCTCGAAAGCGTAGTTGTCACCCTGGACATAGAACCATCTATCGCCGGGGCGCTTCTCCAGCCAAGCGATGATCCGGGCGCGTACCTCCGGCCCGCGATCCGGCACGCTCATGGTGACGGTCTTGCCCTTGGCCCTGGCGTGTTCGATCGGCGTCAGTCGTTTCATGGGGCGGGTAGAAGGCGGTTCGCTGGCTGTGTCGATGTGTGGCGTCCGGTTCTCAACAGCTGCGTCCGGCCTGGGGACTAGATGACCTTGAGGCCCAGTTCGGCCAGCAGGGCGCCGGCCTGGGCGCGAGAGATGGTCGCGCCCTTGAAGCGCCGGGCGTCGTTCAGGCGCAGGCCGCCGAGGTCCGCGCCCCTTAGGTCGGCGTTGTCGAACCGGGCATCGACCAGGTGGCTCTCGCGCAGACTGCAGTTGTCCAGGACGGCGTCGCGGAAATCGCTTCCGGCCAGGTCGGCATGGCTGAAGTCCAGCGTCTCCAGGGTCTGTTTCCTGAAGGAGAAGCCGGGCAGGCGGGCGGAGGCCAGAGTGGTTTCGACGAAGCGGGCGCCGACGTGTCGCGACCGGGAGAAGTCGGCGCCGGTCAGCTTGCAGCCTGTGAAGACCGCCTCCGAGAGGCTCGCGCCGGTGTAGCGGGCGTTGTTGAGATCGCTGGATCGCCAGGTCGAGGCGTCCAGCCGGGTTGCGGTGAAGTTGGCCAGGGCGCCGCGACACCCGGAGAAGCAGGCTTGCTCCAACTGGGCCCCGGTGAAGTCGGTTCCCTTGAAGCTGCAGCGCTCGAACTTCAGGCCGTTCAGGACGAGATTGGAGAGGTCGACCTCGTCGAGGACGCAGGTCGCCAGCACGAGATCGGCGCCGGAGGCCGACTTGAGCAGGGCGACGAGGTCGGATCGCGAAAGCGTCCGGCCGTCAATTTTGTGGTCCATGGGGCGCCTGAAGGAGTCTGTGGAGCCTCGCGGCTACCACATAGATTGCGGCGAAATTCTGGCGAGATGAGAAGCCGTCTGCAAGCAGGCCTGGCCGGGAGGTCGGCGGCAGGGGTGAGACAGGCACGTCGGTCGGGAGGGCTTTCAGCCGGAGGCCTGACAGCGGGCGGCTTTCAGGCGGAGGTTTCTGCTCGGAAGACGATCCGGCGCGGGAAAGCCCGGTGAAGGCGCGCGCCGACGCGGCTGCAAATCGTGAGAGACTTGTTCAGCAAGTCTCTTTAACTCGTAGAAATTACTAGTTATTTTTTGTTGACAGGCTGTGGATTGTTTTGCTTGCAATGAGTCGCGGCGCTTTGAAATGCGCTGGACCAGGGAGGCGGACATGAAGCGGAAGGTGGGACGGCGCCTGTTCGGCGCAGCATTGGCGAGCGGACTTCTGGCGGCGGGTACGGCCGTAGCGGGTGGGTCGGGCATGCCCTGGGAAGGGCCGATCCAGCAGGTGGTGCAGTCGATCACGGGGCCGGTCGTTCAGGCCGCCGCCGTGATCGCCGTGGTCCTTTTCGGGGCCGGGGTGGCCATGAGCGAGAGCGGTTCCTCCATGAGAAGGGCCTTGGGCATCCTGTTCGGCCTGACCATCGCCTTCGCCGCATCGACCTTCTTTCTCGACTTCTTCGGCTTCGCCGGCGGGGTGGAGATCGCCTGATGGCCCGCGCCCTCGACACCCTCCATCCCGAAGGCTGGGACCTGCCGGTCGCCCAGGCCCTGGTCGAACCGGTGCTGATGGTCGGCATGCCGCGCGACTACGCCATCCTCATGGGGACGACCGCCATGGTGCTGGGACTGGCGCTGCGCATCTGGTGGCTGGGCCTGCTGTGGTGGGCCGTCGCCCATGCCGTGGGCCTGTGGGCGGCGCGGGCGGACCGGCGCTTCTTCGACGTCCTGCGGCGCCATCTGGCCTTGCCTGGCCATCTGGACGCGTGAGGCTCCCATGCGCTTCCTCGACGAACACCGCCGTCGTCCCGCCAGTCTGGCGGATCATCTGCCCTGGGCGGCCCTGGTCTCGCCGGGCGTGGTTCTGAACAAGGACGGCTCCTTCACCACGGCCTTCTCTTTCCGGGGCCCGGACCTGGAATCCTCGACCGAAGAGGAACTGATGGCGGTCAGGGCCCGGTTGAACAACGCCCTGAAACGCCTCGGCACAGGCTGGTGCCTGCATGTGGAGGCCCGTCGGCGTCCGGCGACCGCCTATCCAGAAAGCGAATTCGAGGCGGAGGCGGCCTGGCTGGTCGACGCCGAGCGGCGCGAGTGGTTCGAGGACGCCGAACCGGCCTTCGAGACGGATTTCCGTCTGGCCCTGACCTGGCTGCCGCCGGCCGACGAGACGCGGCGCATGGAGCGCTGGCTGTTCGACGGCCTGGCCCGGGCCGGGCAGGACTGGCGCCAGACCCTGGCGACCTTCCGGCGGGAGGCTGACGCCACCTTCGACCTGCTGGCGGACGCCCTGCCCGAGATCGCGCCGCTGGAGGACGCGGCCCTGCTGACCTGGCTGCACGCCTGCGTCTCGCCCAACCCACATGTTGTGAGGCCGCCGGAGACGCCTGTCTTCCTCGACGTCTGGCTGGCGGACGTCGGCCTGACGGGCGGAACCGCGCCCCGGCTCGGCGACCAATGGCTCAGGACGGTGTCGGTGCGGGGCCTGCCCTCGGCGACCCGGCCCGGCCTACTCGACGGCCTGGGCGCTCTGCCCTTCGCCTATCGCTGGACCGCCCGCTGGATCGGTCTGGACAAGGCCGAGGCCGAGCGGGAGATCGTCAAGCTGCGCAAGCGCTGGTTCTCCAAACGAAAAGGTGTGGGCGCGCTCCTGAGGGAGGCGATCACCAGGGAAGAACAGCCCCTGATCGACACCGACGCCGCCTCCAAGACGGAGGAATGCGACGGAGCTCTGGAGATGCTCGGGGCCGAGGCCTGCGCCTTCGGCTATCTGACCCTGACGGTCACAGTGCTGGACGAGAGCGAGGAGGGGGCCTCTGCCAAGGCGCGCGCTGTCGAGGCGGCGCTCAACGCCCAGGGACTGACGGCGAGGATCGAGGACCTGAACGCCGTGGAAGCCTGGCTCGGCTCCCTGCCGGGCGAACCCTACGCCGATGTGCGCAGGCCTCTGGTCTCGACGCTCAACCTGGCCGACCTCCTGCCGGTTTCGGCGGTCTGGGCCGGACCGTCTGGCGACGCCTGCCTGGACGGGCCGCCTCTTGCGGTCGCTCGGACCACGGGCTCCACGCCCTTTCGTCTGGTGCTCCATGTCGGCGACGTCGGCCACGCCATGGTCGTGGGGCCGACCGGGTCGGGCAAGAGCGCGCTGCTGTCCTTCCTGGCCCTGCAGTGGTTCCGCTATCCAGGGGCGCGGGTGGTCTTCTTCGACAAGGGACGTTCGGCGCGGGCCGCGACGCTTGCGGCCGGCGGCTGCTGGCGGGCGCTGGAGCCGGGCGCGGCCTTCTCGCTCCAGCCCCTGGCCGGGATCGACGCCGAGGATGAAAGGGCCTGGGCCGCCGAATGGATCGCCGAGACCGTGCGTCAGGCCGGTCTGGAGCCGACCCCGCGGGTGCGAGAGGAGATCTGGTCGGCGCTCGCCGCCCTGGCCGAGGCGCCGGTCGAGCAGAGGACCCTGACCGTCTTCTGCGCCCTGGTCCAGGACAAGGCCGTGGCGGCGGGCCTGGAGGCCCTGACCCTGAAGGGGCCGCACGGGGTGCTGCTGGATGGGGCCGGCGAGGCGGTGGCTACGAGCCGTTTCGACACCTTCGAGCTCGAGAGCCTGATGGCGACGCCATCGGCGGTCGCGCCTGTGCTCTCGGCTCTGTTCCATCATCTTGAACAGAGTTTCGACGGCCGACCGACCCTGCTGGTGCTGGACGAGGCCTGGTTGTTTCTCGGCGAGACGGCGTTCGCGGCCAAGATCCGGGAATGGCTGAAGACCCTGCGCAAGAAGCGGGTCGCCGTGGTCTTCGCCACGCAGAGTCTGGACGATGTGGCGGCCTCGCCGATTGCGGCCACCCTGATCGAATCCTGCCCGACCCAGGTCTTCCTGCCCAATCCCCGGGCGCTCGAGCCGTCGTCGGCGGAGCTCTACCGCGGCTTCGGCCTGAACCGGCGGCAGTTGGAGCTGATCGCCTTCGCCGCGCCCAAGCGCGCCTACTACTGGCGTCAGCCCCAGGGACGACGGCTGTTCGACCTGCGGCTGTCGGGCGTGGCCCTGGCCCTTTGCGGGGCAGGATCACCCGAGGACCAAGCCCTCATCGACGCCGTGCTTTCGCGATCCGGCGAGGCCGGCTTCGCTCGTGAATTCCTCAAAGCCAAGGGAGTGCGAGATGTGGATTCCGTTTTCGACGCCTTCGCCCCGCCGCTGGCGGCCGAATAGGTCGGCTGCGGTCATCGTCGCCGTCACGGCCCTTATGGCCGCTGACGGCGTACAGGCCCAACAGGTCGTGTTCGACCCGCGCAATCACATGGAGAACGCGCTCCAGGCGGCGCGTCAGCTCGAAAGCCTGGCCAATGAGGCCCGTAGCCTGGCGGCCTCGCCCTACAGCCATCTGGCCCAGAACAGCCAGGCCCTGCAGGACATGGCCGAACTGGCCCGGTCGGCGAGCGGGCTGGCGGCCTCGGTCGACGGGCTGGAGCGACAGTTCGCGGATCTTTATCCCGACGACCTGTCGGGCGCGGACGCCCTGGACATGCTGGAACAGGGACGCGGACGCGTCGCCAATGCCCGGCGCACGGCCGGGGACCTGGCCCGCACCGCCGCCGAACTGGAGCGGCTGGGGCAGGGGCGGGGACAGAGGCTTGCCGGCGCCCTGAACGCCAGCCAGTCGGCCTCGGGCCAGACGGCGGCGGTCCAGTCTTCCAACCAGATGCTGGCGGTCCTGGCCGAGGACCTGGCCGCCTTGAGGGTGCTGATGCTCGCCCAGGCCAGGCTGATGTCCGAAGGGGCGGCGCGCGACGCGGCGGAACGGACGGCGGGGGCCGAGGCGCGTCGCCGGGCCTGGGCGCGGCCTGTCGCGGACCCCAACCCGCCCGCCTTCGACCCGCTGTCGAACGCGCGGAACTAAGGAGAAGGACGATGGCGATCGCAGTAGGCGTGGAGACTCCCAACGAGCTGATGGCGGTCTTTTCCAACACCATCTCGGCGGGCTTTTCCGCCCTGCAGGGACCGGTCAATGGGATCTTCGGGCTGATGATCGTCCTGGTCGTCGCCCTGACCGGAATCCAGTGGGCCCTGTCGTCCAACCGCGAGGTTCTGGCGTCCGGCTTCGGCAAGGTCGTGCTGATCGGCGCCTTCGCCTGGCTGATCAATGACTGGCAGGCCCTGTCCGAGACGATCTACGCCGGCTTTCTGGAGTTGGGCCTGACGGCAGGCGGCGGTGGTCTCAGCCGTGCCGACTTCCTCAATCCTGGCGCCATCCTCGCCGAAGGTTGGCGGATCGTGAAGGCTCTGGGGGACACCCCGGCCCCGGTCGAGAACCCGCTCGACATCGCCGGCAACCTGACCGACGCCCTGATCCTCGGCCTAGCCATGATCGGGATCATGCTGGCCTTCGCCGTCCTGGCCCTGCAGATCATCGTCTCCCTGGTCGAGTTCAAGATCGTGACGCTGGGCGGCTTCATCCTTCTGCCCTTCGGCATATGGAGCAAGTCCGCCTTCCTGGCTGAACGACCTCTGGGTTATGTCGTCGCGGCCGGCCTCAAGGTCCTGGCCCTGGCCATTGTCGTCTCGGGGGCGAGGAGCGTCTTCGACCAGCTCCAGCCTTCGGCCAATCCCGACATCTATGAAGCCCTGACCATTCTGGTCGCCGCCATCCTCCTGGCCATGCTGGCCGTCTTCATTCCCAATCTGGCATCGGCCCTGGTCACCGGGGGGCCGGCCCTAGGCGCAGGCGCGCTCGTGACAGGCGGGCTGGCGGTCGGCGGCGCAGGGCTCCTGGTCGGCGCCGGTCTGGTCGGGGCAGGCGGCGCCGCCGCGCGCCTGGCTGGGCCGGCGAGAGCGGCCTCAGGCGCGGGGGGCGGGCGGTCGACGCCGCCGTCGGGTTCGGGCTCGCCTTCGTCCCCGTCTTCGCCGTCGCCGTCGCCTTCACCGCCCCCGTCTTTGTCGGCCTCGCCCAGGCCCGGGGGGCTAGCGCGCGCCTCAAATGACAACCCGTCGCCGTCGGGTCCGAGATCCTCGCCTGGAGGCGCCGGCGTTAGCGAGGCCCAGCGGGCCTGGTCTCCGGACGCCGGCCCACAAGGGGAACCTTCGTCGGCGGCGGAGCCGGGACCGGGGTCTAAGTCCGGGAAGGACATGGCCGGCGGCATTCCACGCACTACGGACGGGCCAGGCCCTGGCCGCAAGCCCGAAACCATCGCCCGGGAGGCTGAGGCGGCGCGCAGGGATTTCCACCGCGCGGCGGCGGGCGGCGACGTCCCGGCGCGGGGCAGGGCTACGGGCCGATCCGCGGCGCTGCAGGCCTTCTTCGTCGCCAACGCCGGCCGCGGCCTGATGCCGTCCGGCGAGACCAGCGGCGTCCTGTCGCCCTCCCTCAAGACCGAGGAGCCCTGAAATCATGCATCCCTTCTTCCGCCCCCGGCGGGCGCTGAGCGCCGCCCCGGACTCAACCCCCTATCAGAGGGCCGGCCAGGTCTGGGACGACCGCATGGGCCTGTCCCTGGCCCATGCCCGCAACTGGCGCCGCATGGCCCTGGCCAACCTGGTCTTGGCCGCATTCCTCGGCGCGGGCTGGTGGGCCCAGGCTGAGCGGGCCGTGGTCATGCCCTTCGTGGTGGAGGTGTCGGACTGGGGCGAGACCCAAAAGATCACCGCCATCGGCGGCCGTTATGAGCCCAGCGAGGCCCAGGTCGGCCATGCGCTGGGCGGCTGGATTCGCGACGTTCGCTCCAAGAGCATCGATCCCATCGTCATCCGTCAGAACTGGCTGCGGGCCTACGACCTGATGACGCCGCGCGCCGCCGCCTTCCTCAACGCTTGGGCCCAGACCCACGACCCCTTCGCCGACGCCGGGCGCGAGGCGGTCAATGTCGAGGTGCTCAACGTCGTGCGCCGCACCGAGCGAACCTACGACCTGCAATGGCGTGAAACCCGCTACGTCAACGGCCAGCAGGCCGGGAGCGAACGCTGGCGGGCCCTGATCACGACCGGCCTGCAGCCGCCTCGCACCGAGGCCGAGCTGATGAAGAACCCCCTGGGATTGAAGATCGAGGACGTATCATGGACCCCCGACGCTTCCTGAGATCGGCGCTGCCCCTGGCCGGGGCGGGCCTGCTCCTGTCCGGCTGCGCCGCCCTGCAGGCCAGCGACGAGGTTCTGGCGATCGCGCCTGCGGCTGAGACGGAGGCGGAGGACAGCCCTGCCGTTGAAGTCCTGGCCCTGCCGGCGGAGAGCGAGACGGCCGTTCCGTATCTGGCCGTCGTGAGCGGCAGGCCGACGGTCGAGGTCGAGGCGACGACCGGACCGACGGGTCGTGCGGCCATCGCCCGGGCCAACCAGGCGGCGCGGGCGCCGTCGCTGGCGGACGGCTTTGTCGGCGGGGTCCAGGTCTTCGCCTGGTCTCCGGGGCGGGTGTTCGAAATCTGGACCGCACCTTTGCGGGTCACCACCCTGACGCTGGGGGAGGGCGAGACCCTCGTCTCCAAAGCCGCCGGGGACACGGTGCGCTGGCAGATCGGCGAGGTGGCGTCGGGCACGGGAGCGGCGCGCCGGACCCATGTCCTGCTGAAGCCGCTGGAGCGGGGGCTGGAGACCAATCTCGTCCTGACCACGGATCGACGGGTCTATCTGCTGGACCTCAAGAGCGGGGCGGCTGACGCCTTCAACGCCGCCGTGGCCTGGGATGACGCGGGACAGGCCGGAAAGGTGGCGGAGCCTGAGACGCCGG
This sequence comes from Brevundimonas bullata, assembly GCF_003350205.1. Lineage (GTDB taxonomy): Bacteria > Pseudomonadota > Alphaproteobacteria > Caulobacterales > Caulobacteraceae > Brevundimonas > Brevundimonas bullata. Next base: position 104,465 of record NZ_QLLC01000006.1, on the reverse strand, counting down.
CCCGGGTTGATCCGGTCGCGACGCCTCAGGGGCCGCTCGACGCACGCTACCGCATCGAGCCCTTGGGGCGGCGGGCGCGCTGGACGCCGACCTCTGTCTTCAACGATGGCCGGCGCACCTTCATCGCCTTCTCCACAGACCTGCAGGTCGACGAGGCGCCGGTCCTCTTCGTGGTCGCGCCGGACGGCGAGGCCCAGATGGTCAACTACCGCCAGCAAGGCGGGCTCTTCGTGGTCGATCGCCTGTTCGATCGGGCCGAACTGCGCCTGGGGGATCGTCGTCCGCAGGTGGTGCGGATCCGTCGTCTGGGAGCCGGGCTATGACGGCGCCTCAAGGTCCCGGTTCGCCGCTTCCCAAGGAACCGGTCCACCTGTCTCTGCGCGCGCTGCGGCCGCCGGTCGTCCGACTGCGCAAGTCGGTCGTCCATGTCATGGTTCTGGGCGGCGGGGTCCTGGTGGCGGGATCGCTCGCATGGGCCTTCGTGGTTCAGCCGGAGTTGCGGGCCAACGCCCAGGCACGCGCCGGGGAGGATCGACCGGACGCTGCCGCCGGGGTGGTGCGGCCAGCCGAGGCCGTCACGCGCCAGCCGGCCAGCTATGATCGCTTGCCGCCGCCGCGCGGCGCTGCGGCGGTCGGCGCTGAGGTTAAGGGCACGGCGCCGTCTGCCGCTTCATATCCTCAGCCGGCCTATCGTCCGGTCTCGACGCCGAGGACGCCCGACAACGGTGCGGCGCAAGCGGCGCGCTCTGGCCTCTTCTTTGAAGGGAGTGTCGGCGGGCGACCATCGGTCGAAGTTCCGCCTGAACGGCCAGCGTCGGACCGGGGTCTGCTGACGAACGGAAGCCGTGGTTCGGCCTACAATCCGAATGTCATGGTTGCGCCCCTGTCGCCCTTCGAACTCAAGGCGGGCGCAGTCGTGCCGGCGGCCCTGCTGACCGGCGTGGACACTGCGCGTGCGGGGCCCGTGGTGGCCATGACCACCCAGAACGTCTTCGACACGGTGAGCGGACGGCACCTCCTCATCCCCCAGGGCACGCGGCTGATCGGCCGCCATGAGGGGGAGAGCGCCTATGGCGACCGGCGGGCTTTCCTGGTCTGGGATCGGTTGATCCTGCCCAACGGCAAGAGCCTGATGCTGGACGGAGAGCCCGGCGTGGACGCGCAAGGGGCCGTGGGCGTGCGCGGTCAGGTGGATCGCCGGCTGTTTCCCCTTCTGGTCGGGACGCTTTTCGCCGGAGCCATCACGACGCTCGGGCAGATGGCCCGGGACGGCGGCGACCGGGGTTCGGGCGGCTGGCGCGGGGACGCCGGCGACGCCGCCGCCATAGAGGGCGCTCAGGTGGGCGGTCGTCTGGTGGATCGCGAACTAGAGGTGCGCCCCTCGATCCGGCTGCGGTCGGGCGCCCCGGTGCAGGTAATGATCACGCGCGACCTGATGCTGGAGCCCTATCAGCCATGACCCCGCACCGGACCCTTTGGCGGCGCTGGAGCCTGACTGCAGCAGGGATCGGTCTGGCTGCGGGGGCCTTGGTCGCAGCCGACAGGCCGACCCTGGCCCTGGTCAATGAGAGCCCAAGCCTTCCGCGCGGCCTCTATCTCCGCTCGAGGGGGGATGTCGGACGCGGGTCGATCGTGGCGATCGCCCAGCCCGAACGGGTTCGACGCTATCTCGCGCGACTGGGCATGCCGTCCGAGGTCCTTCTGGTCAAGCGCGTCGCGGCCGTCGGCGGCGACAGGGTCTGTGCTGACAGCCGCGTCGTCCGCACGCCCGGGCGGCGGGTCTTGAGGGTCGCAAGGGACGGCGAGGGGGTCGCCCTCCCGACCTGGAACCAGTGCCGCCTCCTCGCGGACGACGAGCTCTTCCTGCTCGGCGACACGCCGCGGAGCTTCGACAGCCGCTATTTCGGCCCTGTCCTCAGGGACGAGGCGAGGGGAGTCTATCGGGAGGTTCTGACATGGTGAGACTGTTTTTGACGGCGGCGCTTCTGGCGGCGTGGCCGGGCGTGAGCTCGGCCCAGACGGTCGACTGGTCGCGCGCCGGAGGCGATCTGTTCGGGCGAGCGGCTGCTGTAGAGGAGGGCGTGTCGGACGGCGGAGATGAACCGCGCCTGGGGCCGCTGAGCCAGCCGTTCGGCGAGGCTGTGGCCGCAGCGGCGGCCCGCCATGGCCTGGACCCTAAGCTGCTGCATGCCCTGGTCCTGACCGAGAGCGCCTATCGTCCGGACGCCCGATCTCCGGCCGGGGCCGGCGGTCTGACCCAGCTCATGCCGGCTACGGCCCTCGAGTTGGGCGTCAAGGATCGCTTTGATCCCATTGAAAACCTTATGGGCGGCGCCAATTACCTGGCGCGGCAGATCCTCAGGTTCGGGGACCTTCGCCTGGCGCTGGCAGCCTATAACGCGGGCCCCGGCCGTGTCGCCCGTCTGGGGCGCGTGCCCGATATCGCCGAGACCCGCGCCTATGTGGCCACGGTCGTGGACTGCTACCTCGCTCTCAGCGCGGGGCGGCAACTGACCAGTTCGCGCCAATGCGCCTCCAGGGAGACGGGGCGATGATCCCGGATCGCGATATTGAAGGGGAAGCGCCTTCGACGGATGGGGACGAGGACCTGCTGACGCGAGCGGAGGCTTCAGCCTTCATCGGCCTTTTCGGCATCCGGATGAAGCCGGCGACCCTGGCGCGGCTGTGGTCCACCGGCAACGACGGCCCGCCTTGCCGACATGTCCGGTCCAAACCTCACTATCCGCGGGGCCTGCTGCGCGACTGGGCCCGGTCGCAGATTTCCGACATCCGGACAGGCGCGCCGTCTGCCGCAAGAGGACGACGCCGGTGACTTGGGAGCAGGATCGGGAACCGGTGGAGAGCGGCGGACCGGAGGACCGGCTGCTGACGTGGAACAAGGTCCGGGACGTCACGGGCCTGAGCCGCTCCACGGCCTGGCGGCTTCAGCGGCTGGGCGACTTCCCGGAACCGGTGCGGATATCGGTGAACCGGGTCGGGTGGTGGGAGAGCGAACTGACGGCCTGGAAGGAGACGCGCAAATCCCGAAAGTCGAGGCGGCCGATGTCCCTCACGGCGCCGCGCGCGCCCAAGTTGATCGAGAGCGCCCGCTCCGCCCGTCCTGGAATTGATCGGCCCCTATCCGAAGTGTCGAGACAATCTCAGGAGGTTCCGCCGTCGTCCGCCGCCATGAGCGAGCGTCGGCCCCGGCCCCGTAAACGACATGTTTCGGCCGATCAGATCGATTTCGGTTTCTAGCCACTCGCGCTTCCATCCGGTACTTTGCGACATGCATTGCGGACAGCAGCATGTCCGGATTCTCGAGCTGGACGTGTAGGCAGGCGGGACGCCGCCAGCGCCCTCGTGTGGGATTTTATGATAGGCTGAACGCCGTGACCCAGATGACTCTTCCGCCGAGGCACTATCCGACGTCGCGCGCCAGGTGCGCGGACTTGGTGGTGCATATCGTCGGTCTGGCCTTCGCCCTGTTCGGCGGCGGCGTCCTCCTGGGACTGTCTGTGGCCAAGGGAAGCCTCGGGCTAGTCCTGGCCGTCTGCGTCTATGCGGTCGGCATGCTGGCGATGCTGGGCTTCTCAACCGCCTATAATTTCGCAGCGCCCCGGTGGCGCCCGCTTCTGCGTCGTCTCGATCACGCGGGCATCTTCCTGATGATCGCCGGCTCTTACACGCCGTTCACCACCCACAATCTCACCGGCGCCTGGGCGTGGGGCATGACGGCTGCGGTGTGGAGCCTTGCGATCCTCGGGGCCGTGGGAAAGCTGTTCCTGCCGGGCGTCGGCCGCCGGTTCTGGATCGTCCTGTACATTGCCTTGAGTTGGTTGGTCGTGATCGCCTTCAAGCCGATGATCGCTCACGGCTCCTGGATCGCCCTTCTGCTTCTGGCCGTCGGCGGGGCCCTCTACATGTCCGGAGCGGTCTTTTACGTCCGCAAGAAGCTCAGGTGGTTCCGGGCCGTCTGGCATGGCCATGTGGTGGCGGCCGCCAGCGTGCATTGGGCGGCGGTTCTGGTCGGCGTGGTGCTGGCGTCGTCCTGACAGGGTCTATGGCCAGGCCGTTCGTCGGCCCTTGCGCTTGGGCGGGTCGATCAGCCGTGACGTGAAGTCAGAGTTCGACCAGAAGGGCGAGACTATTGGCACGAGACGCAGGGGCGGCTCAGCGGGAGTGGGCGGTGATCCAGAGGCCGACGACGAAGTCCTCTCCGACCTTCTCCCCTGGACCATCTGGGAGACGCACGGCTTCATGGTGATTCTGGCGCTGTTCGCCATTGCCTGCTTTGCGGCACGGGTCATTATTCGATAGGGACATGTGCTGGGTGAAGGCGGGCATGGAGACGATCAGCTTGCCGCAGGCGCGCCGGATGGCGCTGGCCGCCCAGGGATTCGGCGGCCGCCGGCCCGAGGCTCCATCGTCTCTTCATCTCAGGCGCACAATCGATCATCTGCACCTGCATCAGATCGACAGCGTCAACGTGCTGTCTCGCGCGCACTACCTGCCGGCCTTCTCGAGGCTGGGCGGCTATGAGCGCGCCGACCTGGACCGGCTTGCGTGGGGGCCGCCTGGCCAGCGCCGACTGTTCGAATACTGCGCGCATGAGGCGTCCCTGATCCCGTTCGACCTGCACCCGCTCCTGCGGTGGCGCATGGCCCAGGCCGACCGCGGCGAGACCGGCTGGGGGCAGATGAAGCTCTACGCCGGCGAACGGCGGCCCGAGGCCATGGCGCTTCTGGAACGCATCCAGAGCGACGGCCCCATGGCGGCCTCGGATTTCGAAACCCACAAGGGGCGACCCGGCTGGTGGGAATGGAGCGATACGAAACGGACGCTGGAGTGGCTGTTCTGGGCCGGCCACATCACGACCGCCGAGCGACGAGGGAGTTTCGAGCGCGTTTACGACCTGGTGGAACGCGTCCTGCCGGAGGCGGTCCTGGCGGCATCGACGCCTACGGACGCCGAGGCGCATCGCGGCTTGATCGAACGGGCGGCGCGGGCGCACGGCGTCGCGACCGAAGCCGAGCTGCGCGACTATTTCCGTCAGCCTCTGGAGGCGGCGCGGCGGGCGACTATGGAGCTGGCCGAGGAAGGGGTTCTGATTCCAGTTTCGACGCCGGGTTGCCGTCGCGCCTGGGTTCATCGCGATGCACGTATGCCGCGCAAGATTGAGGCCTCAGCGCTTCTTGCTCCCTTCGATCCGCTGATCTGGCATCGGGACCGCGCTGAGCGCCTGTTCGGTTTCCGGTATCGGATCGAAATCTACGTGCCGGCGGAGAAACGGCTGCACGGCTATTACGTGCTGCCCTTTCTTCTGGACGAAGGGCTCGTCGCCCGCGTGGACCTTAAGGCAGACCGCCAGCGCGGGCGTTTGATGGTCCGGTCCGTCCATCTGGAGGAGAACGCGCCTCCCGATACGCGGGACGCCCTCGAGGCGGAGCTGGGCCGCATGGCGGACTGGCTGGGGCTGGAGGAGGGCGTCGTGTCCGATCCGGGCTCAGGGGATGTGGCGGAACGCTGAGCCGACCGCCGCCGTCAGCACGTCGCCAACTGCTCTGTTCACGCGCCTGGAGATCGAAAGGTGTGGATGGATATCGGCGTCGCGACCGCAGCTGCGACTAATCGATTCCGTGTTTGAAATGTCGATGTCGGGCGACGCCGACTGCTTCGGTAACCCACCCGGTTCGAGCCGCTGGAATCACCCGCAGGAGCCTTGCCTGGGCACCATGGACGGCCCTCGCTGGAGGGCTTGTTCAGGCGCTAGGTCGCCCGCTGAGCTCTATCGCTGAAAAGGGGTGCAAAGCCATGCAGAACGAAGACGCGAAAAATCGTATCGCGTGGTCGGTGGATGGGAAGCTGGATGGGAAGCCACCAGGGGCAAATATTAAGCGCAATAATTTCATGGGCTTAATGCCCCCGAGTGGCTCCGCGGGTAGGATTCGAACCTACGACCAGCCGATTAACAGTCGGCTGCTCTACCACTGAGCTACCGCGGAACATCCCCTCGGGGGAGGCCGCTGTATAGCAACGCCTTTTTGATTCATGCAACGGATAAAGTGCAGAAAACGCCGAAATCTTTCTGGCAGGGTGCGCTAGAAGGCTCCGCATGAATTTGATCCCTGTCTCCGATCCTGCTGACCCCCGTATTTCCGCCTTTCGCGATGTGAAGGAACGCGACCTGACGGGGCGTCAGGGCCTGTTCGTGGCGGAAGGGGAGGTGGTGCTGCGGGTGCTGGCTTCGCCGGCTTCGCGCTGCGCCCCGGTGGCGGTGTTGATCGCGGAGAAGCGGCTGGAGGCGCTGCGCGATGTGCTGGAGCGTTTGCCGCACCATGTGCCGGTCCATACAGCACCGCAGGACGTGCTGGACGGGATCGCGGGCTTTCACCTGCACCGGGGGATTCTGGCTTTGGGCCGCAAGCCGGACCCGCTCGCGCTCGGGGCCTTTCTGGACGGGCTGCCGGAGCGGGCCGTGGTCGTCGGGGCCTGCGGCATCGGCAATCACGACAACATGGGCGGCCTGTTCCGCAATGCGGCGGCGTTCGGGGCGGCGGGGCTGCTGCTGGATGAGGCCTGCTGCGATCCTTTTTATCGCAAGGCGATCCGGGTCTCGGTCGGCGCGGCGCTGAGAACCCCCTTTGTCGAGGGCGTGACGGCGGCGGCGATGGTCGAGGCTCTGGAGGCGCGCGGGTTCGAGGTCCTGGCCCTGACGCCATCGGCGACCGACGCTCTGTCCGACCTGAAGCCCGCGCGGCGCACGGCGATTCTGCTGGGATCGGAAGGGCCTGGCCTGTCGTCCGAGGTCATCGCGCGTTGTCGGCCGGTGGCGATCCGTATGTCGGGGGGATTTGATTCCCTGAATGTCGCAACGACCAGCGCGGTGGCTTTGCATCATCTGACGACGGCGGGCGGTCGCTAAGTCGGGAATCGAGGCGGCGCAGCGGAAACGGCACGCCAGAAACAAGAAAGCCGCCCCGAAGGGCGGCTGACTGTTTGTCGCGATGGAGGCCTGACCGGGAATCGAACCCGGGTGCAAGGATTTGCAGTCCTCTGCGTCACCACTCCGCCATCAGGCCATTTGAGTCTCGAAACCGAGCCCCGAACCATCGCGAGGGGCGTCAGCTATCAGATCGGATTGTCGGCTGCAACGCACGGACCTATAAGCGCCGCAGATTTATTTGCTTACGCCGACCTGAAGGACCTCGGAACCATGGATTTCGCCGCTGCACGCAAGGTCATGCTGGACTCGCAAGTCCGTGTGAACGACGTCACGGACCGCGACCTGCAGGCGGCTTTCGGGGCCGTCGAGCGCGAACGCTTCTGCGCCGCTGACCGCGCCTTCTCCGCCTATGCCGATATCGAGCCGGAAGTGGCGGGCGAGCGTCGCCTGATGCTGCCGCGCGATCTGGGCAAGCTGATGCAGGCGCTGGACGCCCGCGCCGGTGAAAAGGCGCTGGTCATGGCGGGTCCCTACGCCGCCGCCGTTCTGGCGCGCATGGGCCTGAGCGTAACGGTGCAGGATTCGGACGCCGCGGTGTTCGAGGTGACGGGCGCGGCCCTGGCCGACGAGGGCGTCGCCACCGTGGTCGCACCGCTGAGCCAGCCGCAGGGCGAGGGCTATGACCTGATCGTCAGTGAGGCTGCCGTGCCGGTGCGTCCCGAATCGTGGATCGCAGCTCTGCGGCCCGGCGGTCGGCTGGCCGTGGTTGAGCGCAGCGGACCGATCGGCAAGGCTGTGCTCTATGTCCGGGGCCGCGAAGGGGTTTCGCGTCGCGAATTGTTCGACTGTGCGCCGCCCGTGTTGAGCGAGTTGATTCCCGCGCCTGCTTTCGCTCTCTAAATGCGCTGAGGGCGAGCGACGGACTTCAGTGTCGTTAGCGTGAAAAAAACTTAACTGGCGTAAGGTGAGGCTTGCCTCCAACTACGCCATTGAAGGCACCACAGGCGCACCGTCGGGGCGTCAGGCAGGAACAGGTTCATGTTGAAACGCTCGCGCGCGCTCGCTTCAGTCGCTCTGGTCACTCTCGCGATGGGGGCTGGCGCGGCTCCTGCGTGGGCCGAGACCTTGCAGGAAGCGATCGGCCTGGCCTATCGCACCAACCCGACGCTGTTGGCCCAGCGCGCCAACCAGCGGGCGCTTGACGAGACTATCGTTCAGGCGCGCGCGGGCTTGCGCCCGACGGTCAGCGCCTCGGCCGGGATCGACTACAGCAGGACGCGGACGGATCGCGTGACGACGGCGGGCCAGTCGATCGCTATCGACACCAACGGCGACAATGTTCCAGACGCTGTCGGCGTGCTGCCTGGCTCGTCTATCGGCGGCACGACCGAAAGCGACGGCGCCACCGCCAGCGTCAGCCTGTCGCAAAACATCTGGACAGCTGGGCGCACGGCACGCGGCATCGACGCCGCCGAGGCCAATGTCCGCGCCGGCCGCGAGAACCTGCGTGATATCGAACAGCAGGTGATGGCCTCGGTCATTCAGGCCTATGCCGATGTGGTGCGGGACATGGAGATCCTGCGCATTCGCCAGGAGAACATCACCGTCCTGCGTCGTCAGCTCGACGAATCCAACGCCCGCTTCGAAGTGGGCGAGATCACCCGCACCGACGTGGCTCAGTCCGAAGCCCGTCTGGCCCAGTCGGACGCCGATCTGGCCAATGCCCAGGCGCAACTGTCCGTGTCGCGTGCGGCCTATGCCGCCGTGGTCGGCCAGGCGCCGGCCAATATGGAAACCTTGCCGGTCCTGCCGGGGCTGCCGACCGATTTCGACGGCGCGCTGGACGTAGCCCTGGCTGAGAACCCTGGCGTTCTGGCCGCGACCTACGCCCTGCAAGCGGCGGAGGCCAATGTGGCTGCGGCGCGGGCCGAATACCTGCCGTCGGCGCGTCTTTCGGCCTCCTACGGCGGCACGGCCAATGACCTGTCGGGCTTTGACCTGACCGACCGCACCAGCTTTACCGCCGGCGCGACCGTGTCGGTGCCATTGTTCACCGGCGGTTTGAACCGTTCGCGCGTGGCCCAGGCGCTTGAGCGCGCCAACGCCGCCCAGATCAGCGTCGAAGGCGAGCGTCGCGGCGTGCTGCAGAGCGTCAGCTCGGCCTACGCCCAGACCGTCGCCGCCAAGTCGACCCTGCAAGCCGGTCAGGAAGCCGTTCGCGCGGCATCGGTCGCCGCCGAGGGCGTTCGCCAGGAAGCTCAGGTCGGTCTGCGCACCACGCTGGACGTGCTGAACCAGGAACTGGAACTGCGCTCGGCCCAGGTGACGCTGGCCAGCGCCAACCGCAATCAGTACGTCGCCCAGGCTCAGCTCCTGGCCGCCATGGGCCGTCTGGGCGGACCCGACCTGGACCCGACGATTGACGCCTATGACGCTGAGGCCAACTACAAGGCGGTTCGCAACCGTGGCGGTCTGCCGTGGGACGGCGTGGTCGAGGCGCTGGACCGCGTCGCTTCGCCAGGGATCACGCCAGCGACTGACGTCGAGGATGCGCCGATCGACACCCAGCTGAAGAGCGAAATCGTCCGCACCGCTCCCCGCAATTGACGTGAGATTAGCCTGACAGGCGAAAAACGTCCGTTGATTCCGGCGGGCGTTGGTGCGACGACAGTGACAAGGGGAGGGCGAGTCTGTTTGCCTGGCCCTGATCGTCGCGCGCCGTCTGGCGCCTGTCGGCGGTCCCCCTAAGGTTCAGCCCCGCTCGCCCAAGGTTCTGCCATGACCGACCAGACCGCCCAAGAACCGACGATGGAAGAGATTCTGGCGTCGATCCGCCGGATCATCTCTGAAGACGACGCGCCGGCCGAAACCGCCGCCGCAGCGCCCGAGCCGGTCGTGGAAGCCGCGCCGACGCCCGAGCCCGTGGCCGAAGCCGTTGAGCCGGCCCCGGTCGAGGACGAGGTTCTGGAGCTGACCGAGCGCTATGAAGCCCCCGCCGCCGAGTCGATAGGCGACCTGGAAGTGGCCGACGTGGCTCCGTTCCCGGCGGCTGAACCGGCGCCCCAGCCGTTCGCCGCTCCGGTCTATGATTCTCTGGTCGGCGAAAGCGCCGCCGCCAGCGCCGCCTCGGCCTTCGCCGGTCTGGCCGCCACCTTCCAGAAGCCGGAAGCGCCCGCCGCGTCCGCGCCGCAGGACCTGCCCTTCGTCAGCGGCAATACGGTCGAGGCCATGGTCCAGAACATGCTCCGCCCGATGCTGAAGGACTGGCTGGACGCCAACCTGCCGGGCATCGTCGAAGCCCAGGTACGCAAGGAAGTAGAACGCATCGCCCGCAACGCCGGCTAGCCCTTCGCTTCACCAGACACTAAGTCTTAGAGGGCGGCTCCGGCGGGGCCGCCCTTTCGCATTCAAGAAACCCACCCCTCATGCAGCGACGCACCGCGTGCGGAGCGGTAGGGACCTAAAGAGAAAACAATGCTCGAGAAAACTTTCGAACCCCAGGCCGCCGAACCGCGTCTCTACGCCCAGTGGGAAGAGAGCGGTCTGTTCGCGCCGCGCGCGGCCAAGCCGACGGACGGCGCCGCCGACGCTTATTCGATCGTTATTCCGCCGCCGAACGTGACGGGCTCGCTGCACATCGGCCACGCGCTGAACAATACGCTTCAAGACATCCTGGCCCGCTATCACCGGATGAAGGGCAAGGCCGTGCTGTGGCTGCCCGGCACCGACCACGCCGGCATCGCGACGCAGATGGTGGTCGAGCGCCAGCTGGCCGCCGCCGGCAATATCGGGCGTCGCGACATGGGCCGCGACGCCTTTGTCGATAAGGTGTGGGAATGGAAGGCGGAATCGGGCGGCACCATCGTGCGCCAGCTGCGCCGCCTGGGCGCGAGCTGCGACTGGTCGCGCGAGCGCTTCACCCTGGACGAGGGCCTGAACGCCGCCGTCCGCAAGGTCTTCGTTAAGCTGCATCAGGACGGCCTGATCTATCGCGACAAGCGCCTGGTGAACTGGGACCCGCATTTCCAGACCGCCATTTCGGACCTGGAAGTCGAACAGCGCGAGCAGGACGGCCACTATTGGCACTTTGCCTATCCGCTGGCTGACGGCGTCACCTATGAGCACCCGACGACCTTCGACGAGGACGGCAAGGCCACTGAGTTTGAGACGCGGGACTTCATCGTTGTCGCCACGACCCGCCCTGAGACCATGCTGGGCGACACCGGCGTGGCGGTTCATCCTGAGGATGAGCGTTACGCGGGATTGGTCGGCAAGGCCGTGATCCTGCCGATCACCGGGCGTCGCATTCCCATCGTCGCCGACGACTACGCCGATCCGACCAAGGGCTCGGGCGCGGTGAAGATCACCCCGGCGCACGACTTCAACGACTTCGGCGTCGGCAAGCGCGCCGGTCTGGCCGCGCTGAATGTGATGGACGCCTTTGCGCGCATCACCAACGAGGACGTGCCGGAAATCCCCGCCGATCTGGTCGGTCTGGACCGCTTCGCCGCGCGCAAGGCCATCGTCGCCCGCGCCGAGGAAGAGAACTGGCTGCGCGAGATCGAGAAGACCAAGCACGTCGTTCCCCACGGCGACCGCTCGGGCGTGGTCATCGAGCCGTGGCTGACGGACCAGTGGTACGTTGACGCCCATACCCTGGCCCAGCCGGCGCTGAAGGCGGTGGAGCAGGGCGACACGGTCTTCGAGCCCAAAAGCTACGAGAAGATCTATTTCGAATGGCTGCGCAACATCGAGCCCTGGTGCATCTCGCGTCAGCTCTGGTGGGGCCACCGCATTCCGGCCTGGTATGACGCCGACGGCCAAATCTACGTCGCCGAAACCGAGGAAGAGGCCATCGCCCAGGCGGGCGGCAAGGCCCTGACGCAGGACGAGGACGTCCTCGATACCTGGTTCAGTTCGGCGCTGTGGCCCTTCTCGACCATGGGCTGGCCCGAGAAGACCGAGGATCTGGAGCGCTTCTATCCGACCAGCGATCTGGTGACGGCGGCGGACATCATCTTCTTCTGGGTGGCCCGGATGATGATGATGGGGATGCACTTCATGGACGGCGAAGTCCCGTTCAAGCGCGTCATCATTAATGGTCTGGTCCGCGACGAGAAGGGCCAGAAGATGTCGAAGTCCAAGGGCAACGTCATCGATCCCCTGGGCATCATCGACGAGCTGGGCGCCGACCCGCTGCGCTTCACCATGGCCATCCTGTCGGGCACGCGCGACATCAAGTTGTCGAAGCAGCGCATTGAAGGCTATCGCAATTTCGGCACCAAGCTGTGGAACGCCGCACGCTTCAGCCAGATGAACGAGGCCAAGCGGGTCGAGGGCTTTGATCCGGCGACCGTCGTGCAGACGATCAACCGCTGGATTCGCCATGAGCTAGTGGACGCTGAGCGCAATATTAGTGCGGCCATTGAGGGGGGGCGGTTCGACGACGCAGCCTCCGCGCTCTACCGCTTCGTCTGGAACGTCTTCTGCGACTGGTATCTGGAACTGGCCAAGCCAGTGTTCAACGGCGCCGACGAAGCCGCCAAGGCCGAGACGCGAGCCATGACGGCCTGGACCATCGACCAGACGTTGAAACTGCTGCACCCGGTCATGCCCTTCATCACCGAAGAACTGTGGGCCGAACTGGGCAAGGAAGGTCCGGCGCGCGAGGGCCTGCTGATCGGCTCTGAATGGCCGATGTTGCCGGACAGCTATCGCCACATCTACGCCCATTCAGAGGTGAACTGGGTGATCCGTACGGTTACGGAATTACGCTCCGTCCGTGCTGAGATCGGCGTGCCGGCCGGTGCGAAGTTGAAGCTAGCTTTGTATAGGCCGACCGAAGATATCGCAGATCTGTATCGTCGCCATGACGACACGCTTCGCATCATGGCGCGCCTCGCTGAGATTACGGAGGTCGCGGCGCAACCGGCTGGATCAATCGCCGTTTTTGCAGGCGGAGCGTCCGCCTTCATTCCTTTGGATGGCTTGGTTGATATTGCTTCCGAACGCGCGCGTCTTGAAAAGGAGATCGCCGTCTTCGAGAGCGATATCGGTCACGTGAACAAGAAGCTGGGCAATCCCAACTTCGTGTCGCGCGCCGCGCCGGAGGTGGTGGACGAACAGCGCGCCAAGCTGGCCGAGGCCGAAGCGGGCAAGGTCAAGTTGCAGGCCGCGCTGGCGCGTCTGGATGAGATGGCCGGCGCGTGAGAAAGATCCGGCTGGATCAGCTGCTCGTCACGCGCGGCCTGACGGAAAGTCGCGCCAAGGCCAAGGCGGCGGTCGAGGCGGGGGGCGTCACCGTGGACGGGGCGCCCGCCAGGTCGGCGTCCCAGTCCGTCAGCGATGACGCCGAAATCGGCTATGCCGCCGCTCATCGCTGGGTCGGGCGCGGTGCGCTGAAGCTGGAACATGCGCTGGACCTGTGGCCGGTGGCGGCGGAGGGGCGGGTGGTGCTGGATGTCGGCGCCTCGACCGGCGGATTCACCGAGGTCTGTCTGGATCGCGGCGCGGCGCGGGTCTTCGCCGTGGATGTTGGATTCGGGCAGATGCATCCGAAGGTCGCCGCCGATTCGCGCGTGATCAATCTGGAGCGGACCGACGCGCGGGATCTGACGCCTGAGATCATTCCTGAGGCGCCGTCGCTGATCGTCTGCGACGCCAGCTTCATCGGGCTGTCGAAGGTGCTGCCTGCCGTTCTTGATCTGGCGACGCCGGACGCGGACCTGATCACCCTGGTCAAGCCGCAGTTCGAAGGGGCGGGCCCCAAGGACGCGGGCAAGAAGGGCGTGGTCAAGGACCCCGAGGCCCATGCGGCGGCGGTCGAAGGCGTACGCGCCTGGCTCGAGAGCGTCGGCTGGAAAGTTCAGGAAACGGCGGAAAGCCCGATCACGGGCGGTGACGGCAATGTCGAGTTCCTGATGTGGGCTCGCCGGGCCTGATCCCAAAAGAATAGAGGGCCGCCGGATAACCGGCGGCCCTCTTCACGTCGTCGATCGACAGGGGGGCTGAAACTTAATCGACGACGCGATAACGGCCGTTCTGGTCGGGGCAGGTGCGCACGTAGCGCGTCTCGCTGCGACCGTCGGGCAGACGAATGACGCTCTCGGCGAGGCGGCAGTCGTCGTTGTTCTGGTTGTTTTGGTAGCGATAATCCGGCGTCGGCTGGCTGTAGCCCTGGTCGTACTCGCGATAGTCGCGGCCGTAGCCGTCATCGTAGCGACGATCATGCCCCGAGTTGTCGTAGCCATAGGCCGGCGGGACATAGGTTCCGCTATAGGACTGGTTGTAGCCGGTGTTCGAGCGATAACGGCTGTCGCAGTTGGCGGAGCTGTTGCCCACCCCGGCGCCGATGGCGGCGCCGAGCACGCCGCCCAGGACGCTGCCCTCGGTGCGACGACCGCGCGCCGCCAACTGCGAGCCGGCCACGGCGCCGATGGCGGCGCCCAGCACGCCGCCGCCGGTCGCCCGGCTACGCTGATCGCCCACGCAGGGGTCATTGTAGCGACCCTGCGAGCCGTAGCTGTTGTAGGCGGGCGGATAGCCGTAGCCATAGGTCTGGGCGCTGACGACGCCCGGAGCCATGAGCGAACCGGCCACAGCGAGGGCGGCGACAGCAGCGGCGGATGCTTTTTTGGACAGATGACCGATCATCGTTCGTGTTCCTGTGACAGATCCCGAAGCTGAACGGCTTCGCTACGCTGTCTGTTGCATCGAGAAATAGGGGGGCGAAGCTGAACGGCTTTTGATCGTGTCGTTCATCTTCGTTCAGGTTTCAGATTTGGCGCGAGAGCGGCTAGAAGCCCGGCCATGACGCAAACGCTGACCATCGCCCGCATGGGCCACCAGGGCGACGGGATCGCCGAAACGCCCAATGGCCTCGTCTTCGTGCCGGGCGCCCTGCCGGGCGAAGTGATCTCGGCCGAGGTCAAGGACGGACGGGCGGAGCAGTTCGACCTGCTCGAACCCAGCCCTGACCGCCGCCCGATCCATTCGGAAACCTATGCTGAGTGCGGCGTCGCGCCGATGCAGCATTGGGCTGACGAACCCTATCTGGCCTGGAAGCGTGAGGTGGTCATCCAGACCCTGGCGCGCGAAGGCATCGAGACCGAGGTCGAGGCCACCGTCGCCGTGCCGCAAGCGAGCCGCCGCCGTCTGGCGCTGCATGCGCGCAGCGGCCCGGGAGGGCGCGTCCTGCTGGGCTTCAAGGCGCGACGGTCATGGCGGCTGGTCGAGCTGACCGACTGTCCCGTGTCCGATCCGGCGCTGATCGCCGCCCTGCCGGGTCTGGCCAAGGTGGCGGCGCCCTTCCTGGGGCATCCGAAGTCTGCGCCGACCCTGCACGTCACCCTGACCGACACCGGGCTGGACGTCGATGTGACCGGCGTGGAGAAGAAATCAGGCGGACTGACGGCGGACGTGAGGGCGCGAGCCATCGTAGCGGCGCATGAGGCTGATCTGGCGCGGCTGAGCCTGGATGGCGATACCCTTGTGATGGCGCGTCAGCCGCGCATCACCTTTGGCCGGGCGACCGTGCCTCTGCCGCCTGCGGCCTTCCTGCAAGCCGCGCCGGCGGCCGAGGCGGCCATGGTCAGCCGCGCGGTCGAAGCGGTGAGGGGGGCCAAGAAGGTCGCCGACCTGTTCTGCGGCGCCGGCACCTTTACCTTCCCCCTGGCCGAGGTGGCCGGCGTCATCGCGGCGGATTCGTCTGCGGCCTCCATCGCAGCGTTGAAGGCGGGCGTGTCCACGGCTCAGGGCCTGAAGACCATTGAGGCCCAGGCGCGCGACCTGTTCCGCCGCCCGCTGTCGCCCTACGACCTCAAGGGCTGCGAGGCCATCGTCATTGATCCCCCGCGCGCCGGAGCCCTGGAACAGACCCAGCAATTGCCGGGGACCAAGGCCGGCTTGGTGGTCGGGGTGTCGTGCAATCCCCAGACCTTCGCCCGCGACGCCCGCATCCTGATCGACGCAGGGTTCCAGCTAGAGAAGGTCACGCCCATCGATCAGTTCCTGTGGTCGACCCACGTTGAACTGGTCGGTGTCTTCCGGCGCTAAGGTCTGGTCGCCACTCACGGACGGCCTCATAGAGAAACGTACATGGAGCCCCGGCCTTGGATGGTCGGCAATAGGGATGCCCCTCATTTGATCGAGCAATATGGATGGTCCGAGCAACTGGCGGCGGCCTTTTCGCCGCACGCGCGGGCAGGCCACACGCCGGGGCGGGTCATCCTTCAGCAAAGGGACGGCTATCTGGTCCTAACGGATCAGGGGGAACTGCGGGCCAAGGCTTCGGGGCGCCTGCTTCACGAGGCCAAGGAGATCGGTCATCCGGCTGTCGGCGACTGGGTTGCGCTTTCGCTGAGCCCGCAGGAACACACCGCCACCATCCACGCCATCCTGCCGCGCAGCACAGCCTTTGTCCGCCGGGCGGCCCACAGCTCGCGCGGGCTGCAGATCATCGCCGCCAACATCGACGTGGCCTTTATCGTCACCTCGCTGAACGCAGACCTGAATCCGCGACGGATACAGCGCTATCTGGCCGCCGCGTGGCAAAGCGGCGCCCGGCCAGTGGTGGTGCTGACCAAGTCCGATCTTAGCCCCGATCCAGAAGCTCTGGCCGCGGAGATCACTGCGCTGGACGTCGATTGTCCGGTGCTGCTGGTCTCAGCGCGGGAGGGGCTCGGCCTCGAGGCCCTGATCGATCAGGTGAAGCCCGGCGAGACCTGTGTCCTGATCGGCTCCTCCGGCGTCGGCAAGTCGAGCCTGGTCAACGCCTTCCTGAACGAGGACCGGATGGCTACCCAGGCCATCCGCGAGTCCGACGACCAGGGGCGCCACACCACCAGCCACCGCCAGCTGATCATGCTGCCCGGCGGCGGGATGATCGTCGACACGCCCGGTATTCGCGAAGTCGGCCTGATCGACGCCGAAGAGGGCGTCAGCGCAGTGTTCGATGACATCGAGCACCTGCCCCAAGACTGCCGCTTCAGCGACTGCAGCCATGCCAATGAGCCGGGCTGCGCCGTGCGCGCGGCTTTGGAAGACGGGACGCTGGACCCCGACCGCTGGGCGCATTTCCAGAAACTGAAGCTTGAACTGGCGGCGGCGGAAGAGAAGGCGGACCGGGTGGCCAAGGACGCCGAGCGCCGTCGCCTCGCCGCCCTTCAGAAGCACTACCGCGCCACAAAGCGAAATGATCGCGGCTCTCGCGATTGATCCCCCGCGATCACCGGATCGTTTACCGAATCTAGGCGGATTCACCGAGCAAACGGGCTAGGGGTGGGGTTCCACTCTCATGAGACATGACCATGCCTGCTTATACAATCGTCACCACCAGTGCGACCGAAGGCAGCGAGGCGGCTGAAGTCAGCACGCTCGCCGACGAGTTCGTCGATGCCAGTGAAGCCCTGGGGTATTCGCGTCGCATGGCCGAGGAAATGGTCGGCATGGCCCGCCAGCTGATGCTGGACTTCGACTACAGCAATGTCGGCCTCTATGAGGGCGACCTGCTCGAAGAGGACCTGAACCCTGAGCATCCCTCGTTCATCGGGATCTGGGTGCTGGACGAGGACGGGGCCGCATTCGTCACCGCTGAGGAATTCGACGCGGGTGAAGTCGAGGCCGACGCGTCGTAGGTCTGTTTCTCCAACGGGATTTTCGCCTTGCCTGGACTGTGGCTCTCACTGTCGCACAGGTGGGGCGAAAATCGCCTCGCGGCTCCGGCTAGACGAAGCCCACGTTAGGCCTAGTCCACCGCCCGGCAGTTGGCCGGGGCGCGGTCGACGACGGTCCACACGGCCCGGTCGCCCTTGCCACGCAGGTCGTGGTTGCTGGCCCTGTACCAGATGCCGTCGGCGGCGCGCTCCTGATAGAGATCGACCGCTTCGCCGTTAGAGGTGCGCAGGGTCGCCATCTGACGTGGATTGTCGAAATCGACGGTTAGTCGCTCGCTGTTGTCGCAGAGGTAAACCGCGCGGACGACGCGGTTCAGGGCGCGGTCCTGAATTTCAGCGCCGGTGCGACGGCTGGCCGTCTGGGCCTCCAGCGCGCGTTCACGAACCTCGTCTCCATCGGTGGGGGCCCTGCGTGGCTCTGGCGCGCAGGCGCCGAGCAAGGCGGTCAGGACTAAGGCCGGGGCGGCGCGAAGGAGCGGGTGCGACAAGCGAAGGCCTCCAAGGTCAAGCTGTGGCGTCAACGCACCGTGGCGGTGCGCGTTCCGCGTCGGGCGCGGAAGAAGGCGCGCAGGGTCTCGGCGGCGGGTTCGGCCATGACCCCGCCCTCGACGGCGGGGCGCCAGTGGCAGGTCGGCTGATCGAAGAAGCGACCGCCGTTGACGACGGCGCCGCCCTTGGGATCGTCGGCCCCCCAGACGACCCGACCGATGCGGGCGTGGCTGATGGCGCCGGCGCACATGGCGCAGGGTTCCAGCGTTACATAAAGTGTCAGGTCGGTCAGGCGATAATTCTGCAACGTTGCCGCAGCATCACGCAGGGCCACGATCTCGGCATGAGCCGTCGGATCATGGGCTGTTATGGGGCCGTTCTGCCCACGACCAACCACTTTGCCGGTCGATTCATCGACAATTACTGCGCCGACCGGCACTTCGCCCGCTTGCGCCGCAGCTTGCGCCAGATCGAGCGCCATGCTCATGAACCGCTCATCATGGATCGCCATCCCAAAGACAACGACAAGAACCCCCGCTTCCGTCAAGACGACGGCCCACGCGGTCCCCATAAATTCGCCGGCGCGCGCCCCGACAAGGGCGGCTTCGCAGACCGCAAAGGCCCGCCACGCGGCGACCGCAAGGATGATCGCGGCGACAAGCCTTTTGTGAAGGGCGCAGGCAAGGGCGGCCCGAAAGGCGCCTCCGTCGGCAAGGAATCGGCTACGCCCGCTCGCAGCGAGCGAATCGCCAAGGCCATGGCCCGCGCCGGCATCGCCTCGCGCCGCGAGGTCGAGCGTCTGATCGGTCTGGGCAAGGTGGCGGTCAACGGCCGCATCCTGGACACGCCCGCGACCCTGGTGACGCGCGACGATGTCATCACCGTCAACGGCAAGCCGATGGGCTCGGCCCAGGCGACCCGCGTCTGGCGCTATCACAAGCCGGCTGGCCTGCTGACCAGCCACAACGACCCGGCGGGCCGCCCGACCGTGTTCGACGCCCTGCCCAGCGGTCTGCCGCGCGTGATCTCGGTCGGCCGACTGGACATGAACACCGAAGGTCTGCTGCTGCTGACCAACGACGGCGAACTGAGCCGGGCGCTGGAAATGCCGGACACGGCCCTGGTGCGCCACTACCGGGCCCGAGCCCGTGGCCGCATCACCCAGGCCGAGCTGGACAAGCTGAAGACCGGCTGCACCGTCGACGGCATCCACTATGGCCCGATGGAAGCGACCATCGACAAGGCCAAGGAAAAAGAGGACGGCGAGCGCAGCTCGGCCAACCTGTGGATCAGCGTCTCGATCACCGAAGGCAAGAACCGCGAAGTCCGCAAGGTTCTGGAGTCCATCGGCCTGACCGTGAACCGACTGATCCGCCTGGCCTATGGTCCGTTCCAGCTGGGCACTTTGCCCGTCGGGGCGGTCGAGGAAGTCGGCCCGCGCGTGATCCGCGAAATGCTGGCCGAGCACATCCGGCCCGAGAACCTGCCGACGGGCAACACCGTCTCGACCCCGGCGCCGATCCCCGGCCGTCGCACGTCTTCGCCCATCGTGGCGGGCCGGTCGGGTTCGGCCATGTCTGACCCCTCGCGCAAGCCCAGCCGCGTCCGTGCGGCCACGGAAGCCACCGAGAACGCTGTCGACCGTCGCGACCGTCCGGCCAAGAAGGAAGGCTGGGCCAAGTCCGCGCCGAAGTTCGAGCACACCAAGACCTTCAAGCCGCGCGCCCGTCCGGAAGCCGCCCAGGGCGGCGAGTGGTCGGATCGCCCACGCAAGCCCTTCAACCGCTCCGAGCCGCAACTGATTGACGACCGTCGCGCCCCCCGTGACGGCGCCAAGGGCGGTTTCGGCGAGCGTCCGAAGCGCGACTTCCAACCCCGCGACGGCGTCCGTTCAGGTGACCGTCCGCAACGCGATTTCAAACCGCGCGAGGGCGGCGCCAGCGATCGTCCACAGCGGGACTTCAAACCGCGCGACGGCGCACCGCGTTCCGGCGGCAAGCCCGGCGGCTTCGGCGCCAAACCGGGCGGCTTTGGTTCCAAGCCTGGCGGCTCGCGTCCGACCGGCGACAGGAAGCCGTTCGGCGGCAAGCCTTCGGGCGGTCGTGGCGGTCCGCGCGGCCGCAGCTAAGGGCTGGACGGGGAGCTGACCATGGTCGAAGTCAAGGACGGCGCCCGCCTGGCGGGTCGTTGCCTTTGCGGCGCGGTGAGCTTCACCGCCGTGCCGCAGGGCGGGATGCACGCTTGTCACTGTGAGAACTGTCGCCGGATTTCGGGCGGCGTCTCGCTGAGCGTCAACTGCGGCGACAGCGTCGCGGTTGACGGCCCCCTTGCGACCTATTCTTCGTCGGAGTGGGCGGAGCGTCAGTTCTGCTCGGCCTGCGGCTCCAGCCTGTTCTGGCGGTTGAAGGCGGGCGGCATGACCATGGTCTCGGTCCAGGCCTTCGACGACCCCGCCATCTTCGCCTTCGAGGACGAGATCTACATCGAGTCCAAGCCCGCCAACTATGACTTCGCCGGCGACCGCCCGCGCTTGACCGGCGCGGAGGTCGAGGCTCTATACGCGCCAAGCGAGACCTGACATGCGGATCGTTGCCGGCAGCCTGAAAGGGCGCGCCATTCTCGCGCCTGAGGGGCAGAATACGCGTCCGACCTCGGACCGGGCGCGTCAGGCCATCTTCAACGTGCTGGAACACGCCTCGTGGGCCGAGGGTCTGCGGGATGCGCGGGTCATGGACATCTACGCCGGGTCGGGCGCGCTCGGTTTCGAGGCCCTGTCGCGCGGCGCGGCCTTCGCCCTGTTCGTCGAAATCGACGACGGCGCGCGCGGCGTGATCCGCGAGAACATGGACGCCTATGGCCTGTTCGGTCGGGGGCGGGTGCATCGACGCAGCGCCATCGACCTGGGCGAGCGTCCCGGCTCGGTGGGCGAGGCGTTCGACCTGGCCTTCCTCGATCCGCCCTACGCCAAGGGCCTGGGCGAACAGACGCTGGCGCGGCTGCGCGAAGGCCAGTGGCTGAAGCCCGGCGCCATTGTGGTGTTCGAGCGCGGCTCGGACGAACCGGATATCGACACGCCGGGCTATGAGCGTCTGGACACGCGCGACTATGGCGCGGCGCGGGTCCTGTTCCTGAAAAGCGAACACTGATACCCATGGCGTCTGTCTTTGGGCGGACGCGGAGGGTGTCATGTTTGGACGGATTGCACGGCGCGCACTGATTGGCGCGGCCTTGGCTATCGGACTAGCTCCCGGCGTCGGGTGGGCGCAGGTCGCATCTTCGGCGATCCCAGGCTTTCCCCATGCCAAGGTCTATGTCGAGGCGGGCGAAGGGGCCCGGCCCGTGGTGGTGATCCTGCACGGCGCGGACGGCGGGACCGAAGCGGGCGACCGATTCGGCCCGATCCTGGCCGGGATGGGCTATGCGGCGATGGGGCTGCCCTATTATTCGCCGGACTGGGCCGAGTTTGGCCCGCCCAAGGCTCTGCCCGAGATCGCCGGCAGCTTTATCGATATTCGGGTGGACCAACTGGCCGAGCTGCGCGACGCCTTGCGCGGCATGCCCGGCGTCGATGTGGAGCGGTTTGGGTTGTTTAGCGCCTCAAAGGGGGCGGAGTTCGCCCTGATCGCGGCCAGCCGCTACGACTGGATCGACGCGGTCGTCGCCTATGCGCCCACAGACGTGGTCTGGGAGGGCTGGGGCCTGGAGACGCTGGAGGCCGAGGGCACGCGCTCTTCGTTTTCGTTCGACGGAACGCCGCTGCCCTTCATGCCCTATCGCGGATTCGTCGAAGGACTGCTGGCGGGACCGGGCAAGGCGGACCTACGGGCCATCCACGCCAATGGGCGGGCGGACCACCCTCAGAAGGAGGTAGAGGCGCGCATTCCGGTGGAGGCCTATGCCGGGCCGCTGATCCTGATTGCGGGCGAGCGGGACGCCCAGTGGGATTCGGTGGCGGCGGCGCGGGCCATCGTGGCGTCTCGTGAAACGGCGGGGCGGGAGACGACCGCCCTGATTTATCCCGAGGCGGGGCATGATCTGGTCGGCGACGGCGGGCCGCGCGACAGCCCGCGCAGCGGCGGTTCGCCCGAGGCCGATGCGGCGGCGCGTCAAGACGCCTGGCCCCAGGTGACGGCCTTCATGGCGGCGGCGCTGAAACCCTGACGGACGCACGCGACCTCTGTGTCGCGCGCGTCCTTGGGGTCAGAAACCGCGTCCTGAGACGCGGTTGTCCAGTTGGCTGCGCAGGCGGGCCAGCCCATCGCGATTGACGACATAGGGGCCGCCGTTTCGCGACTTGATGACGCCCTTGCGTTTCAGGCTGCGCCATTGCTCGAGATCGCAGCCGTCCAGCACCCAGCCTTCGCGGGTGAAGCAGCGGGCGGCGGTGATACGGCCCTGATCGTCGCGTTCCAGCAGGATGCGACCGCCCTGGGCCAGGGCGTGGAGCGTGCGTTGTTCCGCACGGGAGATGTTCATTTTCAGATTGTCCGGGACAGGCGTCGGCGTGCGCCCGGCGTCGATCATTCAGACGCGGGGCGTTGCGAGCGGCCACGGACGGATTTTCAGCGTCCGGGCCTCAGGCCGTGAACACATTCTCAGACATAAACAGTCCCAACAGGTGAGGGGCGAGTGATAGCGAGGCCGGCTGCCGGTTTCAATCCTTGCGGCGCAGCTTCCGAGCCAGACCGCGCGCGCCGGCGGTTACGTCAGACCAGGTGATATCGAAGCCGTCGTCGTCGCCGAAATAGGGATCGGCCACCGGCTGGCCCTCGCGGCCCTCGACGTGATCCAGCAGCAGGCTGAGGTCGGCCATGGCGTCGGCGGGGGCGAGGCGGCGCAGGTTGGCGAGGTTCTCCTCGTCCAGGGCGACGATGTGGGTGAAGCGGCGGAAGTCTGCGGGCTTCACCTGACGCCCGCGCAGGATGGAGATGTCGACGCCGTTCTTGCGCGCCACGGCCTGGGCGCGCGGGTCGGGCGGAGAGCCGACGTGCCAGTCGCCGGTGCCGGCGGAATCGACGATGACGTCCAGCTTCAGGCGACGGGCCTCTTCACGGAAGGCCGCCTCGGCCAGGGGCGAGCGACAGATGTTGCCGAGGCAAACGAAGAGGACGGAGGGGGTCATGAGGTCAGGATAACTGAACAGCGAGGACTGTGAATGCTCCCTTTGCTCCGCTCATCCCGGCGTCCGCCGGGATGAGCGGGGAAGGGGGGATCACCTACGCCCGAACAGCTTTTCGAGGTCGTTAAGCTTCAGCTCGACGTAGGTCGGGCGGCCGTGATTGCATTGGCCGGAGTGGGGCGTAGCTTCCATCTGGCGCAGCAGGGCGTTCATTTCGGGGGCGCTGAGGACGCGGCCGGCGCGGACGCTGCCGTGGCAGGCCATGGTGCCGCAGACCTCGGCCATCCGCTCCTTCAGCGACAGGGCGGCGCCGTGTTCGGACAGGTCGTCGGCGATGTCGCGGATCAGGCCCTGAACATCGGTGTCGCCCAGTAGGGCCGGGGTTTCGCGGACCAGCACCGCGCCGACCCCGAAGGCTTCGACGATCAGGCCCATCTCGGCCAGTTCCTCGGCCTTGGCGGCGACGCGCTCGGCTTCGGCGGCGTCCAGTTCGACGACCTCGGGCGTCAGCAGGGCCTGACGGGTGACGGCGCCGGTGGCCATCTGGGTCTTCATCCGCTCATAGACGAGACGTTCGTGGGCGGCGTGCTGATCGACGACGACCAGGCCGTCGCGGGTCTGGGCGACAATGTATGTGCCGTGCAGTTGAGCGCGCGCGGCGCCGAGCGGGTAGTCGATCAGGTCGGGCGGCGTCTGGGCGCCGGGCGCGAGCTGGCCCGCATGCTCGGCCTGGATCTCGCCCAGGGTGCGGAAGCTGGGCGCGGCGGCTTCGCCGCTCCAGGTGTGCTCGACGCGGGCGGAGCGTTCGTTCAGGCCGGGCAGGTTCTGAGCGGCGGCGGCCGGTTGCGACCAGCCCTGCCAGCCGCTCCAGCCGGGCGCTGCTTGGCCGAAGGACTGGGCTGACGGCGAGGTGGGGCTGTAGAGGGCCTCGCCCGTATGCGGGCGGAACCCCGACAGGGCGTCGGCGGCGACCGTGGTCGAGGCGCGGTGGCCGGCGGCGTGCAGGGCGTGACGCAGGGCGCCGACGATCAGGCCGCGCACCAGAGCCGGATCGCGGAAGCGAACCTCGGCCTTGGCGGGGTGGACGTTCACATCGACGTAGAGCGGGTCGATGTCGAGGAACAGCGCCGCCGCCGGATGCCGGTCGCGGGCCAGGAAGTCGGCGTAGGCGCCGCGCAGGGCGCCTTGCAGCAGACGGTCGCGCACCGGACGGCCGTTGACGAACAGAAACTGATGCGCCGCATTGCCGCGCGAATAGGTGGGCAGGCCCGCATAACCGGACAGGCGCACGCCATCGCGCTCCTGATCGATCAGCAGGGCGTTGGCCTCGAAGTCACGGCCCAGCAGGGCGCCGAGGCGTTTCAGGCGGCCTTCGAAACCGGGATGCTCAGCGGGCAGGCGCAGCGTCACCTTGCCATCCAGCGACAGGGTGAAGGCGACGGCCTCGTGGGCCATGGCCTGACGCTTGATCTCTTCCGAGATGGCCATGGCCTCGGACCGCTCGGACTTCATGAACTTCAGGCGGGCGGGCGTGGCGTAGAAGAGGTCGCGGACCTCGACCCGGGCGCCGTGCGGGCCGGGGAATCCGGCGGGGGCGACGACCTTCTGATCGCCGCCGTCCACGGTGACGGCCCAGGCCTCGCCTTCATCGCGGGCGCGCGTCGTGATGGTCAGGCGGGCGACCGAGCCGATGGAGGGCAGGGCCTCGCCGCGGAAGCCGAGGGTGGAGATACGCAACAGGTCCACGTCGCCCGCGTCGTCGGGCTCCAGCTTGGACGTGGCGTGGCGCTCGACCGCCAGCGGCAGTTCGTCTTTCGGAATGCCCTTGCCGTCGTCGGCGATCAGGATGCGGGTCAGGCCGCCGCCGTCCGCCTGGATCTCGACACGCGAGGCGCCCGCGTCCAGCGCGTTCTCGACCAACTCCTTGATGGCGCTGGCGGGGCGTTCGACCACCTCGCCGGCGGCGATGCGGTTGACGGTTTCGGGGGGGAGGCGGCGAATGGGCATGTGAGTCGCAAGATAGGCGGGCGACGCGCGGGGCGCACCTCAATCCGCATTTTTGCACGAACGGGGCTTGAAGGTCAGCAATCGCAACTTATACTGTTGCAGTCCGAGCGGCGCGCCGACGGATAGACGAACCGTATCTGGGCCTCGTGTCCAGTCCTGAACATTCAACGAGGTCCTCCCCATGAAGATGCAGCATATTCTGGCCGTTTCCGCCTTCGCCCTGCTGGCCGCCTGCAGCCAACCCGCCGCTGACAAGACCCCCGCCGCTGACGCCGCTGCGACCGCTCCGGTCGAGCTGAAGGCCCCGGCCGGCGTCTATGTCATGGACCCGACCCACGCTTCGCTGCAGTGGTCGATCGGCCACAACACGATTTCGAACTACACCGCCCGCTTCAACAAGTTTGACGCCAAGATCACGCTGGACCCGGCCAACCTGGCCAACAGCACCGTCGAGGTCAGCATCGACCCGACCTCGGTCGACGCCAACTATCCGGGCGACTACACCGGCACCCACGCGGCCACCGGCTTCAAGAGCTGGAGCGAGGACATCGCCCGGAACAAGAACTTCCTGAACGCCGGCGCCTTCCCCCAGATCACCTTCAAGTCGACCAAGGTCGAGCTGACCGGTCCGCGCACGGCCAAGGTGACGGGCGACCTGACCTTCCTGGGCGTGACCAAGCCGGTGACGCTGGACGCGACTTTCAACGGCGAGATCGAGAAGCACCCCTTCATGCAGGTTCCGACCCTCGGCTTCGCGGCTGAAGGCAAGTTCAAGCGCTCGGACTTCGGCATGGCCGTCGGTCCGGTGGGCGACGAAACCACCATCCGCTTTGACGGCGAGTTCCTGCAGCAGGTCGCTCCGGCCGCAGCTGCCCCAGCCGCCTAACAGCTGACCCTTCGCCGTCATCCCGGACAGCCGACAGGCTGATCCGGGACCCAGGCGTCGGATAGAGACTGGAGGCTATGGCGTCTGGCTCTGCCGCCTGGGTCCCGGATCGCCTCTGCGAGGCGTCCGGGATGACGGATGTATTTTGTGAGCCTGCGAGTTCGATCATGTCCGCGTCCGCCAGCCGCTACACCCCCGTCGCCATCGCCCTGCACTGGGCCATCGCGGTCGCCATCTTCGCCATGATCCCGATGGGCTGGTGGATGAGCGAGGCGATCAATGAGCCGGGTAGCCAGGCGCTGGCCTATCGCGTGTTCCAGATTCACAAGTCGGTGGGCTTCCTGATCCTGGCGCTGACGGCGCTACGGCTGGTCTGGCGGCTGACGCATCGGACGCCGGGGATGCCGGCTGAGATGAAGACCTGGGAGAGGTTCGCGGCGCGGGCGACCCATGCGGCCTTCTATGGCCTGATGTTGGCCCTGCCTTTGACCGGCTGGCTCTATGTTTCGACCGGCTGGGCCGTTGCGACGGATGCGCCGCTGGCTGTGGCGACCAGCTGGTTCGGCCTGTTCACCGTGCCGCATCTGCCCTTCATCGGCGAGGCGGCTGCGGGCCTGCGCCGGGCCGTGGCCTATCAGGCCATGGGGGCGCATGGGCTGATGGCCTGGGGTGCGGTCGTGCTGATCGCTCTGCACGTCGGGGCGGCGCTGAAGCACCAGTTCATCAATCGCGACGGGGTTCTGGCCCATATGATCCCGGTGCTGAAGCATGGGGAAGGGCGGACTGCGCCCGAGCCCAAGTCCCTGTTGAGCTGGTCCGAGCGTCTGGCCGGGTTGGGCTTCATCGCGGTTTTGGCCGTGGCGGGCGGCATTGCGGCCAAGCCTGCGCCGCTGGAGGCCGGGGCAGGGGCCGAGGCGCCCGTCGCGACGGCGCCCGCTCAGGCCGAGGCTGCGGTCACGCCGGGCACGGCGGCGGCCTGGACCATCGACAAGGCGGCCTCGAGCATCGCATTCACCGGGACCCACGCGGGCAAGGCCTTCAAGGGCAGGTTCGAGCAGTGGGAGGGTCAGGTCTGGTTTGATCCGGCCGATCTGGCGGGGTCGAAGGCCGTGGTTCTGGTCAAGACCGGCACGGCCAAGACCGGCGACGCGACGCAGGAGGGTTCCCTGTCCGGCGCGGAATGGCTGGACCCGACCGCCTATCCGACTGCGCGATTTGAGGCAAATTCGTTCAAGGCCCTAGGCGGCGACCGCTATGAGGCGACGGGGACGCTGCGGATCAAGACGACGACCGTGCCTGTGGTCCTGCCCTTCACCTTTGAAGAGGCGAACGGTGTCGCGACCGTGGCGGGCCGGTTGGAGCTGGACCGCACGGCGCTGGACCTCGGCATGATGTCCGACGCCAGCGGGGACTGGGTGTCCAAGGCGATCGGAGTGGAGATCAGGGTGAAGGCGTCGCGCTAACCTTCACCTTCATCCCGGACGCCTCGCAGAGGCGATCCGGGATGACGGAGAGGCGCCGGATCAGCGCTTAGGGGTTTGCCCGACTCCGCTTGGGGCGTTACAGCCTTCGGCTTCTTCTCGAACGTCCGAAGATTGACGCCATGCACGACATCAGAGCCATCCGCGACAACCCCGAAGCCTTCGTCGCCGGCTGGTCGTCGCGCGGGGTGGAGGACGCCGCCGAGGTGGTGGCGCGCATTCTGGCGCTGGACATCGACCTGCGCGCCGCCCAGACCAAGGGGCAGGAAGCCCTGGCCAAGCGCAACGCCGCCTCCAAGGCCATCGGCGCCGCCATGGGCAAGAAGGACATGGCCGAGGCCGACCGGCTGAAGGCCGAGGTCGAGACGCTGAAGACCGACATCGCCGAGGCGGGCGAGGCCGAAGCCGCCAAGGGCGCCGAACTGCGCGACCTGCTGGCGGGGCTGAAGAACCTGGCGGCCGCCGACGTGCCGGACGGCGAGGACGAGAACGACAACGTCGAAGTTCTGAAGTGGGGGGAGCCCCGCACGACCGGCCCGTCCAAGGATCACGCCGATCTGGGCGAGGCCATGGGCCTGCTGGACTTTGAAGCCGCCGCCAGGATGTCCGGTTCGCGCTTCGCTGTGCTGAAGGGCCAGCTGGCGCGTTTGGAACGCGCCATCGGCCAGTTCATGCTGGACCTGCAGACGGATAAGCACGGGTATCTGGAAGTGAACCCGCCTTATCTGGTGCGCGACGAGGCGATGTTCGGCACGGGGCAGTTGCCGAAGTTTCGTGACGACCAGTTTCTGAGTTTCAACGGTCAGCAGACCGCTTCTGATTACGTATCGACCATCCAGCGGCACGCCTTCATGCGCATCTGGAACGGTAGTGCGGAGCACGGCGAGGAACTGATCAAGCGACAGGAAGCAGCAGACAGCATCCTTGAAATCCCGGATGCCGAGCTTGCTCAAATTTTCGATGCCCAGTCCGGTCGTTTCTGGCTCATCCCCACCGCCGAAGTCTCCCTGACCAACATCGTGCGTGAGCAGATCCTGGGCGAGGATGAGGTGGCGGAGCCCATGCGTCTGACGGCGCTGACGCCCTGTTTCCGGGCAGAGGCCGGGTCGGCGGGGCGCGATACGCGCGGCCTGATCCGCCAGCACCAGTTCAGCAAGGTCGAGATGGTCTCCATCTGCCGACCCGAAGACTCGGACGCCGAGCACGAGCGCATGACCGGCTGCGCCGAGGCGGTGTTGCAGGCGCTGGAGCTGCCCTATCGCAAGGTACTGCTGTGCAAGGGCGACATGGGCTTCGCGGCGCAGAAGACCTATGACCTCGAAGTCTGGCTGCCCAGCCAGAACACCTATCGCGAGATCAGCTCCGTTTCGAACTGCGGCGACTTCCAGGCCCGGCGCATGGACGCCCGGTTCAAGCGCGCGGGCGAGAAGAAGACCGAGTTCCTGCACACCCTGAACGGCTCGGGCCTGGCGGTCGGCCGCACCCTGGTCGCGGTGATGGAGAACTATCAGCAGGAGGACAGCTCCATCGCCGTGCCGGCTGCGCTGCTGCCCTATATGGGCGGCCTGACGACGGTGGGCGCCGCTTCGTGACCACCTTCGCTACAGCGTCATCCCGGAAGGCGCGAAGCGTCTATCCGGGACCGCTCAAGACACAATGGACTGAAATGGGAGCGTCTCTGGCGGTCCCGGCTCTTCGCTGCGCTACGGCCGGGATGACGTGCCTATGAGAATTCTGCTCACCAACGACGACGGCATCGAGGCGGAAGGCCTTGAATGTCTTGAGAAGATCGCTCGCACCCTGTCGGATGACGTCTGGGTCGTCGCGCCCCAGACCGAGCAGTCGGCCAAGGGACGTGGGATCACCCTGACCGAGCCGCTGCGGGTCAACCAGTTGGGCGACAAGCGCTTCGCCGTGACCGGCACGCCGACCGACTGCGTCATCCTGGCGGTCAACGACCTGATGCCCGAGAGGCCCGATCTGGTGCTGTCGGGCGTCAATCGGGGCCACAACGTCGGCGAGGACGTCAGCTATTCCGGCACGGTGGCCGGCGCGTTGCAGGGCATGGCCTTCGGCATCCGCTCCATCGCCCTGTCGCAGTCGCTGGAACGCTTCCACGACGACGTGGTGGCGCATTGGGAGACGGCCGAGGCCTTCGCCCCCGGCATCATCGCGCGGCTGCTGGAGCAGAAGTGGGAGGACGGCGTGGTCATGAACGTCAACTTCCCCAAGCTGCCGCCGGAACTGGTCAAGGCGGTCGAGGTGACGAAGCAGGGCTTCCGCGACATCGGCGAGATGCACGCCATCCGACGCACCGATTTGCGCGGTCGCGACTACTACTGGATGGCCTTCCGCGGCGCCCCGCAGGAGCACGCCGAGGGCACCGACCTGCGGGCCATGGATGAGGGCCGGATCTCGGTCACACCGCTGCATATCGACCTGACGCACATGCGCAGCGTCAACGATCTGAAAAAGGTGCTGGGCGGCGCCCCGCCGAAAGGACCCGCCGGATGAGCCTGTCGGACGACCGTGCGGGCCGGTTGATCCTGTCGCTGCGGCGGCAGGGGGTCACCGACGCGCGGGTGCTGAAGGCGATGGAATCCATCGACCGCTCGCTGTTCGTCCACGAGAAGTTTCTGGATCAGGCCTGGGAAGACCAGGCCCTGCCGATCGACTGCGCCCAGACGATCAGCCAGCCCTATATCGTCGGCCTGATGACCCAGGCGCTGGAGGTCGGGCCGCGTCACCGCGTCCTCGAGATCGGCACCGGCAGCGGCTATCAGTGCGCGGTGCTGAGCCGCCTGGCGCGGTTCGTCTATTCGGTGGAGCGCTACAAGAGCCTGCTGACCGAGGCCGAGACCAAGCTGAAGCTGCTGGGCGTCGACAACGTCTTCACCCGCCACGGCGACGGCGGGCAGGGCTGGCTGGAACAGGCGCCCTTTGACCGGATCATGGTGACGGCGGCTTCGCCGCATGAGCCGACCGAACTGCTGAAACAGTTGAAGCCGGGCGGGGTTCTGGTCGCGCCGGTGGGCCGCGGCTCGGTACAGATGCTGAACCGCTATACGGGCCAGGACGACGGCAGCTTCCGCCGCGAAAGCCTGTGCGAAGTGCGCTTCGTGCCGCTGGTCGAAGGGCTGGCGAAGGAGGGGTAGGGACGGCCCGCTCCCCCTTATCGTCATCCCGGAAAGCCCGCAGGGCTTATCCGGGACCGCCAGAAGCGCTACCGTGCGCTCATGCGCGAAGACAGGCTCTTCACCGTTTACATCGTGACCAACACGACGCGGGGCGTGCTTTACGTCGGCGTGACATCGGACCTGCTGGGTCGCATCCAGCAACATCGGGATCGGACCTATTCGGGCTTCAGCTGCCAATGGGGCCTGCGACGGCTGGTCTGGTATCAGGTTTTTGACGACGCTGAATCCGCGATCAATTTTGAAAAGCGGCTGAAGCGCTGGCGACGAGATTGGAAGTTTGGCCTGGTTGAGCGGATGAATCCCGAATGGGAGGATCTGTGGGAGGCGGCATTCAAGTCTGAGGGCGGTGTTCTGGGCGGTCCCGGATAAACGCTGCGCGTTTTCCGGGATGACCGAGGTGGTGAGATCGGCCCCCGGTTAACCTTTCCGCCCCACTTTGGCGCCGTTTGGCGGGTTGGCTTGGCGACGCTTCCGGGGCAAACCGGGGGACAAGCGAAATCACGGTTAAGAAGGAGGGGCGCATGGGCGGCTTCACGAGCTGGATCAGGGCGACGGTCGTCGTCGGCGGGGCGCTGACGGTTGCGGCGTGTTCGACCTATCCCGACGAGCCGCGCTATTCGACTCGGCCCACGCCAGTCGGCGGGCAGGGCGCCTATCCGGCGCAGCCGCAGCAGCCGGGCGGCTATCCGAGCAACAATCCCTATTACGCCCAGCCTGCTCAGCTGCAGACGCCGCCGCCCGCGCGTCCTTATGAAGAACAAGGCGTCCGTGCGCCGACAGGATCGGTCGAGGGCGGCGGTCTCCCGCCCGCCGGCGGTCCGGCCTATCCCTCGACCAGCGCGCCCGTCGCCCCCAGCCCCACGACGCCGTCGCGACCGAACAGCGGCCCGGTTATCCCCGGCGTTGCCTATGTGATCCAGCCCGGCGACACGATTTCGGGCGTCGGGCGTCGCTTCCAGACCCCGGTGCAGACGCTGATCGACCTGAACGGCCTGGGGCCGCGCGGCGCCATCAGCGTGGGGCAGCGCATCATGCTGCCGGACAGTGCGGTCGACGCCGGTTCGGACCCTTACGCCACGGGGCCGTCGCCGGTCGGGGTGCGCACGCCGAACAACGGAGTGATTCCGCCGCCGCCTCCGCCCCCCAGCGGCAACGCCGCCCTGCCGCCCTCGCGCGCGCCGGCGATGACGTCTTCTACGCCGGCCTCGCCGCTGCAGGGCGCAGCCGTGGGTCAGGCCCTGGCCATGCAATGGCCCGTTCGCGGCGATATCCTGCGCCGCTTCGGCCCCGTCGGCATGGGCGAGCGTAACAACGGCATCAACATCGGCGCCTCGGCCGGGACCGAGGTCAAGGCCGCAGCCGCCGGGCGCGTGGCCTATGTCGGCGATGATCTGGTGGGGCAGGGGCTGACGGTGCTGATCGTCCACAGGGACGGCTGGCGCACTGTTTATGGCCATCTGGGCTCGGCCACAGTGCGAGACGGCGCCGAGGTCCGCGCGGGTCAGGCCATCGGCACCGTCGGCCTGACGGCGGGCGACGGGCGCCCCTCGATCCACTTCGAGACGCGTCAGATGCGCGGCGATGATCCAGTCGCTGTCGATCCGTTGGGCGTCCTTCCGCGCTGACGAAATAGCCGCCCGGCGTGTCCGGACGGCATCGCCTTCACGCAAGAGACGTCAGGCCGCGTTGCAAATCGGCACGGCGCGCCCTAGGTTCCGCGCCTCATTTTAATGGGGCCCCCGTTTCGAGGTTGGCCCGGTTCGGGGAGTTTCCATGCCTACTGGTTCCGAAGGCGGCCTGATGGCCATCGTGGTGCAGATCGCGCCGATCGTCGCGATCTTCATCCTCTTCTACTTCCTGATGATCCGCCCGCAGCAAAAGCGGATGAAGGCTCACCAGGCCTTGATCGCCGGCGTCAAGCGCGGCGACGAAGTCGTTCTGTCGAACGGCATGGTCGGCAAGGTGACGCGCGTTGAAGACGCCGAGGCCATGGTCGAGATTTCGCAGGGCGTGAACGTCCGCGTGGTCAAGTCGATGATCGCCGAAGTGCGCAACCGCACCGCCATCGCCGCCAACGACAAGGGCTGAGCGGCTTTCGCCGCTGAAGCCCGCCCGAAATAGAGCTCTGACATGATTCAGCTTTCACGCTGGAAAGTCACCCTGGTCGTGCTGTCGCTCCTTGTCGGGCTGCTGCTGGCCTTTCCCAATGTCCTGACGCCCGCTCAGCGCGAGGCTCTGCCGGGCTGGATGCCGAAGCAGGGCTTGAACCTGGGCCTCGACCTTCAGGGCGGGTCATACCTGCTACTGGAAGTCGATGTCCCGGCGATGCGCGAGAAGCGCGTCACCAACCTGGTCGAAGACGTCCGCACCACTCTAGCCGAACAGAAGATCCCGATCGGCAGCCTGCAGCGTGAAGCCGGCGGCGTGGTCGTGACCGTCGGCGAGGGCGCGCAATACGACGCCGCCCTGACTGCACTTCGCAATCTGGCTATGACCGGCGCGCCGCAAGGCCAGTCGGATCGTGTCGTCACACGTCTGAGCGACAACCGCATCCGCTTCGCCTTCACCGACGCGGCCCTGGCCGCCATGGGCGCGACGGCGGTGGATCAGTCGATCGAAGTCGTGCGTCGCCGGATCGACAGCACCGGCACCAAGGAAATCTCGATCACCCGTCAGGGCGCCGACCGCATCGTCGTCCAGGCTCCGGGCGAGAGCGATCCCTCGGCGCTGGAACGCGTCATCGGCCAGACGGCGCAACTGACCTTCCAGATGGTCGATGTCAGCGCGACCGGCTTGCAGGACGCCATGGCGGGCCGCGTGCCGCCGGATTCGGAACTGCTGGTCGGTGAAGACGGGACGCCCTATCTGGTCAAGAAGCGCGTGCTGGTCTCGGGTGAAAACCTGACCCGCGCCGGCGTCGGCTCGGACCAGAACGGCCGCCCGGCCATCGACTTCCGCTTCGACGGTCAGGGCGCACGTCGCTTCGGTGAAGCCACCGCCCAGAATATCGGCAAGCCCTTCGCCATCATCCTGGACGGCAAGGTCATTTCGGCGCCGACGATCCAGGGCGCCATCGCCGGCGGCACGGGTCAGATCACCGGCAACTTCACGATCCAGTCGGCCTCGGAACTGGTCAACCTGCTGAACGGCGGCGCCCTGCCGGCGCCGTTGAAGGTCGAGGAACGTCGCGTGGTCGGCGCCGAACTGGGCGCGGACGCTATCAAGGCGGGTCAGATTTCGACCGCAGTCGGCGCGGCCATCATCGTCCTGTTCATGATCCTTTCCTACGGCTTCCTGTTCGGCGGCGTTTCGGTTCTGGGTCTGATGCTGAACGGCATCCTGATCGTGGCCGCCATGTCGCTGTTCCAGGCCACCCTGACCCTGCCGGGCATTGCCGGTCTGGTTCTGACCTTCGCCGTGGCCGTTGACGCTAACGTTCTGATCTATGAGCGGATGCGTGATGAAGCACGAGCGGGGCGTTCGGTCATCGCCTCGATGGACGCCGGATTCAACAAGGCCATGGGCACCATCATCGACGCCAACCTGACCACCCTGGTCGCGGCGCTGATCATGTTCGCCTTTGGCGCCGGGCCGGTGCGCGGCTTCGCCTGGACGCTGACCATCGGCGTGTTCACCTCCATGTTCTCCTCGGTGATGGTCGCCCAGGTCCTGCTTGGGTACTGGCTCAAAGTCGCCAAGCCCAAAAAACTGCCGATCGCGGAGTGATGGCGATGCGTGGATGGCCTTTCATCAAACTGCTGCCGCACAAGACGAACTTCCATTTCGTGAAGTACGCCTTGCCCGCGGGCATCCTGTCGCTCGTGCTGTGCGTCGCCTCGATCGTCGCCTGCTTCTATCCCGGCCTTGAAATGGGCATCGACTTCAAGGGCGGGGCCGTCATGGAAATGACTGCACCGGCCGGCCAGTCGATTGACGCGGGCAAGGTTCGCGAAGCGATGAACAATCTCGATCTGGGCGAGGTCCAGGTCCAGAACATCGACGGCGACCAGCGCGCCATCGTCCGCTTCCAGGTGCCGGACAACGAGGATCAGACCGCCGTCGTGACGCGCGTTCAGAAGGGCATCACCGACGCTGTCGGCCAGGTCGCCTTCTCGGGCACCAGCGTCGTCGGCTCCAAGGTCTCGGGCGAGCTGTTCACCAGCGGCCTGTTGGCTCTGGGCGCAGCCATTCTGCTGATGTTCGGCTACATCTGGTTCCGGTTCGAGCCGCAGTTCGGCTTCGGCGCCATCGCGGGTCTGGTCCACGACGTGATCCTGACCTTCGGTCTGATCGTTCTGTTCAAGCTGGAGTTCAGCCTGAACATGGTCGCCGCCATTTTGACCGTCATCGGCTATTCGATGAACGATACGGTCGTGGTGTTCGACCGCCTGCGCGAAAACCTGCGCAAGTACAAGACCATGCCCCTGCGCGAGGTGATCGACCTGTCGATCAACGAGACCCTGTCGCGGACCATCATCACCGGCGTCACCGCCGTCATGGTGCTGGCTGCGCTAGCGATCTTCGGCGGCGAGGCCCTGTTCGGCTTCTCCATCGCCCTGATGGCCGGCATCATCATCGGAACCTATTCGTCGATCTACGTCGGCGCGCCGATCATCCTGCTGTGGGGCGTCAAGCGTGGCTCCCTCGACGAAGACACCAAGCCGGTCAAGTTCGGCATGGCCAGCCGTCCCTAAGGCGCTGCTCACCTGAAAATGCTCCTCCTTCCCCCCGATGGGGAGGGAGGAGTAAGGTCACGCTTCCTGATTCCGACCCGGGGAGGGGCGCATGGCCAAACTGCTTTCAAACTTCAGAACGACATTCTTGCTCAGCATCGTGCTGGCGGGGGTCATGATCTTCGCCTTCGGCCGCATCGCGCCGGGCGGCTTTGATCTCGGCTTCGCCCAGGCGGCCTTCCGCTGGGTTCACGTCGTGGCCGGCATCCTGTGGATCGGCCTGCTCTATTATTTCAACTTCGTGCAGATCCGGGTCATGCCCTCGATCCCCGCCGAGTTGAAGCCCGCCGTCAGCAAGCATATCGCGCCTGAGGCCCTGTTCTGGTTCCGTTGGTCGGCGCTGGTGACGGTGCTGGCGGGTCTGGCCGTCATGTTCACGCGCGGCCACGTCTATGCGGTCGAGGTGCTCAGCTTCGGCCTGGCGGGCGGTCTGAACGCGGGCGATCAGCAGTTTACCCTGATGGGGATCGGCGTCTGGCTGGCCATCGTCATGTTCCTGAACGTCTGGGGGCTGATCTGGCCAAACCAGAAGCGGGCCCTCGGCATGGTCGTCGTCGATGATGACAAGAAGGCCAGGGCCGCCCGCATCGCCATGCTGGGCAGCCGCACCAACCTTCTGCTGTCCCTGCCGATGCTTACCTCGATGGCCATGTATCAGACCCTGTTCAGCTGAGGCTTGCACCGCTTTGCGCAATGGCCGATGGCCTTGCGCAATGACTGTTGATCTCGATTCCCAGGTCCGCGCCGCCGACCCTGACCGCTGGCTGTCCAGCCGGTTTGTGGCTGACGAACAGGCGCGCGCGGACCTGATCGCCCTCTACGCCTTCGAGGCGGAGCTCCTGGCCATTCCCACCCGCGTCACCCAGCCCATGCTGGCCGAGATGCGCTACACGTGGTGGTCCGAGCAGATGGAGGGCGTTTTCGCCAACACGCCTCGCGTCGGCCATCCCGTGCTGGAGGCCCTGACCGCCGCCGTCGCGCGCCGGCATCTGGATCGCGCGCCCTTCGACGCCTTGATCGAGGCTCACATCGGTCGGGTGCACGGCGAGCCGCACGACCTGGAAGCCTTCTATGTCGGCCCGATGCAGGTCGCGACCCGGATATTGGCAGGCGAGGAGCATGACGCCCTGGTCGTGAAGTCTGGGCGCGTGTGGGGCCTGGCGCAGACCGGCCGGACGGATGAAGCAAAGACGCTGCGCGCAGCCGCCAACGCCGCACTCAGAACTCTGCCCGCCGCTGCCTTTCCCGCTATTGCCCATGCCGCGCTGGCGGGCTTTGAGCACCCGGAACCGCTGAAACGTCTCCGTCTGCTGTGGGCGGTGCTGCGCGGTCGCGTCTAGTCGCAGAGGCCGCCGATCAGGCGGGCCAGCAGGGCGTTCAAGGTCTTCTGTTCATCAAGTGAGAGTGGCGCGAGGATGTCTCGCGCTGTTTCCTCGTGGCTGGGCATGATGGATTCGATCAGGTTGAAGCCCTTGTCGGTCAGGCGGACCAGGGTGGCGCGGCGGTCGGTCGGATGGGGGCCGCGTTCGACCAGACCCGCCTTCTCCAGCCGGTCGATGCGGGCGGTCATGCCGCCAGACGACATCATCGCCGCCTCGAACAGGGCGGTCGGCGTCAGTCCCTCGCGTGCGCCCGAGCGGCGTAGCGTCGCCAGGGCGTCGAACTCGCCGTGTTGTAGGCCGTAGCGGGCGAACAGGGGCGTCTGGCGTTCGCGCACCACCAGTTGCGAGGCCTCGTTCAGGCGACCCAGCACCTCCATCGGCAGCATGTCGAGTTCGGGGCGCTGGACGGCCCATTGGGCGGCGGCGCGGGCGGCTCTGTCGGGCATGACTTATCTTGACATCGAGATACTTGAGGTCGAGAGACTAGCGCGATCTTCCAGTGGAGTCTCCTATCATGATCGCACGGTCCGAAGCCGAGCCGGCGCGCGGCGCATCCCTGTTGCTGCTCGGCGCCATCTTCGCCCTGGCGCTCAACCTGCGCCCGGCGATGGCGGCGGTGGGACCGCTGCTGGACCTGATCGAGGGCGCGACAGGGATGGATTCCACCGCCGCCAGTCTGCTGACGACCTTGCCGGTGCTGATGATCGGCCTCGGCGCCCTGTCGATCCGCCCCTTGCGTCGGCGGTTGGGCGAGCGGCGCGGCATCTTGCTCGGCGCGCTGCTGATCGGCGGGGCTTGTTTGGTGCGGGCCGTGCTGACGGAAACGGCGGCCCTGATCGCCAGCGCGGCGGTCGTCGGCGTGGGCGTCGCCCTGATTCAGGCCCTGGCGCCGGTCGTGATCAAGCGCGCCTTTCCGACGCGGTTCGGCACGGTGATGGCGCTCTACACCACAGGCATCATGGGCGGGGCGGCCATCGCGGCGGCGACGGCGGCGGGCCTGGCCGAGGCGGTGGGCTGGGCCTGGACCCTGGCGCTGTGGAGCGTCCCGGCCTTCGTGGCGGCGGTCGTCTGGCTGCTGGCCGCACGCGATCCGGCGGCGGAGGAGCCCGACCGAAACGCTGTGATTGAGGTGGTCCATCCCGAGATTCCCTTCTGGCGTCAGGGGCGGGCGTGGAGCCTGATCGTCATCATGGGGCTGGGCACCTCTGCCTATACGCTGGTGCTGGCCTGGCTGCCGCCCTTCTATGTCGATCTTGGGCAGGCGAGGGCGACGGCGGGCTATCTGCTCAGCGGCATGACGGGAGCCGAGGTCATGGCCGGTATCCTCGTGTCGCTGTTGATCGGACGCTTCCCCGACCGGCGCGGGCCGATTCTGACGGCGCTGGTGCTGGCCCTGATCGGTCTGGCGGGACTGGTGGTCGCGCCGGTGGCCCTGGCGGTTCCGGTCGTGGTGATCATGGGGCTGGGGATTGGAGCCATCTTCCCCCTGACCCTGATCCTGGCCATGGACCAGATTGACGATCCGGCCCGGTCCGGCGATCTGCTCGCCTTCGTCCAGGGCGGCGGCTACATCATCGCCAGCCTGTCGCCGTTGGCCGCCGGCCTGTTGCGCGACCACATGGCCGACCTGACGGGGGCCTGGATTCTGATGGGCGTGGGCGTGGTGTTTCTGGGCGCGATGACGCTGGCGTTCCGGCCGGGCCTGCCCAAGCTGCGCTGATTTTAAAGTGCCGTCACCCTCGGGCTTGTCCCGAGGGTCCATGGCAGGTTTCGGGCGCCGTTAGTCTCACCTTCGAGCTTGCTGCAATGATGGACCCTCGGGACAAGCCCGAGGGTGACGAGTTTTGCAGGTGGAGATCTAGGCCGCCGCGTCGCGCCAGGCCTTCAGTGCGGCCATGGCGCGGATGCTTTGAAGGCGTTTCTTGGCGCGGCCGCGTTCCTTGGGATGGATGCGCTTGCCGTCCTCATCGACCTTCGGCGCTTCCAGCGGGGGCAGCAGGCCGTAGTTGATGTTCATCGGCTGGAACTTGGAGCCTTCCAGGTGGCCGCCGGTAATGTGTTCGACCAGGGCGCCCATGGCGGTTTCCGGCGGCGGCGCCGACAGGTCGCGGCCCAGGGCTTGGGCTGCGGCCATGCGTCCAGTCAGCAGGCCCATGGCGGCGCTTTCAACATAGCCCTCGACCCCCGTGACCTGGCCGGCGAAGCGCAGGCGCGGCATGGATTTCATGCGCAGTTGCTTGTCCAGCAGTTGCGGGCTGTTGAGGTAGGTGTTGCGGTGCAGGCCGCCCAGGCGCGCGAACTGGGCGTTCTGCAAACCCGGGATCATGCGGAAGGTCTCGGCTTGCGCCCCGTGTTTCAGCTTGGTCTGGAAGCCGACCATGTTGAACAGGGTGCCGAGCGCATTGTCCTGGCGCAGCTGGACGATGGCGTAGGACTTGACCTTCGGATCGCGCGGATTGGTCAGGCCGACAGGCTTCATCGGGCCGTGACGCAGGGTCTCGCGACCGCGTTCGGCCATGACCTCGATGGGCAGGCAGCCGTCGAAGTAGGGGACGTTCTCCCACTCCTTGAACTCGGCCTTGGGGCCGTCCAGCAGGGCGTCGATGAAGGCCTCGTACTGCGCCTTGTTCATCGGGCAGTTGACGTAGGCGGCGGCGTCTCCGCCGGGGCCTTCCTTGTCATAGCGCGACTGACGCCAGGCGATGTCGAAGTCGATGCTGTCGGCGTGGATGATGGGGGCGATGG
Organism: Brevundimonas bullata; assembly: GCF_003350205.1. Classification (GTDB taxonomy): domain Bacteria; phylum Pseudomonadota; class Alphaproteobacteria; order Caulobacterales; family Caulobacteraceae; genus Brevundimonas; species Brevundimonas bullata. Next base: position 64,807 of record NZ_QLLC01000006.1, on the reverse strand, counting down.
CGTCGAAGAAGCTGAGGCTTTCCTCGCCCGTCAGCTTCAGGATGGCCTCAGCCAAGGCGGGCGAGGTCAGGGGCCCGGTGGCCACGATGACGTTGCCCCAGTCCTCTGGCGGCAGGCCGTCGATTTCCTCGCGCACGATGGTGACAAGCGGATGGGCTTCCAGCCGCGCGGTGACGGATTGCGAAAAGCCGTCGCGGTCGACTGCCAGGGCGCCGCCCGCCGGGACCTGATGATCGCCCGCGGCCGCCATGATGATCGAGCCCAGTTCGCGCATTTCCTGATGCAGCAGGCCGACGGCGTTATATTCCCAATCGTCAGACCGGAAGGAGTTGGAGCAAACCAGCTCGGCCAGGCCGTCGGTGTGGTGGGCGTCGGTCTTCACGCCCGGCACGCCGCGCATTTCATGCAGGATGACGGGCACGCCCGCCTGGGCGATCTGCCAGGCGGCTTCGGAACCGGCGAGGCCGCCGCCGATGACATGCACGGGGGCGGGGATGGGGTGGGCGGAGGGGGCTGCGTTCGACATGGCGGCCTTCTAGCCTTCCCGGAGCCTTCCGTCAGCCTGTCATAAGCACGCAAGCCGCGACGGGGTGGCGCGTGCTATATGGCGTGGCTTAAGACGGCGGTTCAGAGGAGCCAGTCATGACCACGGCGTTTTCCATCGGCCAGGCCCTGGCCTCCGGCTTCAGACTGACGCGCCGCAGGCCGTTGCAGGTCTGGGCCTGGGGTGTCGCGTCCGTTGCGCCCTCGCTACTGATCGGGGCGCTGATGCTGCGTGTGTTCGGGTCGATAGCCTTGGCGGACATGGCTTCGCACGAGCCCTCCGCCGCCGTTATCGGGCAGATAATTCAGTTCCAGGCCTTGTCGGGGCTGGCGAACATCGTGCAGGCGCTGATCTGGGTCGTGGTGACAGCCGCCATCTTCCGGGCCGTGCTTTTCCCCGAGCGTCCGGCGCCCTTCGCCGGGTTGAAGGTCGGCATGGACGAGGTGCGGGTTGCTGTTGTCGGACTGGCCATGATCGTAGGTTTTTACGCCGCCGCTATCGTGATCGGGCTGCTGGCCTTCGCCATCGGCGCGGGTCTGTGGTTCGTTTCAGAGATGGCCGCGGTTATGCTGGGCCTCTTGACGGCTTTAGTGGCGGGAGTGGCCGTCTGGTGCGTCATCCTGCGGGCCTGCCTGATCATGCCCGCCAGCGTGGCCTTGAACGACTTCGCCTTTGTGGCGGGGTGGAGGCTGTCAAAGGGGCAGGTGCTGCGACTGCTGGGGCTGAGCCTCGCGATCGTCGGGATCGTTCTGGCCATCGAACTGGCCTTGCTGGCGATCATCGCTGTGGTTCTGTTCCTTGTCGCCGGGATCAATGTCTTTAGTCTGGCCGCCATGTTGGAAAACGGCGCGCCGCCGACGGTGAACTGGGGCGTGCTGATCCCCTGGGCGCTGGCGGCCTTCATACCCCTGTCCTGGCTGCAAGGCTTCTTGAGCACTGTGATGATGGCGCCCTATGCCGAAGCCTGTCGGTCGCTGTTGGCGCAAGCGCCGCAGGACGAAACGCGTGCGGTTGGGCTAGACTGATCGGGAATCAAGGACGACTGCATGACTTTTCCCGCTACCGACTGCGCCTTTGAAGGTTTTCGCCTGACGCGACGCGCGCCCTTGGCCGTCCTGTCATGGGCTGCGGCCTATGCCGTCTTCATCGGGCTGATGTTCCTGCTGGTCGGACCGCACTTCGTCACCGTGCTGTCGGTGATCACCGAGATGCAGGCGCAGGGGCAGACAGAGCCTTCGCCAGAAGATGTCGAGCGGCTCGCACAGGCCTATGGCGTCATCATCGGCTGGGCCATGCCGCTGGGGCTGCTGTTCAGCGCCGTGATCAGCACCGCCATCGCTCGCTCGGTCATTCGCCCGGAAGACCGCAGGTTCGGCTACCTGCGCGTCGGCAAGGACGAACTTCGGGTGCTGGGGGCCAGCCTGCTCGTATCCCTGATCATGTTCGCCGTGACGTTCGCCGGCTTCATGATTGTGACCTTGGCGACCGCGGGGGCCATGGCCCTTCCGGCGCTGTGGCTGGTCGTGGTTGTGCTGTCGCTGGCGATTATCGGCCTGCTGATCTGGCTGTCGGTTCGGCTCAGCCTGGTCGTGCCGAGCACGTTCGCCGAGGGACGGATCATGTTAAAGCCCGCCTTCGCCATGACGGGCAAGAAGGTCTTCTGGCCGCTGCTGGGCACGGCGATCATCGCCGGGATCATGGCCATGCTGGTCGGCCTGCTGGGCTCGGCTGTGGCCGCCCCGCTAAGTCTGATGGTGGGCGGCTCAGAACAGCTGGTGGCCATGCAAGGCGCCAGCGTTCCCAGCCTGCTGAGCGCCCTTGGGCCCATGCTGGCGGTTTCGCTGGTGGTCCAAGCCGTCCTGTCGGCGGCCCAGATCGTGATCATGTACGCCCCGTTCTCGGCCGCCTATCTGCAGCTCAAGGGCGCGCCGCACGCCTGATGAGGCGAGACGCCTGACCGATCCGGTCAGGCGCTCTTGCGGGTGCGGGGCTTCTTCTCGGCTTTCAGAACCTCAGGCAGGGCGGCCACGCGCGCCTTGCGACGCTCTTCGTGGCGATCCAGCACCTCCTTGAGGTACTTTCCGGTCCAGCTGGCGGCGTTGTCCGCCACCTGTTCCGGCGTGCCGAAGGCCACGATCTCTCCGCCGCCGTCGCCGCCCTCTGGACCGAAGTCCAGCAGGTAGTCGGCGACCTTGATGACATCCAGGTTGTGCTCGATGACGACGATGGTGTTGCCGTTGTCGACCAACTCCTGAAGCACCTCCAGCAGCTTGCGGGTATCCTCGAAGTGCAGGCCCGTGGTCGGCTCGTCGAGAATGTAGAGGGTCTTGCCGGTGGCGCGGCGGGCCAGCTCCTTGGACAGCTTGACCCGCTGGGCCTCGCCGCCCGACAGGGTGGTGGCCGGCTGGCCGACCTTGACGTAGCCCAGGCCCACGCGCTCCAGCGTCAGCATCTTGTCACGGATCGAGGGCACGGCGTTGAAGAAGCGCGCGGCTTCCTCAACCGTCATATCCAGAACGTCGGATATGCTCTTGCCCTTGAAGACAATTTCCAAGGTTTCGCGATTGTAGCGCTTGCCCTTGCAGATGTCGCAGGTGACGTAGACGTCGGGCAGGAAGTGCATCTCGATCTTGATGACGCCGTCGCCCTGACAGGCCTCGCAGCGGCCGCCCTTGACGTTGAAGCTAAAACGGCCCGGGCCATAGCCGCGCGCCTTGGACTCCGGCAGCCCCGCATACCAGTCGCGGATCGGATTGAAGGCGCCGGTATAGGTGGCCGGGTTCGAGCGCGGGGTGCGACCGATGGGCGACTGGTCGATGTCGATGACCTTGTCGAACTGCTCCAGCCCCTCGATCCGGTCGAAGTTGGCCGGAGCGTCCGAGGCGTTGTGCAGGCGGCGCGCGGCGGCCTTGTACAGGGTCTCGATCGTGAATGTGGACTTGCCGCCGCCGGATACGCCGGTGACGCAGGTGAACAGGCCGACGGGGATTTCGCCGGTGACATTCTTGAGGTTGTTGCCGGTGGCGCCGCTGATCTTCAGCATCCGCTTGCGGTCGACCGGGCGGCGGCCCTCGGGCGGCAGTTCGATCTCGCGCGCGCCGATCAGGTATTGTCCCGTCAGGGAGTTGGGGTTGGCCATGACCTCGGCGGGCGTGCCCTGGGCGCAGATTTCGCCGCCGTGGACGCCGGCGGCCGGGCCCATATCGATGACATAGTCGGCGGTCATGATCGCCTCCTCGTCATGCTCGACCACCAGGACCGAGTTGCCGAGGTCGCGCAGGCCCCTGAGGCTCTCCAGCAAGCGGGTGTTGTCGCGCTGGTGCAGACCGATAGAGGGTTCGTCCAGCACATAGAGGACGCCGGTCAGGCCCGAACCGATCTGGGAGGCCAGGCGGATGCGCTGGCTCTCTCCGCCCGACAGGGTGCCGGAGCTGCGCGACAGGCTGAGGTAGTCCAGGCCGACGTTGTTCAGGAAGCGCAGCCGGTCGGTGATTTCCTTGAGGATGCGGCGGCCGATCTCGACCTGCTTGGCGGTCAGGCTCTCTTCCAAGGAGGAGAACCAGAGGTAAGCCTTTGAAATCGAGAGCCAGCTGATCTCGGCAATGTCAGACCCGCCGACCTTGACCGCCAAGGCCTCGGGCTTCAGTCGCTTGCCGCCGCAGACTTCGCAGGGCGTCTCGGACTGGTAGCGGCCCAGCTCTTCGCGGACCCAGGCGCTGTCGGTCTCGCGCCAGCGGCGTTCAAGGTTGGGCAGAACGCCCTCGAAGGCCTTTGAGACCTCGTATTTGCGGGCGTTGTCGTCATAGACGAACTTGATCTTCTCAGACCCGGTGCCGTGCAGGATGGCGCGGTGCGCCTGTTCAGGCAGGTCGCGCCAGGCCTTGTCCATCGAGAAGCCGAAGTGCTGGGCCAGGGACTGCAGGGTCTGGGTGTAGAGCGGCGAGGGGCCGCGCGCCCAAGGGGCCACCGCGCCCTTGTGCAGGGTCTTGTCGCGGTCGGGGATGACCAGGTCGGCGTCAAAGGCCAGCTTGACCCCCAGGCCGTCGCAGGTCGGGCAGGCGCCGAACGGGTTGTTGAACGAGAACAGCCGCGGCTCGATCTCGCTGATGGTGAAGCCCGAGACCGGACAGGCGAACTTTTCGGAGAAGACGATCCGACGCGGCTCTTCGCCCTCGGGCGCATTTGCCCATTCAGCGGTGGCGATGCCGTCGGCCAGGTTCAGCGCGGTCTGGATGCTGTCGGCATAGCGAGGCTCAAGACCTGCTTTGGTAACAATGCGATCCACGACAATGTCGATGTCGTGCTTGAACTTCTTGTCGAGCGTCGGCGCGTCCTCGATGGCGTAGAATTCGCCGTCGATCTTGACCCGCTGGAAGCCGTTGCGCTGCCACTCGGCCATCTCCTTCTTGTACTCGCCCTTGCGACCGCGAACGACGGGGGCCAGCAGCAGGATGCGTTCGCCGTCTGGCAGGGCGGTCAGCTTGTCGACCATCTGGCTGACGGTTTGGCTCTCGATCGGCAGGCCGGTGGCGGGCGAATAGGGGACGCCGACGCGCGCCCAGAGCAGGCGCATGTAGTCGTGGATTTCCGTGACTGTGCCGACCGTCGAGCGCGGGTTCTTGGACGTGGTCTTCTGTTCGATGGAGATGGCCGGGGACAGGCCCTCGATCAGGTCCACGTCGGGCTTGCCCATCAGTTCCAGGAACTGACGCGCATAGGCGGAGAGGCTCTCGACGTAGCGGCGCTGGCCTTCGGCGTAGATGGTGTCGAAGGCCAGCGAGGACTTGCCCGACCCCGACAGCCCGGTCATGACGACCAGCTTCTCGCGCGGGATATCGACGTCCACGCCCTTGAGGTTGTGCTCGCGGGCGCCGCGAACGCGGATGAAGTTGTGCTTTTCGGTCATGGAATCCGGGAACGCGGGAGACCCCGGAACGGTCCGGGGCGACGACGCTATATGGGGATCAATTCGCGCTTTTCAGCAAGAACAATGTGGGAACATTTTGCGCTAGTCGGGTTTCCACGCGGGCTGCGGGCGTGTGTAGCGTTCGCCGGGGCCGACCAGGACCCCGTTGGCGTTGGCGACGCCCAGTTCGAGGCTTTCGGCGATGCGGCGGGCGCGGGTGATGAAATGTTCGGCGGCGGCGGGCGGGCAGAGGTCGCGGGCGGTCGCCTCGAAGATCTGCAGCCAGCGGTCGAAGTGGCGGGCGTCGATGGGCAGGGGCAGGTGTTTGGGCATGGGCCGGCCCTGATAGACGCCGGTGGACAGGGCGACCGAGGACCAGAAGAGCTTCATCTGTTCCAGGTGCGGCCCCCAGTCCGAGATGCGCTCGGCAAAGACCGGGCCGATGAAGTCGTCATCGCGGACGCGGGCGTAGAAGCCCTCGACCAGGGCGTCGATCAGGGCCTCGTCGATGCCGGTCTCGTCCCGGATCCGCTGGACGGCTGCGGCGCGGCGAACGGCGGCTTCAGCGCGGTCGGGCAGGGGCTTGTCGATGTGGAAGGCGACGGTTCGGTCAGACGCGGTCATGGCTGGAACATAGGCGCGCCGCGCTGCGTTGCAAAAGCGCAGGAGGAGAATTGGGGTTGCGCTGCGCAAGATCAGCACCCATCCTTTCATCAAGCCAACGTATTTGACGAGGAGGCACGACGATCATGATCAGCGCTTTGGAAATCGGTTTCGCCCTTTCCGCTCCGCTGCTGGTGCTCGCCTTTGCCCTCGTTCAACCCAAGCCACAACCCGTCCGCATCCGCACTCGTGACGCTCAACAGCGTCGCGGCCCGCACGCCTGACGGACATTCCCTATTCGATAATCTGAGCCTCGCCTTCGGGCGCGAGCGCACGGCCGTCGTTGGCCGCAACGGCGTGGGCAAGACCACGCTGCTGCGCCTTGTCGCCGGTCTGGCCGAACCCGCAGAGGGAACAGCAGCGCGCGCCGGGACGGTCGGCTGGCTGGCGCAGACCTATGAGCCCGCGCCGGGCGAAACCGTGGCCGAGACCCTGGGCGCGACGGAGCCTCTGGCCCTGCTGGCGCGGGTGCTGGCGGGCGAGGGCTCGGTCGAGGACATGGCCGAGGCGGACTGGACGCTGGAGGCGCGACTGGATGAGGCCCTGGCCCAGGTCGGGCTGACGGGGCTGGCGCTGGACCGCCTCACAGCCAGTTTGAGCGGGGGCGAACAGACAAGGCTGCGGTTGGCCGGGCTGATGCTGGCCGCGCCCGATCTGATCGTGCTGGACGAGCCGACCAACCATCTGGACGCTGAGGCGCGGGCCTTGGTGGCCGATGTCGTCGGGCGCTGGCCGGGCGGGGTGCTGACCGTCAGTCACGACCGAGGGCTGCTGCGGCGGATGGATCGGATCGTGGAGCTGTCGAGCCTGGGCGCGCGCGTCTACGGCGGCGGCTGGGACCTCTATGTCGAGCGGCGCGAGGCTGAGCGGGCGGCGGCGGAGCGCGATCTGGAAAGCGCCGAGCGCGAGGTCGGGCGGGCGGCGCGAGAGGCGCAGACGGCGCTGGAGAAGAAGGCGAAACGCGACAAGGCCGGACGGGCGCATCGGACGGGGACCTCCGATCCCAAGATCATGCTCGACGCCAAGGCGCAGCGGGCCGAGGAATCAGGCGCGCGGGAAGGGCGGCTGGCGGAGCGCCGCCGCACCGAGGTCGAGGCGCGGCTAACGGAGGCGCGCGAGCAGGTCGAGCGAGCGCGGCGGCTGTCCGTGCCCATGCCCTCCACGGGGCTGGCGGCGGGCAAGGCCGTGCTGGCGTTGGACGGCGTTGAATGGCGCAGTCCTGAAGGGCGGTTGATCGTCGGGCCTGTGACGCTGCGCCTGACCGGGGCGGAGCGAGTGGCGATCACTGGGCCGAACGGGGCGGGCAAGACAACGCTGCTGAAGCTGATCGCGGGCGAACTGGAGGCGACGGCGGGGCGGATCGAACGGCCTGTGACGGCGGCGCTGCTGGATCAAACGGCGGCGATCCTGAAGCCTGACGAGACGCTGATCGAGGCCTGGCGGCGGCTGAACCCGGATGGGACGCCGAATGACGCCCATGCGGCCCTGGCGCGGTTTCTGTTCCGCAATACGGCGGCGCACCGGACGGTCGGGACGCTGTCAGGCGGCGAGCGGCTGAGGGCGGCCCTGGCCTGCGTCATGACGGGGGCGAAGCCGCCGCAACTGCTGATCCTGGACGAACCGACCAACCATCTGGACCTCGATTCCATCGCGGCCATCGAGGCGGCGCTGGCCGCCTATGACGGGGCGTTGGTGATCGTCACCCATGATCGCGACTTCATGGACAATGTCGGCGTGGATCGGGAGGTTCGGCTGGCGCGGCCGGATTGCACGGGGTCGTGAAAAAAACAGTGCAATTGGTGCAATGGGGAGGGCGGAGATTTCTGTCCTTCTCCCGATGGGAGAAGGTGGCCCGAAGGGTCGGATGAGGGGTCTTCGGGCGATGTCGGCGCAAGCCGTTGCGCTGCGGCTCGCGCCGATGGAAAGGTTGAACCCTCACCCTTTTGCCTGGCCAATCGCTACGCTCTTGGAGGCTCAAGCCCTCTCCCAGCGGGAGAGGGAAGGAAGATCGACGTGTCAAAGACCGTCCGTAATGTGGCTCAAGATGTGACCAAGGCGAGCGAGACAGGGCGAAGCCTTCGCAATCCCTGAAAATCCTTGGGATTGGCGCGTCGAGCTAGGATGGAACGTCAGCTCCAGCCGTCGATCACGCCCTGACGGCGGGCGCGTGGGGATGAGGGGGCGATGGTGACGGGCTCCGCCTCGGCGCGGCCGAACAGCCAGCCTTGGCCGTAGCCGACGCCGAGGGTCTGAAGCGCCTGGGCGGCCTCCTCGGTCTCGATCATTTCGGCGATGGTGGTCATGTCGAGTGAGCGGCATAGATCAACCAGATGGCCGATCAGGGTGCGGGTACGAGGATCGCTGTCGATGCCGCGCACCAGGGCGCCGTCTATCTTGACGGTATCGACGGAGAGGCCGAGCAGATAATCAAAGGCGGCGGCGCCGGCGCCGAAATCGTCGATACAGACCTTGATCCCCGCGCTGCGCAGGGCGCCGAGACGGCGGTTGGCGGCGGCGATGTCGGCCAAGGCGGCGGTTTCGGTCACTTCGACGATGAGGCGGCGGCGGTTGTCCGGCTCGGAGGCCGTCATCTTCAGCAGGGCTTCGACATAGGCGTCATTGGCCAGCGAGGCGCCCGAAACATTGATGGCGATCTTGAGCAGACCGGAGCCAGGTTGGCGCAGGCGGTGGACGATCTTTTCGGCGACGGCGAGGTCGAAGTCCTCGATCAGGGCCAGTTCCTCGGCCATGCGAATCGCGGAGGCGGGGCCGCTGCCCTGGCCGAAGCGGGTCAGGGCCTCGAAGTGGTGCACGGCGCGCGTCTTCAGATCGACCACGGGCTGATAGAACATCGAGAATTCGCGGTTGCGGACGATGTTGCGGAACCGCTCTGCGTCTTTCAGCGTGCGCGACAGTGAATCGGCGAAGCTGAGTTCAGGCTGGGCCGCATTGTCTTTCAGGCAGGCTTCAATCGCGAAACGCATGGCGCGCAGGGCGCACAAGGGGTCCGAACCGATCGCCAATTCGCTGGAGCGGGATGTCAGGGTCAGGCCTTCGGCCAGACCGGCCTCGCGCACCTCGGCCTCGAGGTCGCGACCGTCCCCGGCGTCCTTGATCAGGGCGTAGCGGTTCGGCGTCAGCCGGCCCGCGCTGGCGCCGTCGTGGGACACCCGTTGCAGGCGCGCGCCCAGGCGGGCCGCCATGCGCTCATTCGCGGCGTCATTGGCGGCGGCCAGGCCCTGAACCTCGATGAAGGCCAGGGCGAGCTTTTGCAGGGCGGCGCCGGACTTGCCGCTTAGCCCCTCGCGAGCGCTGTCCATGAAGCTTGAGGAATCTGAAATCGGCGAGGCGTCCGCTTCAGCGGCGATCTCGAAAGGCGCGCCTTCATAGATGAAGGCGCAGGAAACCGCCGGCGCTAGTTCCGGCAGCATGAAGGCGCGGAACATGGCGCGCCGCACGCGACCGTCGCCGCAATCGACCAGGACTTCCATAGGCTGGCTACGTCCGCCCGCCGAGAGGGCGCTTGCGGCCTCGACGACAGCGGCGCGGCAGGCGGGGGCGAACAGGGCGCTGAGCGGCTGGCCGATCCAGGCGGCGGAGCCTTGCCCGGCGACCGGGCCGGACCCCAGGGCGAAGGCGATCTGACCGGCGCCGTCGACCTCGATCAGGGCGTCGGCGGCGGCGAAGGCCAAGCCAAGGAGGCGGGATTTCAGGCTCATGGCTGAAGCATGCGCCGCGGGGCGTTAATAAACCACGGATCGCGACAGGCTTGCGTCAGGCCTTGCGGTTCAGCGCCACGGCGCGGCCGTCGCCCTCGGTGGCGCGGCCTGACGCGCCGTAGCCGACGCCCTGGGCGCGGGCGCCGGCGACCGCGGCGGCGATGGTGCGGACCAGGCCTTCGGACACCTGACGGGCGGCGTCGACGACCGAGGCGTGTTCGGACAGGACGGCCTCGAAGGCCTCGGTCGCGGCGAGCAGGGCGTCTCGCTCGGCCGCGGGAATGACCTGAAGGAAGGCGGGCGCAGCCTTGGCCTGGGCGGACTCGCGACGATAGAGGTTGGCCAGTTCCTGGGTCTCGGCCATGCCCGCGGCGACGTCCTGGGCGCGATGGGCGCGGAAGGCGGCGCTTTCGGCGCTCAGGCGCGCGGTCAGGGCCTGGGTCAGGTTGATCAGCTGCTGGGCGCGAAGGGTGGAGGTCTCGACGTCGGGGGTCACGTGGGCTGTTCCTGCATCTTGAGCATTTCGGACATGACGGTGTCGGCCAGACCAATGCCGCCGGCCTTGACGGCCTGCTTGGCCATGGCGTCGATCAGGAAGCTGCGCCAGGTGGCCTCGCCCTCGCCGCCGCCGAAGGGGCCGTCGGTTTCCAGGCCCTCGAACATGGGCTTGAGCATCTGCGACAGGAAGCTCGCCTCGAAGGCCTGGGCGGTTTCGCGCATCTGTTCCGGCGACTGGCCGCGCTTGGCGGTCGGGTCGGCGGGGCGCAGGAAGCCGGTGGCGACGGGCAGGGCGTCCATTACATCACCTCGATGTCGGCTTGCAGAGCGCCGGCGGCCTTGATGGCCTGCAGGATGCTGATCATGTCGCGCGGGCTGACGCCCAGCGCATTCAGGCCGTTGACCAGGGTCGAGAGCGAGGTCCCGCCGTTGACGATGCGCATCTGGCGGCCGGTTTCTTCTTCGACCGAGATGTTCGACTGGGGCACGACGACGGTCTGGCCGCCCCGGCTGAAGGGCTCGGGCTGGCTGACCAGGGGGTTTTCCTGAACCGAGACGGTCAGGTTGCCCTGGGCGATGGCGACGGTGGAGATGCGGACGGCGTCGCCCATGACGATGACGCCGTTGACCTCGTCGATGATGACCTTGGCCGGGGTGTCGACCCGGACCGGCAGGTTCTCGACGCGGCTAACGAAGCCGGCCATGCCCATGGTCTGGGGCGCGCGGATGGCGACGACGGTGCCGTTCTCGGCGAAGGCGCTCTCGGGATAGGACTGGTTGATGGCGGCGGCGACGCGCTGGGCCGTGGTGAAGTCGGGGTTGCGCAGGGTCAGGCGCACGACAGGCATGGCCGAGAGGTCGAAGCCGGTCTCGCGCTCGACCACGCCGCCCGAGGCGATGCGGCCGGCGGTGGGGACGCCGCGCGTCACCGAGGAGCCGGAGCCGCCCGAAGCCGAGACGGCGCCGGTCTGAACGGACCCTTGGGCCACAGCGTAGATCTCGCCGTCGGCGCCTTGGAGGGCTGTGACCAGAAGCGTGCCGCCCAGCAGGCTCTTGGCGTCGCCCATGGCCGAGACGGCGACGTCCAGACGCGAACCCGGCGTGGCGAAGGGCGGCAGGTCGGCGGTGATCATGACCGCCGCCACGTTCTTGGTGTTCAGGTTGGCGCCGCGGATGTTGACGCCCTGACGCTCCATCATCCCTTCCAGCGACTGGCGGGTGAAGGGCGAGTTGCGCAAGGAGTCGCCGGTGCCGTTTAGGCCGACCACCAGGCCGTAGCCGACCAGCTGGTTGGTGCGGACGCCTTCGATGGAGACGATATCCTTGATGCGCGACTGAGCCTCAGCCGCGTTCGGCGCCGCCGCCAGAATCAGGGCGGCGGAAGCGGAGGCGATGAGGGCGGTGAGCAACTTCTGCATACGACAGACGTCCTGTTGAGGCGTTCGCGATTAACCATGCGAAGTTCGTGCCGTAAGAAAAAGTCTTTGATTTCAGCGCCCGTCAGGTTTCTGCGCCTTGCCTAACGGCAGAATTTGCCGAGGCGTTAACCAAGCGGTGACGGTCGTGCCCGATGGTCCAGGCTGATCGGGAGCATGGATCATGAAGGTCACCGGCCCCTCGGGCACAACATCCTCGCAAGGCTCGCGTCCCACGCGTTCGACGGGCGGCTTCAGCCTGCCGGCCAGCGGTGGGGCTTCGGGCCCGGCCTCGGCGGCTGCGACCTCGTCGGCGTCCAGCGTGGCGGGGGTGTCCGCTCTGATGGCCCTGCAAGGCGTGGAGGACGCCACAGAGCGTCGTCGTCGGGCGATCAGGCGCGGCGGCGGACTGCTGGATCGGCTGGATGAACTGAAACTAGCGCTGCTGAACGGTCAGGACGGGGCGCCGGCGCTGGAGCGACTGGCGCGCAGCCTGCGCGAGGAACGTCCCGATGATGCCGATCCGGGGCTGAAGGGCGTGCTGGACCAGATTGATCTGCGCGCCTCCGTGGAAATGGCGAAGGCGGAAGCGGCGCGGGCGCGCGCCTAGACGTCTCGGGATACTGGGCTGAAAATCGGCCTGGTCGGGCGGGGTGAGGACATTTTGCCACACTGCCGCCGCATTTGTTTAGCTGCGCCATATCACGGAGACGCGAACACCATTGCCGCGACTCTCCGGCTTGCCTATACGGCCATTGCGCCGCAGGGGGGCGCAGACAAATGAGCGTGAGTGCGATGAACGCATTAGCGTCTGTGATCGAGGGGGATACGGTGGTTTACCGTCCTACCGACGACGAGCCGTTTATGAACGAGCGGCAGCTGGCCTACTTCAAGGCCAAGCTCTTGGCGTGGAAGGATGAGATCCTTCGCGAATCCAAGGGCACTGTTGTTAATCTGAAAGCCGAGACCGAGAACCACCCGGATCTGGTGGACCGGGCCTCGTCGGAATCCGACCGGGCGCTGGAACTTCGGACCCGTGACCGGCAACGCAAGCTGATCTCCAAGATCGAGGATGCGCTGCGCCGGATCGAGGATGGGTCCTACGGCTATTGTGAGGACACGGGCGAACCGATCGGTCTGGGCCGACTGGAAGCGCGGCCGACGGCGACCCTGTCGGTCGAGGCCCAGGAGCGGCACGAACGCCGCGAACGGGTCCATCGCGACGACTGATCTGCACTGATTGGGCGGATCGACTTGACTTGAGCGGACGGCGGCGCGACCAAGCCGCCTTCCTATCGAGGTCGTTGATCCCCCATGTCCGTCAAGGTTCGTTTCGCTCCGTCTCCCACGGGTAAGCTGCACGTCGGCAATGTCCGCACCGCTCTGGTGAACTGGCTGTTCGCCAAGGGGCAGGGCGGCTCTTTCGTTCTGCGCATCGACGACACCGATCTGGCGCGTTCGACGCAAGAGTTCGAGGACGGCATCGAGACCGACCTGACCTGGCTGGGTCTGGTCTGGGACGAGCGCTACAACCAGTCCAAGCGGTTCGACCGCTATGAAGAGGCCGCCGCGCGCCTGAAGGCGTCGGGCCGCCTCTATCCCTGCTATGAAACCTCGGACGAGTTGGATCGCCGCCGCAAGGTGCAGTTGTCGCGCGGTCTGCCGCCGATCTACGACCGCGCAGCACTGGAACTGACCGAGGCCGAGAAGGCCGCCTATGAGGCCGAAGGTCGTCGTCCCCACTGGCGCTTCAAGCTGGACGGCAAGCGCGTCGCCTGGGAAGATCTGGCGCGCGGTCACGCCGAGGTGGACACCGCCTCGATGTCGGACCCGGTGCTGATCCGCGAGGACGGCCTGTTCCTCTATACGCTGCCGTCGGTCGTCGACGACATCGATATGGACATCACCCACATCATCCGGGGCGAGGACCACGTCACCAACACCGGGGCGCAGATCGAGATATTCGAAGCGCTGGACGCCAAGGTTCCGGGCTTCGCTCACATGCCGCTGCTGGTCGGCGCGGACGGCGCGGCCCTGTCCAAGCGTCTGGGCTCGCTGTCGATCAGCGACATGCGCGATCAGGGCTATGAGCCCATCGCCATCACCAGCCACCTGGGCAAGATCGGCACCTCGGACAATCTGGAGATCGCGGCCTCGGTCGAGGCCCTGGGCCAGGCCTTCGCCTTCTCCAAGATGGGGCGTTCGCCAGCGCGTTACGACACCGCCGACCTGGACCGCCTGAACGCCCAGGCCCTGCACGCCATGACCTATGTCGAGGCGCAGCCGCGTCTGGCGGGGCTGGGGGTCGATCTGGGCGAGGTCTTCTGGGACACCGTGCGCGGCAACCTGAACAAGTTCGCGGACGTGGCCGATATGGCGCGGATCGTCACCGGCCCGGTCACGCCGGTGATCGAGGACCCGGCCTTTGCGGCTGCGGCTCTGGAAGTCCTGCCCGAGGTCATCGACGCGGGCGCATGGTCGGCCTGGACGACGGCGGTGAAGGAAAAGACCGGCGCCAAGGGCAAGGGGCTGTTCATGCCGCTGCGCCTGATCCTGACAGGGCAGGCGCACGGACCGGACATGGCGGCCATGGCTCCGCTGATCGGGCGCGAGGCCATCGTGCGTCGCCTGAAGGGCGAGGCGGGCTGAGCCCCTCAAGCTCCAAGCCAGATACAAGAAAGGCCGCCTTGTCGCGAAGGCGGCCTTTTTCGTTTTCAGCGCTATGGCGGCTGGATCAGCCGGCGTTGCAGGTCACCAGGGCCTGTTCGTCCAGAGCCTCGCCCTTGTAGCTGAAGGCCGTGACCGGGCCGAGCTTGGCGACGACGCGGCGGCAGGCGCGGGCGGCGGGCTGACTGGACCCGCCGGTGGCGGTGCAGGACGCGCCTTCGCAACGCCAGGCGGCGCCGTCGACGATGACGCGGCCGGCCGGAGCCTTGGCTGCGTCCGCGAGCGTCAGGCTGGTGGCCGGGGCGTCTGCAGCGAAGGCGGGGGCAGCGACAAACAGGGCTGCAGCGACGAGAAGAGCACGCATGGACAAGACTCCGAAATGGGCAGGGCGCACGCCCTTGTGACGCCATAGTCCGTTTTCTTTGGAAACTGTCAATGCGGTTTCGAGGCAACGGATCGGCGTTTACTGACCCACGTTTACTTACCGATGATCATGTTTCAAGTGCGGCGTTTCGTCGGCCTTTTTCATGGCGATGACGGCCTCCTCGACCGTATCGACGCTGATGTAGGCGTCGAGGAAGCTGGCCGGGGTCATGCCTTCATGCACGCTGTGGCGGATGAGGGCGAAATAGTTTTCCCAGAAACCGTTCAGGTTCAGGAAGATGACCGGCTTGGCGTGCAGATCCAGCCGCTTCCACGACAACAGCTCGATGGCTTCTTCCAGGGTGCCAATGCCGCCGGGCGCCACGACGAAGACGTCGGATTGATCATACATCAGCTGCTTGCGCTCATGCATCGAGGTGACGACCACGGTCTCGACGTCGTCGAACAGGCGCTCGCGGCTGCGCAGGAAGGCCGGCATGATGCCGACGACGCGACCGCCGGCTTCATGCGCCGCACGCGCCGAGGCCCCCATCAGGCCGACGCCGCCGCCGCCATAGACCAGCCGCCAGCCCGCCTGGGCCGTCGCCTTGCCGAAGGCGCTGGCGGCCTGGACGTACTGCGGATCAGCTCCGTCCGACGAACCGCAGAACAGGCAGACCGAACGGCCGTCGAAGGGAGCAATGGTGGCGGGCGGCAAAGACATGGGGCCTCGATACAGGAAGGAAGACAGGGCAGCGTCCGCCGCGCTATCTGATGGACCTAGGCATATCGCTACGCGGGTCAGGATGAAACGTCGGATTGTCGTCGCATGGGCAGGCGTCGCGCTGGCTCTTGCAGGGTGCAGCGCGCCGGTCGAGCGCAACAAGGGCGAAGAAGCCCGCCAGGACGGCGGGTGGACGGCGTCGCCGCGCATCAGCGCCGTCGTGCGTCAGGGCGCGGGTCTGATCGTCCGCGGCGATGCGCCGCCGGGGGCGCGCGTGGTGCTGCGAGGCGATCAGGATGTCGCCTTTGCCGCCGGAACGGACGCCGCAGGGCGCTTCGAACTGCGCGTCGGCGCCTTGCCGACAGCCATGCTGCTGACGCCTGAGGTTCAGATCGGTCAGTTTCCGGCGCCAGGACCCGAGCGATTGATCCTGGCGAGCGACGGAGGCGATCTGGCGGCGCTGTTGATCGAGGGCGGAGCCAGTCGTCGGTTGTCCGCCGGTCCGGTTCTGGATTCGGTGGATGACGACGGGCGAGGCTTGCTGGTCTCCGGACGGGCGCAGCCTGGCGCACGGGTGGCCATTTCCGCAGACGGCGGCGTGGCGGTCGAGGCTGTCGCCGACGCGAGCGGTCGCTGGACGGCTGCGCTCTCGGGCGTGGGCGATCGACCGATGGACATCACGGTCGGGGAGGCGACCTTCGCCTATCCGGGGCCGGCAGGCGCTGCGAGCCTTGGTGTGGTCGAGCGGTCGGGATCGGGATGGCGGCTGACGCGCGCCCTGTCGCCGTCGGCGCGGCAGACCAGTTGGTTCCCGGATCTGTGATGTGCCGATCTAGGACAATTTAGATTTCATTAACCAAACACGTTGATCAAAGGCCCTGTCTTCTTTTCTTCGAGGACACCCACCATCACCGAACGAACGACTTTAAGCCCGGCGCGAAATGCGCCGGGTCTTTTTTTGATCCGTCGAGCCCTCTAGGCTGAGCGATAGGTCAAGGTCGCGACCAGTCCGGGCCGCCGAGCGCGATTGGCGAGGCGGAATTCGGCGCCCTGGGCCTTGGCCATGCTGGCGACAATCGACAGGCCCAGGCCTGATCCGGTCGCCCGCGGCGCCGTGCGGCTACGGAAGAATCGTTCGGGCAGGCGAGGCAGTTCTGCGTCATCGACGCCGGGGCCGTGGTCCCAGACGGTGATACGGACCTGCCCTTCACGTCGGGCGACATGAACGATGACAGGCGGCGCGCCGTAGCGTGAGGCGTTGTCCAGCAGGTTGATCATCTGTTCGACGATCAGGTTCTCATCGCCTTGGACCGCGACGACGCCGTCAGGCAGCCGCATACGCACGGCGTCGCAGGGGAGGCTGGAGCGCAGGCTTTCCACCGCGATGCGCACGGTCCGCCCGATGTCCGCCTGGTTCAGTCCGGGAGCGCTGTCGGCCCGCGCCGTGGACAGAAGCTGATTGATCAGCCGGGACATGGCGGCGATGGCGTCCTTGGAATCGCTCAAGAGGCGCCGATCCGCCTTGGACCAGGGACGGCGTGAGCCCGCCAGAAGATCCAGGTTGGCGGCGACCACGGTGAGCGGCGTCCTGAGCTGATGCGAGGCGTCGGCCGAGAAACGCTGCATGCCCGAGGTGGATCTCTCCAGGCTCGCCAGCAAGGTGTTGAAGGCCGAGAGCGCCGAGGCCAGCTCTCGCGGCGCCAGGTTGATCGGCGCAGGGGCAAAGTCGGTGGCGCCGGCTTGAGAGCGTGACGCCAGTTCTCGCGTTAACCGCTTCAGGGAATAGAGACCCCATTGGATAGCGGGCCAGATCAGGAGGGCCGCGAGCACGACCAGAAGCCCCGGCAGCAACAGCAGGCTGAGGTTCAACTCACGGACGCTGGCCTGGCGCGAATCCAGGCTCTGAGCCACCGAGACGATGACCGGGGAGGGTTGGCCGGGAATTTCGACCGATTGTTGCGCCATCCGCACCGGCAGACCTCGAACCGTGAGATTGGCGAATCTGGGCTGGTCGACGCCTGTGGCGCTCAGGATGGGGAGTTCGTCGTAGCCGGTAATCAGGCGGTCGCCCTCGCGCACGCTATAGAAGACCGCATCGCGCTCCGGGCTGTCCAGCAGGGCCAGGGACCAGGGCGATACATCGACAGTGACCTGGGCGTCGCTGAAGGATACGGTTTCAAGGATGGCCTGAGTGGCGCCCGCCAGCAGGCGATCGGACGTGCGCTCTACGACGCGGTGCGCCGTCCAGGACCCGGCCACCAGAAGCACGACCGCCACCAGGCTGAGGGGGGCGATCTGGGCGATGAACAGCCTTTTGAGCAGGCTGTGAGGACGAGGCGACCTGGGTGCGGTCACGGGTCCAGCCGATAGCCGCGACCACGAATATTGGTGACGCCGGGGCCGTCCGGCTGGAGCTTACGACGCAGGCGTCCGACATGTACCTCGAGCGCGTTGAGGGAGGCGGCTTCATCCTGATGGAAGACTTCGGCGGCGAGCATATCGCGCTCCTCGACCTGGCCCACGCGGGAAATCAGGACGCGCAGGGCGGCCCATTCGCGCGGACGCAGGTCCAGTTCGCGGTCGCCGACACGCGCCCGCCCCGCTTCCCAGTCACAGGTCAGGGCGCCGATCGTCACGGCCCCGCCGGCCTGGCCCCTGTTGCGTCGGGCGATGGCGCGAACGCGCGCCACCAGCTCGGGCGGAGCGAAAGGCTTCACCAGATAGTCGTCGGCGCCCAGTTCCAGCCCCGCGACACGGTCGCTGACGGCGTCGCGCGCGGTCAACATCAGGATCGGGGTCGTCGAGCCGCGCCCGCGAAGGGCCGTCAGGATTTCAAAGCCGTCAATGTCAGGTAGGCCGATGTCCAGAATCAGGGCGTCGAAATCGCCGACGGCCTCGAGCATCAGGGCCTCTTCACCCAGATGAGTGCAGCGGGTCTGCATCCCGGCGCCGCGAAGGCTGGCGGTCAGGGAGTGTTGCAGCGCCTTGTCATCTTCAACAACGAGGACTCTCATGGCGTCGGGAATCGTCCGGGCGGGGGCGGGGGATGAGAGGGCATACCGTGACCATAGCGGGAAACCAGCGGCGGTGAAGATGGCCTGGCTGTTGAAGGGGCTGATGGCGGGGCTTTGCCTGCTGGCGGGCTGCGGCGAGTCGCTGGACGGGGCGACGTCGGCGAGTGTGCGACGGGCGGCGCAAAAGGAAGGCGAGCTGACAATATACGCCAATACCAGCCTGATGGAGCCTCTGATCGAGGACTTCCGTCGCCGATACCCGGACATCACCGTCAGGGTGGAGGACATGAACTCCACCCTCATCGCCGAACGGGTGGTGGCCGAGACGCAGGATAATCGGCCCAAGGCGGATCTGGTCTGGAGTTCAGCCATGGATCTGCAGATCAAGTTGATCAACGACGGCTATGCCCAAGCCTATCGCTCGCCGCATCGGCGGGCCATGCCCGACGGGTCCGTGTGGCGCGATCAGGGATTCGGCATCACTGCAGAACCGATTGTCTTCGCCTATAATCGTCGCCTGCTGCCGGCGAACGCCGTGCCTGGGAGCCATGCGGAACTGCTGCGCCTGCTGGAAGCCCACCCCCAGCTTTTCGCCGGACGAACGACTGTCTACGACGCCGAACGCAGCGGGGTGGCGCTTATGCACCTGTCGGCGGACGTGCAGATCTATCCTGATGCGTGGCAATTGATGGAGGCCCTGGGTCGCAGTCGTCCGCGGCTGGACACGTCGGGCCAGCGGATGATGGGGCAACTCGCCTCGGGCAAGATGGTGCTGGCCTATAATATGAACCAGTCGTTCGGAGAGAGCTGGGCGTTGCGCCATCCCGATGTGGCGCTGGTTACGCCCTCCGATTATCACCTGTCGGTATCCCGAGTGGCCTTCATTCCGCGTGCGGCGCCGCATCCGAATACGGCGAGGTTGTTCCTCGATTATCTGCTGTCGCGAGAAGGGCAGAGAGGCATTGCTGTTCTCGGCATACGGCCTGTACGCGACGACATCGGGGATACGGTGCGAGCAACTTCGCCGGGCGCCCGGCCCATTCGCGTGGGGCCTGGGCTTCTGGCCAATCTGGATCGCGTGCGTCGCGAACGTCTGCTTGACCGCTGGAAACTGGCCATGGGGGATGCGCCGCGCGCGCCGGCTGATCCAAAAGCGCCATGATCGGGCTTTACCTGTGGATAAGTTTCGACCCCTCCGTTCGCCCCATTTCTGTCACCGCGCCGTCACGGTGTGGTCGCTGACGGTCAAGATCCGCGGATCGACGTCCCGCACTCAGGTTGAGCGGTCGTAAATCGTCGGTATTTTATAAATCGTGCAATTATTTTGCGCAAATCAGCCATTTGACAGCGACGTGCGGTCCGATCTTACTGGATATGCAGCGCGGGAGAGTTCGATCTCGCATCGACGCCGAAGGCGCAACCGCCCCGGAAACGCTCAGGCAAACGGACCGTGCTGCAGGATGAACGCTGGAGAGAAGGGCGCACCCGCCGGGGGCGCGTCCTCGCCGAAGAAGCAAGGACCCGCCGGTCCGAAACTCTCAGGCCCGATGACAGCGGGGGCTATCAAACGACGCCGTCAGAGCGTCAGTCACCGGGCTTCCCTGGGGAGGGGCGCCGTCGTCGCATGAGTAGGATTTGTCTTGTCTAGATTTCATCTCCATCTGACCGGCTGCTGTAGCGCCATGGCCCTGCTGGCATGCGCCGGCGGCGCAATCGCCCAGTCGCAGGACGAAGAGCCCGCGGGCAGCCCCACCACCATCGACGAAATCGTCGTCACCGCATCGCGTATCGATCGCGCCGGCTTCACGGCCCCGACCCCGACCGTGCGCCTGACGGCGGAAGACTTGTCGGTGGGGGCGCGCCTGAATGTGGCGGCGGCGCTGAACGACATGCCGCAGTTTCGGGCCACCCAGTCGGCCCAGACCACCAGCACCAATACGGGGGCGGGCGGTGCGCCGGTTGACCTGCGCGGCCTGGGCGTCAGCCGCACCCTGGTCCTGATCGACGGTCGTCGTGTTTCGAGCGAGAACGACCTGAACTCGATCCCGACCGTGCTGATCAAGGGTGTGGACGTGGTGACTGGCGGGGCCTCGGCAGCCTGGGGTTCGGGCGCTGTCGCCGGTGTGGTCAACGTCTCCCTGGACCGCAAGTTCGAGGGCGGCAAGCTGGGCGCCGAGTATGGCGTTTCTTCCTATGACGACGCTGAGCAGGTCCGCTTTGAAGGGGCCTATGGCCGCAGCATTCTGGATGGTCGCGGTCACGTGGTGATCGGCGGCGAGTACCTGGACAACGAGGGTGTCATCCCGCGCGCCTCGCGTCCCAATGTCGGTCGTTGGTCGCAAGTTTCGACCGGCGACGGCACGGGTAACTTCGTCAATGTGCCGGATGTCGGCTTCTCGAACGCAGCCTATGGCGGCCTGATCATGTCGGGCGTGCTCAAGGGCAAGGCCTTCAACCCGGACGGTTCGCTGCGCGACTTTGACTATGGCAAGGTTGTCGGCACCTCGAGCGTTGGCGGCGAAGGTCCGTCCAACGACGACATCAGCCCGCTGGTGACGCCGCAGCAACGCTACGCCGCCCTGGCCAGCTTCACCTATGACCTCCAGGACAACCTGCGCTTCACCGCAGACGTGCGCCACTCGAAGATGTGGAACACCTATACCTGGTTCGGTGATCACGACCGTGGCAACCTGGTGGTCAAGCGCGACAACGCCTTCCTGCCGGGCGCCGTGGGCGCGGCCATGGATGCGGCGGGCGAAACAACCCTGACGATGGGTCGTTTCAACTCGGACATCAACTTCCCCACCATCGACTTTGAGCGGGTCACGACCCAGGCCACTCTGGCCCTGGACGGCGAGCTCGGCAGCAAATGGCGCTGGGGCGCCTATTACAGCCACGGCGAGTTCAACAACGACATCGACACCCCAGGCTTCATTCTGAAGAATGAGTGGGCCAAGGCCGTGGACTCGGTGATCAATCCGGCCACGGGCCAGGCGATCTGTCGTGACGCCCTGACCAATCCGAACAGCACCTGCGTGCCGATCAACCTGTTCGGCCTGGGCGCCCCGTCGCAGGCTGCAGTTGACTATGTCACCGGCACGCCGATGCAGCGGTCGACGACCAAGCTGGACAGCGTGGGCTTCAGCATGCGCGGCGAGCCCTTCAGCCTGCCGGCCGGTGATGTTTCTGTCGCCTTCGGTGTCGAGGCCCGCAAGGAGTCCATCGACCAGACCGTGGGTGAACTGGACGCCGCCAAGGCTTTCCGTTCGTTCAGCTTCTCGGCCATGTCCGGTGAGTTTGCGGTCAAGGAAGCGTTCGCTGAAGTCCTGCTGCCGCTGGTCAAGGATGTGCCGGTCTTCAATGACCTGCAGTTCAACGCCGCCGTCCGGGTTTCGGAATATGACACTACCGGATCGATCTGGTCGTGGAAGGTGGGCGCCACCAATGAGTTCTTCCCTGGCTTCCGTGGTCGTATCACCCAGTCGCGTGACATCCGTTCGGCCAACCTGAGCGAGCTCTATACTCAGACCACCACGGGCTACAACAACATCAACGACCCGGTCAAAAACGCCACGGTCTATGTCCTGAACAATGGGGGCGGCAACCCGAACCTGACGCCGGAAACAGCGGACACCTTGACGCTGGGCTTCACCTATTCGCCGCCGTCCGTGCCGGGTCTGAATATGTCGATCGACTATTACAGCATCAAGATCGACGACGTGATCACCACCATCGCGCCGCAGGACCTGGTGACGCGTTGCTTCAACGGCAACAAGGCTCTGTGCGACAAGGTTGAACGTGATGCTGCAGGTGATCTGGTTCGCACCATGTCCACCTTCCTCAATCTGGCCGAGTACAAGACCGATGGTGTTGACGCCGAGGTGTCCTACACCGCGCCGCTGGGTCGCTTCTTCGCCGATGCCTCGGGCCGCATCAACCTGCGCCTGGTCGGGACTTGGACCAACAGCCTGACCACCAATGATGGCGTGACCGAGATCCAATATGTGGGCTCGCAGGGCTATGCCTTCGGTCTGGGCGTGCCTGAGCTGCGCCTCAACGCCTCGGCAGGCTGGAAGGGCGAGGTCTTCAGCGCCAACCTGCGCGCTCGCTACATCTCGGATGGTCAATACAACTCGACCATCAAGATCGTGAACAACGAGATCGACGCCTACACCTACTTCGATCTCGGCGTGACGGCCGACCTGTCGCGCTTCGGCGCGGACGGCGTGGAACTCTACGCCAATGCGACCAATCTGTTCGATCGTGATCCGCCGGAGGGTTCGCTCTTCTCGCCCTATTACGATGTGATCGGCCGCTACGTCACGGTTGGAGCACGGTACCGCTTTTAGTTCTGGCGCCGTGTTCCCGTCGCCGGCTCCTCCCCCATCGTTCGCGATATGGAGCCGGCGACACCCTTCCTCTTGATTGAGGGTCTCTTGTGAGAGGGTGTTGCCCTATGATTTCTCGCGTTTCCCTGATGGCGCTGAGCCTGGCCCTGTGCGCCGCGCCTGCCGTCGCCGAAATCCCCAAGCCCGCCGCCGTCGTCGCCGATGGTCTGCCTGCCGTTCCCGACGACCTGGCGGCGGCCACCTTGCCCTATCTTCAGAGCCGCCGCGCCGCCTTTGTCGGCTGGGACGCGGCCGATCGGTCGATGCTGATCAAGACCCGCTTCGGCGCCACGGACCAGATCCACGTGGTCAGCGCCCCCGGCGGCGCCCGTCGGCAGATCAGCTTTGAGGCCGAGCCGGTCATGGCCGGCGCCCCGTCGCCCTCTGGCGATGTCCTGCTGGTCCAGAAGGACAACGGCGGGGACGAGTTCTATCAACTCTATACGCTGGCCAACGGTCGTCTGACGCGCGTGACCGACGGCAAGAGCCGCAACTGGTTCGGCGCCTGGAGCCGGGACGGCAAGCGTGTCGGCTACGCCTCCTCGCGTCGCAACGGTGCGGACATGGACCTCTATGTCGTCGATCCGCGCGATCCCGCGACCGACCGCCTGGTCGCCCAGGTGTCGGGGGGCGGCTGGAACATCTCTGACTTCTCGGCGGACGGGTCCAGGGCACTGGTGCTGAACCGGATGTCGATCAACCATGCGGCGGTCTATGAGCTGGACATCGCCAGCGGCCGCATGACGCCGCTGACCGATCCCGAGGCCCAGGTTTCCTATGTCGATCCGCAGTATGCGCCGAACGGCGCCGTCTGGGCGGCGTCTAACAAGGGGTCCGACTTCCTGCGTCTAGGCCGCATCGAGGGCGGGGACTTCCGCCCGGTGTCGACTGAGGCCCGCTGGGACGTCAGCGACTACGCCATCGCCCCGGACGGCAGCTTCATCGCCTATGCCGTCAACGAGGCCGGCGCGTCCAAGCTGCGTGTTCTGGATGTGGCGAGCGGTGCGGTGCGTGCGGTGGACGGCCTGCCCAACGGCGTCATTCCCTACAGCATAGGCGCGACCATCGACATCGCCCCCTGGGGCGCGATCGGCCTCAGCCTGTCGTCCGCGCGTGTGGCGGGCGACGCCTTCTCGGTCGACCCCAAGACCCTGGCCGTGACCCAGTGGACGCACAGCGAGACCGGCGGACTGGACCCCTCGATCAACGTCGAGCCGACCCTGGTCGAGGTGAAGAGCTTTGACGGCGAGACGGTCTCCGGCTTCCTCTATCAGCCGGACGCGACCAGGTTCCCGGGCAAGCGTCCGCTGATCATCGACATCCACGGCGGCCCGGAAGGCCAGACGCGCCCTGACTTCCTCGGCTCGCAGAACTATCTGCTGAACGAACTGGGCGTGGCGATCTTCTTCCCCAACGTGCGCGGTTCGTCGGGCTATGGCACGCGGTTCGTCAACCTCGACAACGGACCGTTCCAGCGCGAGAATTCGGTGAAGGACATCGGCGCCTTCCTCGACAATCTGGAGAAGAACCCCGGCCTGGACGCCGACCGTTTCGCGGTCACCGGCGTCTCCTACGGCGGCTATATGTGTTACGCCACGGCGGTCCACTACAGTGATCGGTTGAAGGGGGCGAACTGCTATGTCG
This sequence comes from Brevundimonas bullata, assembly GCF_003350205.1. Taxonomy (GTDB): domain Bacteria; phylum Pseudomonadota; class Alphaproteobacteria; order Caulobacterales; family Caulobacteraceae; genus Brevundimonas; species Brevundimonas bullata. The sequence continues at coordinate 40,262 of NZ_QLLC01000006.1, read as the reverse complement.
CCATCTCCAACTTCGTGACCTTCCTGGAGAACACCCAGTCCTATCGTCGCGACCTGCGTCGTGTGGAATACGGCGACGAGCGTGATCCGGCTCAACGCGCGCAGCTACAGGCCATCTCGCCGCTGACCAGCGTCGACAAGATCACCATCCCCCTGCTGGTGGCGACGGGCGGCAACGACCCCCGCGTGCCGGCCTCGGAAGCCGATCAGATCGTCGCCGCCGTCCGCGCCAACGGCGGCACGGCCTGGCACCTTCTCGCGCAGAACGAGGGCCACGGTTTCCACAAGAAGGAAAACGAGGACTACTACTTCTGGACCAGTCTGCAGTTCTGGAAACAGACGCTTCTGGCCGATACGCCGCGCTGATCGCGACGCGTTTACGGGGGCCGGTCTGACCGGCCCCCTTTTTCTTTCCGAGAATTTCGAGATGCGTTTGAACCTCGCCGCCGCGCTGGCGGCGTCCACGATGATGCTTGCCTCTGGCCCCGCCATGGCTGAGCCGGTGGCCACGGATCATCATGTCCATGTCCATTCCCCGGCGATCCTGGACTTCCTGCCGGCCTATTGCGGCAGCCTGGGGAGGATCAGCGCCTGTCCCGAGGTCTTCACCCGACCGCTGACCGTCGATGACCTGCTGACCGACATGGATGCGGCGGGGGTGAGGCGGGCCTTCTTGATGTCGACCGCCTATCTGGCCGAGAGCCCGATGATGGTTCCCGCGCACCCTGACGCGCCCGACCTGATCCGAGCAGCCAATGATTTCACGGTCGATCTGGCGCGCCGCCATCCGGACCGACTGAGCGCCTTCGTCAGCGTCAACCCGCTGACGCCGACAGCCCTCCCAGAAATCGCGCGCTGGGCGGATGATCCCTTTGCCGCAGGGGTGAAGCTGCACCTGACCAATTCCGACGTTAATCTGCGCGATCCCGACGATGTGGCGGCGCTGGCTCGGGTCTTCCGCGCGGCGGCGGCGGGGGACATGACCATCATGATCCATATGCGGACCCGAGCCGAGGACTATGGGGCCAAGGATGTCGGCGTCTTCCTTGATCAGGTGCTGCCTCAGGCTCAGGGCGTGCCGGTCATGATCGCTCATTCAGGGGGCTGGGGCGGGTTGGATGACAATACCTGGGCCGCCATGACGGCCTTCGCCGAGGCGCTCGAAGAGCACCCGGAAACGAGCCGGAGCCTGTCCTTCGATCTCGCCCAGGTCTTCGACGCGGAAACCTCGGAGGCTGACCTGCTGCGGCTGGTCGCCTTGATGCGGCGCATCGGGATTGATCGCTTTGTCGCCGGATCAGACTGGCCTTTCTCGGGGCCACTGAACGCCTATCTGAACGACGTCTTCGCACGCCTGCCGCTGACGCCGGCCGAGGCTGAGCGCATACGGTCGGCGCGCCTCTGATGGGTTAGACGCCACCACGCCGTGACGCCAAACAGCACCGCTAGGACGGCCAGCGTCAGCAACTCCGGCGCGACCTCGGCGACGCTGGCGCCCGCGGCGTTCAACTTGACGAAGGCCTGAATGGCTGAGGTCGAGGGCGACAGGCGGGCCAGCCAGGCCAGGGGCTGAGGCATCAGGAACAGGGGCCAGGCGGCGCCGCCGAGGAAGAAGAGCGGCACCGAGGTTCCGACCAGGATCTGCATGGCGCGCTCATGTCGGTCGAACAGGCTGCCGATCGCCAGCCCTAAGGCCGAAACGCTGGCGGCGAAGACCGGCACGGCGAGGATGATCCCAAGCAGGTCGCCCATGCGCGGATAGTCCTGAAACCAGAAGACGAAGCCGAAATAGAAGAGGCTGGCGACGCTGCCGATCAGGGTCAGGGCGGCCCACAGGCCGAGGAAGCTGCGGGTCGACAGCGGTTGCGCGCCCGTCTCTCGACGCAGTCCGGCGAACAGGGCGGCGCCCAGCAGCAGGGTCTGTTGCAGAATGATGGCGCTGACCGCCGGGACCGCATAGCTGCCGTAGCCGTCCGTGGTGTTGTAGAGCGGGCGCTGCACGACGGTCGGCGCGCGTTCCAGCAGGCGCGTGGCCTCGATCGCCGGGGTCAGGACCTTTTCGGCCGCGGCGGCGGCCGCGCCGCCCAGCGCCTTGCCCATGGCCGTGGCGCGAACCAGATAGGCGCCGTTCAGATAGAGGCCGACCCCCTTGGCGTCGCCGTGGATCAGCGACGACTCGAACTTTTCCGGGATGTGCATGACGGCGTCGACCTCGCCATTGCGCAGCATTCGTTCGGCCTCGGAAGGCGAGGCGGTGACGACCGAGGCGTCCAGCGCGCGCGTGGCGTTCATTTCCTGCACCAGGCGGCGACTGAGGGCCGAATGATCCTGATCGACGACGGCGACCGGCAGCTTGACCGGCGTCTGACCGACATAGGCCATGGGATAATAGAAGGCGTAGGCGACCACGGCCAAGAGAATGGTGCTGGACAGGGGGCGGTGCTTGAAAATGCCGGCAAAGGTCCCAACGAAGGCGCCGCCGAAACTGCGGGCGGGGAGGTGCAGGCTGAGGTCTTCCGGCTTGGGTGCGCGTCGGGCGCGGCGATGGGCGAGGGGGACGGACAGGGCGAAGGTCCCGACCGCGACAGCCAGCAGGATCATCAGCGGCCCCAGCGAGGCGGCAACGTCCGAGCCCAGCACCATCTGCTCGTTCTGCAGCCGCAAGTAGTGGGTGAAGGGCAGGATGGCGCTCCACACCTGGGCGAAGGCCGGGCCGTGCAGTAGGGGCAGGGTGCCGTTGGAAAAGGCGATAGCCGAGCCCGCATAGACCGCCGTGGCCGAGAAGCCGACATCCATGTCGCCGGTCAGGGCGATCAGCAGGGCCGAGACGCCGGCCGTGGCCGCCATCAGGGCGAACAACCCGCCCAGCAGCATCAGCAGGCTGCCTTCGACGCCCCAACCGCGCCAGCCGCACAGCCAGGCGACCCAGACCGCGCCCCACAGGGTGAAGACTAGGACATAGGGGGTCAGCTTGCCCGCCAGCGCCGCTGTCAGCCGCCCGTCCATCCGCGTTGACCAGTCCTTCAGTGAACCGCCGCGCAGTTCTCGCCCCACCCCCATGACGGCGGCGCAGGCCATCAGCAGATGCAGGACGCCGGGTATGATCAGCCCGCCGAGGAAGAGCTCGAAACTGAGCTGCGGATTGCCCAGGATAGTCACCTGAACGGCGGGGGTCTTCAGCCGTGCGGCGGGGACGCCCAGCGCTCGGGCGCGGTCCAGGATCAGGGGAGCGGCGGCGTCGGTCAGGGCCGTGGTCTGGGCCGAGGCGGCGAGCGAACCGACGGTCTGGAAGGCGCCGTTGTAATAGACGATCGCGGCATCCGGCTGGCGAAAGGCGTTCTTCTCGGCGTCGCGCGGGATGTAGGCGAGGCTGTAGATCCGGCCCGACCGCATCAGGGGCCATGCGGCCTCCAGATCGGTGGGCTGGGCCACCACGCGCACGCCGGGGCTGGCCTCCATGTTACGGATGGCGGCGTGGCTGAAGGCGGAATGGTCCTGATCGACGACGGCGACTGGGACGTCACGCACCACGCCCTGAAACAGCATGGCCCCGACCACGACCATCAGCACGACCGGTATGACGATTAGCAGGATCAGGTCCCAGCGGCTGCGGGCCAGATGCGCGATCTCGGCGCGCAGGGCGCGACCGAAGACGCCGCAGGTCGGCGTCGTCACTGGGCGGGCCAGTCGAACAGGACGCTCATGCCGGGACGCAGGCCCTCGACCGGAGCCACGGGCTTGGCATGGATCTCGAAGCTGCGGACGTCATAGCCGCGCGACTGGCGCGTGGCGCGCCAAGTGGCGAAGTCGCCCTGGGGGCTGATGAAGCTGATGCGGAAGGCCACGGCCTTGCGGTTCAGCGCGGGAATGTCGCCGCGCACCGTGTGGCCGATCTTCAGGCCGTTGAACTGGTCCTCCCGCAGGTTGAAGGCGACCCAGGCGTGATCCAGATCCACCACGGTGAAGACCGGCACCCCGATCAGCACCAGTTCGCCGGGATTGGAAAAGCGTTCGGCGATCTCGCCCGCCGCAGGGGCGATCAGGCGGGTTTCGGCTTGCAGCGCCGCCATTTCGCCCACCCCGGCGCGGGCGGCGGCGACCTGGGCGTCGGCGATGGCCTTTTCCTCGCTGCGGGTCCCGGCCACGGCCTTCAGATACTGCTGTCGGGCGGCCTCGGACTGGGCGGCGGTGGCGGCGCGCGCGGCGACGGCCTCGTCGCGGCGCTGGGCCGAGATGACGCCCTCGGCGAACAGGTTCTCGGCCCGGCGAGCGGTCTGCGCCGCCAGTTGGGCGGCGGCCTGGGCGCTGCGCCAGATGGATTCCAGAGAGCGGATGTCTTCGGGCCGCGCGCCGACGCGGCTGAGCTCCTGAATGGCCTGAGCGCCTTGCAGGGCGGCGGCGGCCTGTTGATCGCCGGCGGTGATCTCGGGGCTGGAGAGAATGGCGAGAACCTGGCCCTTGGCGACGCGGTCGCCCGCTGAGGCCAGCATCTTCTCGACACGGGCGGGGGCCTTGGTGGCGACGGTGAATGTCTCGGCCTCGACCATGCCCTGCACCTGCGGCGGGGCCGGGCGGGCGGCCAGGAACAGGCCGACGACGACGAAGATCAGCACGGCCAGCGCCGCGACGCCGATCAGCAGGGACTTTAACGGCGGACGGCTGCGCCGACGGGGCGGCGGCGGGACCGGATCAGCGGCATTATCACCGGCGGGGGTGGTCTCGGTCATGGGGCGATCACCCGGTCGGCGCGTTGCAGGTAGCTGATGAATTCGTCGCTGCGGTCGCTGGCGGCCAGCAGGGCGGCCAGAGCCAGTTCATACTCATAGGCCGCCGCCGCGCGTTGCAAGCGGGCCGTGCCCAGCAGGTTGCGCGCGTCGATGACGGCGGAGGCGGGCGCTTCGCCCTCGCGGAAGGACAGGTCTTGAACCCGCAGGTTCTCGGTCGCGGCCTCCAGGCTGGAGTCCAGCGACAGGAACTGACGGCGCGACAGCTCGACCAGATTATAGGTGCGGATGATCAGGATGCGGACCTCGTCGCGGGCCTGACGCTGAAGCTGCTCGGCGGCTTGGGACCGGGCGCGAGCCGCGCTGACCATGCGGCCCCGGTCCAACGAGGACATCAGGGTATAGCGGGCGCCGACGCCGACGGCCCAGTCCGGCTCGGTCGGGAGAGCGTCCTCGCGGTTCAGGTTGTAGGCCCCGAAGGCATAGACCGACGGACGCAGTCTCGACCGCGCCAGGTCCACGCCGGCGTCGGCCAGTTCGCGACCCGCGCCGGCCAAGGCGACACGCGGATGGTCGGCGACCCCGTCCTCAATGAAGCCGTCGACAGGGCCGGGCGGCGTCGAGTTGACGAACAGGGGACTGGTCGGGGCGACGGGGGCCGTCACATCCAGCATCCGGGCCAGGCTCTGGACCGCCGTGTCATGCTCCAGCTCGGCGCGATCCAACTGACGCTGGGCGGCGTCGCGGGCGACCTGAACCTGCAGACGTTGCGCGGCGCTGAGGAAGCCCTCGCGCTCCATGGCCTGGGCGTTGCGCAGGTGCAGGTCGAAGCCGTCGCGCGTGTCGCGGGCGATGGTCAGAGCCTCGCGCGTCAGGGTCTGGCCGAAATAGACCCGGACCAGATTGACACTTTGAAGATTGCCGGCCTCGGCCTGACGGGCGCGGGCCATGTCGACATTGGCCCCCGCCGCGTCGCGAAGGGCCGGGATGGCCCCGCCGGTGTAGATCGGCATGACGGCGGTGGCGACGGGGCGGAAACTGGTGTCGGCGGTCTTCAGCCGCACGCTGCCGGGCAGGCTGGCGAAGAACTCGGGCAGGGCGGTTTCCAGCCGGTCATTGATGGCCTGGAGAATGTCGCCCGGCACGCCCGGCAGGTCGCCGATGATGCCGGGCAGCAACTGGTTGGCCACGCCCTCGACCTGGCCCAAGGCGTCGGTCAGGGAGATGTCGAAGGTCTTCTGATAGCGCAGCAGCTGGGCGTCGACGGCGATGGTCGGACGGTTGAGCGTGCGCGTCGCCGCCGCCTGTTCTTCGGCCGCCGTCACGTCGGCGCTGGAGGCCCTGCGGATGCTGGAGGTTGCGTCCAGCCGGGCCATGGCGGCTTCGAAACTGTAGGGCACTGTATCCTGAGCCTGCGCTGCTGACGTCAAAACGCCAGACGCAGCAGCGGTCAGGACGAGCAGCCCCGCGCTCCGGCGCCAGAGACCTCGCGCTCTCGCTTCCGATCTCTTCAACGAAGGCGTCCCCCTCAAGTCGTGCGGTTTCGCAACGCGCCGCGCCCGCGTCTAGGCGAGCTTGACCTTAAATCGCGTTAAAGCGCTTCGGGTTGCATCGCGGGTCGTACGGGACGCCTTGGCGAAATCACGGCAGGATCATGGCGACTTTGCGGAACCCCATTTTGGACCAGATGTTGAAGTCGGGATGAGGGACACATCCAGCGTTCCGATGCGAGTCTTTGACGTGATCCCTGAACCTCGCACGCCAACCATTGGGAGAGCGGCGATGCAGGCTGGCGAAAGGCGCTGATGGAGTTGCTGGCGGTCGAGTGGATGGGCAAGCCTGCGTGGATGTGGGCGAGCTTTCTGTTGGTCGTGATCGCCTTGCTGGCCTTCGACCTGGGCGTCCTGCACCGCAAGGCGCACGAGATCGGGGTGAGGGAAAGCCTGCTGCTGTCAGCCTTCTATATCGGCGTCGCCCTGTTGTTCGGAGCCTGGGTCTGGGCGCGGTTGGGGGCGGACAGCGGGCTGGACTACCTGACCGGCTTCGCCATCGAAAAGAGCCTGGCGATGGACAATGTCTTCGTCATCGCACTGATTTTCACCGCTTTCGGAATTCCACGCCTGCATCAGCACCGGGTGCTGTTCTGGGGCGTTCTGGGGGTCATCATCCTGAGGGCGGTGATGATCGCGGCCGGGGCGGCCCTGGTCAGCCGATATGAGTGGGCGCTGTATGTCTTCGCTGCCTTCCTGATCTTCACCGGAGGCCGAATGATCGCAACCAGCCCCACGGAGGAGGCGGCGACGGGGCAGGGTCTCGTCAAATGGCTGAGGCAGCATATGCCCGTGACGGAGGCACTGCACGGCTCGAAGTTTTTCGTGCGAGAGCCCAATGCGGCGGGGCGAATGATCTGGCACGCCACGCCTCTGTTCCTGGCCCTGGTGACGATCGAGTTCGCCGACGTGATCTTCGCCGTGGATTCGGTGCCGGCGATCTTCGCCATCACGACCGACCCCTACATCGTCTACACGTCCAATATCTTCGCCATTCTGGGCCTGAGGGCGCTGTATTTCGCGCTGGCGGCGGTGATCCACCGCTTCGCCTATCTGAAGCAGGCGCTAGCCATCCTGCTGGTCTTTATCGGAGGGAAGGTCATCGCCGCGCCGCTGATGGGGCTGGAGAAGTTTCCGCCGGCGATTTCGCTCGGCGTGACGGCCGCCATCCTGATCGGAGGCGTCGTGTGGTCGCTGTGGAAGACCCGGGCCGAAACCCGGATCGACACATAGGGCCTTATCAGGCCGGGTTTTCTTCCAGACGCTTGTCCAGATAGGCGCCGACGCGACGCTCGACCGCGCCGATGTGGTCCTGCCAGAAGTGGCTCGCGCCCTCTTCCAGTTCGTAGTCGATGACGATGCCCTTCTGGGTGCGCAGCTTGTTGACCACGCGCTCGACCTCGACCGGCGGCACGACGGTGTCGTTGGTGCCGTGCAGAAAGAGGCCGGAGGCCGGGCAGGGGGCCAGGAAGCTGAAGTCGTACATGTTCGACGGCGGCGACACCGAGATGAAGCCGTCCGTCTCCGGGCGGCGCATCAGCAGTTGCATGCCGATATAGGCGCCGAACTGATAGCCGGCGACCCAGGTCTGGGTGGCGGCGGGGTTGTTCGCCTGCAGCCAGTCGAGAGCGGTGGCCGCGTCGGCCAGTTCGCCGATGCCGCTGTCGAACTCGCCCTGCGACTTGCCGACGCCGCGCGAGTTGTAGCGCAGGGTGGCGAAGCCACGCTGGACGAACAGCTGGTGCAGGGTCACAGCCACCGGGTTGTTCATATGCCCGCCCGCCTTGGGGTGCGGATGCAGGATCAGGGCGATCGGCGCGTTCGGACGCTTGCCGGGCGAATAGCGGCCTTCGATGCGGCCCGAGGCGCCGGGAAGAATGACTTCAGGCATGGATCAGCGGAATCCTGTCTTCAACTGTCGTTTCGCGGGCGGACAATACTTGACCAACGCAGTAGGACTTTCTAAGTCGAGCCAGCGTTGCGCACTTGTCTGCGAGGGCGCGGGTTCTAACACAAGAGCCCCGAAAAGCGTGAAATTTTTGAGGGCTTTCTATGCGCCTGTCGACAAAGGGACGATACGCCGTGATGGCGATGGCCGATCTGGCGCGCAATGGCGCGGACCGGGCGGTGTCTTTGGCCGAGATCGCGACGCGTCAGGAAATCTCGCTCAGCTATCTGGAGCAGCTGTTTGCGCGGCTGCGCAAAAGCGGTCTGGTCAAGAGCGTACGCGGTCCCGGCGGCGGCTATCGCCTGGCGCGCGAGGCGCATGAGACGGCGGTGGCCGAGATCGTTCTGGCGGTCGATGAGCCGATCCGCGCCACCCGCTGCGTCGGCGCCGGGTCGCCCAAGGGCTGCATGATCAAGGGCGAACGCTGCATCACCCACCACCTGTGGGAAGACCTGGGGCAGGAGATTCACCGCTATCTCGCCAGCGTCAGTCTGGATGACGTGATCCAGAACCGCACGGGTCAGGCGCGCATGGGCGCGGCCCCCGCGGCGGTCGGCATGGAGGCGGCGGCGTGAGCATCTACCTCGACTACAACGCCTCGGGTCTGGTGCGGCCCGAAGTGCAGGAAATCATGGCCAAGGCCCTGGCCGACAACGGCAATCCGTCGGCGGTCCACGCCGCCGGGCGTCGGGCGCGGGCTCGGGTCGAGACAGCGCGAGCCCAGGTGGCCGAACTGGTCGGGGCGGACCCGACCGCCGTGGTCTTCTCTTCTGGCGGGACGGAGGCCAACGCCCAGGCCATCGTCAGCGCGCTTGCGGCGGGTTGCGAGCGACTGATCGTCGGCGCGACAGAGCATCCGTGCGTGGCCGAAGCCGCCGCCGTCAGCGGCGCGCCGGTCGAGGTTCTGCCCGTCGATGAAGACGGCGTGGTCGATCTGGTCTGGCTGGCCCAGGCGCTGGCGCGGCCGGGCCGGGCCGTGGTCGCCATCCACCATGCCAACAACGAAAGCGGCGTGATCCAGCCTATCGCCGAGGCGGCGGCTCTGGTGCGCGCGGCGGGCGGCTGGCTGCACGTCGACGCCATCCAGTCGGCGGGCAAGGTGCCGGTCGACATGCGGGCGCTGGATGCGGACAGCTTGACCCTGTCGGCGCACAAGCTGGGCGGACCGCAGGGCGTGGGCGCTCTGGTGCTCAAGGAAGGCGTCGCCGCCGTGCGCATCCTGCATGGCGCGGGTCAGGAGCGCGGCCTGCGCGCCGGGACCGAGAACGTGCCGGGCATCACCGGATTCGGAGCAGCGGCGGATTGCGCCGCACGCGATCTGGACGCGGCCATGGCGCACGCCGCCTGGCGTGATGCGGCTGAGGCCAAGGTCAAGGCGGCGGGCGCGACCATCATCGGCGGCGCGGCGCCGCGTCTGCCCAACACCCTGTTCATGGCCGTCGAGGGCTGGGACAGCCCGCAGCAGTTGATCACCCTGGATCTGGTCGGGGTCATGGTCTCGGCCGGCTCGGCCTGTTCGTCGGGCAAGGTGAAGCCGTCCAAGACGATCAGCGCCATGGGCCTGGATCACCTGGCGACCGGGGGCGTGCGCGTTTCCGGGGGCTGGGGCACGACGCAGGGCGACTGGGATCGGTTCGCCGAGGCTTGGATTACAGCCTGGAACAAGCATCAAGCGCGCCTGTCTGAGCGCGTGAAGGAAGTCGCGTAAGTCATGGCTGCTGTTAAGGAAACTGTCGATGCTGTCGCCGCGCTCGAGAAGTATGAGCACGGCTTCACCTCGGACATCGAAACGGAATATGCGCCGCGCGGCCTGAACGCCGACATCATCCGCTTCATCTCCGAGAAGAAGGGCGAGCCGGAATGGATGCTGGAATGGCGTCTGGCCGCCTATGAGCGCTGGCTGGCCATGGAAGAGCCGACCTGGGCCTCGGTGAAGTATGAGCCGGTCGATTATCAGGACCTGTTCTACTACGCGGCGCCCAAGCAGAAGGAGGGGCCCAAGTCGCTCGACGAGGTCGATCCCGAACTGCTGGCCGTCTATGCCAAGCTGGGCATCCCGTTGGGCGAACAGGCGGTGCTGGCCGGGGTCGAGGGCGCGCCGCGCTATGCCGTGGACGCCGTATTCGACAGCGTCAGCGTGGTCACGACCTTCAAGGCCGAACTGGCCAAGGTCGGCGTGATTTTCATGCCGATTTCCGAGGCCTTGCGCGAATATCCTGATCTGGTGCGTCAGTATCTGGGATCGGTGGTGCCCGTGTCGGACAACTATTTCGCGGCCCTGAACAGCGCGGTCTTTTCCGACGGGTCCTTCGTCTATATCCCGCCGGGCGTGCGCTGCCCGATGGAGTTGTCAACCTACTTCCGCATCAACGCCAGCCAGACCGGCCAGTTCGAGCGCACCCTGATCATCGCCGACAAGGGCAGCTATGTTTCCTATCTGGAAGGCTGCACCGCGCCGATGCGCGACGAGAACCAGCTGCACGCGGCGGTCGTGGAGATCGTGGCTCTGGACGACGCCGAGGTGAAATACTCGACGGTTCAGAACTGGTACCCCGGCGACGCCGAGGGCAAGGGCGGCATCTACAACTTCGTGACCAAGCGCGCGGACTGCCGCGGCGACCGCTCGAAGGTCAGCTGGACCCAGGTCGAGACCGGCTCGGCCGTCACCTGGAAATACCCGTCCTGCATCCTGAAGGGCGAGGAAAGCTCGGGCGAGTTCTACTCCATCGCCATCACCAATGGGCATCAGCAGGCCGACACCGGCACCAAGATGATCCACCTGGGCAAGAACTCGAAGTCGCGGATCATCGCCAAGGCGGTGTCGGCGGGCAAGTCGGACTCGACCTATCGCGGCCTGGTCTCGGTGCACCCCAAGGCGACGGGCGTGCGCAACTTCACCCAGTGCGACAGCCTGCTGATCGGCAAGGAGTGCGGCTCGCACACCATCCCCTATATCGAGGCCCGCAACGGCTCGGCCCAGCTGGAGCACGAGGCGACGACGACCCGCCTGTCGGAAGACCAGCTCTTCTACGCCCAGCAGCGCGGCTTGTCGGAGGAAGAGGCCGTGGCCCTGCTGGTCAATGGCTTCGTCCGCGACGTGATGCAGAAGCTGCCGATGGAATTCGCCGTAGAGGCGCAGAAGCTGGTGGCGATCAGCCTTGAGGGGAGCGTGGGGTGAGGGCGCTTCGTCAGTTCGTTTCAATCTTGGCGATCGGTATCTTGTCGGCCTGCTCTGAGGCCGCTTCTGCTCCTGAAGGTTCACAGTCCGAGCATGTCGATCGTGATCTCTTCATGGGGACTTTACTTACGATCAGCGGCACCCCGGTTCGACCAGAGCTGTCATCCTCTGAGACCCGTGATGCGCGATTGGCGGGTCGGATCAATATTTGGGTGACTAAAGGTGGCGTCGAAGTTCAGTCGGGTTGCGGCTTTGGGGCCGTTCAGGCTGACGGCGTGATCAAGCAGTTGCGCGATCCATCGCCTTCCAATCGGACGTGTTCGTCCAAGGACATAGAATACCTGGCCCAGCTTCGGACGATGGTCGCGGATGGCGGCAAGTTAACCGGGCTTGATGGCTCTATCCTCACGCTAACAAGCGCTTCCGGGCAAACGGCTACGTTTGAACGGGACCCATTTGCAATCGTTGATTGATGAATATGCTCTCCATTAACAACCTCCATGTCTCGGTCGCGGACAAGCCGATCCTCAAGGGCCTGACGCTCGAAGTGCCGGCGGGCGAAGTCCATGCCGTCATGGGACCGAATGGGGCCGGCAAGTCGACGCTGGGCTACAGCCTGTCGGGCCGTCCCGGCTATGAGGTCACGGCCGGTTCGGCGTCGTGGAACGGTCAGGACCTGCTGGACCTGGACCCCGCCGAGCGCGCGGCCAAGGGCGTCTTCCTGTCCTTCCAGTATCCGATGGAGATCCCCGGCGTGCCGGCCATGACCTTCATCCGCACGGCGCTGAACGCCCAGAAGCGCGCGCGCGGCGAGGAGGAGATCTCGGCCCCCGCCTTCCTGAAGCAGGTCAAGGCGGCGTCGCAGGCGCTGAAGATGGACTTCGACATGCTGAAGCGGCCGCTGAACGTCGGCTTCTCGGGCGGTGAGAAGAAGCGGATGGAAATCCTGCAGATGGCCCTGCTGGAGCCGTCGCTGCTGATCCTGGACGAGACGGACTCCGGCCTCGACATCGACGCCCTGCGCATCGTGTCGGAGGGCGTGAACGCCCTGCGCCGCGCCGACCGCTCCATGCTGGTCATCACCCACTATCAGCGCCTGCTGGACTACATCAAACCGGACAAGGTGCATGTGCTGGCCGCCGGTCGCATCGTCGCCTCGGGCGGGCCTGAACTGGCGCTGGAGCTGGAGGCGGAAGGGTACGACAAGTTCCTGCCGACCGCGGCATGAGCGCGGCGCCGCAAATCGACCTTACCAACGCCGAGACCTTTCCGTCGCGGCGCACGGAGGCGTGGAAATACAGCGACCTGAAGCGCTGGCTTCGTGAAGCGCCTGAGCCCTCCGGCACGGCGCTGGTCGGGGCGCCGGGGCCATTTTACGACCTGGGCGGAGAGGCGATCGTCTTCGCCAACGGGCGTCCGGTCGGCGTCACGGACTTCATCGCATCAGGCGTCCAGACCCTGCGCCTGCGTTTCTTGTCGGATGCGATCGGAACCGGCCACACGGCGGCGGCCCGCATCGTCGCTCGCCCAGGCTCGCGCCTGCTGCTGCTGGAAACGCACGAGGGCAAGGGCTCGGCCTATGTCGCTCACAACAAGGTCGAGATCGACGTGGCCCGCGACGCCGAGGTCACGCGTATCGTCCTGATCGATGAGCCCGAGGACGCTATCTCGGTGGTCAACGCCGAGGTGCGGCTGGAGGCCGGCGGGCGCTATCGTCAGACCGTGGTCACGACCGGCGCCAAGCTGCAACGCATCGAGACGCAGCTGAGCCACGGAGCCGAGGGCGCAGACGCCCGTCTGGACGGTCTCTATCTGTTGAAGGGGTCGCGCCATGCGGACCTGACGACCGTGGTCGATCACCGCGCCGCCGACGGCACGACCAGCCAACTGACCAAGGGCGTCGTTCACGACACGGCGCGCGGCGTGTTTCAGGGCAAGATCATCGTCGAGCGGGGGGCTGACGGCACCGACGCCCGCATGGCCCACAACGCCCTGATCACGTCCGAGCGCGGCGAGATCGACGCTAAGCCCGAGCTGATCATCTATGCCGACGACGTGCAGTGCGCCCACGGCAATACGGTCGGGACGCTGGACGAGAGCGCGCTCTTCTACATCCAGCAGCGCGGCATTCCGGCCGATGAGGCCCGCGCCCTGCTGGTCCAGGCCTTCCTGTTCGAGGTCATCGACCGCATCGAGGATGAGGCGGCGAAGGAGGTTGTGCGCGCATGGCTGACGGCCAGACTCTGAAAGGCGTGTCTGTGAGACCCTTTGATCCCTACGCCACGCGGGCGCAGTTCCCGATCCTGTCGCGACAGGTGAACGGCAAGCCGCTGGTCTATCTGGACAACGCCGCCTCGGCGCAGAAACCGCGTGCGGTGATCGACGCCATGGTCGCGTCGATGGAGGGCAGCTACGCCAACGTCCACCGGGGTCTGCACACCCTGTCGAACGAGGCGACCGAGGCGTTCGAGGCGGCGCGCGAGATCGTCGCCCGCTTCCTGAACGCGCCATCGGGCGAGAACATCGTCTGGACCAAGGGCGGGACCGAGGCGATCAATCTGGTCGCCAACGGCATCGGCCTGAGCATCGAGCCGGGCGACGAGATCATCGTCACTGAGATGGAGCACCACTCCAACATCGTTCCCTGGCACCTGCTGCGCGAGCGCAAGGGCGCGGTGCTGAAATGGGCGCCGATCAAGGACGACGGCTCGCTGGACATGGAAGCCTTCGCCGAACTGCTGGGGCCTAGGACCAAGATCGTCGCCGTCACCCACATGTCGAATGTGCTGGGCACCATCAACCCGATCGCCGAGATCACCCGTCTGGCCCATGCGGCCGGGGCGCGGGTGCTGGTCGACGGCTGCCAGGGCGCGGTTCACGCGACGCCAGACGTTCAGGCGGTCGGCTGCGACTGGTACGTCGTCACCGGCCACAAGCTGTTCGGGCCGACCGGGATCGGCGTCCTGTACGGCACGACCGAGGCTCTGGAGAGCCTGCCGCCCTATCAGGGCGGGGGCGAGATGATCGAGACGGTCGAGAAGGAGCGCGTGACCTACGCGCCGCCGCCGCATCGGTTCGAAGCCGGCACGCCGCCGATCCTGGAGGCTATTGGTCTGGGCGCGGCGCTGGAATGGCTGTCGGGCTTTAACCAGCAAGCCGTCGCCGCGCACGAGATGGCGCTCTATGACCACGCGCGGGCGCGGCTGGCCGACGCCGGCTGGCTGCGGGTCCTGGGCGAGGCCGAGGGCAAGGGGGCGCTGCTGACCTTCGCCGTCGAGGGCGCCCACGCCCATGACGTGGCCCAGATCATGGACCGTTACGGCGTGGCCGTGCGGGCCGGTCTGCACTGCGCCGAACCCCTGGCGAAAAGACTGGGCGTGACCTCGAGCACGCGCGCCTCCTTCGCCCTATATAACACCGTGGAGGATACAGACGCCTTCGTGGATGCGCTGATCAAGGCGCGGAACTTCTTCGTGTGATGAGTATGGACGCCAAGACCGACAACGCCATCAGCGACAGCGACGCCTTCGCCGCGACCTGGGACGAGCCGCAGAAGAGCGCCTTGTCACAGGCTGAGCTGGACAAGCTGACCGACGACCTGATCGAGGCGCTGAAGACGGTGTACGACCCGGAAATCCCGGTCGACATCTATGAGTTAGGCCTGATCTACAAGGTCGATGTCTCCGACGACCGCGACGTCCTGATCGAGATGACGCTGACGGCGCCGGGCTGTCCCGTGGCCGGCGAAATGCCGGGCTGGGTCGAGGATGCGGTGAAGAAGGTCGAGGGGGTGAAGTCCGCGCGGGCCAACCTGGTGTTCGACCCGCCGTGGGACTCCTCCAAGATGAGCGACGAGGCCAAGCTGGCCCTGAACATGTTCTAGGGATGCGTCGATGACCGAGCTTCAGACCGCCGCCCGACCTCGCAGGCCCCGGCCCAAGGCCGTGACCCTGACCGACGCCGCCGCCGCGCGCGTGCGCGAGATCATGGCCAATGCCGAAAAGGACTATGTCGGCTTGCGGGTGGGCGTGAAGAACGGCGGCTGCGCCGGGCAGGAATACACCTTCGCCTATGCCGAACAGATCGAGCCGCTGGACGAGGTGGTCGAGGACAAGGGCGTCACCATCCTAATCGAGCCCAAGGCCGTGCTGTTCCTGATCGGCTCAGAAATCGATTACGAGACGACCAAGCTGGCGTCCAAGTTCGTCTTCCGCAATCCGAACGAGACCGACGCCTGCGGCTGCGGCGAGAGCGTGACCATCATCCCCGCCGCCGCCCTGGACGCCGACTAGAATGATCCGACTGGAGGGTGTGACCCGGCGCTATCGCAGCGCGGCGGGCGAGCGCACGGCGCTGGACGCCGTGGATCTGACCATCGGGCGCGGCGAAGTGTTCGGGGTGGTCGGGCGTTCGGGCGCCGGGAAGTCGACCCTGATCCGCGCCATCAACCGGCTGGAAACGCCCGACGCGGGGCGGATCTTCGTCGACGACCAGGAGATCACGGCGCTGAATCCCGCCGAGCTGCGCGCCGCGCGGCGTCGGATCGGTATGATCTTCCAGCACTTCAACCTGCTGAACGCCAAGACCATCGAGGACAATGTCGCCTTTCCCCTGAGGCTGGAGGGACGGCCCGAGGCCGAGGTCAAGGCGCGGACGGGGGAACTGCTGGCCCAGTTGGGTCTGGCCGAGCACGCGAAGAAGCATCCGTCTCAGCTGTCGGGCGGCCAGAAGCAGCGCGTAGGCATCGCCCGCGCCCTGGCCTGCGGCCCCAGCGTCCTGCTGTGCGACGAGGCGACCAGCGCCCTGGACCCGGAAACGACCGAGGACATCCTGACCCTGCTGGACGGGCTGAACCGTGATCTGGGTTTGACCATCGTCCTGATCACCCACCAGATGGAGGTGGTGCGCCGGGTCTGCGACCGCGTGGCGGTGCTGAAGGATGGCCGGATCGTGGAGCAGGGCGCGACGGCCGACGTTTTCCTGCACCCGCAACACGCTGTGACCCGCGCCATGCTGGCCGAGGGTGAAGAGGCGTTCGACGCCTCGATCGTGCCCGCCGGCGCGCGCATGGCCAAACTGACCTTCCGCGGCGGCTCCACCTATGAGCCGGAACTGAGCCGCGTCGCGCGGACGGTGGGCGTGGACTATTCGATCCTGTCGGGTCGCATCAGCCGCATCCGGGGCGAGCCCTATGGCCAGCTGGTCGTGGCCTTCACCGGCGGCGACGCCGAAGCGGCCGTGGCGCAACTGACTGCGCGCGGCGTGACGGTGGAGGCAGCCTGATGTTCGATAACGTAGATTGGGCCGAGATCGGCCGCGCGACCGTGGACACCCTGCTGATGCTGGGCGGATCATTGGTGCTGACCGTGATCCTCGGCATACCGCTGGGCGTGCTGCTCTATCTGTCGGGCAAGGGACGGCTGGCGGCCAATCCGGTGCTGAACGCCATGCTGTCGCTGATCGTCAACGTGCTGCGTTCGGTGCCCTTCATCATCCTGCTGATCGTCATGCTGCCGGTGACGGTGCTGCTGGTCGGCACCTCGCTGGGGGTAGCCGGGGCCATTCCGCCGCTGGTCGTGGGGGCCGCGCCCTTCTATGCGCGACTGGTCGAGACGGCCCTGCGCGAAGTGGACAAGGGCGTGGTCGAGGCGACCCAGGCCATGGGCGGCTCGACCTTCCAGATCGTGACGAGGGCCCTGCTGCCCGAGGCCATGCCGGGCATCATCGCCGGGGCCACGGTCACGGCCATCGCCCTGGTCAGCTACACCGCCATGGCGGGCGTGGTCGGCGCGGGCGGTCTGGGCGACCTGGCCGTGCGCTTCGGCTATCAGCGCTTCCAGACCGACGTCATGGTCGTGACCGTAGTTCTGCTGCTGGTTCTCGTACAAATTCTGCAGATGATCGGCGACCGTCTGGTCGCTAAGGTCTCGCACCGTTGAGTTAGAGAGACGCCATGATCCGCCGTTCGCTTCTGCTGTCCGCCACCGCCGTTCTGATGCTCGCCGCGTGCGGGCAGGGGGCGGAAAAGAAGGCGGGCGCCGCCCCGCTCCTGGTCGGCGCGACTGCTGTGCCGCACGCCGAAATCCTGGAGGTGGTGAAGCCGATCCTGGCCGCCGAGGGCGTGCCGATCGAGATCAAGGTCTTCAACGACTACGTTCAGCCAAACGTGCAACTGGCTGAAAAACGGCTGGATGTGAACTATTTTCAGACCAAGCCCTATCTGGACGAATTCAATATTGCGCGTGGCGCCGACCTCTTGACGGTCGCAGGCGTCCACGTCGAGCCGCTGGGCATCTATTCGAAGAAGCACACGACGCTGGCGGCGATCCCGAATGGGGCGCAGGTGGTGCTGCCGAACGATGCGTCCAATACCGGGCGCTCGCTGCTGCTGCTGCAAGGCGCGGGCCTGATCACCCTGCGTGATCCGACCAACCCGCTGCAGA
This sequence comes from Brevundimonas bullata, assembly GCF_003350205.1. Taxonomy (GTDB): domain Bacteria; phylum Pseudomonadota; class Alphaproteobacteria; order Caulobacterales; family Caulobacteraceae; genus Brevundimonas; species Brevundimonas bullata. The sequence goes on along the minus strand of NZ_QLLC01000006.1, from coordinate 22,420 downwards.
CGGTGCGCGACATCGCGACCAACCCCAAGGGACTGAAGTTCCAGGAGGTCGAGGCCGCCACCATCCCGCGCATCCTGCCTCAGGTCGATGCGGCGGTGATCAACACCAACTATGCGCTGGACGCCGGGTTGAAGCCGAAGACGGACGCCCTGTCGCTGGAAGGCGCCGACAGCCCCTACGTCAACTATCTGGTGGCGCGCCCGGACAACCAGAACGACCCGCGCGTTCAGGCCCTGGCCAACGCCCTGCGCAGCCAGGCGGTCAAGGACTTCATCGCCAAGAAGTACGACGGCGCAGTCATTCCCGCCGCCTGATCCGTCAGGCCGGTTCGACCACCACGGCGGTGCCATAGGCCAGGACCTCGGTCACGCCCGGCATGATCTCATTTGCGTCATAGCGCATGGCCAGGATGGCGTTGGCGCCCATGTCGCGCGCATGGGCGACCAGTTCGTCATAGGCTTCCTGACGCGCGGCCTCGGCCAGCTTCACATAGGCGCCGACGCGCCCGCCGATCATCGACTGCACCCCGCCGATGGCGTCAGAAATGACGTTGCGCGAGCGCACGGTGACGCCGCGCACCATGCCGATATGGCGGACGATGCGATGGCCGGTCAGGTCATTGGTGGTGGCGACGATCATGGTCGGGTCTCCGGTTCAGCGGCGGTCAAGGGTGCGGAAGGTGAAGGCGTGGTCGTCCTTCTCTCCCGCCGGATGGGGCTCGGACGCGACCTCGAAAAAGGCGGTTTCGTCAAAGGTCGGGAAGTGGGCGTCGCCCTCGGGCTCGGCCTCAACCTCGGTGATGTAGAGGCGCTGGGCGCGGGGCAGGGCCATCTCGAACAGGGCGGTGCCGCCGATGATGCAGACCTCGTCCACGCCGTCCTCTTCCGCCGTCTCGCGCGCGATGGACAGGGCCTCGCCCAGGTTGGAGCAGACCAGGGCGCCCCTGGACATGCCTTCGGTCTCGTAGGACCCATCCTTGGTCAGGACGATGTTCAGACGGCCGGGCAGGGGCTTGAGCGGCAGGCTCTCCCAGGTCTTGCGGCCCATGATGCAGGGCTTGCCGACGGTGATGGCCTTGAAGCGTTGCAGGTCCGACCGCAGACGCCACGGCAGGTCGCCTTTGTGGCCGATGACGCCGTTACGGGCGCGGGCGACGACAAGGGCGATCTTGGGAATAGACACTGGGCAGGCTCCGAAAGACGGGGGCGGATGAACACCGCCCCCTAATCGGACTTAGGCCTCAGGCTCCAACAGTTTCAAGCGGAAGAAGAGCGCGCCGATCACAGCGCCGACAGCCGGGGCGACGAAGAAGACCCAGACCTGGCTCAGGGCCTGGCCGCCGACCAGCAGGGCCGGACCGAAGCTGCGGGCCGGATTGACCGACACGCCGGTCACCTGAATGCCGACGATGTGGATGACGGCCAGGGTGATGCCGATGGCGACGCCGGCGAAGGCGCCGTGGCCCTTGGCCCCGGTCACGCCCAGGATGGTGATGATGAAGATGGCGGTCGCCACGACCTCGAAGATCAGGGCGGCGTGCAGACCGTATCCGCCCGGCGACCCGGCGTCGAAGCCGTTCTGCCCCAGGCTGGCGAAGCCGGTCTTGGCGATCAGGCCGAGGATGGCCGCGCCGATGACGGCGCCGATGAACTGGGCGATCCAGTAGATCAGCATGTCCTTGGCGCTCATCCGTCCGGCGACGAAGACGCCCAGGCTGACCGCCGGATTGACGTGACAGCCCGACACCGGCCCAATGCCATAGGCCATGGCGATAATGGCGAAGCCAAAGGCCAGGGCGATGCCCAACTGCCCCACATGGTCGAACCCGCCCAGCACAGCGGCCCCGCACCCGAACAGCACCAGCACCATCGTCCCGACCAGTTCGGCCGCAAACTTCTTCAACATGACAACCCTCCCGTTTCATGCCCCCGCATCAACGCGGATCAGGGGAGGGTGCGCCGAGTCTCTGGCGCTCGCCAGACGGCGTTACGGGAGTTTACGCTTCGGTCTTGAGCGCTTCAGGCTCAAGCCACTTCAGCCATTTGCGTTGCATGGCGGTTTCAATGTCGATCCCGGCGCGCTCGCAGTAGATGAGCAGCATCCCCAGGACATCGGCGGCTTCGTCGGCCAGGGCCTCGGCGTCGGGCTTGCCTCGGGCGCGACCTGAAAGGTTCAGGTGCTCCTTGGTCAGTTCACCCAGTTCTTCCTGCAGCTTCAGCAAGGCCCAGTCGCGGTCACGGTCGATGGAATGCTCACGCGCATAGATGTCGGAGATGCGGAGGACGTCCGCCTTGAGGTCAGCGATCTTCATGGGGGTCAGACCGCGACGGCGGCCTTGATATGCGGCCAGGGCGCGTAGTCGCTCAGCACGAAGTCCGACAGCTCATAGGCGAACAGGTCGGATTTGGGCGCGACGGTCAGGGTAGGCAGGGGCAGGGGCTGGCGGGTCAGTTGCAGCTCGGCCTGCTCCAGATGGTTCAGGTACAGGTGGGCGTCGCCGAAGGTGTGGACGAAGTCGCCGGGCTCAAGCCCCAGCACCTGGGCCAGCATCAGGGTCAGCAGGGCGTAGGAGGCGATGTTGAACGGCACGCCGAGGAAGACGTCGGCGCTGCGCTGATACAGTTGGCAGCTCAGCTTTCCGTCCGCGACGAAGAATTGAAACAGGCAGTGGCAGGGCGGCAGGGCCATGTCGTCCACGTCAGCCGGGTTCCAGGCGCTGACGATGTGGCGGCGGCTGTTGGGGTTGGTCTTGAGACCGTGGATCAGCTTCTGAATCTGGTCGATGCTCTGGCCGTTCGGCGAGGCCCAGGAGCGCCACTGCTTGCCATAGACGGGGCCGAGGTCGCCATTTGCGTCCGCCCATTCGTCCCAGATGCCGACGCCGTTGTCCTTGAGCCAGCCGATATTGGTGTCGCCGCGAAGGAACCACAGCAGCTCGATGAAGATCGAGCGCGTGTGCAGCTTCTTGGTGGTCAGAAGCGGAAAGCCCTTGGACAGGTCAAACCGGATCTGCCGACCGAAGACGCCGAGCGTGCCGGTGCCGGTACGGTCGTCGCGGCGCACGCCGTTGTCGAGGATGTCGCGCAGCAGGTTGAGATACTGCCATTCGGGGTGATCGGCCGGGGCCGCCCCGCTGCGGGTTTCCAGATCGGCGAGGGCGAGAGCGGCGGTCATGGGAAGAGAGGATGCCTCTGATTCGTGTCGCTGGGCAGACGTCCGATTCGCTTGCTCACAGAAAAGTCGGGTTCCTTATCCCCGCTCATCCCGGCGGACGCCGGGATCCAGTCCTTTGGCTGCATCCAGGTCATTTCGGCTCTGTGTGCAGTGGCTCTTACTGGATCCCGGCGTCCGCCGGGATGAGCGGTCGTGAGAGGGCGACAGAAAAGCGCCCGCCGATGGGATCGGCGGGCGCTCTTCCATTTGGTCGGTTCGGCCGGGATCAGCGACCGGGAGCCAGACGCTCGTTCAGCACCCAGCCGAGGTTGTCGTTGTCGTCGAGCACCTCCCACCAGACGCCGTCGCGATTTCCGGTCGGATAGAGGCGCAGGCCCGCGGGCAGGGCGCGCACGACCGAGCCGCCGTTCGGCCTGGAGCGCAGGGTGGCGGCCTGCTGGACCGTGTAGGTCTGGACCGGCGCTTCCTGAGCCGGCGAGCCGCCTTCCAGCCCGCCCATCTGCATGACCATGTCGGTATAGGCCTGGATGAAGGCCTGCGACACGATGCGGCCGATCTCGGTGTTCTCGTAGCTGCCGCCGCCGAGAGCGCCCGCGCCGAAGCCGCCAGCGCCCAGACCCCAGCTCATGTCGCTCTTGGAAGCGTAGCCCTCGGCCACGGCGGCGGTTTCCGAGGTGCGGACGTTGGTCAGGGACAGGACCGTATTGGCCTCCATCCGGCGTGTGCGCAGACCGCCGACGATGGCGCCGGCGCGTCCGCCGATGGCGGCGCCGGCCAGGCCGGCCAGGGCGCTGCCGCCCGAGTTCGCGTTCTGGCTGGCGATCTCGCCGACCAGGACAAAGTCCGCCGCCCGCACCTGGCCGCCGCCGACGTTGGAGCCGCGTTGCAGGTCGCCGCCGGAAGCCAGTTCACGTTCGCGCTGGGCGACGCTCATGCCCATGCCGCGGTCGACCAGGGTGAAGCAGCCCGAGCGCTGGATCACCACGCGCAGCAGGCTTTGCGGCGGCGAAAGCTGCAACTCGCGCCAATAGTCGGACTGGCCGTCAGCCAGCGTAACCGTGCCCAGGCTGCGGGCGCAGCGCGGGATTTGCGCCATCTGTGCGTCCTGGGTGCGTTGGGCGCCGCTGCGACGCGCCTGGGCTTCAGACGCGGTCGGCAGGACGGAGGCGGCCATGAGCGCGGCCAGGGCAGGGGCCATCATACGGATATTCAAGGGGAAAACTCCTGGGATATTCAAGCGCTGCCGCTCTGATGCGAGAGGGCAGGACGGTGTTCAGTGCTTGGTGTTCAGTCTTCGGTCGCCAGGCGATCGCGCTGGAGCCAGCCGACGTTGTCGTCGGCGTCCAGAACCTCGACCCAGTCGCCGTCCTGGGCGCCCGTCGGGAAGACGGTGTCCTCAGCGGCCATGGTGCGAACGACATCGCCGTCTGGCGCGCTGCGCAGGACCGACGCCCTGGCCAGTGCGTAGCGCGTGACGGCGGGACGCACGGCGCTGCGCTGTTCCTGACCTCCACGGGTCGGGCGGGCGGTCTTGGCTTCTTGCGCAGCCGCCTCGGCGCGGAGCGCCTCGCGGTTGGCGAGGGTGACTTCCGGGACGGTCGAGCCCGTGCCGCCCAGGCTGGTCACGAGGTCGGCGTAGCCGCGCACGAAGGCCAGGGCCAGGGTCTTGCCCTCATCCTCGGTCTCATAGCCGGCGCCGACACGGCCGCCGAAATGATTGTCGCGGATGCGCAGGCGGCGCCAGTCGTCCTTGTTGGCGACAGCGCGAGTGTAGCCGACCGTCTCGGCCAGGGGCACGCTGGACAGGGAAAAGACGACCTGGGCGTCTTCCTTGCCCTTGGCGAGGTCCTTCTTCAGGTCCTTGATGGCGTCGACCGTGCGATTGCTCAGCGCCTGATCCAGCTGATTGCCGGCGACGTTGGCGCCTGCGGAGAGCATCTGGGCCATGCCGGCTCCCATATCGGCCCCTTGGCCCTGAGTGACCGCCGCGACGCCGGCTTGCAGCAGCAAGCGCCCGCCGCTGGAAGCCAGGGAGCCGAGCAGCCCGCGACCGCTGTCGCCGCTGTCCGCCTCGATCGGATTGGCCAGTTCGGCGACTAGGACGAAATCCGCGGTGCGGATACGCCCGGCGGCGCCCAGACCGCGCTCGCGCTCAACCACGTCCATGCCCGGACCGCGTTCGATCAAGGTGAAGCAGCCGGATTCGCGGACCAGATAACGCAGCAGCTCGGACGGCGCGCCCACGCCCAATTGACTGAACAGAGCGCTCTGAGTGTCGGCGATCGTCACCGTGCCCAGGTTTTGCGTGCAACGCGGCGTCTCGTTGATCACCGAAGCGTCCGCGCTATTGCTGCGGCGACCGAAGATCTGCGCTTCGGCCGGCGTCGTCAGCATGACGGTCAAGGCGGCGACAGCGGTCAGGCCGCGTGCAAAATGAGGCATGATTCTGGCTTATGGTTGTTGAAAAAGCCTCATTTCTCTAGCTTTGCCATACGGAAACTTCAACCGTGGTCTTGCCGGTTTAGCCAGCAAACCCACCGGATTTCAAAAAGATCGCTTCCTCCGCCGTTGTTTCGCGACCCAGGCAGGCGTTGCGATGCGGGTAGCGTCCGAAGCGGGCGATGATGTCGCGATGGATGACGGCGAACTTGAAGGTCTCGGGCGCCTCGGCCTCGTCCAGCAGGGTCAGAAGCTCATCCTGATCCGCCAGGGATTCGGAGTGCATCAGCGGCATCAGGATGAAGGGGCGCAGCTCGCCCGCCACCCCTCGGTCATGGCCCGCCGCAATAGCCGCCTTGGCGAACATCAGGGCCAACGGATCAGTGGCGAACATATGCGCAGTGTCGCGGAAGGCGTTGCGCGGCAGTTGGTCCAGCACGAGGATGAGGGCCAGCGCGCCTTCAGGCGTCTCGGCCCAGGCGTCAAGTTCTCGACGGGCGGCGGCGAAATGCGTGTCGCGGCATCGCGCAGTGAAGGCCGCATCAAAGGCGGCGTCTTTGGCGAACCACTTTTCGGGTCCGGCTTCGATCCAGAAAGCGACGACGTCAGCGGGTTCAATCAGCGTATTCATGCCGCCGAGCTTAGCTCGCGCGCGAACAAATGCACGGCCCCGCGAGGGGGAAATCATCTGATGATGTGAGGAAAAATGGTCGGAGTGAGAGGATTCGAACCTCCGACCCCTGCGTCCCGAACGCAGTGCTCTACCAGACTGAGCCACACTCCGACATTTTACCCGACGCAGGCCAGAGGCCGTTGTTGCGCCGAGGAGGGGGCTTATAGCCACGTGTTTCGGACCTCGCAAGCGGGGAATTTGTGGTTTTTAAAAAGTCGCCGCTCAATGAAAATTCTTTTGTTTTCAGTGTTGCATCCCCGAAAAGCTTGGCGTATCTCACCGCTCCTCGCCGCAACGAACTGCGGCGGCGCACTGATCCTGCTGGGGAATGGTGTAATGGTAACACTACGGTTTTTGGTACCGTCATTCTAGGTTCGAGTCCTAGTTCCCCAGCCATTGCCTTTGTTTAAGCAGTCGCCCTTTAGGGCCACACTCCCTAACAACCTAAGTTACCGTCCGGTTTACAGGCGCAGTATTCGTTCGTTGCCGTCGGCTTTGCTCAAATTGAGCGACAATACCGTCATTTGAACGTTCGACGGTCACGGACACGGCATTGTTGGTCAGCCGCGACCTTCAAGACCTTGCGGTCGCACGGACGATTTCTGATTGAGGAACGCCCCATACGGGCGGGGCAGGGCGCATCCAGACGGGTATCTGCTCGCCTTGAGCCGACAATGGCTTGGCGATGGTGAGCGCCCTTGGAGCAGAAAGGGCGAGTTGCAGGATCAGCCGCTCGGCCTCTTCATTCTTCGGCTGCAAGCGGAGGACTTCGCGACAAGCATTGCGCGCCGCAACCTCATCCCCCAAGGCGTGCAGCGAATGCGCCAGCTTCAGCCAGGCGTGTTCACCCGCCGGCTCGACCGCCACCGAGCGGGAGAACAGCCGCGCGGCCTCGGTGTGATCGCCCTGCCTCGCCAACAAGCGGCCCAGGCGGTAAAGCGTCAACGCATCGTCCGGCTGCAGGGCCAGGATTTGGCGATAAGCTCGCTCGGCGACGGCGATCTCGTCCTTCTTGTCGAATTCGAACGCTTTGTCGCGCATGGCCTCCAGACCGCGCGGGTCCGGCACGCCGCCCAGGTTGCGACCGTTTCTGGTCGTCACGGAACAGGCCTTCAATCGCCGTTCCTGCGGGCCGAACAGGTACTTATAGGGCTCGTCGCCTCGCAGGAAATCATAGGTGGCGTACCCCTGGGCGATGGCGTGGCGGATGCTGTAGGCATGCAATAGGTAGCCCGCAGGCGCCTCGTCATAGGTCTCGTCCCGACCGGCGATGAAGAAGAGCATCGTTTTCTTGGCGGCGTCGACCAGGATCGCCAAGGCCGCCACCGGACGCCCCCTGTGCCGAAACACTGGCAGGAACAGGGTCCCGTTCTGTGCGCAACGCATCAGCATGGCGCGATTATACTGGGCGATGTCATCGGTTCTAGCGCCCTTGCGATGCGCCCATTTGGTCTTCCAAAAGCCAAGCAGAATGTCGATGTCGCGGGCAAAGGTTTCGTCGTTGGACGCGGTGATGTCGTACTCTTCGCCCGCCTCGACCTTGCGCAGCCAGCGGCGAATCTTTTGCCTGTTGTTGGCGCTCAGTTTCGTCAGATAGGCGTCCCAATCAGACGGCAAGGCGACAAACGGGCAAACGCTGACGTCCGTATTCGTGATCTTGTCGAGATACTCGATATCCTTGTGGACGAAACGAAGCGGGTCAAAAGCCGCCAAAAAGAGCCGGCGGCGCCTGTCGGACATCCACAAGTTGCTCATGATCAGCTTGGTCCAGCTGAGCTTTTTTCGCAGAAAATCAGTGAAGGCTGAAACCGCTTCTGCCTCGAAATCGGGATGGGTCAGAACGCCCGCGTGGTCGGAAAATCCGCTGCCGGCCAGATAGACCACGTTGAAGAAGCCTCGCGCCTTGTCAAAATGCACTCGTAGCCGCAGGGGCAGGAAGGCGACATAGCGATCATCCGCCTGGGTCGGCTTGGCCGCCAGCACCAGCCAGACTGTCTGGCGCACCGCCAGCCAGTCCGCGATCCAGCTCCATGACATGAAAAAACTCGCCTCGGGGTCGGCCGCATAGGCGGCGTCCCAGTCGTCGCGCACGCTCCTGAGCGCACCGAAATCCTCGATGACGTCGACGTTCATCGCACAACCCCTTGCAGCTCAGCCGTGCGACCAACGGGGCCGTGATCGCTTTGGTTCCAGCTGGAGGAACTCTGTTACGCTTCAATTTCGCATAATATATCTTAGACGATAAATATCTGTTCCATCCTAGTGCTCACTCAGGATCGCCCCCAGGCGATGCGCGCGAACGCACCAGACGACGCTGACCACCATCAGGATCATGGCGGCGATCTCGATCACGGTCGGTCCGCGCCCTTCCCACAGGAAGCCGTAGAGGAAGGCGAACAGGGTCTCGGACACGATCATCTGGCCCAGCATGGTCAGGGGCAGCAGACGGCTGGCCTGGTTCCAGAAGGCATTGCCGATGATGGAGGCGAAGATCGCCACGCCCACGCTGACGCCGAGAAACCGCCCCCAGGCCTCGCCTGACCAGACGCCCATGGTCAGCAATGCTGGAACCGCCAGCACCAGGGCGAAACCACCCGTCACCACCCCGGTCAGCAGCGACCAGTCGTGAGGAGAAACCTCGGGCAGCCGCCCCATCCAGCGGCTGTTGCCGATGGCGAAGGCCGACCAGGACAACAGGGCCGCCAGCGCACAGACCAGACCCATCAGGATCTGAGCCCCGTCGTGGCCCGCCCCGCCGCCCTGGCTCATGGACTCCCAGCCGATCAGGCCGACCGCCAGGGCCGCGACCGCGATCGGCGGCGCCACGCGTTTCAACGGCGGCGAATCCTTGTCCTTCAGCCCCCACAGAGCGACCACGACCGGCACCATGCCGACGATCAGGGCCGAGGCCCCGACCCCCGCGAAATGGACGCTGACCACCAGGAAGACGAAATAGACGATGTTCCCGGCCAGGCTCAGCCAGGCCAGCGCCCGCCACGCCTTGAAATCCAGCGCCGCCGTGACCCGCCGCCAGCGCGGCGCGATCAGCAGGGCGGCGATCAGGCCATAGGCGAGATAGCGCCCCGCCGTCAGCATCATCGGCGAAGCCTCCGGCGCGACCTTGGGCGCCAGGAAGACCAGCCCCCACAGAGCGCCCGCCGCCAGACCGCTGGCGACGCCCCAAAAGCGTTGGGACTGCATCAGGCTCACGGCTCGCCGGGCTCCACGATGCGGCCGCCGGTCAGGGGCTCGGCCACGCCCGTCGTGCCGGGGAAGCTGATCGGCAGGCCCAGCAGGCAGCGCGCGGCCAGGAAGGCGAAGGCCTCGGCCTCGATGGAATCCCCGCGCCAGCCCTCGTCCTCGGCGGTCGTCACCGGCACGCCCGCACGCTCGCGGATCGCCGCCAGCAGGACTGGATTATGCCGTCCGCCGCCGCAGGCCACGACCTTGGTCGGCTTCTCGGAACAGCGCCCCACGCCCAGCGCTGCCGCCTCGGCCGCAAAGGCCGTCAGCGTCGCCGCCGCGTCTTCCAGCGACAGGCTCGCAACCGGGTCCAGCGAGAAGTCAAACCGATCCAGAGACTTCGGCCCCGTCGAGGCGAAATACGGATGCGCCAGATAGGCCGCCAGCGCGGACTGATCGACGGTCCCCGCCGCCGCCAGCCTGCCGCCTTCGTCCATGCGCTTCTTGCCGCGCGACTGCACCAGCAGGTCCACCATGCCGTTGGCCGGCCCGGTGTCGAAGGCCTCCAGCCCCCCATCGGCGCGGACCAGGGTGATGTTCCCCACCCCGCCCAGGTTCAGCACCGCGACCGGCCCGCACAGACCTGATTTCCGCACCAGGGCCGCGTGATAGACTGGGGCCAGCGGAGCCCCCTGCCCGCCCGCCGCGACGTCGGCGCTGCGGAAATCATACGCCGTGCGCACGCCCAGCCCCTCGGCCACGCTCAGGGCGTCGATCAACTGCACCGTGCGGCCCGGCAGGTCCGGCGTCGGCGCCTCGTGCAGAACCGTCTGGCCATGCACCCCGATCAGATCCAGGGTGCTGGCCTTGACGCCGTTTACCGCCATGAAACTGAGCGCCGCCGCCAGGTGGGCGTCGGCCACCGCCATGCGGGCGTCCTCGAAGCTGTCGGGTTCTTCCTCGTCACGCTCCCAGTCCAGGGCGTCCTCGATGGCGTCCTCGACGATGGCGCGCGTCTCGGCGTCCAGCTTCATCTCGCCCGCGGGGCCGAAGCTGATGATGTTTTCGCCGTCGGTTTCGATCACCGCCATGTCCACGGCGTCGAGCGAGGTGCCGGTCATGAAACCGAGCACGCGAAGGGTCTTTGTCGAGGAGGAGGTCGTCATGGCGGGTTGACTGCCACGTCACGCACGCCGTAGCTAGCGCCCATGATCGCCGCCCGCGCCATTTCCGGCCTGTATTACCGTTCGCTGAGCTAGCGAGCGGCCGCGATCTCGTGCCGCCTTCGCTGGCGGTGCGACTTCCTCGGTAAGGAAGACGGCCGCCGGCATCCCTGCTACGGAGCCGTCCATGACCGACCAAGCCTTCAAATCCGACTTCCTGCGCCTGATGCAGGCGCGCGGCTATATCCACCAGATCACCCACCCCGTCGAACTGGACGAGGCGGCCAGCTCCAGCGTGGTCACTGGCTACATCGGCTTTGACGCTACGGCGCCGAGCCTGCACGTCGGCCACCTGATCCAGATCATGTTGCTGCGCCGCCTCCAACAGGCGGGCCACAAGCCGATCGTCCTGATGGGCGGCGGCACGACCAAGGTCGGCGATCCGTCGTTCAAGGACACCCAGCGCCCTCTGCTGACCGAAGAAAAGATCACCGAAAACATCGCTGGCATCAAAGGCGTGTTCGAGAAGTTTCTGACCTTCGGGGACGGCCCGACGGATGCGGTGATGGTCGACAACGACGAATGGCTGTCAAAACTGGGCTATTTGGAATTCCTGCGCGACTACGGCACCCATTTCACCGTTAATCGGATGCTGAGCTTCGACTCGGTCAAGCTGCGCCTTGAGCGTGAACAGCCGCTGACCTTCCTCGAGTTCAACTACATGCTGATGCAGGCGACCGACTTCCTGGAGCTGAACCGTCGCTACGGCTGCACCCTGCAGATGGGCGGCTCGGACCAGTGGGGCAACATCATCAACGGCGTCGAGTTGACCCGAAAAGTCGATCAAAAATCGGCCTTCGGCCTGACCACGCCCCTGCTCTCGACGGCCTCTGGCCAGAAGATGGGCAAGACCGTGGGCGGCGCAGTCTGGCTGAATGCCGACGCCCTTTCGCCGTTTGACTACTGGCAATACTGGCGCAACACCGAAGACGGCGATGTCGGCCGCTTCATGCGCCTGTTCACCGATATGCCGCTCGACCAGATCGAGCGTTATGAGACGCTGGAAGGCGCCGGCATCAACGAGGCCAAGAAGGCCCTGGCCGACGCCGCCACCTCCATGCTGCACGGCTCGGAGGCCGCCCACGCCGCCCGCGCCGCCGCCGAGGCCGCCTTCGAAAAGGGCCAGCTTTCGGCCGACCTGCCCACCGTCGAGCTGCCGCGTGATGAGGTGATCGGCGCCATGATCGCCGCCGTCGTCACCAAGGCCGGGCTCAGCACCTCCAACGGCGAGGCCCGTCGCCTGGCCCAGGGCGGCGGTCTGCGCCTCAACGACGAAGCCATCGCCGACGGCGCGCGCCTGATCGAAGACGCCGACGTCAACGCCGAAGGCGTGTTCAAGCTGGCCGCCGGCAAGAAGAAAATCGTCCTGGTGCGCCCCGTTTAACCCGTTCATCCCGGCGGACGCCGGGACCCAGTGCTTTGGCTTCAAACGCAGCCCTTGGTTTCGCTGCAAATTACTCAACCGGCGTCGTCGGGGCTCTCACCGGGTCCCGGCGTCCGCCGGGATGAGCGGAGATCAAAAATGACCGACATCACCGAAGGCCAAGCCGCCCCCGCGTTCGATCTCGCCACCGACGGCGACGGCCGCGTCACCCTGGCCGGCCTGGAGGGCAAGTCGGTGGTCCTCTACTTCTACCCCAAGGCCGACACACCCGGCTGCACGACCGAGGGTCTGGACTTCTCGGCCCTGGCCGACCAGTTCGCCGCCGCCAACACCGTCGTCATCGGCGTCTCGCGCGATGCGGTGAAGAAGCTGGACCGCTTCAAGGCCAAGCACGACCTCAAGGTCATTCTCGGCTCGGACGAGGACGGCGTGGTCTGCGAGCCCTACGGAACCTGGGTGATGAAGAAGCTCTATGGCCGTGAATATATGGGCGTCGAACGCGCCACCTTCCTGATCGACGGCGCGGGCCTGGTCCGCCGCGTCTGGCGCAACGTCAAGGTCAAGGGACACGCCGAACAGGTGCTCGAAGCGGCTCAATCTCTCTGACGGGCGCTTTGATCCACGCAATGCTCTGAGGCCAAGCTTGCCTCGGTCGCCAACCTGACCCTAACTGCCGCCCAAGGGGCTAACAGTAGGATTAGGCCGGCCTTGCTGGCGAGATGCGGAGAGCACCATGTTCAACAAGAGCAAACCCTTCGACAACGGCCCGTCCGGCGGGTTGGGCATCCCGCCCGCGCCGGAGCCTGCGCCGACCGCCGCGCCTTCGGCCTCGGCCACCGCGCCGCGCGCGTCTGAACCGTCGCGCCCCGCCGCCTCGCGTTCGTCCAGCCTGTCGACCCTGTCGTCCGGCGTGAAATATGAAGGCAACATCTCGGGCGCAGGCGAACTTCAGGTCGACGGCTCGCTGAAGGGCGACATCCGCGTGGTGCGCGTCACCATCGGCGAAGGCGGCTCGGTCGAGGGTACGGTCCACGCCGACGTTCTGGATGTGCGCGGTCGTGTCTCGGGCGCCATCGTCGCCAAGCAGGTCAAGCTGTTCACCACCGCCCGTATCGAAGGCGACATCACTCAGGAGCAACTGTCCATCGAACAAGGCGCCTGGTTCCAGGGCCGCTGCACCCAGGCCAAGCGCGACACGCCCGGCGCCTCCATGCTGGACGCCCCGGAAAAGCCCGCCGCTCTCGCCGCCCCCAAAACCGACAAAGTCGAGGCCAAGCCCGCCGCCTGATCCGGCGCCTCGCACATATGAAAAGGGGCGGCCCGCAGGCCGCCCCTTTTTTAGTTCCCGTCGCGGGTCTCGCCGACCCGGGCCGCCAGGGCGGCGCCCATGAAGGCGTCCAGATCGCCGTCCAGAACCCCTTGCGTATCCGAAGTCTCGACCTCGGTCCGCAGGTCCTTCACCATCTGATAGGGCTGCAGGACGTAGGATCGGATCTGGTGTCCCCAGCCGATGTCCGTCTTGGCGTCCGCCAGGGCCTGAGCCGCCGCCTCGCGCTTCTGCAGCTCCAGTTCGTACAGACGGGCTCGCAGCATCTTCCACGCCATGTCGCGGTTCTGGTGCTGCGAACGACCGGCCTGACAGGCCACAACCGTATTGGTCGGAATGTGCGTCAGTCGCACCGCCGAGTCGGTCTTGTTGATGTGCTGACCGCCCGCGCCGGACGCGCGATAGGTGTCGGTGCGCACGTCCGACGGGTTGATGTCGATCTCAATCGTATCGTCCACGACCGGCGAGACGCCGATAGAGGCGAAGCTGGTGTGCCGCTTGGCCGCCGCGTCATAGGGGCTGATGCGGACCAGGCGGTGCACGCCCGATTCCGACTTCAGCCAGCCATAGGCGTTGGGTCCCTCGATCAGGATGGTGGCCGACTTGACCCCCGCCTGTTCACCCTCTTCCATGGCCTCGATCGTGACCTCATAGCCGTGGGCCTTGGCCCAGCGTGAGTACATGCGCAGCAACATCCCGGCCCAGTCGTTGGACTCGGTGCCGCCGGCGCCGGAGTTCACTTCCAGATAGGCGTCGTTGCCGTCGGCCTCGCCGGACAGCAGGGCTTCCAGTTCGGCGCGCGCGGCGCGTTCCTTCACGGCGCGCAGCTGTTCACGAGCCTCCTCGAGGGTGGCCTCGTCGCCCTCTTCATCGGCCATTTCAGCCAGCATGACGCCCTCTTCCAGGGCGCTTTCCAGTTCACGGACGCTGTTGATCTGGGCTTCCAGACGCGAGCGATCGCGGCTGACGGCCTGGGCCTGTTCCGGGTTGTCCCAAAGGGTCGGATCTTCGACCCGAGCGTTCAGCTCATCCAGTTTTCGAAGCGAGACATCCCAGTCAAAGACGCCTCCTGAGCAGAGCGGCGCTCTGCTCGATGTCGGCCTTCATGGCCTCGACATCCGGTCTCATCGCAATCTCCTGCGAAACAACGCCTTCCCTTAAGCAGGGCCGCACCGCGTGCGGACCGATAGGGAAAGCAACGAAAATAAACGGCGCGCCTGCGAACAGGCGCGCCGGATTAATGGGCCTAACTAGAGGTTCAATAGAGCCCGCTCAAGTCCTCGGCGGGCTGCTTCTTCGGCGGCGGGGGCGCGACGACCGCCGGCGCCGCGGCCGCAGGGGCCTGCGCAGCTTCCTGCTCGCGGCGGATCACGTCGTTATAGTTCTGCGGACCCACTGGCTGAACCGGACGCGGCGCCTCTTCACGGATCTGACGCTCAGTGCCCGGACGGAAGGCTTCCTCGATGCCGTTGACCGTGCGGAAGACGGCGTTCTTGGGGCGCACGAAGGGCCGCGCGGGGCGTTCCTTCAGGGCGACCGTCATGAAGTCGGTGAAGATCGGCACCGCGGTCGCCGCACCGGCCTCGCCGCCGCCGAGCGAGCGGTTGTCGTCAAAGCCGACGAAGACGCCGACCACGATGTCGCTGGAGAAGCCGACGAACCAGGCCGAGCGGTATTCGTTGGTGGTGCCGGTCTTGCCGCCAACCCAGGGACCCAGGCTGCGCGCCCCGGCCCCGGTGCCGCGCTGGATGACGCCTTCCAGCATGGAGCTCATCTGATAGGCGGTGATCGGGTCGATGACCTGGGTCCCGCGATCCTGCAGACGCGGCGACTCCTGGCCGCTGAAGCCCCGGCCGCAGTCGCGGCACTGGCGACGGTCGGCGCGGTGGATGGTCTGGCCGTTCCGGTCCTGCACCATCTCGATCAAATAGGGATCGACCCGGCGACCGCCGTTGACGAAGGCGGCGTAGGCGGCGGTGATGCGATAGGGCGTCGTCTCCCCTGCCCCCAGCGACATAGCCAGGTTAGGCGACATGTCGTCGACCACGCCCATCTTCTTGGACAGATCGACGATGTTCCTCATACCTACCGCCTGGGCCAGACGCACGGTCATGACGTTGCGCGACAGCTCCAGCCCGCGACGAACGGTCTGGGGGCCATAGTACTGACGGCTGTAGTTCTCAGGCGTCCAGCGACCGCCGTTGGCGCCGCCGGGGAAGCTGATCGGGGCGTCCAGAACGATGCTGGCCGGGTTGAAGTCCCCCTCCAGCGCCGCCGCATAGACGAAGGGCTTGTAGGCCGAGCCCGGCTGACGCTTGGCCTGGGTCGCGCGGTTGAAGCTGGACAGGGCGTAGGAATAGCCGCCGACCATGGCCAGGACCCGGCCCGACTGCGGCTCGATGGCCACCAGGGCGCCGTTCACCGCCGGCACCTGCTTCAGCGCATACTGGCCGCCTTGCGGTTCGACAAAGATCAGGTCGCCGCGCTTCAGCGGACGGTTGGCGTTGGCCCAGGCGGCGTCGGATACGATCAGCGAACCCGTGCGGTCATCCTTGGCCGAACGGACGCGCACATTGTTGCCGCTGACGCTTTCGACGGCGGCGGCTTGCCAGGTGCGGCGTTCCGGCGGGGTGTTCTTCTTCAGGGCGGCGGCCTGCCAGCCCGGTGCGAAATCGGTCGTGCCCCAGGCGCCGCGCCAGCCGTGGCGGCGGTCATAGCGTTCCAGGCCGTTCATCAGGGCATCGCGCGCGGCGGACTGCAGCTTGGGGTCCAGCGTCGTGCGCAGGTAATAGCCGCCGCGGTTGACCTCTTCCTGACCGAACAGGCCGATGGCGCGACGGCGCGCCTCCTCGACGAAGAAGTCGGCGTCGGCGTATTCGGCCCGACGCGGCGCCGCACGGGTGTTCAGCGGCCGCGCCAGGGCCGTCGCCAACTCTTCCTGCGACAGCCACTTGTTGTCGGCCATCTCGCCCAGAACCCAGTCGAGGCGGCCCTTGGCGGCCTCGGGGTGGCGTTTCGGATTATAGTTGTTCGGCCCCTTGGGCAGGGCCGCCAGGAAGGCCGCCTCATCCGGCGTCAGCTGATTCAGCGACTTGCCGAAATAGTTGTAGGCCGCCGAGGCCACGCCATAGGAGCGATAGCCGAGGTAGATCTCGTTCAAATACAGCTCAAGGATCTGCTCCTTGGTCAGGGTCGCTTCAAGACGGCTCGAAAGAATCGCCTCTTTCAGCTTGCGGTTCAGGCTGGATTCGTTGGTCAGCAGGACGTTCTTGGCCACCTGTTGGGTGATGGTCGAACCGCCCTCCAGCCGCCGCCCCGACACGACATTGAAGACGTTCTTGAACATGGCCCGGCCGATGCCGGACACGTCTATGCCGCCGTGCTGGAAGAAGTGGCTGTCTTCAGCGGCCAGGAAGGCGTGGATCACCTGCTCCGGCACCTGGTCATAGGTGACGTAGATTCGGCGTTCGTCCGAGAATTCGCCTATCAGGGTCCCGTCGCCCGCAAAGACGCGCGTGGCCGTCGCCGGGCGATAGTCCGCCAGCTCGGACGCATCCGGCATGTCATGCAGAACCCAGGCCGCATAGACGGCCACGACCAGCCCGGCCAGAGCGATGCCGCCAAGCAAGGCGACGCCCGCCATAACGAACCAGCGTTCGGCTATCTTCACCGTGAACTCCGCAAGACGCGCCCCATGAAATCGTCGTTTATCGCGCGTCGGTCCCGCCGCAAAGCGGTACCGCAAACTCAGCCCTTGTCGCGCATCAGGCGGGCCTTGTCGCGCTGCCAGTCGCGCTCAGCCGAGGCCTCGCGCTTGTCGTGCAGCTTCTTGCCCTTGGCCAGAGCGATCTCCAGCTTGGCCTTGCCTTTTTCGTTCAGGTACAGCCGGACCGGAATGATGGTCCGTCCATCACGCTGGACGGCGCCGATCAGCTTGTCGATCTGCTTGCGGTGCAGCAGCAGCTTCCGGTGGCGGCGCGGCTCGTGATTGAAGCGATTGGCCTGCTTGTAGGGCGGAATGTCCGAGTTGATCAGGACGATCTCGCGCCCCTCCACCGCCGCATAGCTTTCGGCGATATTGGCCCGACCGTCGCGCAGCGCCTTGATCTCGGTCCCCAGCAGCTGGATTCCGGCCTCGATATAGTCCTCAAGGAAATAGTCGAAGCGCGCGCGCCGGTTCTCGGCGATCACCTTCTTGGGCGCATCAGCGGACATCAGCTAACCCCGGCTTCCGCCATGGCCTGGTCGATCTGCGGCTTGACGGCGTCGCGGGTCAGCGACAGCGGCAGGCGGACTTCCTCGCTGCACAGGCCCAGCTTCGCCAGGGCGTACTTGGCCGGCGACGGCGAGTTGTCGAGGAACAGGGCCTTGTGCAGGCTGATCAGACGGTCCTGCCAGGTCCGCGCCGTCGCGTAGTCGCCCGCCGCAACCGCGTCATACATGGCGACCATGGCTTCCGGCGCGACATTGGACGTCACCGAAATCACGCCCACGCCCCCGCTGGCGGCATAGCCCAGCCAGGTGGCGTCGTCGCCGCTGATCAGGTCGAACGGTCCGTTGATATGGCTGCGCATCCAGCTGACCCGCGAGATATCGCTGGTCGCGTCCTTGATGCCGACGATGTTCGGATTGTTCGCCAGGTGCGCGACCGCCTCGTTCGACAGATCAACCCCGCAACGGCTCGGCACGTTGTAGAGGATCATGGGAATCTGAACGGCGTCAGAAATCGCCTCGAAGTGGGCGATCATGCCTTCCTGAGACGGCTTGTTGTAATAGGGCGTCACCACCAGGGTCGCATCAGCCCCGACCTGCTTGGCGAAGGCCGAAAGCTCGATGGCCTCATGGGTGGCGTTCGATCCGGCGCCGGCGATCACGCGCACGCGGCCCGCGGCGATGTTCACGCACTGCTCGATCACCCGCTTGTGCTCGTCCATGCGCAAGGTGGCGCTCTCCCCCGTCGTGCCGACAGGGACCACGCCATGGACGCCGGCAGCGATCTGGCGTTCCAGGAGTTTTTCAAAAGCCCCTTCGTCCACGTTTCCGTCACGAAGAGGTGTGATCAAGGCGGTGATCACGCCCTTGAACAAGGGGGCGGTCATTGAAACAAGTTACCTGCGCGGAGTTTCGGGCGGCACGCCGCCCTTTTGAAGAGGCAGAGAGCGTAGGTTGCTCGCCGCTCGGCCGCAACCAGTGATGAATGAGGATCGGACATCTGATGATCGCGACGACCGTGGCCGCCGCCCTGGCGATTCTGACTCCGCCAACCCAGGACGTGCTGAACAGCACGCCTGCGCCCTATGCCTCCAGCCAGAACGGCGTCATCAGCGGCCAGGACATGGCCCTGTTCCAGCAAGGTCTGGCCTCGGCCCGCGCCCGTGACGTGATCGGCACGCAGTCGATCATGAGCCGTATTTCCGACCCCACGGCGAGGAAGCTGGTCGAATGGGCCCTGGTCGACACTTCGGACAAGCAACTGTCCTTCACCGATCTGGCCCGCGCCCAAACCGACCTCGCCAACTGGCCGCGCGGTGATTCGCGCCGGGCGGCGGGCGAGCGCGCCCTGGGCATGGCAAACGCCTCGCCGGACGCAGTTCTGGCCTTCTTCAACGGCGCGGCCCCGACGACCGCCGAGGGCGCAATCGCCCTGGCCGGCGCCCTGGAGCAAAAAGGCCAGCGCCGCGAAGCCCAGGCCCTGATCCGCGACTGGTGGCGCACCCGTTCGTTCGAAGAAGCGCAGCAATCCACGATCGCCAACCGCTGGGGTGGATGGCTGAACGCCGACGATCATGTCGCCCGGCTGAACATGCTGCTGCTCGGTCCGCACGGCCCGGCGACCCGCGCCATGGTCTATATGGTCCCCGCCGACCGTCAGGCCGTCGCCAACGCCGTCATGGCCCTGCGCACCGCCTATTCTCCCGACGCCCTCGTGGCCGGCCTCAGCCCCGCTGTCGCCAATGACCCGGCCGTAGTGCTGGAGCGCGCACGCCTGCTGCGCTCGGCCGGTCGCCAGTCAGAGGCCTTCCCCCTGCTGTCCGCCCTGCCCCCCGCCCCCTCGCACAAGGAAGGCCAGGACACCCTGTGGAGCGAGCGCCGCAACTACTTCCTCGACGCCCTGCAACAGGGCGACCCCCGCGCCGCCTACGCCGCCATGAACGGCCACGGCTTCCCCGCGGGCGAGCGCAAGGTGGACGCCGAGTTCTTCGCCGGCTGGGTCGCCCTGACCAAGCTGAACGACCCCGCGACCGCGGCCCAACACTTCGAGGTCCTGCGCAACAGCTCCTCCACCCCGATCACCCAGGGGCGCGCCCTCTACTGGCTGGGCCGCGCCGCCGAGGCCCGCGGCGACCGCGCGGGCGCCCAACGCTGGTATCAGGCGGGCGCGGAGCACTGGCAGACCTTCTACGGCCAGCTCGCCGCCGAAAAGGCCGGGATCACCACCCTGACCCTGCCCGGCGAACCCGCCCCGACGCCGGAGGACGTCAACCGCTTCGAGAGCAATGAGGTCGTCCGCGCCACCCGCATCCTGGGCGCGGCGGGTGAAAAGACCCTGATGCGGGTCTTCGCCTATCACCTCGACGACACCCTGCCCTCGCCCTACGACCTGTCGCAGCTGTTCGACCTGATGCAGGGCTATGGCGACCAGTTCGGCTCGATGATGGTCGGTCGCGCCGCCAGCCAGCGCGGCTTCGTCATGCCTGAACGCATGTATCCGGTGCGCATCCCGCCCCAGACCTCGGGCGCGGCGCCGCTGGAGTTCACCCTGGCCATCACGCGCCAGGAATCCAGCTTCGATCCCATGGCGCGCTCCGGGGCGGATGCACGCGGCATGATGCAGTTCCTGCCCGCCACGGCCCAGGGCGTAGCCCGCCGCATGGGCCTCCCCTTCTCGCCGGATCAACTGTGGGACCCCGACGTCAACATGCGTCTGGGCAGCTATCATCTGGCGGAACTGACCAACAACTTCGGCGGTTCGCCCCTGCTGGCGACGGTCGGCTACAACGCCGGTCCCGCCCGTCCGCCGCAATGGGTGGCCCGCTGCGGCGACCCGCGCAGCCAGCAGGTCGATCCCATCGACTTCATCGAATGCGCGCCCTTCACCGAGACGCGCAACTACATGATGCGGGTGATGGAAAACATGCAGGTCTATCGGGCCCGCCTGAACGGCGGCTCGGCCCCGCTGACGCCGTCCGCCGACCTAGCCCGCGGCACCCCGCCCAACAGCGGCCCGCGTTCCTATCAGCCGTAACGCGCGCATCGCCCCTTTCGGATCACGAGAGGGGCGACCGCCATCTTTTTATCTTCAGCAGGCCCGATCCAGCCACGGCGGGCGTTCCAGCCCCATTTCCAGCCTTCAGCGCGCCGCACTCAGAACCCGGGCTAGGATCGCCTTCCCGGTCTTTGACATTGCAGCGAAACCTCCGACGCCGCTCTAGCGATACCCTCAACCTGATCCCGCTTCCCCAAATGCCGTCATCCTCGGGCTTGACCCGAGGATCGAGCGCAAGGGCGCGCTCACCCTCGCCAAGGTCGCGCAGGCGGACCGTCCGATCCTCGGGTCAAGCCCGAGAATGACGGCGTGGCAGGGCGGCCCATTGCACCAATTGCACTGTTTTTTTCGCCGCACAGTGCAATCAGCCCGCCGCTCAGCCGCCGCCGGAAAGCCGCCGCCCCGCCAGCAGCGGCCCGTCGGGTCCCTCGACCCAAACCCCGCCCAGACCAAAGACCGACCGCAGCACCCCCGGCGACAGAGCCTCGACCGGCGCCGCATCCGCGACCACCCGCCCGGCGTCCAGCACCACCACCCGGTCCGCGACCCGCGCCGCCAGCGTCAGGTCGTGCAGGCTGACCAGCACGCCCCCGCCCGCATCGGCTCGCGCCCGCAGCCGCTCCAGCACCAGCAACTGCGCGTCCGGGTCCAGCCCGGCGATCGGCTCATCGGCCAGCAGCAAGGGCGCCTGAACCACCAGCGCCCGCGCCAGCAGCACCCGCGCCCGCTCGCCGCCCGACATCTCGGCCACGCCGCGTTCCGCCAGATGGGCCGCCCCGACCTCGTCCAGCGCCGCACTCGCCCGCTCCAGCGCCTCGGCGCCTGACAGGAAGGGCGCGCCCAGCGCCGCCACCTCGATGGCCGGCAGGTTCCACGCGGTATGCCGCTCCTGCGGCAGATAGGCCGCCCGCGTCCCGCGTTCGCGCTCCGACAGACGCCGCACATCCTCGTTGCCCAGCTTCGCCACGCCGCTGTGCAAGGCCGTCAGTCCCAGCCCCGCGCGTATGGCGCTGGACTTGCCCGCCCCGTTCGGCCCGCACAGGGCGACCAGTTCACCCGACCCGACCGACAGGCTGACCCCGTCCAGCACGGTCGCCGCACCGATGCGCGCCACGACGCCGTCCAGCTCCAGCAAGGCGCTCACAGCCGCCACTCCCGCGCCGCGCGCCAGGCGATCAGGGCGAACAGCGGCGCCCCGACCAGGGCTGTGAACACGCCCAGCTTCAGCTCCTGATCCGTCGGCATCAGCCGCGCGGCCAGATCGGCCAGCACCAGCATCAGCCCGCCCGCCAGCGCCGAGGGCCAAAGCAGCCGCCCCGGATCACCGCGCACCGCCGCCCGCACCAGATGCGGCGCCGCCAGACCGACAAAGCCGATCACCCCCGCCACGGCCACCGCCGCCCCCGCCGCTACCGCCGAGGCGATCAAGGCCAGAACCCGCATCCGTCCCATCGACAGACCCGACGCCCGCGCGGCTTCCCCGCCCAGGGTCAGCATCCGCAAGCCCGGCGACGCCCCCGCCGCAAAGACAGCGGCCACCGCCAGCGCCGGCGACACCCAGGCCACGTCGATCCAGCTGCGGTTCTGCACAGAGCCCAGCAGCCAGTTCATCACCTCAGCCGAGGCGATGGGCGACGGCGACAGGTTGAATATCAGGGCCGTCAGCGCCCCCGCAAAGCTCGACAGCGCCACCCCGAACAGGATCAGCGCCTCGGGCGCCCGCACCCTGGTCGCAATGGCCACCAGCAAC